>CAKZZS010000023.1 GCA_937884975.1 uncultured Clostridia bacterium | reverse complement strand
CACTTCGTGACATCTCCCCACACTGTGGGGAGTCACCCCTCAAGGGGAAGGCTTTTTTAAGTTGAGATTCTTTGCTTCGCTCGGAATGACAATAAAATAAACTCTTTCAATTGTTATTTTACTATCAATTGATAGTATTGTCAATACTATTATTTGATAGTAATATAAAATCATTCCGAGGTGATAATTTATGTATTACTACCGTCGGATAAAGGATATGCGTGAGGACCACGATTTAAAGCAAAAGGAAATAGCCGCCTTTCTTTGCATTGACCAGCGCGTTTACAGTAATTACGAGACAGGCAAACGCGAAATTCCCGTCCATCTTCTTATTAAGCTTGCCGACTATTATAAGGTAAGCACTGATTTTCTTCTCGGGCGAAAAGAAAAATAAAAAGACAAAAGCGGTGCTGATAATCAGCACCGCTTTGGATGTTTAATTAAATTTAATCAGTTAGCTCTTGTAACCTTGCCCGAACGAAGGCAACGTGTGCAGGCGTAAACTCTCTTCGGAGAGCCGTCAACTATAGCCTTAACTCTTTTAACATTGGGTTTCCAGGTTCTGTTTGACCTTCTGTGTGAGTGAGAAACCTTAATACCGAATTTAACATCCTTGCCGCAAAACTCACATTTTGCCATTTGTGGCACCTCCTTCAAGGGTTTCTAAAGTAACAGACGATATTCTAACAGATTCTTTTTCAAATTGCAAGTGTTTTTTTAATATTTTTGAGTTTGTTTTTACTATAATTGTATGGTATAATATTTAGTGTCCGATTTTTCTACCAAATATTGATTTTTTTGAAAAAAACTGTTGCATTTTTATTTCCGATATTATATAATGACATTGTCGAACAAAAGTTCGGTTTGATATTTCGTTAAAAATTCCTTTATGGAGGTTTATGTTAAATGGCAGATAAGAAAAAAGCATTGGAAACAGCATTACTTCAACTTGAAAAGGCTTACGGTAAAGGTACTATTATGCGCCTTGGCGACAGCACTGCCCTGAACATTGAGGCTATTTCAACAGGCTCGATTTCGCTTGACGCCGCAACGGGCATCGGCGGTCTTCCCAGAGGCAGAATTATTGAAATCTACGGTCCGGAAAGCTCGGGTAAAACAACGCTTGCGCTTCACGTTGTAGCCCAGGCTCAAAAACTCGGCGGCGAAGCGGCTTTCATTGACGCAGAGCACGCTCTTGACCCCATTTACGCAAAAAACCTCGGCGTTGATACTGACTCGCTTCTTGTTTCCCAGCCCGATGACGGCGAACAGGCTCTTGAAATTACGGAAGCTCTTGCGCGTTCGGGCGCAATTGACATTATCGTTGTAGACTCGGTTGCAGCACTTGTTCCGAAGGCTGAAATTGAAGGCGATATGGGCGATAATCATGTCGGTCAGCACGCGCGACTTATGTCCCAGGCTTTAAGAAAGCTTGCAGGCGCTATTGCAAAATCAAACACTGTTGTTATCTTTATAAACCAGCTTCGTGAAAAAATCGGCGTAATCTACGGTAATCCCGAGGTCACGACGGGCGGCAGAGCGCTTAAATTCTTCTCAACAATGCGCATTGACGTTCGTAAAATCGAACAGCTCAAGGCTCCCGGAAACGAATTTATCGGTTCAAGAACGAGGGCAAAAATTGTTAAAAATAAGGTTGCTCCTCCCTTTAAAGAGGCTGAATTTGACATTATGTACGGCGAGGGTATCTCAAAGGTCGGCGAATTAGTTGACCTGGGCGTTAAGTACGGCATAGTCCAGAAGAGCGGCGCGTGGTTCTCCTACGGTGAGGAAAGACTCGGCCAGGGCAGAGACAATGTCAAAACCCTTTTCAAGGAAAATCCTGCCCTTGCGGACGAGGTTGAAAAGCAGATTCGCGAAAAGATTAAGGAAGAAGCCGAGCTTCATTCAAAGAAAAGCGCTCCGGTTGCGCCTGCTCCGGCAGAACCGCCTATTGAACCGACAACAAAGGCTGCCGCAAAGGCAAAACTTGACATTGCTGTTGACGACGAATGAAATTAAGTGTTAAAGACGGTAACCGCGGTAAGGTCCACATTTATATTGACGACGAATACCGTTATACTGTGGACGGCAACTACTGGTACTCCGAAAAATGGCACAAGTTAAAAGAAATTGACGAAGAAGAACTGGCTGCGCTTGAAAGCGCGGTCAGTTTTCGTCGTGCTTTCAACGCTGGAATGAATCTTTTAAGCTACCGCGCGCACGGTAAAAAGGAATTGGTAAACAAGCTTGTTTCAAAAAAGTACGACAGGTCTTCAGCCGAAAAGGCGGTTGAACGCCTTGAGGAATTAAAGCTCATAAACGATGCGGATTTTGCAGAAATGCTTGCAAAGCACTTAAGCGAAAGGAAAGGATATTCCGAAAAGAGGGTTATTCAGGAGCTTTTGCACCGCGGAATTGACCGACAGACAGCCGAAAATGCGGTTTTAACGCTTGACAAAAACGCCGACGAGCGTATTATAGAGTTATTGGAAAAGAAATACTGCCGTTACCTAGGCGACGAAAAAGGCAGACGCAGGACTTTTAACGCTCTCTTGCGGCTGGGATATTCGTACAGCGATATAAATTCCGCCATTCGCCGCTTTGAGGAGGATAAGGAGTAAAAAATGAGTAAAAAAGTAAGTCTTATTTCCCTTGGCTGCCCGAAAAACCAGATAGACGGTGAAATACTTCTGGGCAAATTGAAGGAAAACGGATTTGAAATACTTGAAAATGCGGATGACAGTGACGTTGTAATTGTCAACACCTGCGGCTTTATTGAAAGCGCGAAGCAGGAAGCAATTGACACAATTCTCGATATGGCGCAGCTTAAAAAGGACGGAATAGTAGGAAAAATTCTTGTCACGGGCTGCCTTGCCGAAAGGTATCAGACGCAGTTAAAGGAAGAAATTCCCGAAATAGACGGAGTATTGGGCATAGGCGCAAACGGCGACATAGTTTCGGCTGTAAATAAGCTATGCGAAAACGAAGAATATGAAAGCTTCCCCGACAAATATCAGCTTTCCCTGAACGGTGAAAGAGAGCTTCTCAATTCGCCCTACTACGCCTATCTTAAAATTGCCGAAGGGTGTTCAAATCACTGCACCTATTGCGCAATTCCGCTTATACGCGGTGAGTTCCGTTCAAGAAAAATTGAGGATATTCTTGAAGAAGCAAATGCTCTTGCCGAAAAGGGTGTTAAAGAGCTTATTGTCGTTGCGCAGGACACCACCCGTTACGGCGAGGATTTATACGGCGAACAGAAGCTGCCGCTTCTTATTGAAAAGTTAAATGAAATCGAAAAAATAAAGTGGATAAGAATTCTTTACTGCTATCCCGACAGGCTTTCGGACGAATTGCTTAATACAATTCAGAAATGCGAAAAGGCGGTTAAATATATTGACCTTCCGCTTCAGCATGCGGACGAAACAATACTCAGAAGAATGAACCGTTTCGGCAATAAGGAAAAGCTGCTTTCACTCATTAAGCACATAAGAGAAATAATCCCCGACATGGTTTTAAGAACCTCGCTTATAGTCGGCTTCCCGGGTGAGACGGAAGAAGCTTTTGAAACGCTTTCCGAATTTGTAAACGAAGCGCGCTTTGACAGACTCGGCTGCTTTACATATTCCGCCGAGGAGGATACGCCTGCAGCTTCCTTCCCCGACCAGATAGACGAGCAGGTTAAGCAGGACCGCTGTGAAATAATAATGGAACAGCAGAACAGAATTATGGATGAAATAAACGATATGCACGTCGGAAAGCAACTTGAATGCGTTGTTGAGGGCTATGACGACTACAGCGACGTTTACTACGGCAGAAGTGTTATGGACGCGCCCGAAATTGACCCGCTTGTCAGCTTCACCTGCGGCTTTGAGCTTTCGGAAGGCGAGTTTGTCACGGTTGAAATTATGGGCGTAAACGAATACGGACTTATCGGCGAGGTGGTTTAAATGAATTTACCGAACAAGCTGACCGTTGCGCGAATGGTCATAACTCCGATATTCCTTTTTGTATTCCTTTTTGAGGGAATACCTCACCATATTTTCTGGGGAACGGTTGTATTTATCATCGGCTCGGTTACAGATTTTCTTGACGGTCATATTGCAAGAAAATACGAAATGGTCACCGTTTTCGGAAAGCTTGCCGACCCGGTTGCGGACAAGATGCTTACAACCGCGGCGCTTCTTGCTTTTCTTGAAATGAATCTTTGCTCGGTATGGATAGTTATGATTATTCTCACAAGGGAATTTCTTATAACGTCGCTTCGCCTTGTCTCCTCTACCCAGGGCGTTGTCATTCCTGCAAATATTTTCGGAAAAATCAAAACGGCTTCGCAGATGGTTTTTACAATTATAATTATGCTGCTCATTGAAGCAAAGGCGGAGTTTCCGTCCGTGCTTGAGAGCATTTATCCGAAGGGCGATTTTCCTCTTGCTTTGGTTTCAAACATCCTTCTCTGGATTACGGCTGTTTTTGCGGTTATATCCGGTATAATTTACCTGAGAAAAAGCCTTAAACTCATTGATTTTACAATGTAAATTTATTGTTGACATATCACTTTTAAGTAGTATAATAATATTGAAGTGAACAATAATTCACCAAATATGGAGGTTGTATTACTATGAACGATTACATTAACAGCGTTATCGAACAGGTCAAGCAGCGTGACGGCGACAAGCCCGAGTTTCTTCAGACAGTTACCGAGGTTTTCGGCTCGCTTGAAAAGGTTGTTGAGGCTCATCCCGAATATGTCAAGAATGACATCCTCGGCAGAATGGCTAACCCCGACAGATTTATTTCTTTCAGAGTTACCTGGGTAGACGACGCAGGCGTTACACGCACAAACAGAGGTTACAGAGTTCAGTTTAACTCTGCAATAGGTCCCTATAAGGGCGGCCTTCGTTTCCAGGCAAACGTTAATCCCAGCGTTATCTGGTTCCTCGGCTTTGAGCAGGTATTCAAAAACAGCCTTACCGGTCTTCCAATGGGCGGCGGCAAGGGTGGCTCGGACTTTGAACCTGCAGGAAAGAGTGACGCTGAAATTATGCGTTTCTGCCAGGCATTTATGACCGAGCTTTACCGTCATATCGGTCCCGACGTTGACGTTCCCGCAGGTGATATGGGCGTCGGCGGAAGAGAAATCGGTTATCTTTTCGGTCAGTATAAGAGAATCCGCAACGCCTATGAAAACGGTGTTCTTACAGGTAAGGGCTTAAGCTACGGCGGTTCACTTATCCGTCCCGAGGCTACGGGCTACGGCGCTATCTATTACGCAAACGAGGTATTCGCTCACGACGGCGACTCCATTAAGGGAAAGACCTTTGCGGTTTCCGGCTTCGGCAACGTTGCATGGGGCGCAGTTAAAAAGATTGCAGAGCTCGGCGGCAAAGCAATTACCATTAGCGGTCCCGACGGATATGTTTACGACCCCGACGGTATCACAACAGATGAGAAAATCAATTATATGCTTGAGCTTCGCGCTTCGGGCAAGAACATAGTTAAGCCTTATGCAGAAAAATTCGGCGTTGAGTATTTCGAGAGTCAGAAGCCCTGGGGCGTAAAGGCTGACGTAATGCTTCCGTGCGCTACCCAGAATGAGGTAGGTATGAAGGAAGCAGAGCAGATAGTTGCCAACGGCGTTAAGTACTACATTGAGGTTTCAAATATGCCCACCACAAACGAAGCACTTGCTTACCTTATGGAAAACGGTCTTGTTGTCGCTCCCTCAAAGGCAGTTAACGCAGGCGGCGTTTGCACATCCGGTCTTGAAATGAGCCAGAACTCAATGAGACTCGGCTGGACAGCGCAAGAGGTTGACCAGAGACTTCACGACGCTATGAGAAATATCTTCAATAACTCCGTTGACGCGGCAAAGCGTTACGGTCTCGGCTACAACCTTGTTGCAGGCGCAAACATCGCAGGCTTCGAAAAGGTTGCAGAGGCTATGATGGCTGAAGGTATTTATTGATTTAGTACTACTTAAACAGCAATGATAAAAGGCAGTTCAGAACGAACTGCCTTTTTGTTTTTATTATATTTTTATTATGTTTAATTTGATACGGGTTCTGACGGCGCTTCGGTTGTAGGAGGCGCTCCCCAGACCTGAACGTAAATAAGCTCGCCCTTTGCGTACTGCTTACCCGGTTCGGGAACAAAGGATACAACCTCGCCCTCGATATGGCTTCCGTCATTACTCTTTTCAACCTTTTTGCATTCAAAGCCGAGTGACTCAAGCCTTTGTCTTACATCGTCATAGGGAAGTCCCTTCAAATCGGGAAGGTCAACGTATTCAACGCCCTTACTGACAACGATATTGATGGTCGAACCCTTTTCAACAAGAGTACCCTCCTCAATATCCTGGGAAATAATATAACCTGCTTCAACCTCGGAGCTGAATTCTTCAACAAAATTGATATTAAAGCGGTCCTTGAAAGCCGATTCACCCTCAATTCGCTGATAGCTGCTGCCGACAAAATTAGGTACCAGAATCATTTCGGCGGATTCGGAAACCGTGCTTTCGGGTTCAGGATCCTTCTTCCCTTGGGAAACAACGTAATAAATGCCTATTGCAAGCAAGCCGACCAGAATTACCGCAAGAAATGCGATTATTGCGTTCTTTTTGAAATCAGTATTGGACGAACTTGACGCGGTGGGAACATATTCACTTGAGCTTTTTGGCGGCTTATTGCGAAGCTGCTGCGCCTGATGGGAATTTGTCGCCATAGGCGAAGCGGAAAGCTCCGCGCGGAACTGTTCAACATTCTTTGTTCTGTCATCGGGTAAAATCTGCAATGCGTTAATAAGAGCATTTATGACATAAGCCGGGATTTCCTCCGCAAATTTTGCAGGGACCATAAGGCGGTCATTTGAAACCCTTGAGGTCGCTTCAAGCGGAGTTGAACCGATAAGAGTTCTGTAAAGCACCGCCGCAAAGCCGTAGATATCCGTCCAGGGTCCCTGATTTTCACCGTTTGAATACTGCTCAATAGCGGCGTAGCCGGGGAAAAGCTGGGCAGGAATTTCGCCCCTTGAGGTGCGTACGCGCCTTATACTGAAGCCCGTAATCCTTAGCTTTCCGTCCTTACAGACTATGAGATTTGACGGGGAAATGCCGCCGTGGACAACGCCTGCGGAATGAAGCGCCGCAAGAGTTGAAAGCACGGGCATAAACAGCACCCTCGCCTTTTCCCAGGAGATATAACCCGTCTGGCTTCTTAAAAGGTATTCCCGAAGGGAGACGTTTTCAATATATTGAGTAACAACGTATACGGTGTTATTGAACTCTATCATATCAAGCACCGTGAAAAGCGCGGAAACATTTCTCAGGTGCGCGATTTTACGCCACATATCCGTAAACTCGCTCTTTGCCTGGGCAAAGAGCATATCGCAACCCGTAAGCGGTGAAAGATAGGTATCGCCCACACGCCTTGTGGAAATTGCGTCGGGAAGGTACTCCCTTATAAGCACGGGAGTTTTTCTTTCAAGGTCAAAGCCCATATATGTAGCGCCGTCACCGTTATAGTCACGCAGTTTACCGATAAGATAACGGGTTCCTATAACCGTTTTTGTAGGCAGATACGGAGCCATCTGCGGCGAGTCGGTATGATAACCGCAGTAAGGGCACTGTTTTGCAGAGCCGATTTCGCTCATACAATTCATACATAAACCGTCCATCTGAACACTTCCTTAAAACGACGGATTGAAATTATTATAACCTTTAATATAATAACAAAAATCGGATATATTTGTCAATATAGTATGTTCATAAGAAACGAATTAAAAATGTTGCTTTTTGTTACGTTTTGTGTTAAATTATATGTATGGAAAATATGGAGGAATGGTATAATGAAATTTAACGAAAAGCTTAAGCTGTTCCGCTGTTCAAGTAAGCTTACCCAACAGCAGGTTGCTTCCTACCTCGGCGTAAAGCGCGTTGCTTATACCGCTTACGAAGCCGGGCGCACATACCCCTCACTTGAAAACGTTGTAAAATTGGCTCAGTTATATAATATTACAACCGACACTCTTCTCGGCTCGTTCACAAACGCGCCTATGGTTATTTCAACCTTTGAAAAGGACTATGAGAAGGACGCGGACCGTTTTAGTCCCGAGGCTCTCACAAGTGAAGAGAGAAACCTTATCGCCCTGTATCGCACAAGCGACAAAAAGGATCAGATAATCGCTTATCTCAAACGAGCCTCAAAAACCAAATAAAAATATAAAAAGAAATCGGCGGGAAAGACTTTCCTGCCGATTATTTTATTTGCCTGAACATTTCGGACGCCTGTTCCTTTGTGGCATGGTCCGAAACGGCGAGCACCTCGTATTTTGTTGTCGAAGAACCGAAGGTAATTTCGATTACATCACCCGTTTTTACGTCATAGGATGCCTTAACGCTTCTGCCGTTTACCTTGACGTGCTTCGCGTCGCACACCTCATTGGCAACGGTACGGCGTTTGATAATACGGGACACCTTAAGATATTTGTCAAGTCTCATAAATTTCACCTTTTTCAAAAAACAAAGGGAGCAAGTACTTGCTCCCTTTGTGTATGCGCTGAAAAATTATTTCTTAACAGCGGCTTTAAGAGCTGAACCAGCTTTGAATGCGGGGACCTTTGTTGCCGGAACCTTGATTACAGCGCCTGTCTGAGGGTTACGAGCCTGCTTAGCAGCTCTTTTACGAACCTCAAATGTGCCGAAACCGATAAGCTGAACCTTGTCGCCCTTCTTGAGAGCCTTTGTGATAGCTTCTACAGTAGCGTTAACTGCTGCGTCTGCATCCTTCTTGGAAAGGTTTGCGCTTTTAGCAACTGCTGCGATGAGTTCTGTCTTATTCATTCTTTTTTCCTCCATAAATTTTTTATTCCTTGAGGTCTTTCGACCTTAATTAGAACCTTGTTTAACCTCATCCCAGAGCTTATCAAGCTCTTCAAGGGATGAATTTTTCATATCAATTCCTTTGTTTAACGCCAGTTCCTCAACCTTTGAAAAGCGTGAAAGGAATTTATCGCTTGCGGCTGTGAGAGCTTCTTCCGCGTCACAGTCGATGAACCTTGAAACATTTACAACCGAGAAAAGCAAATCTCCGAGCTCTTCAAAGCACTCGTCTTTATTACCGTCAAAAACCGCTTTTTTCAGTTCAGCCGTTTCTTCCTCAATTTTATCCATAGCGCCGTCAACGCTGTCCCAGTCAAAGCCGACCTTTTTCGCTTTTTTCTGAATCTTCTGGCTGCGCATAAGCGCCGGAAGCTCTCTTGGAACGGAGAGCATACTCTGGGTAGCGGTATTACGGTTTTTGGATTTATTCTTAATATCCTCCCAGTTTTTGAGGACTTGCTCACTTGTGTCAGCCTTAACCTCACCGAAAACGTGGGGATGTCTTTCAACAAGCTTTTTGCAAACCCCGTCAACGACATCTTCAAAGGTAAATTTCCCGTCCTCCTTCGCCATCTGCGAATGAAAGACAACCTGAAGAAGAACGTCGCCGAGCTCCTCGCACATCAAATCACTGTCATTCTTATTTATAGCCTCAATAACCTCATAGGTTTCTTCAATAAGACTTGATTTAATTGAAAGGTGAGTCTGCTCTCTGTCCCAGGGGCAACCCTCCGGTGAACGGAGCAGTTTCATAATATTAAGTAAATCGTCAATTGAATAAACAGACTTAAATTCAAAATCCGTTACCACTTTTTCACGTCCCCTCTATTTTAACCTATAAATCCATATTTTTCAAGTGTTTTAGCAATTTTTTCTCCCTTTGGAAGCATAATTATGTCATCTTTTGCTATTCCTTTAATCAAAAGCAGGGAAATCAGATAAACAACAGCCGCAACGCCTATTGAAATAAAGGTTGCAAGCGTTTTTGAATTCATAATGCTGTCCGGCGAGCCGAAGGAGAGAATTTTGTTGAAAAACGAGTATGAAAGGAAAGCGGCTGCCGCGCAGACCGCCGCGCAGATAAACGGCTTTATTGCAACGGATTTTACGTTGATTTTTACACCGGTGGTTTTAATCAGCGAATAAAGACTTATTCCGAGAATGATTACATAGCAAACTACAGTTCCGACAACCGCGCCGTTGATATTTACGGACGGAATTCCGACAAGAACGTAGTTGATAATTATTTTTGAAACAGCTCCGACCGTAAGCGCCTTAAGCGGAACCATTGGCTTTCCGATAGCCTGAAGCATATTTGTCATAGGCGTTGAAAGAGCCATAATGAAAACCGTAAAGCCGTAAGCGGTCAGAATCGGCGCGGTAATGGGAATTGCCGAAGCGCTTGAGCCCCTTGAATAGAGAAGGGAAAGAATAGGCTCGGACAAAACAGCCATACCCATTCCGGCAGGGAAGGAAATGAGAAGAATAACTCTTATAACCGATTCAACGGAAATTCTGATTTCATCTCTGTTTTTTATCGCCCAAGCCGCTGAAAGCGCAGGAATTGCGCTGATTCCGAGCGCCATTGCAAGGTTCGGTACAAGATTTTTAAAGTCAAGCGAAAGCGAATACGCGCCGAAAAGGAAGGTTTTTATATCCTTATCAAGTACGTTTCCCATCTGAAGCGAGGCTCCGTACAAATCTTTTATTAGCGGCAGATCCTTGTCAATTGCGGTCTGCAGACGATTCTGAACCATTACGGAGTCTATCATATTTGTAATTGAAAAAATCAGCGAGCTTGTCGCAACGGGAATTGCAAATTTAATTAAATTTTTAGCAATAACCGAGCTTTGTTCGGGCTTCGGGGAATTGACAATTTCTTCCCTTGTAATTTCATCACCCTTGATTTTATAAAGGACAAAAAGATATATTACGCCGAGCACCGTGCCGAGCGTTACGCCGAGAGCAGCCGCTGCCGCAGCGTAAGGGTAAATGGCGGAGAGCGCTTCGGATTCATCCGCAACCTGCTTTCCGAAAACTGCCGCGCCTGCCTTAAAATCGGAAAGTCCCTTTGAAATGACTATCTTTGCAAGCACAATTCCGAAAACGAGCTTGCCAAGCGCCTCAAACACCTCCGAAAAGGCGGTGGGAGTCATCTTACGCAGTCCCTCGTAATAGCCCCTGAATATTGACATTATACAGCAGAAGAAAATCGACGGCGCAATTGCAATAATTGCAGGAATAGTCGGAAGATTCTTTGAGAGCGCCGCATAGGGGTATGCGAGAATGAGCAAAACGATAAGTCCGAGAGTTCCCGTTATAAGGAAAATTCTTGTCGAAACCCTGAATATCATTCTTGCGTCGCGGAAATGGCCGAGCGCCATCTGCTCGGAAACCATCTTCGAAACGGCAACGGGAAGTCCTGCCATTGAAATTGTATAGATAGGCAGATAAATATTGTAAGCGGCGTCGTAGTAACCTCTGCCGACGGTGCCTATCATATTTGACAGCGGAATTTTATAAATCGCGCCTATTATTTTTACAAGAAGCGTCGCAACCAGCAGCACCAACGCGCCGTTTAAAAGCGACTGACTTTTTCTTTTTGCCAAAATAACAACTCCTTAGGATAATAGTTTTTATCAGCCGAGAAATTCGCGAAGAAGCGAGTCTTCGGGAACACTTTCGGGATCTATCTGGGTAAACTTGTTAAGCGCCCTTATAAGCTTTTTTGCATCCCTGTAATAAATGCTGCTTTCATCCACGGTTGAGAGCATTTCAATAGCGATGCTTTTAAAAATACACGGCTCGTAAATATGAATGGTGTTTATTCTCAAGTCCGCGTAATCCTTGAAAGCGAAAAGGTACTTATCCTCACCCATTCTGACGCTGTCCCACATACGGTATGTATTTTCAACCGAGCTTGCCCTGAATTTATAGTCCCTTATCATACGGCGTATAAAACGCAGATTACGCTTGTTGAGGATTATATCCTCGCTCTCCTCGTTATAAATACGGGAGGAAACGCTGATATAAATTTTATAAAGGAATTCTTCGGGTATATTCTGGGTAACGATGGGATTAAGCGCGTGAAGACCCTCAACGATTACAACATCGTGCTCGCCGAGCCTGATATAATTCGCCCTGTCGTCCCTCATACCCGTTTCAAAGTCAAAGGACGGAAGATAGGTTTCCTCACCGCTTAAAAGTGACTGAAGGCACGAATCGATAAGCTTTAAGTCGAGCGCATAGACGGATTCAAAATCCGGCTCGCCCTCGCTGAAACCGGGCACCTGCTCACGGTTAAGGTAAAAATCGTCAAGGGAAACCACATAGCAGTTTTCACCTCTGTCAATAAATCTCTGCCTGATTTTATGGGCAGTAGTGGTCTTACCCGAGGCGGACGGACCTGCAAGCATAATGACAAGCCTGCCGTTATGCTTTTCAATGCACTCGTCAACAACGCTGTCAACGATTCTCTTAAAACGGTCCTCGCTTCTTTCAATAAGTCCTGCCGGATCGTTTTTCGCCTCAAGGTTGATGTACTCAATGTAATTGTTTATCCTTGCCATAAAACTTCCTCCGCATCAAGGCAAATGCCTAATTATTATATGAATTGTAAAACCCGTATATTCTGTCCTTACGCTTAATTACGGACTCGTAATCCTTTATGTATTCAAACGGATATTTAAAATTAAACACCCGTTCAATATTTTCGTTTTTTACGCTTCTGAGCTTCGTAACTGCTCCTGCGCCGCAGGCGAAAACCGAATGGACCTCCTCCATCATAAAGATATTGTAAAATCCTTCCCTGCCCTCTTTGCACCAGCCGACGTTTTCAAGGTTTCCGAGAGTTTTTGACTGGCGGTACATATAGTAGGGAAAATAATTTCCGTAAAGCCTTTTTTCGGTTTCAAGAAGCATTTGTTCGGCAAGAAGCGCCGCTGAATAGTCAGCCTTTTCCGACAAAAAGGACGAACGCTTTATTGAAAGAGTGTGCACGGTGATATTTTCGGGGGAAAGCGAAAGCACCTTGTCAAGAGTGTTTTTAAAGCCCGAAAGAGTGTCCGTCGGCAAGCCTGCTATCAAATCCATATTTATATTGTCAAAGCCCTTTTCTCGCGCGAGGAGAAAGGCTTCCTCAGTCTGTTTTCCCGTGTGACGTCTGCCGATAGCCTCCAAAACGCCGTCATTAAACGACTGGGGATTTATGCTGATTCTTGTCACGCCGCTTTGCTTTAAAACATCAAGCTTTTCGGCAGTAACCGTGTCGGGTCGCCCTGCTTCAACGGTATATTCCCTCAATTTTTCGGTGTCAAAGCTTTCCGATACGGCACAGGTAATTGCCTTTAAGTCATCCGCTTCAAGAGTTGTCGGCGTTCCGCCGCCGAAATAAACCGTTTCAAGCTTTAATCCGAGATCCTTCGCAATTTTCCCCGTAAGCCTTATTTCCTCTACGAGTTTTTCAACATATTCGGGAATAAGCTTTTTTACGCTTTCGTAGGAATGGGAAATGAACGAACAGTAAGAGCACCTCGTAGGGCAAAACGGAATTGAAATATAAAGGCTGAAGGAATTATTTTTTGATAAATCAATTATTTTCTGTTCCCTTTTTGCAACCTCAAGGGCAAGGTCTGTTTTCTTTTCGCTTACGAAAAGCTCATCGGTGAAATACTTTTTTGCTTTCTGTTCGCCTGAACGGGAAATATTATTTCTCATTACCTTTGACGGGCGGATTCCCGTAAGTATTCCCCACGACGGCGAATAGCAGGTCTTTTCGCTCAAAACGGAATAAAGAAGCTGAGCCATTAAACGCTCAATATCGTTCTTTTCCTTAAGAGAACTAATATCCGCTCTTTTTTCGAGCGAATCAAAGCGAACACTTATTTCGTTTTCGAAAAGCGAAGTCACTATTTCCCTTTCGCCCGAAACCTCTTCTTTAATTTCAATTCCTTCCGGAAAAAACTCACGCGAGAGCTTTTCCATTTCATACCTGAAAGGATGGTTAAGAATTACAAGCCTCATAGGTAGTATTTCCTTTCATCCGAAAGAAAGGTGTCGCTGTCATGACCGGGCAGGATATGATAATCGCCCTCAAGAGATAAAAGCCTTTTAACCGACTGACGCATTTTGTTTATGTCCGAACCGTAAAAATCCGTTCTTCCCGTTCCGCCTGCAAAAAGAGTGTCGCCCGTAAAGAGGATTCTGTTCTTTTTATCCGCAAGCACAATGCTTCCCCTTGAGTGACCGGGCGTATGAATTACCTCAAGCGTGATGTCGCCGAAACGGATTTCATATCCGTCCGAAAGAAGACGGTCGGCTTTAAGAATAATTTTTCTTCCGAAATACTCTTCATCAATAAGGTTAGCTCTTGATTCGGTCAGGCACTCCTCGTCGTCCTTATGGATAAGAAGCTTTGCGCCCGTAGCCTTTTGCATTTCCCCTACTCCGAGGATATGGTCAAAATGCCCGTGAGTGCAGATGATATATTTTATTTTCAGTCCGTCAATAGCCGACTGAACCAAACTGTCAAAGGAGCCGGGGTCAATTACGGCGCCCTCAAGACTTTTTTCGTCAAAGACTATGTAGCAATTTGCTTTTATGGGTCCCGTCGGAACAACTCTGATTTTCATTTTGTCTTACTCCAAGTGTCAGTGTCAAGGCAAATCGTGACCGGCCCGTCGTTTACAAGCTTGACCTTCATATCCGCGCCGAACACGCCCTTTTCAACCTTTTCTACTCCGTTAAGCTTTAACTGCTGACAGAAATATTCATACAGCCTTTTCGCTTCCTTCGGCTCTGCGGACGGGGTAAAGGACGGTCTGTTGCCCTTTTTCGTGTCGGCGCAAAGCGTAAACTGGGAAACGCAAAGAATTTCACCGCCAATATCCAGCACGGAAAGGTTCATTTTCCCGTTTTCATCCTCGAATACGCGAAGCATGGCGGTCTTTCGCGCAAGAAGCTCGGCTTCGCTTTCGGTGTCGCCGTCCATTACGCCAAGAAGCAGCATAAAGCCCTTTTCGATTTTTCCGACCGTTTCTCCGTCAACCGTAACGGACGAATTCAAAACCCTTTGGATAACCGCTCTCATATCAAAGTCCCGTTCTTTCTATTTCAAGAATGCTGTCAATTTTCTTTATCTTTTCCGTAACGTTATTAAGGTGTTCAAGACTCGAAACCGTAATGGTAAGAAGCATTTCGTTTCTTGTGTCCTTATACTCCCTTGTGGAAATGGCGTTGATATTGACGTGCATATTTGCAAGAAGCGTTGAAATATCAGCCATAAGACCGATACGCTGAATACAGGTAATCTGAAGCGTTGCCTGGAAGGATTCGGTTTTTACGTTCTTGTCCCACGAAGCGTTAATCCAGCGCTCGGGTTCGGAGGCGTATGCAACATTTTTAGGTACATTCGGGCAGTCCCTCTTATGAACGGAAACGCCGTGTCCGCGAGTGATAAAGCCGATAATGCTGTCGCCCGGAAGCGGATTACAGCACTTTGAAAGCTTTACAAGACAGTTGTCAATACCCTCAACGATAACGCCGTTACTGCCCGAGCTTTTTCTCGGAGCCACGGGAACAATTTCGTCGGGAACCTTTTTCTGGGAAGCGGAAATTTTATTGTACTCCTCACGGATACCCGGCATAAGATTTTTAAGGTTTATTCCGCCGTAGCCGATAGCGGCATAAAATTCCTCAACCGAATTACAGCGCTGTCTTTCGGCGATTTTTTCAAGGAATTTTTCGGTTTCCTCTTCATTTTCAAAGCGGATAAAGCTCTTGCGAAACTGGCTTTCAACCTCCGCCTTACCCTCAACAATATTTTCTTCTTTTCTCTCTTTTTTAAACCATGCGCGGATTTTACTTCTCGCCTGACTCGTTCTGACAATATTCAGCCAGTCGCGGCTGGGTCCCTTGCCCTGTTGCGAGGAGGTCAGAACCTCAATAATCTCGCCTGTTTTTACCTTGTAGTCAAGCGGAACAATTCTTCCGTCCACCTTTGCTCCGACCATCTTGTGACCGACCGCGGAGTGGATGGCATAGGCAAAGTCGATTACCGTTGCGCCGACGGGCAAATTTATAACGTCGCCCTTCGGGGTGAAAACAAAGGTTTCCTCCGGAGCGAGGTCGGTTTTAATCGTCCTTACTATTTCTTTAACGTCCGAGGAGCTGGTCTGGGTTTCAAGCATTTGCCTAATCCACGAAAGCCTTTCCTCAAAACGCAAATTATCCTTTACGCCGTCCTTATATTTCCAGTGCGCCGCAATACCGTATTCGGCGGTGTGGTTCATTTCCTTTGTCCTTATCTGTACCTCAAAGGGAATGCCCTCCTTGCCCAGAAGAGTCGTATGAAGCGACTGGTACATATTCGGCTTCGGGGTGGAAATATAGTCCTTGAATCTTCCGGGAAGCGGCTTATACATATCGTGAATAATGCCAAGGCAGTTATAGCAGTCTATTACGCTGTCAACTATGAGCCTGACGGCGAAAATATCGTAAATTTCGTCAAAGCTTTTCTGCTGCATATACATTTTACGGTAAATGCCGTGAGCGCTTTTTATTCGCGCCTCAATTACAACGTTGCTTACCTCCGACGAAACTCTTTTATAAATGTTATCCTTAATTTGCTTTAAGAAATCGCCGCGCGAACGCGTCATATTGTCAACGTATTTTTCAATATCCTGATAAGCTATCGGGTCAAGAAAACGTATAGCCCTGTCCTCAAGCTCCTCTTTAATCGCTCGGATACCGAGTCGGTGAGCTATGGGAGCATATATTTCAAGAGTTTCAAGCGCCGTATCACGCCTTTTCTGCGGCGCAACGAAGTCAAGAGTTCGCATATTGTGGGTACGGTCGGCGAGCTTTATTATAATAACCCTTATATCCTCACTCATCGCAAGCAAAAGCTTTCTTACGTTTTCCGCCTGCTGCTCCTCGCGTGAAATCCACGGAACCTTACCGAGCTTTGTAACGCCGTCAACAAGCGACGCAATATCGTTACCGAATTCGTTTTGTATATCCTCAAGCGTGACGTCGGTGTCCTCAACCGTATCGTGAAGAAGAGCCGCCGCAACGGACTGATAATCCATACCAAGCTTTGCAAGAATGGTTGCAACGGCAATTGGATGAATGATATAAGGCTGGCCGGAATGGCGAAGCTGCGCCCTGTGAGCGACAAAAGCCTTGTCGAACGCGGCGTCAACCACGCTCAACTCTTCTTTTGAATAACTCTCTTTAAGAATCGCTTTGAGCTGTTCATAATCAGCTCTGATTTCGTCATTCACCGGGTAAGCCTCCCCTCTATATCGTTTAAAATTTTTGACCTTGAAAGGTCGGTTTTTTCAATAGTTTCGGGAATAAAATAATTCCCGTTTTCGCTTTTTTGTACCGTCTTCAGCTCCTCAAGCACGTCAAGCGCAATAAGAAGCTTTGCGTAATAATCCATTGGCAGTCCCATTCTTACGCAGAGAGTTTCGCTGTCAAGAAAACGCGCAGGATTATTTTTAATATAAGTGAATACCTTTCCAAGAAATTCTCTGTCGGGTAAAAGGAGCTCAAGCTTTTCCCTTTCAAGCTCCTGACGCCTGTAATAGCTTTCATAAAGTCTTACGCTTTCAACTCTTTTATCTTCGTCAACGCCCGAAAAACGTATATCCCTCATCTGGACGGAGGCTCTTATTTCACCCCTGTACTCGTTTCTCTCAAGCTTAACGGCAATATCGACCTTATCCCCTGCAACAAACGGGAATGCGTCCACGCTCGTACCGAATTTTACAACCGAAACGCCGGCGTCGCCCTTTGTAAGGGTCATTCTTAAGTGCTTTCCGTCGCCGACGGGGTGAACGGACGCAACGGTCATTCCGTAAAGACCGAAAAGCGGCTGGTCATTTCCGTTGCCGTAAGGCTCCATAGACGAAAGGTTATTTGCAAGCTCAACCGTTATGTAGGACGGGTTGAGCTTACAGTCAAGCTTAAGAGTCGGGAAAGGCATGGGTTTATTCGAAGCGTAGCTGTTTATCGCTTTTCTGAACAAACCGATGTTTTCCTTTTCAATACCGAGTCCTGCGGCAAGAGTATGTCCGCCGAAATGGGTAAGCATTTTTTCGCACGAAAGAAGCGCGTCATACATTGAAAAATCGCCGAGGCTTCTTGCGGAGCCCTTTGCCCCGTCCTCATCCACCGCAATTACAACAGCAGGCTTTCCGTATTTTTCAACAAGCCTTGCGGCTACTATGCCTATAACGCCCGAATGCCAGCCCTTGCCCGAAACGACAAGCACTCTGTCATATTTATACCCGTTTTCTTCAATTGAATTTATAGCCTGACGCGTGATGTCAGCTTCAACGCTCTGACGGGTTTTATTCGCCGAGTCAATTTCTTCTGCAAGACTTCTTGCTCTTTGCCCATCTTCGCACAAAAGCAGCTCGAGCGCCCTGTACGCAGAGCCCATTCTTCCGGCGGCGTTTATCCTCGGCGCAACGGTAAACACAACTCCCGTTGACGAAAGAGATTTTGAAGCAGAGGAAATCTGCTTTATCATTTCTATTCCGAGCCTCGGAGCGGAATTTATTTTTTCAAGCCCGGCTTTTACCAACGCGCGGTTTTCATTTGTAAGTGAAACAACGTCCGCCAGAGTTCCTATTGCGATAAGGTCGCTGTATTCTTCAAGCAGGCTTTCGCCGTCAACGCCCTCAATTGCGCTGACGAGCTTAAAAGCAACGCCGACTCCTGCCCACTCCTTAAAGGGAGACGGGTCATCCTCTCTGTGAGGGTCGACAACCGCAACCGCGTCGGGCAGTACCGAGCCTGCCTTATGGTGGTCGGTTATTACCATATCTATTCCGAGTTTTTTTGCATATTCGGTCTCTTCGACGGCGGCTATGCCGTTATCAACAGTAATAATGAGCTTTACGCCCTGTTTATTCAATTCGTCAATTGCCTCAATGCTTGTGCCGTAGCCCTCGGTCATCCGGTCGGGAATATAGTAAACCGCGTCAGCGCCGCAGCTTTTAAGATAAGAATACAAAAGAGCCGTCGCCGTAACGCCGTCCGCGTCGTAATCGCCGAAAACTGCGATTTTTTCCTTTGACTCAATAGCGGGGCGGATTCTGTCAACCGCCTTGTCCATATCCCTTATGCCGAACGGACTGCTTAAAATCACGTCGGAAGAAAAGAATTCGTCAATATCAAGCGGAGCGGTTATTCCACGCGAAACGAGCATAAGCGCAATAAACGGGTCAAGACTCATATTTTCAGCAAGAAGCGCCGCCTGTTCTTTTTCAAGCGCAGACAAAGACCACTTTTTTCTGAACATTTTACGGCACCTCCTTAATCCAATAATATATTATTATACTATAATTTGTCATAATTATCAAGATAAAAGCCCCATATTTACAGCCGTTTTGCCTCATTTTTTCTTGTAAAAATACTCAATTATTTTAACTGCGTTTTGTTAAAGAGTTCAGTTGACTTTTTAAAAGAATAATTGTATTATAAGACTATATATGGTTTCAAAACCTTAATCAATTAAAAACGGAGAGTCTGTAAAATGAGAAAAATGACCTTACAAAACAGAACAAAAATTGCGTTGCTGATTATTCTTGACGCTTTTTTTATAAATATTTCGTATGTTTTTTCCTTAATGCTTCATAAGTTGAGCATTCACCTGGGCGAATTCCGCTGGATACAGTTTTTATACCGTTTTCCGCTTCTTACGCTTATTCTCCTTGTGACATTTGTATTTTTCAAAATATATAAAATATCGTGGAAAAACGCTTCATTCATCGATATTGTAAAGCTTGCGGTTGCAACCACTATTGCTTCCGTTGTCGCCGCCTTTGCGGATTACTTTGTTATGAAATCCCAGCTTATTACAATTACGCTCTCTACGGGCGAACAGAAGCTGTACTGGGTTTACCCCTATGCGGCGTATTTTGACGGACTTCTTATAACGCTTGTATTCATTATCGGTTCGAGGATTTTTTACAGACTCGTTGACACTATTATTAAGGAGCGTTACCGCAATTCCGGCATTAACGCCGACAAGCGCATAATGATTATCGGCGCAGGCGCAATGGGCACAACGGTTCTTAAGGAAATGCAGCAGGGCGGCTACCGATTCGGCAACCCCGTTGTAATTGTTGACGACGACAAAAATAAAAACGGCTATTCCGTAAGCGGCGTTCCGATAGTCGGCGACTGTGATATTATTCCCGATATCGCAAAGAGATATAAGGTAAACGAAATCATCTACTGCATTCCGTCCGCGGAGCCCGACAGAAAAAAAGAAATTTTAAATATCTGTATGTCAACCGGCTGTGACATCAAGGTTTCACCCGGTCTGGACGAGCTTTCAAACGCGAAGGACAAGATTTATGAAAAATTCAGAAAGGTCGATATTCTTGACCTTCTCTCCCGTCCCGAGGTTAAGCTCGACCCCGAGGTCTGTAAGTACGTTACCGACCAGACAATTCTTGTAACGGGCGGCGGCGGCTCGATAGGCAGTGAGCTTTGCCGTCAGATAGCAAGATACCGTCCCGAAAAAATAGTTATCTTTGACATATATGAAAACGAGGCGTTCACGCTTAAAAACAGCCTTGACTCGAAATATTACGGAAATCCCGAAATTGCAATACGCATAGGCTCCGTCCGCGATATTTCAAGGCTTAAAGAGGTGTTTGAGGAGTTCCATCCCTCCTGCGTATTCCACGCGGCGGCGCACAAGCACGTTCCGCTTATGGAGGACAGTCCGCTTGAGGCGATTAAAAACAACATTCTCGGCACCTATAACACAGCGCTTTGCTCAAACGATTACAAGGTCAAAAACTTTGTCCTGCTTTCAACCGACAAGGCGGTAAACCCTGCAAACGTTATGGGCGCAACAAAGCGAGTTGCCGAGCTTATTGTTCAGCATTTCAGCAGAATTTCATCCGACACGAAATTCGCCGCGGTGCGTTTCGGAAACGTTCTCGGCTCGCACGGAAGCGTTATCCCGATTTTCAAAAAGCAGCTTGAAAACGGCGGACCGATTACCGTCACTCACCCCGATATCACGCGCTACTTTATGACAATTCCCGAAGCGGCTCAGCTTGTCGTTCAGGCAGGCGGTCTGGCGTCTGGCGGTGAAATATTCGTTCTCGATATGGGCGAGCCCGTTAAAATCGTCACGCTTGCGGAAAACCTTATAAAGCTTTCGGGCTTTGAACCGTATAAGGATATCGATATCGTCTTTACGGGGCTTCGCCCGGGCGAAAAGCTTTACGAGGAGCTTTCTCTTGAAGAGGAAAACGAAAACCGCAGAACCACCCAGAACAGCAAGATTTTTGTTACGTCGCCGGTTGATTTTGACGACGAACTGCTTATTGAATACATAAGCAAAATAAACAGACTCTCGCCCCAGAAGGCAAGGCTTTTCTTAAAGGCATTGGTTCCGAATTTTACCGGCGCGGATAAATAATTATTAAGACAATGAAAATATTTTGGAGGTGCATTTAATGGCAAAAACAAGTGTTAAAAACAGTATTCCGAGGGCAAAAACGCCCGAAGAGGTCGGCGTTTCGTCAAAGGCGGTAATGGATTTCATTGCCGACGCGAAGGAGCACTCAATGGAGTTCCACTCCTTTATGGTTATCCGCCACGGCAAGGTTGCCGCGGAATGGTATAACGAGCCTTTCACAAATGACAGCAAGCACATTATGTACTCTGCCAGCAAAAGCTTTACCTCCACGGCTATCGGCTTTGCGATTTCGGAAGGACTTTTGTCCCTTGATACAAGGCTTGTTGACCTGTTCCCCGAGTACGTTAAGAAAAAGGACGAAAAGCTTGAGCAGATTACCGTCTTTTCTCTTCTGACCATGACAGCCGGCAAACAGCCGAGTCTTTTTGCGGATAAGGCGAAGGCGGACTGGATAGAGACCTTCTTCAAGGCTCCCTGGACCTATGACCCGAACACAACGTTCCTCTACATAAACGAGAATATCTATATGCTTGCAGCCATAGTAAAAAAGGTTACGGGCATGGGCGTTATAGATTATCTTATGCCGCGTCTTTTTGAGCCGCTGGGAATTGAAAGACCGTTCTGGGAAACCGACCCCGTTCATGGCATTGAAGCAGGCGGTTGGGGACTTTATCTTTCAACGGAGGATTTTGCAAAATTCATTCTCTGCTACGCAAAAGGCGGCAAGTGGAAGAATAAGCAGGTTATCCCGAAGGACTGGGTAAAACAGGCTACAAGCAAGCAGGTTGAAAATAAAGGAACAAGCGAAACGCGCGATAATCAGGCAGGCTACGGTTTCTGCTTCTGGCAGAATGACGGTATTCCCAACTCCTACCGCGCAGACGGTATGTTCTCACAGTTCGGCATTGTCGCTCCCGACTATGACGCGGTAATCATCACCACATCGGGAATTTCAAATGAGCCGGAAGCAAGAGAATGTATCTGGCGCCATTTCCCCGAAGGCTTTTTAGACGAAACCGCAGAGGAAAAGGCCGAGCCCGAAAAGGTTGACATTACAAATTCCAATATGGACGAGGTTCACGAGAGCTACCGTTCCGACCTTGAAGCGGAAATTGAAGGCAAGACGATTAAATTCAGAAAGGGTCCGATGGGAATTATTCTTAACCTCATCGGTTTCCCCGTCAGCGTTATTCCGATTCACGTTACGTTTATGATGAGCGACAGAGCCGGAAACATTGACCACGTTAAATTCCATTTTGAAGATAAGAGCTGCGATATGACCTGGGACGAGGGAGACGAAAACAATACCGTCACCTGCGGAATGGACGGTCACTACCGCTACGGTAAGATAAGACTCGGTCAAATTGATTTCAAGGTTTGCTGCTATGCGGAATGGTTTGACGGCACAAATCTCAACGTAACCATAAGACCCATTGAAACAGTCGGCAAGAGAAAGCTCAATTTCAATTTCAGACCGCACAAGAGAGTTACAATGAAGCCCTCAAGCATTCCCGACACAAGGGATTTTGCGAATTATATGAAGGGCTTTGCAGGCGACCTTGTTAAAAATCCCGTGCTTCTTGCAGTGGTTAAAAAAGCGGTATATTTCCTGCCCTACGTTGTAGAACCCAAACAGAGAGGTAAATTCATTGACTGATTTTTCACGCCGCAGGATAGATTACAAAATACCTGCCGAATATGACGAAAAAAAGGTTATGGCTTATTTGAGAGGAGAGGCAAAACTCTCCTCTCGTCTTATTCGTACCCTTAAGCACTATGAGGACGGCATTCTTTTGAACGATAAGCATATAAGAACCGTCGATTTGCTTAAAGAGGGCGATATTTTAAGCGTTATCCTGCCCGACAGCAAAAACGAAATAGAGCCGCTTGATTATGAGCTTGACGTCATATTTGAGGACGACGACCTGCTTGTTATCAACAAGCCGGCTCTTCTGCCGATGCACCCGACTCATAATCACCAGGGCGATACGCTTGCAAACGCAGTTATTCACCGCCTTATAAAAGAGGGAAAACAACCGTCCTTCAAGGCGGTCGGCAGACTTGACAAGGGCACAAGCGGACTTGTTGTTTGCGCTTTGAATTCCCACAGCGCTGCAAGACTTCAGGCAAAAATAAAAAAGACCTACTACGCGGTTGTCGACGGCGTTTACGAGGGAAAAGGGACAATTGATTTACCCATTTACCGACCCGACCCGTTAAAAACGCTTCGCGCGGTCGGCGAGGGCGGAGACAGGGCGGTTACGCACTGGAAAGCGCTTAAAAATGACAGCAGACGCACTTTACTTGAAATAAATCTTGAAACGGGCAGAACCCACCAGATAAGGGTGCATTTCGCCTCACTCGGCACGCCTCTGACAGGCGACAGGATGTATGGGCATGAGTGCGAAGAAATATCGCATCAGGCTCTTCACTGCGGAAAAATCGAGTTTATTCATCCCGTAACAGGTACGCTTCTTAATCTTGAATGTCCTATGCCCGACGAAATGAATAATTTATTGTGAATTATTTGTGAATTTTTCATAAAAAAGACATAATCCCCTTTATTTTTTTGTTTATAAATGATATAATACAGATGAAGCAAGAGATTGCTTTATTACATAGATTAGGTAAAAGGGGATGTAATAATGAATATTACAATCGTAGGACGCAAATGCACACCCCGTCAATCCTTTAAGGACAGGGCAGAGCAGAAGCTCAAAAAGGTTGAACGCTTTTTCGGCGAAAAGGCAGAGGCAAAAATCACTGCAACGGTTGAAAAAAGCGCAAAAATTGTTGAAATCACGCTCAATAAGGGCGGCATGATTTTCCGCGCGCAGGAAAGAAGCGCAGACCTTGAGGACGCTCTTGACGCTTGTGTTGACTCCCTTATCCGCCAGATAAGAAAGAATAAGACAAAGCTTGAAAGACGTCTTCGCGACGCAAATATTGACGACTTTATTCCGGAAGCGGACGAGGCGGAGGACGATTTTGAAATCGTAAGAAAAAAGGCGGTTCTCTTAAAGCCCGAAAGCGTTGAGGAAGCAATTCTTCAGATGAATATGCTCGGACATCAGTTCTATCTTTTCAACAACTCCGAGGACGACACAATTTCTGTCGTCTATCGCAGAAAGGACGGCGGCTACGGCTTGCTGTCACCCGAAAAGGACTGATTAAAAATAAATAGATTAAGGGGAGCGGAAAATCCGCTCCCCTTTCTAATTTTTATTTTTTAATGATTCCCGAGCTTTTGCATTTCAACCGTCTCCTTTTCAAAATAGGAAACGTATTTATCCTGGTAATAGCTTTCGGGAGTGTAGTCAATTGCGCCGTTTTCGTCAATATTTATTACAGTGCAGCCGCGCTGCGAGCCGAGCTTATATATTCCGTAATAGGCAAGATAGTCAATGCTCATACCGTATGTAAGGTATACGCCCTTATACTTAATTGAAAACGTATTCAGGTGGTCGTGGCCGCAGAAAACGGTATCCGTGCTCTTTTTCTCAAGGATTTTTTCAAACATATTATCCTCGTTCATTCCGCAGCAGATAGCGTCGCCCTCCTCGCCTACCGTTCCGTATTTACATTCAACATTGCCGCCGTCCTTAAAGCTGTTTGCAACGTACTCGTCCCAGGCGTCCTTATATTCGGTAAGCGGAATATGGAAAAACAGCGAGGTTGGAACCGTTTCATAGCCCTTATATTTTTCCTGCGTCTTTTTATCGAGTGAGGAAATGGCTGCTTTATTCTTTGCGTTCGCCTCATCAACGGTTTTACCGTACCAGTCAACCTGATTCTGATGAAGGTTATCGTATCTGCCGAAAATGCTCGTCAGCTCTCCCTTCGGGTATGTATGGGAGTCCAGCGTGATAATCGTCCTCGTAATAACGCCGTCGGAATTGACAATATTTATGACCTGATTCCCGTAACCGTCAACATCCTCGGGTCCTTTCTGAAGAAGGCAGTGGGGATATTTTTCGCTGTCAAGATAATTCACTATCTGCTCTCTTGAACAGTAGCTGTATATCTCGGTGTCGTGATTACCGAAGCAGTAAACCCAGTAAACGCCCATTTTTTCCATCATTTCGGCAAAAACCGTTACCGCGGTTTTATTGTTGAGCGTTCCCGCCTGGAACGGGACGGGATAAGCCACGTCACCCGTGACGATTACGAGGTCTGGCTTTTCAGCAGTGAGCATTGCGGACACGGCGTTTACCGCCATGGTATCCTTGCCGACGCTCATCCAGCCCGCGCCGATATGGACATCCGTAATCTGAACCACCTTAAGTCCCCTGTCGGTGTAAATATTCATACAGCCGTTGTCGTAGTACTCATAATTAAGCTTTTCACATTCTACGGTGTCAAAATTTTTAACCTTATTGACAAGCGACTTATATACCACAACGTTCACCGCCGCCGTAATAAGTATAACCGCAAGAACCGTAACAACAAAGCCTATGAAAAACCTTTTCGCCCTTCTGCGGCGCTTTTTTCTTTTTTGAGCCTTTATCTGTTTTTTATCTGTTTCGAGCATTTTTTCCGAAATCTTTTCTTCAGTCATTTCCTTTTCCCCCAATGTTTATATATACATCGCTTACCGTTTCGGGCGAAAGCGCATTTCTTATTCTCTCAACCGTTTCCTTCGAAAGCTCAGTCCCGTTTAAATCAAGCGTCAGATTTGCAATTATTTTTTCACCGTAGACGTGACAGGTGACGTTTTCAACCGTGACGGGCAAACCGATTTGAGAAACGGCGTTTTCGATTTTTTCACAAAGGCTGCTGTCCCTTTTTCCGATAACAGTACCGAATGCGTTTTTAACGATCTTTATACTTTGGAAAACAAGGATAACGCTTATAACCATTCCCGAAAAGCCGTCGGCGGAAAAACCGAGTCGGTTTGAAACAAAAAGCGCAGTCAGTGAGCATAAAGTAATAAATAAGTCAAGTATGCTGTCAAACGAAAGCGCGTCAAGCACGGGTGAAGAAAGCTTTTTATTTGACCTTTTATAAAGGAAGAACAAAAGCAGCTTTACGGGGAGGGTAAGAGCTACCATAGCCGCATATTTTGAGGAATACCAGATAGGAAGCGGATACATAATTCTTCCCAGTGACGAGTACGCAAAGGAAAGCCCCGTAACAAGAATTATAACGCAAACAAGAAAATTTACAACCCCTTCGGTCTTTCCAAAGCCAAAGGGGTAGTCTTTCGTTGCGCCTTTTTTTGATAAAATGAAACCAAGGCCTACAAAAACGCAGACCAGGCAGTCAACCGCATTATTAAAAGAATCAAGATAAATACTAAGGCTGTTACAGGATACGGCAACATAAAGCTTTACAAGAAAGAGCGCAAGATTTACAGCCGCGCCGCAAAAAGCAACAGCCGCGCCGATATTACGTTTTTTCATATCAGTAGTAGCGCATTACCGCAACAACCTTTCCGAGGATGGTTACCTCGTTGACAATAATCGGTTCGAAAGCGTCATTTTCGGGCTGAAGTCGGAAATGTCCGTTCTCCTTATAAAAGGTTTTTACGGTTGCCTCATCTCCGACGAGAGCAACAACCATTTCGCCGTTTGAAGCTACGGGAGTCCTTTCAGCAAAGACAATATCGCCGTCAAGGATACCTGCCCAGAGCATACTTTCGCCCTTGACCTTAAGAGCGAAAAGCGGCTTATCCTTTGAAACGCGGCCGTTATAGGGAAGATAATCCTCCGCCTGCTCAACCGCCAAAATCGGCTGACCTGCCGCAACAGTACCGAGAAGCGGAACGCTTATAACATTTTCAGCCTGACCGACAATTCTTATTGACCTTTTAAGCATCGGGTCACGCTCAATATAGCCCGCGTTTTCAAGCGCGTCAAGGTTAGCCTGAACGGACGAGGTCGAGCTCAAACCGACCGCCGCGCCGATTTCCCTTACTGAAGGCGGCACGCCGTTGGTCTGGCTTCTTTCAACCAGAAAATCATATATCTTTCGCTGAGTATCGCTGATAGGGTTCATACTCTCACTCCTTAAATATTACGCTTCGTTTTTACCATTATAACACAGATAATTCAAAAAAGCAAACATTTGTTTGCCGAAAACAAAAAAATTTTTGCATAATAATTCCATTCCGAGGGAAAAATAACCTCAAAAGGAGGTTAAAAAATGAAAAAAATAAAAATAAGCGAAAAAGGACGCATAGCGTATCTCTGTGTTCTTTTTCTTGTGCTCGCCTTTTCTCTTACGGCGTGGCGCACCTCACAGAACGCAAGACGCCTTCTTGACGGTGATGACCTTACCGTTACGCAAAACACGGTTACCGCAACGACGGCAGAGACCTTAAAGGCAGTTGAAATACCCATTTCCAACGTTCCCGATACGAGGGAAAGCGAAACGGAAGAAACAAAAGAGACAACCGAAAATATACAGCCGCTCGACTATTTTATTTCACCTGTTGAAGGTAAAATCCTTTCTCACTATTCAAACGGCGAGCTTGTAAAAAACGAGAATACAAACGACTGGCGCACACATAACGGAACCGATTTTGCCGCAAAAAGCGGCGATGACGTCTATTCGATAAATAACGGCATAGTCACCGCAGTTTATGTCGATTCGTTATGGGGAACCGTAATTGAAATCGACCACGGCAACAGGGTTACGGCGAAGTACTGCGGACTTAAGGAAAACGTCAGCGTAACAGTCGGCGAAAAGGTAAAATCCGGCGAAAGGCTCGGAAATGTCGGAACAATTCCAATTGAAAGCGACTCTCCTCACATTCACCTTGAAATGCGCTCGGGAGGCGTACTGATAAACCCAATTGACGTAATAAGATAAAAAACCGCCGATACTTTAAGTACCGGCGGTAAATCTTAAATTAAATAATCAGAATTTGATTTTTTCCGAAATATAAGCTTCTATTTCACTTATGGGAAGTCTTACCTGCTCCATTGAATCCCTTTCACGCACCGTTACGCAGCCGTCCTCAAGAGAGTCAAAGTCATAAGTAATGCAGAAGGGCGTTCCGATTTCATCCTGTCTGCGATACCGCTTACCTATGGAGCCCGTTTCGTCAAAGTCAACCATAAATGCGCCCTTGATTTTATCGAAAACCTCCGAGAGAGCGTTTTCGGAAAGCTTCTTTGAAAGCGGAAGAACCGCAGCCTTGAAGGGAGCAATTGCAGGGCTTAAATGAAGCACAACGCGCGTGTCGTTCTTTTCCTCGTCAATGATTTCCTCATCGTAAGCTTCGCACAGAAGCGCAAGCACGGTTCGGTCAAGTCCGTAGGTGCTTTCAACGATATAGGGAATGAATTTTTCATTCGTTTCGGGGTCAAGATATTCCATCTTCTGACCAGAATACTCCTGATGACGGGTAAGGTCAAAGTCGGTTCTGTTATGAGTTCCGTTGATTTCACCCCAGCCAAAGGGGAAAAGAAATTCAATGTCACACGCAGCCTTTGCGTAGTGAGCAAGCTTTTCGTGGTCATGGAAGCGAAGATGCTCCTCGGGAATGCCGAGGTCCATATAGTACTTTTTGCCGTACTGTTTGAAATAATCGTAAAGCTCGGTATCCGTGCCCTCTTTACAGAAGGTCTGGAACTCCATCTGTTCAAACTCAATTGTCCTGAACGTAAAGTTACCGGGCGTGATTTCGTTTCTGAATGCCTTTCCTATCTGACCGATAGAGAAAGGAAGCTTCGAGCGCATGGTACGCTGAACATTTATGAAATTGACGTATTCGCCCTGGGCATTCTCGGGACGAAGGTAAATAACGCTCTTCGCGTCGTTTGTAACGCCCCTGAAGGTCTGGAACATAAGGTTGAACTCCCTTATATCCGTAAAGTTGTGCTTGCCGCAGTTCGGACAGGGAATTGAATGCGCCTTGATGTAATCGAACATCTCTTCCTTTGTCATGCCGTCCGCGTGAGCGTCGGGATTAAAGTCGTCAATAAGGTTGTCCGCGCGAAAACGCATTTTACATTCCTTACAGTCAAGAAGCGGATCGGAGAAGGAAGCAACGTGACCGCTCGCCTCCCAGACTCTCGGGTGCATAAGAATATCGGCGTCGACCTCGTAGCTGTTTCTTATTTCCTGAATAAAACGCTTTCTCCAGGTGTCCTTGACATTGTTTTTAAGCCTTGCGCCGAGAGGACCGTAGTCCCAAGTGTTTGCAAGTCCGCCGTAGATATCGCTGCCGGGGAAGATAAAGCCCCTCGTTTTACAAAGGGCAACGATTTTATCCATTGTCTTTTCGGTATTGTTCATTTAAGTCCATTCCTTTTTCTTAATATACATTATTCAAAATATAACACCAGTAAAGTTTATATTAAATCCGAAAGAAAGTCAATAGAATTGCAAAACGAAATTCTCCACTATACACATTTTTAGCGTGCAAATTTCTTGCAACCTTAACAAAAATAATTATATCTGCATTTTTTTATTGACATTCACATTTCAATTTGATAATATACATAATTTTATGCTTGCAAAATGAAAAAAAGTGTTATATAATAATCATAATTATTATTGTAAATTAGATTACTTTCGCCTTATTTCGGGCGGAAACTAAGCAATGCTTGTACTATGCACTTGTTTTGGGATAAGAAAGGGGATTTAAATGAGCGTAGACTTACATTGCCACACAAAATTATCTAATGGTTCTCTGGGAATTGAAGAAATTATTGTTTTGGCTAAAAAAAGAGGAGTAAATACCATTGCCATTACCGACCACGACTGTATGGCAGGCGCGGGCAGAGGTAAAATAATCGGCGCAAGACACGGCGTTCAGGTTATCCACGGGGTTGAGCTTTCCGCTACGGAAAAAGAAAGCGGCAGGCTTTGCCATCTTTTGTGCTATCTTGCAGACGCTCCCGACAGACTTGAGGGACTTTGCCACAAGAATACCCTTTTGCGCCGTAAGGAAGCGCACTATATGATGCTTCACGTTGCAAAGCGTTTTCCGGTTTCGCTTGACTTTATGACCGCGTGCGCTGCCGGCTCGACGAGCCTTTATAAGCAGCATATTATGCGCGCTTTAGTTGAGTGCGGCTTTGCGACGACGATTTACGGCGACGTTTACGAAGAGCTTTTTAATCCCGAAAGCGAGAATAACATTATCCCCAAGCCCAATTATCCCGACACCGCGGAGGTTATTGAGGCTATCCACGCCGCAGGCGGAGTAGCGGTTCTCGCCCACCCGTCGAAGCACGGAAATATGGAGCTGCTGGACAAGCTGCTCTCACAGGGACTTGACGGCGTTGAGGTCTGGTCGCCCTACAATACCGAGGAGGATAAGGAAATCCTCAAAAAATTTGCCCAGAAAAATAAGATACTCACAACCGGCGGAAGTGAATTCCACGGTCTTTATAACAAATATCCCGTTTCCGTCGGCGACTGCGATATGCCCGAGGAAAACCTCAATAAGCTTGTAAATTACAAGGCAAGGCTTAAACGTATGAGGAAAAAGGCAGAGGCTCAGGCAAAGGCGGAAAGTGAGCAGGAACAGGCTTCGGAGGGTTAAGCGTAAATGTTCTATGATGACAGCGACATTAAAATATTCGGTAAATCGCAGGTTGACGATAAGACAGAGGCCGCTCTTCTTTTAGAGCAGGTCAACCGTCAGCGCGCCAACGGCAATACCGAAAAGGCAAGAAAGCTCGGCATTCACCTTGCGGAAATCTTTTTGAATGATGAGGAAATAAACAAGCACATCGCCTCCGCAGTCGGAAAGGTTCCTAATACGCCCGAATCGATAGAGCAGGTCAGAATTCTTATTGTTTTCTCCGCCCAGTGGTGCTTAAGCCACCGTCTTCCGGCGGCGCTTCTTTCAAACACTGCCGTAAATGCCTTTTATGACAAGATTTCTGCCGAAAACAACGCTCTTTATAACGATTTGTCCGACGGACCGGAATTCAGCTTTTATTCGCTCGCCGTTAGGGAGAGCGAAACGTCGGCGGACGCGGTAGGCGCAACCTTCAAAAAGCTTTGCGACCGTGACGAGGACGAAAGCAATGACGAGGACTATGTTGAACTGGGCAAACGCATTTACAATAAAACCGTTGAAGAAGTTGTAAGTATTATTGAAAAATTCGGTTTCACCCAGTAAGGCTTTTTAAAAGTTAAAGTCATCCGTATTTTTCGGATGACTTTTTTATTTTTATATGATACAATATGAAAAATGCTCGGGAGTAACGGATGAAGAAAAAAATCATAATTACTTTAATAATAATCACTCTTACGCTTATCATCGGCTTGACAGGCGTGTTTTTCTACGTCTACCCGAAAGTCAGAAATAAAGAAATTCTCCTTAACGATTATTTCGTCAAAGACTCAGATATTATAGGCGCAGACGTTTCGGTATATCAGGGCAACATTGACTTTGACGTGCTCGCAACGCAAAATATCAAATTTGTCTATATCAAGGCGACGGAGGGAAGCATTTATCAGGACGTAAACTTTAAAACGAACTGGGAAAACGCCAACCGTTCTCCCCTTCCCTGCGGCGCGTATCACTTTTTCTCATACGACAGCGCAGGAAAAACGCAGGCGGACAATTTTATTGAAACTGTCGGAGAACTGAAAAATGAAAACCTCATCCCCGTTGTTGACGTCGAATACTACGGCGACAAGCACATAAACAAGCCCCGGAAAGAGGACGTCGTAAGAGAACTGAAAAGCTTTGTTGACGAAATTGAAAAGCGCTACGGCGTAAAGCCGATGATTTACACGCGTCCCGACCTCTACAGGGAGTATTTGAAGGGGGATTTCGACGGCTGCAAAAAATGGATAACCTCGCTTTATTATCCGATACAGTGGGATTACCGCGACGACTGGTGTCTCTGGCAGTTTACCGAGCTTGCCGAGCTTGACGGCTACTGGGGAGACGGAAAAACAATTGACCTGAATATTCTTAACCGAAAAATGACCCTGGACGAACTAAAAGTCGGAAAACAGTAAAAATTAAACCTCCGTAACCTTTGAGTTTTGGAGGTTGTTTTTTATTCGGTTATTTCCTTTTTCTTCCGTTCGGGAAGTTGGGCAATTATTACGCCTATAAAAATTATCACACAGCCGACTGTTTCACGCGGTGTAAGCACCTCGTGAAGAAGAGCCCAGCCCGTCAGCACGCAGAAAACCGATTCAAGGCTCATTATAAGCGAAGCCATAACGGGATTTGCGTGCTTTTGCGCCACTGCCTGAAACGTGTAGGCAACGCCCGTTGAAAGAAGCCCTGCGTAAAGGAGCGGAATATACGCCGCAAGAATGCTTGAAAGCGTCGGTTTTTCAAAAATAAACATCAGCGCGCAGCAGATTACACCGCAGACAAAAAATTCCACGCAGGCAAGCTTTACGGGATTTACAAGCGGTGTAAATTTGTCAAGCGAGAGAATCTGGAAAGCAAAGAGGAAGGCGCACAAAAGCGCAAGCCAGTCGCCGAGTGAAAGTGAAAAGCCCTCGCCTTTTTTTATGCAGAGCACATAAAGCCCGACTATTGCCAGAGCTGCGCTTATCCACAGGATGGGACGAAAGCGCTTTCCGATAAAAACGCCGACAATTGGTACAAAAATTATGTAAAGCGTGGTTATAAAGCCGACCTTGCCGGTTGAGGTGTATTTGAGCGCAAACTGCTGTGCGGCTGACGCCGCCGCAAGAAATACGCCGCAGATAACGCCTGCCTTCAAAAGGAGCTTTCTTGAAGCCTTTTCCTTTTTAAGCGTTTCGCTGTCCTTCCTTTTATCGGAAATGAATATAAAAGGTAAAAGCACCGCCGAGCCGATTAAATTTCTTATTCCGTTAAAGGCAAACGGGTCGATATAGTCCATTCCCTTTTTCTGGAAAATGAATGCCGAGCCCCATATAAACGCGCCTATTATCAGAAGAATATAACTGACTGCCTGTTGCCGTTTCGTTGACGGCTTAGTTGCATTATTCATCCGCTTCGGCAATTTTTCTGCCCATAAGTACGCCCATAATCGAAGCCATCATAAGTCCTCTTGTCCAACCGCTCGAGTCGCCCAGACAATACAGTCCCTTAACGGACGTGTTGAGGTCCTCGTCCATTTTTACGCGGTTAGAATAGAATTTAAGCTCGGGTGAATAAAGAAGCGTTTCGGTTGAAGCAAAGCCCGGTACAACGTGGTCCATAGCCGCAATAAAGTTGATGATATTGACCATCGCTCTGTAGGGCATAGCCGCTGTAATATCGCCTGCAACCGCGTCGGGAAGAGTCGGCTTGAGGTTTGACTGAGCCAGTTCCTTCTGCCAGGTGCGTTTGCCGTCAAGAATATCGCCGTAGCGCTGAACAAGAATATGTCCTGCGCCGAGCATATTTGTAAGCTCGCCGACCTTCTGGGCATAGGAAATCGGCTGATTAAACGGCTGATTAAAATTATGGGAACACAAAATCGCAAGGTTAGTGTTATTCGATTTCAAATCCTTATACGAATGTCCGTTTACAACCGCAAGATTATCGTCATAGTTTTCCTGACTTACAAAGCCGCCCGGATTCTGACAGAAGGTGCGGACCTTATTTTTAAACGGTTTCGGATAGCCGACAAGCTTTGACTCATAAAGCACCTTGTTGACCTTTTCCATTATTTCGTTTCGTACCTCAACCCTGACGCCGATGTCAACCGTGCCGGGCTGATGGGCAATATTATACTCCGAGCAGATTTTTTCAAGCCAGTCAGCTCCCCTTCTGCCCGTTGCAAAAATTGTACGCTTTGAGAGTATTTCCTCTTCATCCTTGCCGTTGGTGATTTTTACGCCCTTGCAAACGCCGTCCTCAAGAATAATATCAACGCATTCGTAGCCGAAAATAATCTCAACGCCGTTGGAAATAAGGTACTGCTCAATATCGTAATAAAGCTTCTGCGCCTTTTCGGTCCCGAGATGTCTAATAGGACAGTCAACAAGCTTAAGTCCCGCCTGAATAGCGCGCATTCTTATCTTTTTTACCTCTTCGTCATTTCCGACGCCCTCAACGTGGGTATCCGCGCCGAATTCAAGATAAATCTTATCCGTATAGTCAATAAGCTCCTGGGCAAAATCTTCGCCGATAAGCGACGGCAAATCACCGCCGACCTCATAGCTCAACGACAGCTTTCCGTCCGAAAAAGCGCCTGCGCCAGAAAAGCCCGTTGTAATATGACAGTAAGGCTGACAGTTCATACATTTTTTCGTCTTTGCTTTAGGGCAAGCCCTCTTTTCAACGGGCTGACCCTTTTCAACAATAAGAATGTTCTGCTTTACGCCCCTTCTTATCATTTCAACCGCCGTGAATATTCCCGACGGTCCTGCTCCGATAATAACTAAATCTCTCATTTTATATCCTCCAATTTATCTGTTATCCTTAAATAGTTCTTCCGCAATTCTTGCGCTGCCTGCCGCGTCCTTTGAGTAGTAATCGGCTCCTACCTGCTTTGCGTAGTCGGAATTGAGCACCGCGCCGCCGACCATTATTTTACATTCGGGCGTCTCTTTTCTCAACGCTTCAATTGTCTTTTCCATATTTCTGACGGTTGTGGTCATAAGTGCGGAAAGACCGACAAGCTTTATATTATGCTCCTTTACGGCGGCGACAATGTCCGTCTCGTCAACGTCCTTTCCCATATCAAGCACCTTAAAGCCGTAATTTTCAAGAAGCATTTTTACAATATTCTTTCCTATATCGTGAATGTCGCCCTTGACGGTGGCGAGAAGAATTTCACCCTTTATCTGGCTTTCATCCTTCGGCAGATAGCTTTTAAGCACATCAAAGCCTGCCTTTACCGTTTCGGCGCTTGACATAAGCTGGGGCAAAAAGAATTCGCCCTTTTCGTATTTTTCGCCGACCTTGTCAAGCGACGGAATGAAATACTTATCAATTATTTCAACGGGCGGTACGGTTTCAAGCATTTTTTCGGTCAGCGCTGCCGCTTCCTTTTTTCTGCCCGAAAGCACAAGCGATTCCATATCGTTATTCGCCGTTATGTTTTCGCTTTTCTTATCCGTCCTGCTGTCCTTTATTTCAAGCGATGCGTACTTTTCAATATATTGAGCCGCGCTTTCATCCTGAGCGTTAAGCACCTTAAAGGTGTTTACGACGTCCATATACCTTTGCGACGACGGATTTAAAATCGGCATATCAAGCCCTGCGCCGAAAGCCGAGGCGAGGAAGGTTGAATTGACAAGCTCGCGGTTCGGCAGTCCGAAGGAGACGTTGGATACTCCGAGAACGGTTTTAAGTCCAAGCTTTCTTTTGACCTTCTTTATTGTTTCAAGCGTCTGCATTACCGCCTTTTGATTTGTCGAAGCGGTGAGCACAAGCGAGTCAATAAGAACGTCCTCTTTGGATATGCCGTATTCCAAAGCTTTTTTTAAAATCCTTTCGGCGATTGCAAATCTTTCCTGCGCCGTATCGGGTATTCCGTTTTCGTCAAGCGTCAGTCCGACAACCGCCGCGCCGTATTTTTTGGCAATTGGCAAAACCGTTTCAAGGCTTTCCCTTTTACCGTTGACGGAGTTTATAATCGGCTTTCCGCAATAGATACGGCACGCTTTTTCAAGCGACTCGGGATTTGACGAATCAATTTGAAGCGGCAGATTTGTCACAGCCTGAATCTGTCTTACCGCTTCAACAAGCGTTTTTGTTTCGTCAATTTCGGGCAAACCGACATTTACGTCAAGTACATCCGCGCCGTTCTCGGTCTGGGTAATCGCCTCGTTGACGATATAGTCAAAGTCCCCGTCTATAAGCGCCTGTCTTAATTTCTTTTTGCCCGTTGGGTTTATTCTTTCTCCGATTACGGCAACGCTGTTTTCAAGTATAACCGCGTTCGACGCGCTTGTGACGGCGGTAACTCTTTTTTGGTTTCGTTTTACGGGTTTTCTTGAGGTAAGAAGCTTTCTTAACGCCCTTGTGTATTCGGGAGTGGTTCCGCAACAGCCGCCGACAATTGTCACGCCGTAATCAAGCATTTTCGAAACGGCGTCGGTAAATTCCTCTGCAGAAACGGTGTAGACGGTTTTTCCGTTTTCGTAAACGGGCATTCCTGCGTTCGGCTGGACGAGCACGGGCACTCTTGAATACTCGGTCATTTCCTTTACAAGCGGAAGCATTTCAACGGGTCCCAACGAACAGTTAAGTCCGACTGCGTCCGCGCCGAGCGACGAAAGAGTCAAAGCGATAGTTTTTGCATCCGCGCCGAGAAAGGTTCTCCCGTCCTCGCCGAGAGTCATTGAAACAAAAACCGGAAGAGAGGAATTCTCCTTTGCCGCAAGTAATGCAGCCTTTGTCTCAAGCAAATCCGACATTGTTTCAATAAGTATAAGGTCCGCGCCGTGCTTTACGCCCGAAAGCACCGTTTCCTTAAAATACTCATACGCAGCGTCAAATTTCAACGTGCCGACAGGCTCCATAAGAATACCTATCTGGCTTATATCAAGCGCGACGGTTTTTGCGCCGGCTTGTCTTGCAATTTTTATTGCCGCGCCGACAGTTTCGTCAACCGAAACGTTTTCGGGCAATTTATGCCTGTTTGAAGAAAAGGTATTTGCGGTAATAATATCCGCGCCTGCGTCAACATATTCCTTATGTATCTGTCTGACAAGGTCGGGATTAGTAAGGTTAAGCATATCGGGTTGTTCACCCGTTTTAAGCCCTCTTTGCTGCAGCATTGTTCCGAAGCCGCCGTCAAAAAGCAGAAATTCGTTTTCAAATTCCATTTTTCCCGTCCTCCTTTTTAAAAAATCCTATAACCGCAGTAACGCTTTTACGCGGCGACATAATACAGTTTTCGTTAAGAAAAATACCTGCGCGCTTTTCACAGTCAAGAAGCGGTATTATTTTTCTCTGGGTTTCAAGCGGAAAGTCGCCGTAACCGGGGCTGAAACGAGTTTTGCAGTAAAAGCCCTCTTTTTCGGCTTTTATTTTTATTTCTTCATTCACCCTGTCCGCAAGCTCTTCGACAAGAGCCGTCGCAACGCCGTCAAGCATTACGGATTTTGTAAGAAATCCCGTTCTTTCGTATCCTGAAATCGCTTTTTCAATTCCGACTCCTATTGTAACAGCCATCACGGCGCATTTTGAAGCGCCCGAAAGATGGTTGTTAATATTTTCCCCTAAAAGCGTAAGGTCGGTGTTTTCAAGTAAAAGTCCGTCTGCCGTTTGCTTTAAGTCAAAAACCGCATAAACGCTTTTAGGCGCGCAAAGACGAAGCCCCTCTTTCAAAGCAGAATCGAGCTGATTTTCCATTTCTTCGTCAAGACTCTGTCCTTTGTAGCCGAGGTAACGCAACGCCTCTTTTTTATTGCCGATAAGCTTAATCATTTAATTCTTTCCATTATACCCGAAGCAATTTCGGGTTTATTCATTGTATAAAGGTGTACTCCGTCAACGCCGTTCGAAATCAAATCTCGCGCCTGAGATGCGGCATATTCAATGCCTGCCTTTTTCAGAGAGATTTCGTCATTTTCGTATTTATTGAGTATTCGTATAATTTCACTCGGAAGCGAAGCGCCGCACATAAAAATCATTCGGCTTACCTGCGACTTTGAGAGCATCGGCATAATGCCTGCGGTAATGGGCACGGTAATTCCTGCCCTTTTTGTTTTCTCAATAAAATCGTAAAACGACCTGTTCTCAAAGAAAAGCTGACTGACAAAAAATGAAGCTCCCTTGTCCTGCTTGACCTTAAGATACTCAATGTCCTTTTCAACGCTTTGACACGCAACGTGTCCCTCGGGATAACAGGCGGCGCCGATGCAAAGCGGCTCGTCCTTTATTTCCTCAATAAGGTCGGCTGCCGTTTTAAAATCAGTCGGCTCGTTACCCTCAATAATATCTCCTCTTAACGCAAGCACATTTTCTATTCCTGCGTTTTTAATATCCGAAACCACCTTTCGGACCGTCTGTCTGTCGGAATTTATACAGGTCAGGTGCGCCATTGATTCAATGCCGAACTCATTTTTTACAACTGACGCCAATTCAACCGTCTTTGCGCTGTTGCCCGTTCCGCCTGCGGAATAGGTAACGGAAATAAAATCGGGATTAAGCTTTTTAAGAGAAGAGAGCGTGTCACGAAGCGTTTCAACGCTCAAATCGCCCTTCGGCGGAAAAATTTCAAATGAAATCGGAGTCTTGTTTTTAAAAATCTCACTGATTTTCATATTAAAGCCACCTTTTCTTTTTAAAGTAAATGAGTCCGCCTATGCCGATAAAAAGACTTACGGCAATTATTACGGGATAGCCGAGTTTCCAGTTAAGCTCTGGCATATAGCGGAAATTCATTCCGTACCATCCGACTATAAGCGTAAGCGGCATAAAAATCGTCGTTACAACCGTAAGAACCGTCATAATTCTGTTCTGCTTTACGTCGAGCTGGGTTTTCTGAAGGTCGCGTATCTGCACGGTGTAATCACGAAGCGAGGAAGCCATATCCTGAAGTCTTGTCGCTTTGTTAATAAAGAGCCTGAAATAACGCTCATTCTGCTCCCTGAAGAAATTGTTTTCGTTTTCTTCAAGCTCCTGACCGAAATCAATAAGCTGTTCGTAATGGGTGCGAAGCTCTCTGACGTCGCCTCGGATATCGTTTACGCGGTTGAGAATTTCCTCCTCATCGTCGCCGTCCGCAATTCTGTCCTCAAGCGCGACAAGCTCACGCTCGTATTTTTCCAAAAGCGCCTGGTCGGAATGAATAATCTGTTCAAGAAAATCATACATAAACCTTTCAAGGGACGGCATACGCCACTTTTTTGTATTCTTAACTCGGTTGATGATTTTCTGCGCTCTGCCGGAGGAATCAATAAATACAATGCCCTTTTCGTCAAGCGCAAAGGCGAATTTGTAATCGTCACCCGTAATATCACGTCTGCTGGGGATGGAGAATGTACCCGTCAGAGAGTCATAGTTTACCTCCGCCTTGGTGTTATGAACCTCAATAGGGTCAATTTCAAGGTCAATACCCATTTCAAATATATCCCTCTGACTAATCCATTCCTCGGGAGTAAGAACGGCAACGTACTGTCTGCCGTTTGTTCTTATTTCCTCAAGAGTGCATTCTCTTAACGTATTTTCAATAAGGTAATACATTTTTATCCTCCTTTATCAGAAAACCGTTCATTCCGTTTTATTTTGTACTGTTTTCAAGAAAATCTATTGCTTCCATATAAAGCTCATACTTTTTTGTCCTTTTACCTTCAACCCGTCTTACGTCGGAATTGTGCTTAAGGTCGGCAAGTTTCACCTTTGAAGCGACGGGATTTGAAGCAATTTTCCTCACATAATCCATATACGGCACGCTTTCGTCGTGCGTCAAAAGCCTTAACGCGTCAAGCACCTCTTTTGGGAAGCCCTCGCTTTCAAGGTATTCAAAGGTGTATTTGTCGCCGTGGTCCTCAATGACGTCGTGAAGAAGCGCAACGCAGGTTGAAACCTCGTCATCCATTTGAGTCGCAAGGAAAAACGGATGGAAAACATAGGGGTAACCGCCCTTGTCAAAATCGTTTTTATGCGCTTGGAACATTATGTTACACGCCTTTTTAACCAATTCGGAATAGTACATTTCCCCGTCCCTCTCATTCATCTCTCAAAGGTTATAAAGCCGCATTTGGTCGGATGGTCATAAACGACAACCTCGTTTTTATCGCTCTTATATTTCAATAATCTGAACGAAACAATTATATCTCCGCCTGCGCCGACAATCATAAACAAGCCGATAAGAAAAAGCCATGTAACAGCAGTCAGCGCGCCGATTATTGCCGGAATCATACCTACAACTAAAAGCGGCATAAGAGAACCGACAATATACTGCCATTTTTTAAGCGGTTCACTGCAATTGCAATAAGGCGTCAGCATTTCAAGCATAATGCCGAAGCTTATACTTTTAAAATGATTTTCCGCAAAAGCCGCCCATGTTATGCCGTGGACCAATTCGTGAAGAACAATCGCGGCAAAATATATAAATAAAAACAGCCACAGCGATAAAAGTCCTAACGAAAAATTGAACCTGCCGGGATTAATCAGAAGATAAATAAGAACGGGCGATATCAAAAACGGAATCGCGACTATAAAAGCCATAAAGTTTGCGTAAACAAGCCCGAGCGTGTGCTCCTTCATTTCATAGCCCTTGTTTTCAAGCTCTGCTCTTGTTATTTCAAACCTTTCCTGACGTTTTTGTTCCGCCTTTGTAAGCTTCCTTTGTTTATCGTCTGTCTTTTTCACTCTGTTCACCCGAACCTTTTATTTAAAATTTTGTCATACTCTCTGTTTTCACACCAATAGACTATTCCGTCCGTCACGTCGTAAACCATTGAAACTATACTTGTTCACATAACGGTTTCCCTTTATTTCCCTGCGCAACGCAGTGATTCATAGAGCTTTTTGTGGGTAAAGAAATTATATGACCTGCAGCCGCCTGCGCATCTTTTTTTATACTCGCACTGTCTGCATTTTCCGCTTAACATATCCTCATTAAAGTCCCTGTTATACGAAAAGGCGTGGGGATTATTCCATATTTCTTCAAGGCTTTTTTCACGAAGATTACCCTCGATAAACGAGTCGTCATACATCGATTCGCACCCTCTGACATTTCCAACGCTGTCTATCCCAATGCCCGTAAGCCCTGCGCGGCAGCGTTAAAACAGGCTTTGCCGCTTAAGTTTCCCCTTAAATAGCCCTCGGACCGGGTATAATAGCCGATATTGTCAGCAATTCCAATTGCAAACGGAGCCTTGCCTATATGCTTTTCAACAAAGCGGATAACCGAAGAAAAATCAATTTCGGTTGAAAACTCACCGCTTGCCGCGTTCCCCATAGGCGAGCACGCCTGTATCTGCCAGGCGAAAATATCCTTATGCTTTAAAAACGAATACATTTCCTCAAGCTTTGACACATTCCTGCTGTGAAGCGTGGTTATTACGGAAACGGGAATTTCGTTTTCTATAAGAACATCCATCGCCTGTTCTGCTCTTTTAAAGCTTCCGCGCTGTCTAAATAAATCGTGGATTTCCTCGGGTCCGTCAAGCGAAATGGCAACCGACTCAATTTTTAATTCTTTAAGAGAGGAAATAAGCCGCTCGGAAAACATAAAACCGTTTGTGATAACCGACACCTTAACGCCTCTGTCGGTAAGCGCCTTAACAATTTTTGCCCAGTCGCTTCTCATAAAGACCTCTCCGCCGATAAGAGAAACCCGTCTGCAACCGATATCGGCAAGCTGCCCTGCAACGTTTAAGGCTTCGTCTGTCGAAAGCTCGTTATCCCTCGCCTTTCCTGCCTTTGAGCCGCAATATCTGCAGGAAAAACAGCACGAAAGAGTGATTTCCCACACGCATGAGAGCAGGTTATATTTAACGCTTCTTTCCATACTCAAATTTTAAGCTTTGCGCCGCAAATGGGACAGAACGGTGCGTCAAGCGGTATCGGCGCTGTACAGAAGGGACAAAATCGGCACGTTTCATTTTTTTCGGGAATAACCGGTCCGTCATAGACGGTTTTCATAAAAGGATCGCCCTCAATATCCTCAACGGGACCTGCGTACACTTCGTTCATAACGCTGTTATCCGGGTCATTTTCCGCCGCATAGTTAAACGGATAATTATCCTTATTAAACGAGTCATAATTACTTTTCATCATTTCGGGAGAAGCGTAAACTGTCGTGGCCTCGGCATAAGGCGGAAAATCATCCTCACTTACAGGCGTCGGGCGCGCGTCATTCATATTTTCATTCTCCAAAGAACCGTTTTTATAAGGCATTCCCGTTTTTCTTCCCATAATTTCCGGAGATGCGTAAACGCATTCGATTCCTGCAGGACGCCTCGAAGCTTCATCCTTCCTTTCGGGTCCTGCATAGACACGGTTTATTTCCACATCCTCTTTTTTATTCTTCTTTTTAAAAAGCTTATCAAAAAATCCCATTATAAAATCACTCCGTTTGTTTACTGAATTTCAAACTTTATTTTCGCTTCGGGACAGTAAAACAACCGTCTCAACATGCTTTGGGACAATAGCGTGAATAAAAAGGCATATGTTTACGCTACTACCCAACCTTCCTCATAAAGCCTATGCCTCCGACTGGTAAGACGAAACCAAAAACAGCAAAAAGATCTTTCATGAATCCGCCATTGGGTAATGGTGCCTATTGCTTACGGCTATTATAATCCTTTGTAATAACATCCCATAGCGTAGAAATATGGCAAGGCGGAATTCTTTGCTCCAAAAAACAGGAAAGCATGCTGTAATCGCGGCTAAAATCATCAATACTGTGTTCAGCAAAATATGAGACGGGGATTCTCTCAATATTGCCATAACTCGGGTACATCCCAGAACCGGAACAACCCCAGTCAATTACATAGTTTTCATCTGACGTTACAAAGACACTACATTCTGTTGGACAATGACCGTCCGTATCATAGCCTCCGCTGAAAAAATACTCTTTTTATCATTGTCGTTCATAGTTAAACTCTCCTTGTTCGTAAACAGTTAATCATTAACATTTTGAAATCAAAACTACTGTCTCCACATAACTTGGGTAGTTCGCGAGACAAAACGTTTTTACTCAATGGTATTCAAAAGCTCAAAAAGAGTAATGATATCAGAACTATGTGTTATATCTTCAACTTTAAGTTCTAACAAAGAATACTTTTCAATAATATAGGTTGCGAGCATGTAAATATCACGTTCAATAAAACAATCTGCAGGAATTACATCGGCGCTACCGGCGCCGCCAAGATTATAGCCATATCCTTCATGCCCAAATCCAACAGACCAAGAAGCAAATACCGCTTCATATTCTTTCTTTTCAATACAAAAATTCTCTAAAAGGCATCCATCACTAAGGGTGCGCCCGCTTTTTATTACACAAAAAAAGGCGAAGTTCTCAAACCATTCAGGCAAAGGGGGGTGTGAGTTATCCTCAATCACTTTGTCTGAAACACCATCTGTTATCCACTCTGAATATGCTTTGCTACGAGATACTTTTGTTTTTTTGTTGGAAGTAGTATTTTTGCTTGCCTTGTCTTTTCGTTCTTCAATGTTTTGAGTGTTATTTACGCTGTTTTGAGGTTCGATTCTTGAAACAAAGTGTTTGGAGGCACAATTTCTACATAGTTTTTTACCAAAAACAGTAATCATTTCAGACGGAGAAAATGATTCTTTACATTCCTCGCAAACAATACTTGGAGCAGAAGCCGCTTCCTTCAGATACTCTGCACAAACATCACAGTATTTTTTGCCATCTATTGTAAAAACGCTTCTTTTATCAAGGTAGCCGAAACCTATTCCGCATCTTTCACATACGGAATTACTGGGTGATATTCTGCCGATTCCTATAGAATTGTTGAAATTCTTGGACTTTTTTTCTTATTAAACAACCACATATTACTTTTCCTCAGCTATTGATTTGTCAGTTTTTCAATTATGTTTATCTATTCCTTGTCATCAATACTACCGTCTCAACATGTTTTGTATGCGGAAACATATCGACAGGCTGGATTTTGCGGACTTTGTAGCCGTTCTTAACCAGAAAGAACAAATCTCTCTGCTGGGTTTCGGGATTACAGGAAATGTAAACCACTCTTTCGGGCGCAAGCGAAACAAGTGACGAAAGAAAAGCCCTGTCACTGCCTGCTCTGGGCGGATCCATTATTACAACGTCGATTTTTTGCTTTTCCTTTGCAAGGTCGAGCATAAACCGACCTGCGTCCGCCTTAATGAATTTAATATTCTTTACGCCGTTGAGCTTTGCGTTTTCCTTTGCGTCTCTGACCGCGTCGGCATTGAGCTCAACGCCCACAACCTGCCCTGCGTTTTTTGAAGCGATAATGCCGATAGTCCCCGTTCCGCAGTACGCGTCAATGACTGTATCGGTCCTTTTAAGGGAGGCAAATTCCAATGCCTTATTGTATAAAACCTCTGTCTGGACGGGATTTATCTGATAAAACGCTGGAGGTGAGATTCGGAACTTAAAGCCGCACAGCTCTTCCTCGATTTTACCCGTGCCGTAAAGCACTTCAAATCTGTCTCCGAGGACAAGTGAGGTATGTTTATCGTTTATATTCCAGACAACGGTAGTTATTTCGGGGTGTCTTTCGAGTAAAGCGTTTACAAACTGCTTTTTCTTCGGGAAAATATTCGTACCCGAAACGAGAACGACCATAACCTGACCGCTTTTAAAGCCGCGTTTTATGAGCGTATGACGGAGAAATCCTTTTCCCGTGTCCTCATTGAACGGGAGCAGCTTGAAGCTTTTGAGCAGTTTTCTTACAGTGACATTTATTCTGTCCGCTGTTTCGTCTTCCAAAAGACAGTTGTCCACATTGACAACCCTATGCGTCGAGGACTGATAAACTCCGGAAATGATATTCTTGCTTCTGTCAAGACTGAATGCCGCCTGAACCTTATTGCGGTAGTGATACGGGTTTTCCATTCCGATTATTTCATCGACGTGATGAAATTTCCCCAGAAGCTTTATAACGGAAGCCTGCTTGAAGCTCAACTGCTCTTCATAGCTTAAATTAAGCAACTGACAGCCGCCGCATTTTTTCATTACGGGGCAGTTCATATTACAAATCCCCCGTTTAGAGAAAGCACCTGTCCGGTGATAAAGGAAGCCTTTTCGCTTACAAGAAATTCAACCGCATTTGCAACGTCCTCCGGCGCGCCAAGCCTCATAAGCGGCGTTTCATTTTTCAGCTCTTCAAGGTCAGCTTCCGAAAAGGACGAAAGCATATCGGTCTTTATAACTCCGGGTGACACCGCATTGACGCGAATACCCGACATTCCGACCTCTTTTGCAAGAGCCTTTGTCAGACCTATAACCCCCGCCTTTGCCGCTGAATAGTGAACCTCGCACGAAGCGCCGGTTTCACCCCACATTGAAGCAATGTTGACTATTACGCCCGAGTGATTTTTTATCATATCGGGCAAAGCCGCGCGGCAGCAGTTAAACACGCCAGTAAGATTTGTATTTATCATTTCCTGCCACATTTCGTCCGTAATTTCCGTAAAAAGCGACTGCTGTGAAATACCTGCGTTATTTACGAGCACCTCAATTCTTCCGAGGTCTTTTTTTATCTTTTCAAAAGCGGCATTAACCTGTTTGCTTGACGAGACATCAGCTTCATAGCACTCGGCTGTAAAGCCGTCTTTAATAAGCTCATTTTTAAAAGCCAACGCTTTCTCTGCGCTGTTTTTATAAATGATGGCGAGCGCGAAACCGTTTTCACAAAGCTTTTTTGCCGTTGCCTTACCTATTCCCCTTGAAGCGCCAGTAACAACTGCGGTTCTCATTTTTTCACCTGCTTTAATGTAGGGGCTGACGACCTCGACAGCCCGTAAGTTCAAAAATCTCTTGATTCGGGGCGCTGAGTTCATCGCCCCCTACAAAATAAAATTAAAAAGTTATCATATTTCTACAAAATATTATAATACTATAAATTATTCAATATTTCAACCTTTGGGACATAAAAAAAAGCGGAGCACTTGCTCCGCCTTTATCTTTTTTTCTGTTGAGATTCTTCGCTTACGCTCAGAATGACAATTTAATTACGCCTCTGCCTTCCAAAGACCGTGAAGATTACAGTAAGCGTAAGCGGCTTTAACCTTATCGCCGTCAACAAGAGCGAACTGAACCGTCGGTTCACTGCCGACTGCCAATTCTTTTCTCTGCGCGCCCTGTTCGGTCTCAAGCGCAACCCAGAGAATGCTGTGTTCACTGAGCATCGGATGAGCAACGTCGCCTACCGAAACGGTAACCGTGTTACCCTCAACCTTGATTACGGGAACGTGCTTTTCCTTTGCGGCGTCAACGGTGTTTGCAACGATTTCTTCCATCTTCTCGCCGCAGCACTTTACGGGAACACCCTTGTTTTCAACAAAAGCGATAATATTACCGCAATGTGAGCATTTATAAAATTTCATCATAATTATTCCTCGCTGAAGCTGTCTTTTCCTGCGCCGCAGATGGGGCACTCCCAGTCATCGGGAAGGTCTTCGAATGCAGTGCCCGGAGCAATACCGTTATCGGGATCGCCTACTGCAGGATCGTATTCATAGCCGCAGATATCACATGTATATTTCATTTCCTGTTCCTCCGTTAATCAATAATTTTCGCTCTTAAGCTCAAAATACTTCTGGGGATGAGCGCAAACGGGGCAAACATCGGGAGCCTGCTTTCCGACGTGAACGTGACCGCAGTTACGGCAAATCCAAACCATATCGCCGTCACGGGAGAATACAAGACCGCCTTCAATATTTGCAAGAAGCTTTCTGTATCTTTCCTCGTGGTCTTTTTCGATTTTTGCAACGCCTTCAAACATAGCGGCAATTTTATCAAAGCCCTCTTCTCTGGCTTCCTTTGCGAACTTGTCGTACATATCGGTCCACTCAAAGTTTTCACCGTCAGCCGCTGCCTTAAGGTTATCCGTTGTAGTGCCGATACCGCCGAGAAGCTTAAACCACATTTTTGCGTGCTCCTTCTCGTTATTTGCGGTCTCTTCAAAAATGGCGGCTATCTGCTCATAGCCCTCCTTCTTTGCCTTGGAAGCAAAGTATGTGTACTTGTTTCTCGCCTGGGACTCGCCTGCAAAAGCGGTAAGAAGGTTAGCTTCTGTCTTTGTGCCTTTAAGATCCATAAAAAACACTCCTTTTAATAAAACTTCCGTATAAAATTTTAACATATTATACTCACCTAAAATTATACGGGCGCGCGTGTTTTTTGTCAAGTATTATCGGGCGCTGAAGCCTAAAAAGATTTACATTATATTGACAATATTTTATAAAAAGTATAAAATTAAAAAAATATACTTTTTCGGAGTGAAAAGGATGTCTGAAAAAGAGCTTAAAAAAGAAACATCAAGTGAAAAAGACGCTTTGAATAAGGTTTATGTGCCTGCAGATGACCCCGAAACCTACAAAGCGCTTTTTGAAAACGTAAACGGCGGCGGATTTATCTCAACGGTCGGAATTGACTGTGAGTTTGTTTTTGTCACCGACGGGCTGTTGCGCCTTTTCGGCAAGGATGAAAAGGCGTTTATTGAAATGACGGACAACAAGCCTGCAAATATGATTTATTCTCCCGACAGGAATTGGGCGAGGGATACCGCCATTGCCCAGCTTCAGGTGGGCGATAAAAGCGAGGTTACATACCGCATTATTGACGAATACGGCAATATCAAATGGGTTCACGATGTCGGTCAGAAGATAAAGGGCGCGGACGGTGAAGAACGCTTCTTTTCAACCGTTACGGATATTACCGAAACCGTTGAAGCGAACGAGCGGCTCAAGGACGCTTCATACGAGCTTGAAACGCTTATGACAAACATCCCGGGCGGAATATGCGTATTTGAATACGACAACGGAAAAATGGTTATCCAGTACGCAAATGAGGAATACTTTGTCTTAAACGGCTTTACAAGCGAGTATTTCTATATGATAGGCGATATGGATATTTCCCGTTTTATTAAAGAAGAGCAGTATCCTGAATTCAGAAATAAGCTTGAAGAGTCCCTTAAGGGCTCCTCCTCGTTTGAATACGAATACCGCGTAAACCGTATGGACGGAATTGACGTTTACGTTTCAATGAAGGCGAAGGTCTTTAAATACCACGGCGACAATCCCGTTTTTTATTCCGTTATCTGGGACACGACCGAGCGAAAGCAAATGGAAAACCAGCTTTTCCTCCAGTCCGAAAGATACAAGGCAATTGAAGAAAATATGGACGAGCTTCCGTTTGACTATGTTATTTCAACGGACACTCTTATTGTTTCAAAAATACTTTGGTCAAGACCGGGTCTTGGCAACAGAATTTACGACTTTTACAAAAGGCTTGACGAAACGGATTTTATTCACCCCGACTCGAAAGAGATATTCAAAGACAACATCGACCGCGCAAAAAAGGAAAAGTGTCAGGGCGTATTTGAATTTCGCGGTATGTTCCGCGACGATAATCTGTACCACTGGTACATAATGCACTACACCACGGTTGTTGACGAAACGGGAAAGCCGGAAAGAATAGTCGGCCGTGTAAACGAATATGACGAAGAAAAGCTCGAGCAGGAGGAAATTGAGCGCCGTCTTATGAACGACGATATGACGGGTCTTTATAACAAGACCGCCTGCGAAAACATTATCAGCGATATGCTTGAAAAGGAAAATCCCTGCGGAGCAATGCTTGTGCTTGATATTGACAATTTCAAGCTCATAAACGACACCTTCGGTCACACCTTCGGCGACACGGTTATTGAAAACTTTGCAACCGACGTAAAGGACTCGGTGGACGAAAACACCGTAGTCGGCCGTATCGGCGGCGACGAATTTCTTATTTATATTCCCGGTTCTTCAAGGAAGAAAGCAATTGAAACCGCAAGTCATATATGTACCCTTATGAAGAACACCTACGTCGGAGAGCAAATGCAGCTTCCCGACAGCGTGGGCTGCAGTATAGGCATCACCTATATCCCCGACGACGGCACCGCCTTTAACACGGTATTTGACAAGGCGGACCTTGCAATGTACTATTCAAAGTCAAAGGGTAAAAACTGCTTCAGCGTTTATAACGAAAAAATGCTCTCTTCAAAATCGGATATAATGAGTATGAAAAAGAGCGAAACGGACGCTGTCGTCTCTTCAAGGTCGCTTGTTTTTGACTCCGATTTTACAACCTACACCTTCTCACTTCTTTCTCATTCAAGGGATATTGACAGCTCGCTTAACCTTTTGCTTGAAAGAATAGGCAAGCAGTTTGACCTGTCGTTTGTTGCCGTGCTTGAGGATATTAAGGACGACGGGTATATGCATTTTACGAATATCTGGCACTATATTGACGGAATTCAGTACCTTGACGCCCAGCCGCCGCTGCACGCCAAAAACACGAGATATATTGCGGCGAAATCCGCCTCGTCAAGTATGTATATAATTGACGATACAAAAAATATGGACAAGGACAGCGAGGTCGGCGATCTGCTTTACAGCACTTACAACTGCAGCTCCTTTGCAAGCGTGCGCTTCCCTGCGAGCAACCAGGTGGACGGTTGTCTTTTCTTCTCGGACTGCTCAAAGCCCCACGAGTGGAGCGAATACGAGCTTGGCACGTTTTCCGAGCTTTCAAGAATAATTTCGGTTTTCATCTCCTTAAGACGTGAGCGTATCCGTTCAAACGAACAAATTGAAAAGCTCTCCACAAAGGATGCGTTGACGGGTCTTTATAACCAGGAAACGTTTATTGAGCTTTCAAAGGATTTTATTAAGGAACATCTGAAAGACGGCGTTGTGGCCCTCATTTACACCGACATCAACGGCTTTTCGTATGTAAACGAAAACTTCGGCTACGAAGCCGGCGACAAGATGCTTTGCGATTTTGCGGAAGCAATTTCAACCGAAACGGGTCACCCGAAAATCAACGGGCGAGTTTATTCCGACTTTTTCCTGACCATTTCCGCTTGCCGCACAAAGGGCGAGGTTTTCAGCTCGGTTGACAGCATAAACAACTACTTTATCGGTCAGCAGCGCTCAATTTACCCTGCAAGCAACCTCAGTCTTTCAACGGGTATTTATTTTATTACCGAAATACCCGACCACTCAATAAGCTCGCTTATTGAAAACGCAAACCTTGCGCGTAAGGAGTCAAAAAATAACGTCACTAACTATTACGTTTACGACGACGAGCTTTCAAAAAAAAGGTCAAGCGAGCAAACCGCGGCGAACGATTTGCATAAGGCTATCGACACGGGTGAGCTTCGACTTTTCCTTCAGCCTAAATTCTCCCTTCTTGAAAGGGAAATTGTCGGCGCGGAAGCGCTTGTACGCTGGGTACTTCCCGACGGGACAATGAGATATCCGGACCAATTTTTGCCTATTCTTTCAAGAATGGGTTACATCGTCGAGGTTGATTTCTTCATCTTCGAGCAAACTCTTAAATACATAAGGAAATGGATGGATGAGGGTAAAAAGATTTATCCCGTTTCCGTAAACTTTGCGCGTCAGCATCTCAAGGCGCCGGATTTTGTCAAGCAGGTTTATATGCTTACAAAAAAATATAACGTGCCGCCGGAATACATTGAGCTTGAAATAACGGAAAGTGAATCAATAAATGACAACGAGCATTTCTTAACGGTTATGAAGCAGTTTCACATAATCGGCTTCAAAATCGATATCGACGATTTCGGAACCGGCTATTCGTCGCTTCACATGCTGCTTGACGCACCGTTTGACGTGGTAAAAATCGACCGCAGCTTCATTACCGACGTTGAGTTTTCTTCAAGGTACTTAAACTACCTTACCACGCTTATAAATCTTGTAAAAACAAGCGGTAAGGAACTCATTTTTGAGGGAGTCGAAACCGAGGATCAGGCGCGTATTCTTCTTCAGTGCGGCTGTGATATTGCACAGGGCTATCTTTTCAGCAAGCCTATAAGCACCGACGAATACGAGGAAAGATTTGTCTATAACAGTTAAATAAAAATAAGCAAACGGCGCGGTAAAAACCTGTTTACCGCGCCGCCTTTTTTATTATCTTTTTTTATGAAACAGGAATCGTTTCCGAAACAACTCTGCGTATTGTGAAATAACCCTTGAGTACGTTTGTACCTATGGACTGCTCATATTCAACCTCATCACAGCCTGCGTCAAGAATATCAATTCTCCACACTCTTACAAGAAGGTCGAGCCATCTGTCAAACCCCTTTGAGCACGCGTCTCCGCCCATAGACTTCGGCGCGTACACATTAAGCGCGAGTCTGATTTTGGCTTCCCTGTTTCTTGTAACGGTCACATTTCCGTTGGCGTCAGTCGTCTCAAGTCTCGGACCGACTTCAATTTTCTTAATTCCAAGAGAAAACATCGTCTCCTTAAGCGGAGTTGAAAAGTATTTGTCCGGAAAAGCTACAACCGTTTTTCCGCCGACTATGGATTCAAGCCCGTTTGCGGTATTTACAAACGTCTCAATTGTATTGCCGACAACTACCATTACTCTTACGCCTCCTCTTCCTTTGTGCGTTTTAAAACCGCCCAGATATAAGCCACGGAGTCGGAATAAAAAAGCTTTTCCGCTCTTGTAACAAAAAAGCTTTCGTTATCGGCCTTTAACATATATTCGTCACGCGCAAGCGCCGTCAGGTCGTGCTCGGCAGGGCCGAGGTAAAGATAGTAACTCATATCGCCTATTCCGAGCGGAACTCTTTTATCCTCAAGGTACATCTTGTTTTTATACCGAAGCGGCTGAACAAATGCCCTGAACTGTTCGCCCTGCCAGCTTTCGTCGGCTGAAACAACCCTTATTCTTCTCCCGTATTTTTCAAAAAGAGATTTCAGCGTCATTTATATCCACCTCTGAAAAATAAAAGCCTTTATCCCGAATTAAACCGTCAAGCGCTTCAAACGCCTCTTTTTTAAGATTATAGGCAGCCGAAGTAACTGCGTCTGCGTCATTTTCCACGGTAATATCGCCTGCGCGAAAGCTTTTAAGCGCGTCCGAGTCAACCGCCCTGTTCAAAAGAATCCACTGATAAAACGCGTCGCACGCGGCGGCGTTTATAAGGCGGTCATCGCTTTCATCGGCATCCTCTTTGATAAGACTGCTTATTTTTTGTGCGCTTGACTGACACAGGGACTGGATTTTTTCATCGGACTGCTGTCTGTCGCAAAGGAGTAAAAAACGCGCAATTACCGGTGAAACGTCTATCATTTTTTCACCTCGTTATTCGCTGAAGGTCAATGCCTTTACTGCGTCCGCGGTAATTCTGTTAAAGCCGCAGGTGCTTGTGACGGCAACTCTTTCAAGCTGACGGTTAATAAGCTTGTCGCTTTCAACCGTTACGTCGCCCGACTGTACCGTTTCAAGAGCGTAGTTCCTGTCAATTGCAAGAAGGCTGTTTTTGGGAACATAATTTGTTCTGATTATCTTTGCGCCGAAGGGAGTAATAAGATTTCCCGTAGCGTGGAAATTAAGGCCGGCTGCCGCATCCCTGAACTCCTGCATATTAAGAAGAACAGAAAGTGATTCGGGGTTAATAAAGATGTGACTCATTGAGTAATCGCCGAAGCTTGTGTAAAAATCAACAAGGTCGGCGTATGTAAGCGCGCCGCCCGTGTTGTCCGAGCCGCAGTGCTCGTTACCCGAATTGCCGAGATAAAGCACGCCCAGCGCGTCCTCAACCTGCGCATTTGCAATATGCTTTCCTATCTGTCTGAGAGCGATGGCAAACACGTTGATTTTCTGGAAACGAAGCGCCTCATAGCTTGCGGAAAGCATTCTTCCGTACTTGCGCATTGTAACAAGATCGTTGGAAAGCGCAATGTTCACCTCGGGAATTTCCTCGCCCTCGGAAACAAAGTGACTGCTTGTCGGGTCGGTAAGAGTGGAAATAATGCTTCTGTAATCGAGTCCCTCAATTCTTGTCTTAACCGCGCTGATTTCGGAAAGAGTTTCCGCGCCGTCAATGCCGCTTTCAACCGTTCTTACAACAAATTCGGGGAACAGAGCAGCAGTCTGAGAAGAAGAGAAGAACTTGTCAATAACATCACTGTTATTGCCGCTGACCTTGATATCGAATCTTTTGAGCTGGCGCGCAAATGCGTCAAGTCCCTCAAGGGAAGTGCCCTTGTAATTCTCGCTCGGATCGAGCTGCTCAAGGTTATAGGAAAAGCCCTTTCCCGCGTACAAACCCTTATCAATTTTAATGCTTTTATAGTCTGACATAAATACCTCCTGTTATATTACAAAGGACGAATTGCTTTCATCCCTGTTAGCTTCTGTCGGCTCGCCTGTCTGGTAGCCGCACGGCATTAAGCCGCTTTTTTTCTTTTCAAGAGCGAAAGTGAATGCCTTAAGGTTTTCCACCGAAAGGGATTTACAGATTTCTCCCATTTCTTCCGCTCCGATTTCGGGAAAAGCCACAGCCGCCAGAGAAACGGCGTTTTTAATAAGAAAGTTACGGTACTTTTCACCGTCCAGAGCCTTTTTCTTAAGCTCGTTTACCTCTTCAAAAAGCTTTTCGCATTCCGTTTTTGAAAGCGTGATTTCCTCACTTTTTTCAATATTTTTTAAAATTTCGAGCGTATTTCTCTCCTCCTTTATTTTAAGTCCCTTTGTCACGCCTGCATTTTTCTGCGCAGGGACGGCAACAAAGGACCACTCATACGCGTCAGTCGGGTTTATAAGCTCGTCAAAGCAGATTTTACCGTCATATTCATTTCCCTTAACGTGGGAGCAGCGCTTTTTTCGTCTGTCGTTTTTGCAAATAGAACACCTGATTTCGCTTACCGAGCAGCCTACGCTCGTCTCCTTTTTAATTCCTGCCTCGATTTCTTTAATCAAATCGGCGTTTGAATCGGTCCTGACCATATATGCCCAAGCCTTAAGGTAGTAATAATCCTCCCCGAGCGAATTTTTCCGCCCGTCGGTTATAAGCTCCGTCTTAAAGGTTCTTGCGGTCTGGTCCTCGGCTTTCATACTGTGGTTCATTATTGCGGTTTTGCCGACAAAGAGCTTTTCAAGCGTTTTTAATGACTCAACCGTAAAGCGTTCGCCGTCACGGTCAATTTCATTGTCGCAGAGCACAACGCTGAACACAAACACATCGTCTGCCGAAAGAGAAGACAGCGTGTAGGAATTGATTTTCTCCATATCCGCGTCAGTCACTTTTCTGACGTTTTTTGTTTTTGCTGTTATTGACTTGTTAATCCTCAACACCTCCCGACTGAATTTCAAGCTGTCTTGCCTGCGCGTTCCAGAGCCTTGCGTGCGCCTGCTCCGTTTCATCCTGAAGCGTGATATCGTCCCACTCGATTTTTGCAGTTGCGTCCAACCCCGAAAGAGCGAGATACAAATTGCAAATTTTTTCCGCAACGGGAGTAAGGATTCTTCTGTACGCCCACAGCTCGCTTGTCAGCGCGTCCGCCTGCTGGGCGGACATTCTTTCCGTTGACGACCAGGAAAGACCGAGCATAAATGGCGGCAAACCGGTTTTTGAAACTATCTGCTCAAGCATCTGTCTTACCGGCACCTCGCTGTCAAGAATCTGGCTGTCTGCGCCGATGACCTTTATATCAACATCACCGACTGCAATAAAATCCTTCGTACCCGATGAATTCATTGCATTGCTCCATTCCGCAGCTATCTGCATTGCCCTGTCCTTTGCAAGACTTCTTTCAAGCGTATCGTTTTGCGGCTTATATGTAACCGCGTAACGCAGAGCGCCTGCTCTTACCCAATTCTGACCTATGGAGTTGTAGATTTTCATAAGAACCGAGGTCACAAACGGCAAACCCTTAAGAAGAGAATTGCCGTAAACCGCGCCTGATTCGGGATTGAGCGTCGATACAACCGTAAAGTCAGGATACTTTACAGGTACGGCATCAATGCCGTTAAACCTGCAAAGCTCCACTTTTATTGGATTTACGGGGTTTCTGCGTAATTTTATATTCTTAATCGGCGTATTGTAAAGTTGAATTACTTTACCGTTTTCGTCCAGCACCACTTCGCCCACCGCCGTTCCGTAGGTCAAAAGGCACTCGAAGAATACCGCCATAAACCTGTCAAGTCCGTTGCCCGTCGAGTTAACGTCAACAGTTTCAACAAACCTGTCAAGAACCGGCTGATAATTCTCCTTTGAACATTTCATTTTAAAGCCGCCTGCCAGATGTACCAGCTTTGTAATAGCGGCGGAAATAATCGGAACGCTGTTTTTGAGCGCGCCGTAGAGAGCCGCCTCCTCAATTGCCGGAGGAATGAAGCTCTCCAAAGCCGAAAACGGGTCATCAGCTACGGGTCCGGTCTGCGCCGCGACAAAGCTTTTGCCCTTTTTCGAGCGTGAAAAAAGGTTATTTTTCATAAACACTCCTTTCAGAAATTAAAATAAGTTCATACGAACCTATTTGTCGGCGGTTTATCTTTCCACCGACAGCGCAAAGAATCCGCTTTCCTGCTCACCGACAGCAGTAGAAACAAAATAGCGTATATCGTCCATTGCGTGATCGTTCTCTTTTACGGGTTTGTCTTTTATATATGTGCTGTCCCATCTGTAAAGCGAAAATTCCCTTAAGGAATCCTTACATTCGGGTGAGAACACCAGTTTTCTTTCCTTTAAAAGAGTCGACACCTTGCGTATTCCGTCATCGACATCGTTTTTTGCAGGGACTACCCTGTATTCGCCGTGACGTCTTATACACTCCATAAACGAGGCGGCTGACGGGTCAACTATCACAGAGTCGATTTTTTCGTTTCCGATAAGCTTCTTTAAATCGGAATAGTATTCCTCATCCGTTTTCTGAAAGCCCTTCTGTCTTGAATCGTGATAGTATTCCCTGAGTCTGAACCACTTGTCTCCGTAACGTCCCCACAACCCGAAGGAAGCAGGATTTACCGTACCGTAATCACAGGAAACGAAGAATTTGTCACACCTGCCCTCGGGAAAGCCTACGTTATATTTTTCGCTGAAAAACGGATAGACCAACCCTTCGGCGGCAACCCATTTACCCTCAACGAAGCGCTCATAGAACGTTCCGCTGTAAAGCGATTTGTAACGCGCAATAACCTCGGGCGAAAGAGACGGGTTGTCCTCCATTACAAAATGAAGGTACAGCGCGTTTTTCTCTTCGGTTTTCTTAATCCATTCCCTGTAAAACCAGTGCTGCGGATTTTCCGGGTTACAGTTAAAAAAGAATTTTGCATCCTGCTCCGAACAGCGCGCAAGAGCTTGCTCAACAAAGGAACGCGGCATCAAAGCGACCTCGTCAAAAAGCACTCCGCCGAGCGTCATACCCTGAATAAGCGCCGCCGAGCCTTCATCTTTGCCGCCGAAAAGATAAAATCTGTTAAACTGTTTTCCCAGACTTATTTCAATAAGATTCTTCGATTTTAACTCCCTGCATTTAAAGCCCATTTCTTCAAGAACGGGCAGAAGCGGAACTATCACATTTCTTTTAAGCGAAGTCACCGTCTTGCCGCAGAAAGCGAACGAAGTATCCTTAAAGCAATAAAATGCCCAACAGATAAATGAAATTGAAAGGCAAACCGTCTTGCCGCTTCTTACCGCGCCGTCACATATTATTGCGTCGCGGCTGCGGTATTTACTGCTCTCGCACCACCACGTCAGGGCGGTCATCTGCTTTTTTGAAAAGGATTCAAACCTCCTGTTGCCCATCAGTCCTCATCCTCTTCATTTTCCCTTGCGCCTTTTTCAAGCGCTTTATAAAACGGCAGCGCCGCGTCACCCTTGTTCGAGCTCAACTCGTTAAGAGCCTCAAGCGCCTTCTGACGGTCAAAAAACTTTATCTCAATTCCTCCGCCCTTCGGCTTTTTTATATCCGACACGTTAAAAAGGTCCAGCGACTCAATTTGCTCATCCGTAAGATTTTGAGCAAAAAGCAGCTTAACCGCGTCTGCCGTCGAGCCGAATGCAAGACGGCGAAAGCCTGCTTCAACCTCGCCCGAAAAGCTCTCACGACTGTTCTCAATTGAATCAAGGAAATCCCTGACCCTCCGTTTTTCAAGAAGCTTTAATGCGCTCTTCAGGGGCAAAAGCCTGTAGCCTGCCTCATAAGCCGCCCTGCGCTTGTCCATTGTTTCCGCATAGATACGGCAAAACTCCTTTTCCTTGTTTGTAAGCCTTTCGCACGCAGACGATGGCTCACTGTTATTTAACGAAAACTGTTTATTCATCTTTCCTCCCGTATTCATTCAGCCTTGAACTACTCCGTAGGGGTTGGCATGCTTGACAACCTGTTGCCCGTTTACGGGCAATTGCCGTCCTCGACGGCAACGGGACGTCCGGGAGGCCGTCCCCTACAAATCATTTCAATTAGTTTCCTGCTGATTGATATCGCTTTCACCCATAGATAAAAAAACGGACTTTGTTGCGCGTTTTCCGCAACAAAGTCCGAAAAAGTATGAATTTTTTATTTTATCCTATTCCACTACTCGTATAAAATATTGTCACCGACTCAACATTAAGATCCTTATCGAGGATAAAATCTATTTCAGGCCAGTAGCCGCAGCTGACATTGAGCTGGTACTCGCCCTCCTGCGGCTCACCGTCCTTTAACTGTTCATCCACATAAGCAAAGCCGTCCGTGAACTTATACATTCCGTCGCCGTAGACCTTTCCGTCAAGGCGGTAATCCTTATCCCTCTCCTGCGGCAATTTCAGAAGAATGCTCTCGAGCGAATCACCGATTTTAATATCCCTCGGGAATTGAGCATCCTTGTCGGTAAATTCAGCCGACCAGATTTCATCCATATACGCTTCGCCGAGGTATTCCTTTAAAAACGTTATTTTCACCCCGTCGTACACATAAACCTTTTTATTAAAACCGTCTTCGCTCACAAATTCGATTTCCTTCGGCTCGCCGAGAGTTTTTATTATATCGTTTTCCGTCATTCCCTCTTTGAGTGAGTAAGTTGTAACCTCCTCTGCCTTAAGTATTTCAAGGTCGGGGTTAGGCGTAACATACGGAAGGTCATCTCTCCATCTCATTGACCTGTCCCAATCTCTTTCAACCATATCGTAAGCATCACGCCAACTGCGTTGTTCTTCGTCAAGAACTTCCTCTCCCGTAAAAACGACGGAATTAAGTGTCATACAAAACGTTTTATAATCGGATGTATCATTTTTATTTGCATCGGTATATACAATTCCAATGCTTTCACCTTCAGCGTTATAAAGGTCAGCATTATAAGTTGTTACGCCGTTGTGATTCCATACAGTAATAAATCCTTTTGCATTTGAACCGCTGTATTCAATAACCCTGTCACTAATCGGTGCGGCAACATCCCACAATGTCAGAAGATTATATGACATTAAAGCCTTTTTCCAATCGCAACATTTTATATTATTCTTCCAGTCATAATTATAACCGAGCCATTTCAGGTCACCCATTCTGTAATGCTTTCCGTCATAGTTCTCACTGAACCATTCGTCTTCCCAATTCAGAATATAATCAAAATGCTCAAGCCCTCCGCCTTCAGGACTGTAAAGAACATGATAAACGTCAAAATGTTCTTCATCATTGAGATTTTCACCGTTTACCGAAATCTTTTTATAGCTTTTTTCCACATTTGAAACATCCCTGAAAAGTTCTGTTCCGTCGGGAAGAGAAAAGGTTACATTTCCAACTTTTCCAAATGAAGTAGTGTAGTCAAAAGCCAAATCATAACTGTCAAACTTTTCAGGTTTAATCTTTGCGTATTCGGACATTGAGTTATATTTCATTTTCACAAGAATTACCGGACCGAAAATGTATATAAGTAAAGTTATTATCAGAATACTCGGGAAAACAATAAACAGTAATCCGCGCAGTATCTTCCGCCTTTTCATCTTTTCATTATACAGCTTCAGGTATTTCTGTTCCAATTCCTCATCTGTTGTCTTTTTGTCTGACGGAATATCAAGAAACTCATCCATACTCACACCGAAATAATCCGTGATTTTGCTCATCATATCAAGGCGAGGCATTGCCGAACCGTTTTCCCATTTTGAAACGGCTTTATTTGAAACTCCGAGTATTTCGCCAAGCTCACCCTGGGTGAGTCCCTTTTGAGTACGGTACTCGGTCAGCTTATTTCCGAATTTGTATTTATCCATTGGTTTCGCCTCCGTTTTCATTATACCAACGCATTCAAACAAGGTCAATGAAACAGCCGCTTTTCGCTGTCGAATTAAAGTAGAAATTTAAAAAACGACAAGAACCGACAAACATTTTACAATATTAAAGATTTAAAAAACGTTGTCGATTTTAGGTTTTGTCATCTTGATTTGTTTCGGGAGGGCGCAGAGACCCTCCCCTACAGAATACTATAATTATTCGCTTGCACCGTAGGGGTGGGTTTCCATGCCCACCCGTTATTACAGAGCGACAAACGCTGCCCCTATTATTTAACGTCTTTTTCATTTCGATTTTTCTCATTTACTATTAAAAAATGTATAAACACTGTAAAAATGTATATACATTTCGGTTTGTTCAAAACTCTGTTCAAAATGTTTCTAACTTTCGGTTTTTGAGTCCCGAAAAATGTCAAAAAACGGGATTTCACCAAAAGTTTTTTACTTTTTGAACAGGGTTTTAGGCGGTGTAAAGGTATATGCCCTTACATACCATTTTACGGTTTTTTCGCATACTAAAGTGTTTTTAGAAAAAATATACATAAATATTCGCAAATATACATAAATATACACTTTATTTTCATTCCTTGATTATTCCCAAAAAATGCACGAAAAACATTCATTTCTGCCAATTGTTTATTGACAAACGATAAATTTGATGATATATTTAAACTGGAAAAAGAAAAAAAGTAAAAAAGGCAAGAGTGGTTTTATGAATAACAAAAGCGTTAAAACTCTTAAGGTGCTGTTAGTAATTGTATCGGCAGCCGTGTTTGTTTTTGAAGCGTTGTTGCTTTATCCGCTTTCAATTAAATACGCTTACCGTGTCCAGAGCTTCAGCGCGTTAAGACCTGCTTTTCTTGTTTTCGTTTATCTTACCTCGGTGCTTTTCTATATAGCCGTTTTCCAGGGCTTAAGAATTTGCAACAAGGTAATTGAAAACAAACCGTTCTCAAAGTCGAATATTTATAGTTTCAAGGTTGCCAGGAACTGCGCTGCTCCCGTTTTTGCGCTTTACCTTGTTGCGGCGGTATTCATTTATGTGTTCACCGCGTCGCGCGGCACTCCGGCAATTACGGCTGTGGTGGCTTCGGCGCTTGTGTCCTTTACGGCGCTGATACTGACCCTTGCCTGCTCGGTTCTTATTGAAATGCTCAAACGCGCAAACGAGCTTCAGGAAGAAAACTCGATGACAATATGATTTTGGAATGTGATTAAATGATTAGAGTCAATATAGACGTAATGCTTGCGAAGAGGAAAATGACCTCTACGCAGTTAAGTGAAACGATCGGCATTACCCTGCCGAATCTCTCCATACTCAAAACAGGCAAAGCCAAGGCAATACGCTTTTCCACTCTTGAAGCTATCTGCAAGGCTCTTGACTGCGACGTGGCGGACATACTTGAATATGTTCCGGATGAAAGCGTCGGTGACTGAACCCCAAATGCTCTTGTGCTGACTGCGCGGCTTTTAAAAAGGTCGATTTTGCAGTTTCCCCAAAGCAGCAGAATTGTAAACAGGCTTTTGATAAATGCCGCATTATGCAGTCAGCACAAGATAGTACGGATTATTATTTGAAATCTCTCCAATATGTCCTTTCGGGCAAAAGAAAAGCTCTTCACTTTAAGCGAGGAGCTTTTCTTTTATCCTTTTTCTTATTTTTTGTAACAAACTGCACAAACGGCTGTAATAAATTTGTGAATGTTTTTTAACTAAATAACCAAAAAGCCCTTGAAAATATACCCCCGTTTTGCTAAAATACTATATGTATAAGTATTTTTACCGCAGTGAGGTGTTTTTATGGCGGCAAAAGAGCAACAAAACATTCTTGAGGTTCCTGCTTATCTTTTTCATCAGGGGAACAACATCAAATCCTACGAGTTCCTCGGCGCTCACAGACTTGACGAGAACAAGGTGGTTTTCAGAGTCTGGGCGCCCAACGCTCAGGCTGTAAGCGTAGTCGGCGATTTCAATTCATGGGATTCTTCGGCTAATCCTATGTTCAAGGCTACCGAGTCGGGTATCTGGGAAGCTCAGGTTGAGGGGATAAAAACCTTTGACACATATAAATATGCAATTCGCACTCCTTCGGGTGAGCTGAATATGAAAAGCGACCCGTACGGCTTCCACACGGAGACAAGGCCGGGCACGGCGAGCAAATTTTACGAGCTTGACGGTTACAGCTGGCACGATGAAAAATGGTTAAAGGACAGAGCTTCAAAGAGGATTTATTCCTCGCCCGTAAGCATTTATGAGCTTCACGCAGGCAGCTGGAAGCAATATGAGGACGGAAATTTCCTTTCATACCGCGCGCTTGCGGATGAGCTTGTGCCTTATGTTAAGGACATGGGTTACACTCACGTCGAGTTTATGCCGCTTTCGGAGTATCCCTTTGACGGAAGCTGGGGCTATCAGGTTACGGGTTATTTTGCGCCGACCTCGCGCTACGGCGAGCCGAAGGATTTAATGTATCTTATTGACAAATTCCACCAGAACGGCATCGGCGTAATCCTTGACTGGGTGCCTGCGCATTTCCCGAAGGATGCAAACGGACTTTATGAGTTTGACGGAACTCCCTGCTACGAATATGCGGACGTCAGAAAGGGCGAGCATAAGCAGTGGGGCACAAGAGTTTTCGATTTCGGAAGAAACGAGGTTCAGTCCTTCCTTATGTCAAGCGCGGTTTACTGGCTTGACAAGTTCCATATTGACGGACTGCGCGTTGACGCCGTCGCATCAATGCTCTATCTTGACTACGACAGAAAAGACGGCGAATGGGTAGCCAACCAGAACGGCTCAAACGAAAATCTTGAAGCGGTTGCGTTTTTAAGAAAGCTTAACGAAAACATATTCAGGGACTATCCCGACGTGATGATGGTCGCCGAAGAAAGCACGGCGTGGCCGATGGTTTCAAAGCCCGTATTTATGGGCGGACTCGGCTTTAATTTCAAGTGGAATATGGGCTGGATGAATGACATTTTACGTTATTTCTCACTTGACGGTTATTTCCGAAAGTATAACCACGACTGTATCACCTTCTCCTTCTTCTACGCGTTTTCGGAAAACTTTGTGCTTCCGATTTCTCACGATGAGGTTGTTCACGGCAAAAAGTCGCTTATAGATAAAATGCCCGGCTCTTATGAAGAAAAGTTTGCCGGAGTAAGGGCGTTCCTCGGATATATGTACGCTCATCCCGGCAAAAAGCTTTTGTTTATGGGAAGCGAATTCGGTCAGTTTATTGAGTGGAATTACGAAAAGGGACTTGACTGGCTGCTGCTTGACTATGAAAAGCACCGTCAGTTAAAGGAATATGTAAAGCAGCTCAACAATTTCTACAAACATAATCCTTCCTTCTGGGAAATAGACTATTCGTGGGAAGGCTTTTCCTGGATTTCGAGCGACGACACGGACAACTCCGTTATTGCCTTTCGACGTATTGACGAAAAGGGCAAGGAGGTAATCGCCGTCTGCAACTTTACTAATATTGAGAGAAACAATTACTGCATAGGCGTTCCCTCAAAGGGCAACTACAAGGTAGTTTTCAATTCCGACAGCGCCGAATTCGGCGGCGAGGGCAAAGGCAATAAGGATAAAATCAAAACCAGCAACACGCCGATGCACGGACTTGAAAACAGCATTTCTCTCGACCTTCCGCCAATGTCAACAATATATCTCAAAAAAACGAGATAAAATAATAAATAATCAAACCATTATATAGGAGGAATTCTATGGCACGAAAAACAGAATGTATCGCCATGCTTCTTGCAGGCGGTCAGGGCAGCAGGCTCGGCATTCTCACAAAAAAAATCGCCAAACCGGCGGTACCCTACGGCGGTAAGTACAGAATTATCGACTTTCCGCTTTCAAACTGTGTAAATTCGGGTATTTACACTGTAGGCGTACTCACCCAGTATCAGCCGCTTGAATTAAACGATTACATAGGTAACGGTCAGCCCTGGGACCTTGACCGTCAGAACGGCGGCGTTCACGTTCTCTCACCCTATCAGCAGATTCAGGGCAGCGAATGGTACAAGGGAACGGCAAACGCGATTTATCAGAACATCAACTTTATTGACAGATATAATCCCGAATATGTTGCCGTCCTTTCGGGCGACCATATCTATAAGATGGATTATTCAAAAATGCTCGATTTCCATAAGGAAAAGGACGCGGCTTGCACAATAGCAATGCTTGAGGTTCCGTGGGAAGAGGCGTCACGCTTCGGTCTTATGTTTGTTGATGACGACGGTAAAATTACAGCCTTTGAGGAAAAGCCGAAAAATCCGAAATCCAACAAGGCTTCAATGGGCGTTTACATCTTCACCTGGTCAAAGCTTCGTCAGTATCTTCTTGACGACGAAGCAAACCCGAATTCTTCAAACGACTTCGGTCATGACGTAATCCCCGCTATGCACGAAAACGGCGAAAGACTTTTCGCATACAGGTTTGACGGCTACTGGAAGGACGTCGGAACCATAGACAGTCTGTGGGAGGCGAACCTCGACCTTCTCAACCCGAAGGTTGACCTTGACTTAAGCGACTCGAACTGGAAAATCTATTCCCGTAATCCCGTTGCTCCTCCGCACTATGTTTCAACTAAAGCAAAGGTTCAGAATTCAATGATTTCCGACGGCTCCGTAATCGACGGCGAAATCGATTTCTCCGTAATTTTTGCGAATGTTACCGTTGAAGAGGGCGCAATTGTACGCGACTCAATTGTAATGCCCGGTACAGTCGTCAAATCCGGCGCTACGGTTCAGTACGCTATTATAGGCGAAAACGCTGTTATTGAAGAAAACGCGGTAGTCGGCAAACGTCCCGAGGAAATGGATAACCTTGAAAACTGGGGCGTAGCTGTAGTCGGCGAAGGAATAACGGTAGGCAGGGGCGCATCGGTTGAGCCCAAAGCAATGATAAGCGAAAACGTAAAGGAGGCGGAATAATATGGCAGGCAAGGATACACTCGGAATTATCTATTCCAACGCCTATGACGAGGTTTTAAGTGAAATGACGGGACTTCGCACAATGGGTTCCGTTCCGTTTGCAGGCAGATACCGTCTTATCGACTTTGCCCTTTCGACAATGGTAAATTCCGGCATAACAAAGGTCGGCGTTATCACAAAGAGCAACTATCAGTCGCTTATGGACCATCTCGGCACGGGTAAGCCGTGGGACCTTTCGAGAAAGACGGAGGGTATGTATATTCTTCCCCCCTTCTCACTTTTCGGAAGGAGCACCTCGGGCAACAAGCTTCAGTCAATAAAGGGTATCAGCTCCTTTATTTCGCAGTCGAATGAGGAATACGTCCTGCTTTCCGACTGTAACGTTATATGGAATATGGATATTGACGAAATTGCCGATTTCCATAAGGCAAACGGCGCCGATATTACTATTGTATATCAAAACGGAATTGCTCCCGAGCTTGACAGCCTTATGGTATTCGATATGGACGGCAGCACAGTTAAGGATATCACCTTTAATCCGCCGAAGGATGAAAAGGTAAATTATTCCGCAAACATTATTTATATGTCAAAGCAGCTTCTTGAAAGACTGCTCAACGACGCAGTCAGCCAGAATTTTGATTCGCTCGAAAGAGACCTTCTCAAGGGTAACGTTTCAAGACTTAAAATCTGCGGCTTTGAAGCAAAGGGCTTTGTAAGAATGATAGATTCAATGCTCAGCTACTATTCCGTTAGCATGGAGCTTCTGAACATCAAAAACCGCAACGAGCTTTTCGACAGCGAAAGACCGATTTATACAAAGGTAAGAGACGATATGCCGGCTATTTACGGACTAGGCTCCTCGGTCAAGGGCTCGCTCATTTCAAGCGGTTGTATAATTGACGGCGAGGTTGAAAATTCAATTCTTTTCAGAGGCGTAAGAGTTGAAAAGGGCGCTGTTATAAAGAATTCAATTGTTATGCAGGATTCCTTTATCGGCAACGGTTCATCGCTCAACTGCGTAGTCCTTGATAAAAACGTCGCCATCACACCTCATAAACATCTTTCGGGTGACGCGAGCTACCCCGTTTATGTAGGAAAGGGAATTATTATTTAAGGAGAAACAAATATGAAAGTATTATACGTTTCAAGCGAGGCTCTCCCCTATATGGCGTCAGGCGGTCTGGGCGACGTTGCAGGCTCTCTTCCTGCCGCGCTTCGCAAAAGACTTATCGGCTGCCGTGTGGTTATGCCTATGTATGACGGCATAAGTCAGGAATTAAAGGACTCTATGACCTTTATTGCTTCCTTTACCGTTCCCGTAGCATGGCGCAGACAGTACTGCGGCGTGTTCGAAGCAAAGCACAACGGCGTTATTTACTACTTTATCGATAACCAGTATTATTTCAAGCGCGACGGCCTTTACGGCTACTATGACGACGCGGAAAGATTTGCGTTCTTCTCACGCGCTGTGCTTGAAATGATACCCTACATTGATTTTAAGCCCGATATAATCCACTGTAATGACTGGCAGTCGGCCCTCACTCCTCTTTACTACAGCACTATGTACGCTCAGCGTGAGGGCTACGAAAACATCAAAACCGTTTTCTCGATTCATAATATCCAGTATCAGGGAATTTACGGTATGGAGCTTATCAATGAGGTCATAGGTCTTGACGGACAGTACACATCCTTAATTGAGTATGACGGGACCGTCAACTTTATGAAGGGCGCTATTGAGACGGCTAACAGGATTTGCACCGTAAGCCCGTCTTATGCAAAGGAAATTCTTGACCCGTGGTATTCTCACGGTCTTGACACGATTCTCAAGCAGCGCGAGTGGAAGCTTTCGGGTATTCTCAACGGCATTGACGTTGACAACTATAACCCCGAAACGGACGAAAAGATTTACGCAAAATTCTCCGCAGAAAAGCCGACTAATAAGGCAAAGAATAAAAAGGGACTTCAGGAAGACCTCGGTCTTACCGTTGACAAGGACACACCGATTATCGGTATGGTAACTCGCCTTGTTTCCCATAAGGGGCTTGACCTTTGTAAGGCTGTGCTTGACGAGCTTATTGCAAATGACAATGTTCAGCTTGTCGTTCTCGGCTCGGGCGACTGGGAGTATGAGGAATTCTTCAAGGGACTTGCCGCAAGATATCCCGGAAAAGTGGGTCTGCGTCTCGGCTTTGACCCTGCTCTGGCTCGTAAAATCTATGCAGGCAGTGATATTTTCCTTATGCCTTCAAAGAGTGAGCCGTGCGGACTTTCGCAGATGATAGCCCTGCGCTACGGTTCAATTCCCATTGTCCGTGAAACAGGCGGTCTCCGTGATTCCATCACAGACAGCGAGGGCGGCGAGGGCAACGGCTTCACGTTTGCAAACTACAACGCCCACGAAATGCTCTACACTATCCGCCGCGCTCTTAAGGGATACGAGGATAAGAAGGGCTGGAAAATACTTGTAAAGCGCGCTATGGAATGTGACAACAGCTGGGGTAAATCGGCTAACGAATACATCCGCCTTTACAGAGACGTCCTTAAAGATTAAGCGTTTAAAAGCAGAAAAGCAGTCGGTTGTTACCAGCCGACTGCTATTTTTTTTATTATTTAATTATTCCTCTGCTTTTGAAAGCTTTTTGTAAACAACCGCAAAAATAACGGTAAAAGCAAGACAAATTCCCGAAGCAATAAGCAAGGCGTTGAGCACGCCGTTGCCAAAGGTGACAACAAATGAGTACAACGCCGCGCTTACGATATTCACCTTGCCGATAATGCCTGCAACCCTGACATATAACGGGCAGACAAGAAGCATTAAAAATGCTCCCGAAAAAGCATAAACGAGATGCCTTACCGAATGAACCTTGGGTTTGAACATAAACACTATCATCAGCGTCAGTACCGCTGCGCCTGCCGCGGCGGCAATAAGCGCAAGGTTTACATATCTTGTCAGCCTCGCAATAAGCGTATAAACGGTTGAGCTTGCAGGAAGAGAAAGGATATTTGAGTAAATCTCACCCATTTCCCCTGTTATTACGTTCAAATCCTCATCCAGGCTTTCGTCATTATATCCGTTTTGCTCGGCATAGGTAACGAGCGCCGGCTTTAACGCCTGCTCAAAACGTGAGGAGTCAGGCTTTGCGTTTTTATCGGAATAAAGAAGCGTGTAGTAATCCGAAACGTCCTTTTCGACAAAATCAACCGTCAAAACGCTCTCAAAAAAACCGTCAAAGAAATCTCCGCCTATATTACAGGCATTTCCGTATGAAACAAGCTGGGTTTTAAGCTCGGAAATCTTTTTTTCACCGAAACCGCTTTTTACAAGCGTACCTTTTGCATACGAGGGATTAAGAGCCGTGACCCTTAAAACCAGAAGAACCGAACAACCGAATATGCAAATGCAAAGCAGGAAGGAAAGTATAACGGCGACAACGCCGCGGATTTTTTCAGTCTTTTTCATAGTCTCTCCCTCCTCAATTATACTCGTCTATCTTCGGTCCCGAAAGAAATTCGCAGAACGCAAAGAAGCGGTAGTGAGTCGACCTGAGAGCATTATTCGGATAGCAGGTGTAAAGCACAAGAACCTCTTTATCGCCGTATACCTCGTTCCAATAGGAGGTCGATTCGTATACGTCAATTATTTCGGTACGGTACACCCTGTATTTATAAGAGCCGTAATAGGTTTCAACGCTGACCTCGGCGCCCTCTTCAATTGTCTGAAGCTCATGGAAATAATTGTAGTTATGACCGGCTACAAGCGTGCCGCTGCCGTAACCCGGCAGGCGCGAACGCTCCGACATACACGCGCCGTTAAGCAGATTTTCCATACTGTCACCGTAAATGAGCGGCATATCCTTTATACCGATGCTCGGAACTGTGAGAGTTCCCCACTTGTCTCCGACATAGGGAAAGTGAATTTCACTCGCTTTAATTGTACCCTCATACACACCGGTTTTGCCACTGAACAAATCTTTTCCCTGCAAATTGTCAGTGGTTACGGCATTGACATTTTTAAACGCCAGTCCGTAAATGGATTTTGCAGGTTCAATAATCGGAGTCAAGGCAAAGAAAACTATCAAATAGCCTATTATGAAAAAAGCTATCGGGAGAACCCAAAAGCTCACCCGATAGTTTTTTCTTTTCCGATTAAGTTCGGAATTAGTCCTCATCTACCTTGCGGAACTTCTTAACGCTAACGCCTGCAACTGCAAGTACGCTTGCTGCAGCAAGAGTGCAGATAGCGATGGATGTTGTTGAAGCGCCTGTCTTAGCGATAAGGTTGGGATGGAACTCAGCGATCTTATTGCCGTTTGCATCGTAAATGATTACAAGACCGTGGTCAGCGTCAGTGATGTAGCCCTTTGTAGCGATTGTGCAACCAAGAACTGCAGCTGCGTCACGACCGTACTGAAGAAGTGTCTCAGTAGCTTCTCTGTCCTTCTGAAGATCAGCGATCTTTGTGAGGTTCTTGCTCTTAGCATAAGCAAGGCCCTTGTCAAGGATAGCGGTGATCTCTTTGTACTGTGCGTCTGTAACATCGATAGAATCGCTGTTGAAAGCGTTCTTTGCCTGAGCTGCGATGTCATCTGTAACAGTGATTGTCTGACCGTCTACAACATAAGCTGTAGCAACATAGTCAAGAAGCTTCTGCTCGTTTGCATTGATGCCTGCTGCGAAAGCGGGAGCTGCGAAAGCGAGAAGAAGAACAGCAACAAGTGCTATACTAAGAATCTTTTTCATTAGAAATCTCTCCTTGTTTCTTTTTTAGATACTAGTATCCGCAAAATACGGTAACCTAATGATAGCACACGAAAAGCCGTTTGTAAAGCAAAAAATTGAAGATTTTTAAGATAATTTTTTCGTGTTATCGTTAGTCGAACAAGCTTTATCGAAAAACAGAAAACAGCCGAAAAATCGGCTGTTTCCGTAAAGAAAATTTTTCGTTTTTTTCTTATGCAAGCTCTGCAAAATACTTAATTGTGCGAACCATCTGTGAGGTGTAGGAATTCTCGTTATCGTACCAAGAAACTACCTGAACCTCATAAAGGTCATCGGCAACCTTTGAAACCATTGTCTGGGTTGCGTCAAAGAGTGAGCCGTATCTCATACCGACGATGTCGGAAGAAACGATAGGATCGGTGTTGTAACCGAAGGACTCGGAAGCGGCAGCCTTCATAGCAGCGTTAATGCCGTCAACCGTAACGTCAGCGCCCTTAACAACAGCCGTAAGAATTGTTGTTGAGCCTGTGGGTGTGGGAACTCTCTGGGCAGCTCCGATAAGCTTGCCGTTGAGCTCGGGAATTACAAGACCGATAGCCTTTGCAGCGCCTGTTGAGTTGGGAACGATGTTAGCAGCGCCTGCTCTAGCCCTTCTGAGGTCGCCCTTTCTGTGAGGACCGTCAAGAATCATCTGGTCGCCTGTGTAAGCGTGAATTGTGCACATAATACCGCTCTGGATGGGAGCGTAATCGTTAAGAGCCTTAGCCATGGGAGCAAGGCAGTTTGTTGTGCAGGAAGCAGCCGAGATGATGTTGTCATCAGCTGTAAGAGTCTTATGGTTTACGTTATAAACGATAGTGGGAAGGTCATTGCCTGCGGGAGCGGAAATAACTACCTTCTTTGCGCCTGCGTCAATATGAGCCTGGCTCTTTTCCTTTGAGCAATAGAAACCTGTGCACTCAAGAACTACGTCAACGCCGATTTCGCCCCAGGGAAGATCCTTTGCGTCCTTCTCTGCGTAAATCTTAAGAGTCTTGCCGTCAACTGTAATTGTGCCGTTTTCGTCGTCAGCCTCTACAGTGTGGAGACCTTCGCCGATTCTGCCTGCATAACCGCCCTGTGCGGTATCATACTTGAGAAGATGAGCAAGCATTGAAGGCTTTGTAAGGTCGTTGATAGCAACTACCTCATAACCCTCTGCGCCGAACATCTGTCTGAAAGCAAGACGTCCGATACGGCCGAAGCCGTTAATTGCAACTTTAACTGCCATAATTTGTTACCTCCGAAAATAGATTTTAATTTTCTTGCGTTATATATTTTATATCCTTTAGCCAATTTATGCAAGTAATTTTTGAGTTATTTTAAGACGAATGACAACTTTTTGTCAAACTGCTTAAAAAGGCGGTGGATTTAAACTGATTTATGGGCATAATAATTATTATATGAATGCAAAAGATATATCCGATATTTTTAATGAACTTGACACCTCGGCTTATAACGAAACGCTTTTAAGGGAAAAGGCGCAGCTTCTTTTTCTTTTAATTGAAAGCTCCTTACTTAACGCCGAAGAAAAGGAAGCGGCTTTAACGCAGTTGAGAATACGGTCAAGGAAAGCGGCAAAGCAGGATTTTTTCTCCTTTAATTACAACAGTATTGAGTTAAATTCACTACTTGAGGAGCTGTGCCTTGCGGCTGATTTTTATCTTCTTGAAACAGGAAAGCGTATTTGTCTTTATCCGCAGGAAGAAAACGCCGTTGTCAGCCTGAATTTAAGGGCGTTCGAAAACTGCTTTTACCGTTTAATCCGGGAGCTTTTTGAAAAAGACAATACCGTTTCGGTTTATGTCAAAAGCTCCGAGCATTTCTGTACGCTGATTTTAAGAGCCGAAAGCCGTGCAAAGCTGTGTTTTAAAGAAGATAGCTTTAACGTTTTTTCCCTTTACGAAAACGGACAAAGGCAAATATGCCTTAAAATAAAAAAGTGCGCCTGCCCTGTTTCTTCCCCGTCCCGTGAAGACTTTTCTCTTCTTCTCGGCGATAGAATGTCGCCGCTTCATTTATGGCTTTGCGATATATAAAAAAGGGAGTCGACCGACTCCCTTTTTTCTGTAATTATTCCTCTTCAAGCGCCTGTTCAACCGCAATTGCAAGCTGGTCCGCGCAGGAGGTTCCCCTGCCGCGGCAGTCGTTGCCCTTTAATATATTGACCGCTTTTTGCGCGTCCTCGCCCTCAAGCAGCTTTGAAATCGCCTTAAGATTTCCGTCACAGCCGCCGAGAAACGAAACGTTTCGAAGCACGCCGTCCTCAATATCAAAGCTGATTTTCATTGCGCAAACGCCGCGAGGTGTAAAAGTATAACTCGCCATATTACTCTGCACTTTCCTCCGCAACAATTTCTTCAACCGTCTGGGGCTCGGCAGTTTCTTCAATAAGCTTGTCCTCAACAGAAATGCTTTCGGCGTCCGCCTTTGCCTGCTCATCCGCTTTCTGAACGATTTGTTCCACAACGGCGGAGGTGTTTTCAATTGCCTCGTTAAAGGATTCCTTTGTTTTCTGGACAGCTTCATCGAGCTTTGAGTTGATTTCCTCAGCCGCGTCATTGACCGCCTTTTCAACCGGAGCCTCTTTACCCTCGCCTACTACGCCGTCAAGCCACTTGATAAGGTCGTCAACAACCTTTTCCTTGTCAAGCTCATTGTGAATTTCGTGGCGGTCGCCGGGATAAAGGTTAAGGGTGACGTTTTTATGCTTCGTTTCCTTAAGGGTGCGGAAAACCTGCTTTACGCCCTTTCCGTACGCGCCGACGGGGTCATCCTCGCCTGCCATAAGGAGAATGGGAAGGTCGGAAGGAACGGATGTGTACCATTTCTTCGATGAAACGGACTGCAGAAGATTAAACAAATCGCGGTAACCCGTAGCGGTGAACAAAAAGCCGCAGTGCGGATCCTCAATATACTTATCAACAACCGCCGTATCCTTTGTAAGCCAGTCAAACGGGGTTTTCTTTTCGGTCTTTTTATTATAAGTACCGAAAGCGATGTTGTTTATAAATTCCGAGCGGTACATTTCGCCCTTTCTTTTAGCTATCATATTTGCAAGCGAGCCGCCGACCGAAGCGCCGGGATTAGGTCCGCTCGTTCCGCAGTAAACCGCGCCGTCAATTTCGTTTCCGTAATGGGAGGTATACTCCCTTGCAACAAACGAGCCCATTGAATGACCGAAAAAGATAAAGGGAAGTCCCTTGTATTCGCTTTTTGCAATATCGGTAAGCTGCTTACAGTCGTCAACAAAATTCATATATCCGTTTTTCTTTCCGAAATAGCCGAGCATATCGTCATTTGAAACGGATTTGCCGTGACCGACATGGTCGTTTATAAAGACCGCATAACCGGCTTTACAGAGCCTTGCGGCAAGCTCGCCGTAACGTCCGCCGTGCTCCGCCATACCGTGAGCTATCTGAACAACGCCCTTTAACTTTCCGTAATCCATAGGCGCTACGGACTGGGCAAAAATATCACAAAGTCCCGATTTTGAAGGGAAAGAGTATTCCTTTGTAAGAAATTCCATTGTATTTCCTCCTTGATTTTCTTTCTGATATAAGGGTATTTTACCACATTTAAACCGTTTTGTAACTATGTGCAAAGCAAGTTTGGAGGTTTTTACAAAATACCAAAAGATAATTTGTTTAATATTTCAAGCCTTTTTCGTTTTTGACAAAACGGATTATAAACAATATAATAAAGCTATGATTAAAGCAGACGAAATAATTAAATCAAAAAGAAAAACTCTTTCCCTCTCGCTTGATAAGGACGGCAGGGTTATTGTCCGCGCGCCTTATAAGTGCAGTGAAAAAAGAATAAACGAGTTTGTTTTAAGTAATCAGGGCTGGCTGGAAAAAGCGACAGAAAGCTTTAATAAGAGCCAAAGCAAGGTTTCCTCATACAGCGTATCGGACGGCGGAAGGATACCTCTTCTGGGCGAGGATTTTGAAATACTTTTTACGGATAACAAGAAAGCGGCAATTGACAAGAGGGTAATTCTTCTGCCTGAAAAGAATTCCCTTTCATCCCTTGAAAAAATGCTTAAAACAATTGCGCTTAATTACTTTAAGGAACGGCTTGATTACTATTCGTCTCTTTCGGGACTTGAGTATAACAGGATAAAAATAACAAAGGCGAAAACGCGCTGGGGTTCGTGTAATTCGGATAAAAATATATGCTTTTCGCTTTATCTTGTGATGTGTCCTCTGAACGTAATCGACTATGTAATTGTCCACGAAATGTGTCACCTTAAATATATGAACCATTCAAAAAAATTCTGGGCAGAGGTTGAAAAATACATTCCCGATTACGGAGAAAAAAGAAAATGGCTTCGGGATAACCGAGCCATTGTCAATATAATCTGATTACCGGTTTAAAAGCCAAACGCCGAGGTTGAGATAGCCTGCAAAGGTAACCCAGGCGAGATAGGGTATCATAAGGTTTCCTGCAGTTTTGTCAACCCTTCTGAAAAGCTTAATTGTAAAGAAAATCAGAAGCCACAACGCGACAAGCCAGAAGAACGCGAATAAAAACGCCTGTAAATTAAAGAAAATAATGCTCCAGAAAAAGTTGAAGGTCAGTTGGGCAAAATAAAGATAAATTGCGCTCCTTCTGTCCTTTGACGGGTTTGTCAGGCTTACTCTTGCGGCGCAATAGCCCATAAGAGCATAAAGAATTGCCCACACTATCGGAAATACTATTGCAGGCGGCGACAAGGGCGGTTTTGTAATTGTATCTTTGTAAATTTGAGTCCCTTCCCTTGTTAAAAGACCCGAGACAAAACCGACCGCAACGGTCAGCAATATAAAGAAAATATAATTCTTCCAAGGTTTGTTTTTCATTATTCTCACCCCATATAAAATATGTGTGATTATTCACCTATTATTCCTTTTATAAAAGCGAATTGACAAATACAATTTTTTAAAATATAATCAAGACGAATTTCAAAAAAGGAGTTGACGTATTATGCGTTGTAATTCTTGTCAGAATGAATTTGAAGGAAATGTTGCGTTTTGTCCCCATTGCGGAGCGCCTGTCGCTGAAAGCACACCCGACAGCGGCGTTTCACAGCCGCTTCCCGTAACGGGAGAACCAACGCCCGTATTTGAAACGGGAGCGCCGCTGATGATAAATCCGCTTCTTGCGAAAACGGACGCACTTGTTAAGGATAAGCTTTTCCTTGCCGCCTGTATTTTACAGACCGCAGCAAACGCCTTGCCCTTATTTAACCGCTTTTCGGGATTTAACGTACTGGGTATTCTTGTTACGGTTTTCCTTTGGATAATTTATGCGGAAAGCAAAAAGGGACTGCCTAATCCCCAGAGAATAAGAGTTTTAAGCGGAGTTGTTTTCGCGTATTATGTTATTCTCTACGTTTGCGCAGGTCTTCTTGCGCTTATGGGAATCCTTTGCTTCTTTTCATTTACAAAATGGGTAAATCTGTTCACTGACGCCTTTTCGGGCAACGCGCAGATAGACACGCCTCTTGACTCTCTGGTTTCAATGGGCGGCTGGTTTGTCGGCTTAGTGCTTATCATTTCAGCGGCAATAATGGCGGTTCTCAATTTCTTTGCATACGGAAAAATTCATAAGTTTGTAAAGAGCTGTTACGAAAACATACTGAACAATGTCAACAACCTTGAGAACAGAAATATCACCTTTGTCTGGATGATAGTTCTTGCCGTATTCCAGGGTATCGGCGCTCTCGGAAATATAGTCACTCATCCGATTTCCACTGTCGTTGCAGGCTGCGGCTGCGCGTTCACAATTATTATTGCATTACTTATTAAAAAGTATTATTCGGAATATAATTAAACCTTTATCTTAAAGAAAAAACCGTGGTCGAAGGACCACGGTTTTTTCTTTTTGATTTAAATTTTAATTTAGTAGAGCATAAGCTTTCTGTCAAGGAACGCCGCGTCGAAAGCATCGACAACGGTATCCTTATTGACGTCCGCCTTCGCCGACTGGGTCGAGGTCATTTCAATTTCACCGACCGATGCGCTAATTACAAACGCAACATCAACTATATCAAAGTAGCCGTCCTCGTTTACATCGTAATCGAAAACTACGGGAACAATCGTATTGCCGTCGATATTTGAATCGGTTGCAGGAGTTGTTGTGCCCTGAAGGATGAAATCGTCGTTAAAGGTTATGCTATAGACATCATAGGTCGAGGCATAAACGCTGTCGGTAGCCTTATCCCAACCGAGATACAGGTTAATAGGTCTTGTCGCAGAGGTTGTACCGCCCGTTCCGCAGCCGATACCCGCCGAATCGGTTACGACTGTGAGTCCCGTTTTCGGTTGAGATTCAGCATGTTTGCATCCGTTTGCGGTAACATTACCGCCGTTAATTGTAACCGTACCTGTTGTTGCGCGGCTGCTTGAATTTCCGCCGCCGCCTATGCCTGCGCCTGCGATATAAACCGTAGTTGAGCCGCTGGTTAATGTACCCGAGCCGCCTGATGCAGTTACGGTACCGCCGTTAATTGTGATATCAAAACGGAAGCTTGTTGCGGTGCCGCAGTTATAGCCGTTGCCTATGCCTGCCGCATATGCGCCGCCCTTTGCGGTAACAGCGCCGCTGTTAATTGTTATGTTGCCGCCGCAATGAGAGATTCCGCCGCCAATGCCTGCCGCGCTTCCGCCGCCCGTTGCGTTAACGGTTGCTCTTTGAATATGAACCGTTCCGCCGTTTCCGTTGTTTCCGCCGCCGATGCCTGCCGCACTTGAGCCGCCCTTTGCGGTTATAACGCCGCCGTAAATATTAACCGTGCCGTTTGTACCGTTTCCGCCGCCGATACCTGCCATATTGGCAACCTGTCCCACGGCGTTAATCGCTCCGGTGTTGCCCTCCTGAGAGTAAATGTTCAGAACCGAGCCGGTCGTGGCAAGACGGATGTAGCTGACATCAAGCGTTGCGCCGTCGCAAAGGATAAGATTTACCGTGCCCGTTACGTTAATTCTGCCCGTGAGGGTTGTATCCTCGGTCACGGCATACCAGCCGTTTGCGCAGTTCACAGATTCCGCAGTTGAATCCTCAAGCACCGTGTAATCCGTGCAAGCCTGCTTATTGTATACTTCATCAATATAAATAATACAGTTTGTTGCGGGAATAAGAGTTGTGTTTGAGCTGATGTTTTCGGTAACAAGCTGAGTCGTTCCCTGATAGAAGAAATCGTTGAGAAGATGTATGTTACCCTTGAAATAGTATGAATAGTAGCTGTCGCTTAAATTGTGCCAGTTAAGATTGATTGTGTAACCGCTTTCATTCGCAGAACCCGAGGCGCCGACAAGTCCGTTTGCGGTGATTTCGCCGCCGTTAATTGTGACTGTGCCGCTTTCGCCGCCGCCTATTGCAGGCGCGTCTTCACCGCCGCTGACTGCAAGTACGCCTCCGTTAATAATAATTGTACCTGCGTTATTTCCCGAGGTACTGCCGATACCTGTATCACCAGAATCAGGTGCGGTTATGTTGATTATACCGTTTCTGCCCGACTGAACGTAAATATTGAGCGTTGCGCCCTCGTTTACGGTAATACCCTTAAGAGCGCCTAACACCGCGCCGTCCTTAAGAATAATGCTGACATTACCTGTTGCGGTAAGTCTGTCGTTAAAGGACATAATGCCGGAAACTACATACCACGCATCCGAGAGGTTAAGCGTATCGCTTTCCAGTTCGTAATACGCCGTGCAGGTTGCAGCGTCGCCGTTTTCGTCAAGATAATCTACGGGAGTGACTGCTACCCATTGAGCAACAAGCGTAGTGTCGCCAAGCAAAGCGCTGTTAAAATCGAACTCGCTTCCGTTAAGCAGCCAACGAAGATTAAAGCCGTATCTTCCCGTAACCGCAGGCTTGGTTGCGGTACCTTGATTAGGTATGGTCTGTGAGGGCGCCAATTCGGTAATTCCATCCGAATCGACAAATCTGACCGTGATGTTCGTATCCGGAATAATAATAGCATCTGCAATATTATTATCCGTCGAGCTGTTGGCATAAGCCGATGTGCCTGTAGAGCTGAGCTTGAAAGCCTTTGCGAACGTTATTGACGCCGCATTATAGTTTGAAGCGTAAATGCTGTCCGAAGCAGCTGTCCAATTAAGAGTAACAGCACCCGTCGGACTTGTTACACCCGTTGCAGCGCCGATACCCGTGCCGTTTGTGCCTGCGTTTGCGGTTAAGTTGCCGCCGTTAATAACAACAGCCTTCATATCCTTGCCGCTTGAACCGCCGACAGCCGCCGCATCGCTGCCGCCCGTCGCCGTAACGGTACCGCCGTTAATCGTAATCGGTACATCAACTGTTGACCTTGCGTCGCCGCCAATAGCAGCATAGCCTGTGCCGGCGTTGGCTTCGATAGTGCCGCCGTTAATGACTATTGTGTCGAAGACAGACGAATTGCCCGAGCCAATGGCGCAGCCGTAAGACGCGTTCGCCGAAATATTACCGCCGTTGATGACAATATTTGTATTCCTTGAACTGTTCGTACAGTTGTAACCGGTGCCGATAGCCGCCGCAAAAAGGCCTGCAGTTGCATTTACTGTACCGCCGTTTATGGTAATATTGCCGCCTCCGCAGTACATTCCTCCGCCGATACCTGCCGCTCTTGCACCGCCCGTGGCATTGATTACGCCGCCGTTAACGGTTACTGTACCGAGTGTGCTATAGTTTGCGCCGCCGATACCTGCGCAATACATATTCGGACTTGTGCATTGAAGCTGACCTGTACTGTTTTGCTGACCGTAAATATTAAGCGTATTGCCCTCGCTGACGGAAATACCCTTGGAAATACCGACAGTATATCCGTCGCAAAGGATAATATTGACCGTGCCGTTTACGATAACGCGTTTTGAAAGTGTAACGTCGCCCATAAAGACGTACCAGCCGTCCGTAATAGTGAGAGCTTCGTCAGTTGATTCAATAAACGAATAGCTGCCGCCGGGAACGGTCTGCGTTTCGCCGTTTTCGTCGATATAGTCGATATCGGGAGCCTCCATCCAATGAGCGCGAAGAATAATGTCGGAGTTAAGCTCGGAATTAAAATCATATCTTACGCCGTCAAGCTGCCATTCAACAAACTTGTAGCCGTCCTTTACGGGGTTATTAGGCTCGCTGACCTTATCCCATTCAACATATAATCTCTGAGGATAAAGTGAGGTCGAGCCTGTCTCCTCAAGAAAATCAACCGTATAAACATTCCCGTCATAAGGGATTATCGTTTTGCCGTCAATATTGTCAACAGTTGCAACCGTGGTTGTGTTTTCAAGAACAAAGTTATCTATAAAATTAACCGTGCCGTAATAATTTGTTGCTGTAATTCTGTCGACAGCGTCGTCCGTCCAGCCGAGATTGATAGTTGCCGAGCCTGCAGAGCCGCCTGCGCCGATACCGTAATAAACGGTGGTTTCGTTTGTACTTGAATTTGTATAAGTATAGGCGTTAGCGGTAATGTCACCGCCGTTAATGTTTATTATTGTACGTTGCGAAGACGAACCTGCGCCGCCGATAGCCGCCGAGTTACTGCCGCCGTTTGCAACAACAACGCCCTCGTTAATTGTAATTGTACCGCCCGAAGCATTGTAGCCGCAGCCGATACCTGCAGAGCCGTAGCCCGTAGCAGTAACCGTGCCCGAGTTAATGGTTATTGTTCCTGCCTTGCCGTTCTGGCCGCCGCCGATACCTGCCGAATATCCGCCGCCCTTTGCGGTAATTGCGCCGCCGTTAATAGTAACCGTGCCGCAGTTGTTGTTAGACTTACTGCCGATTCCTGCGTTGCCCGAAGCAACGTTGTTGCAAAGAAGCACGCCTGCCGAATTTGTCTGGGAGTAAATCGAGAGGGAATTACCGCTGTTTACGGTAATGCCTTTAGGCGCGGTAAGAGTAAAATTATCGCAAAGAATAAGGTGTACGTCGCCGCTTACTGTAATTCGTTCCGATATTGTAATATCGCTTGTTACCGCATACCAGCCGCTTATAAGCGTTTGAGCCTGAGTGCTTGCGGCAAGAGTGATATAGTTGCTTGTTGACTGCAATTCTCCGTTTTCGTCAATATAGGTGAGAGCCGCCGCAGGTGACCAATGAGCGACAAGCGTAATATCGCTTGTAACGGCAGTGCTGAAATCAAAGTCTGAGCCGTTAAGCTGCCAACCGTCAAATACCTTGCCAACTCCCGAGGGGTCTGTCGGTCTTGTTGCCATTCCGCCGAAAGCGAGCCTTTGAGACGGGTAAAGCGCCGTTGCGCCGTCATCGTCAACAAAGCTTACCGTCGCAAAAGGACCGGGATAAGCGCAGATTTTAGTGCTGTTTATATTGTCGGTCGTTACAAGAGTTTTTGTATTCTCAAAAACATAGTCGTTTTCAATTGTAAAGCTGGTTGCGCCCTTATAAGCGGCATTAGTGCCCGAAGCCTTGACGGAATCGGTTGTGTTTGTCCAGTTAAGCGAAACAACCGCTCCTGCAATGCCGCACTGGCTGCCTGTTGCCGTAACGGTACCGCCGTTAATGTCAACCGTGCCCATTTCGCTGGCGTTAACAATCCAGCCGTTGCCTATACCGTCGCCGTACAGTCCGCTGTAAGCAGTAACACTGCCGCCGTTAATGGTGATGTTCATACCTCTGCCTTCCTGGGCTGTACCGATACCTGCGCCGTAACGACCGCCCCTGGCAGAAACAGTACCGCCGTTTATTACAACAGAGCCGCTGTTGCTTGAGGTGCTGTTGCCGTTGCCTATACCGGGGCTCCAGTCTCCGCCCGTTGCGTTGACAACGCCGCCGTTTATGGTGACATTTGCGGTTGTGCCGTAGTTCATACCGCCCGTACCGCCTTTACCGCCGATGCCTGCGCCGTTCTGCGCGCCCGTTGCAGTAACTTTACCGCCGTTGATTACAACTGTACCGCCTATGGCAGAGTAGTTTACGGCGGATACAGCCTTTACGGTACCGCTGTTAATTGTTATGGGGTTTCCGTATATTCCGTATGTACTTGCAGATGAGCTGTCGGAATCAAGAGTACCCGTACCCAAAGCCTGACCGTAAACCGTGAGCGCGCCCGTTACACCTCCCGTTGCAGTGAGAGTGTAACCGTCGCAAAGTATCAGCTTCGCCGTACCCGACGGAACAGATACCTCCCCTGTTGCGCTGACGTCTGAATTGAGAACGTTCCAGCCGTCGGCAAGTGCAATTTTGCCGTCAGCATCCGCCTCGACAATTGTATAGTCAGTTACCGAATATGTGTCGCCGTTTTCATCAACGTAACTGACCGCGTCAAGAGCGATAACGACAAAGGGCATTGTTCCCGTCAGGAGCAATACGCACATAATCACTGAAAGTAATTTTTTAAATCCTGAATTTTTCATAAACTCACCTCATAATACCAGAGTTTAAATATAATATTACACTCTAATAATACAAAAAAGAATGTCCTATATCAATTAGGACATTCGGGTAGGTTGGGTCTATTTGGTTGTTTTTTTGCATTTTTTACCGTTTAGTCGGTGTCTTTCCCGTCCAAACCGAAAATAGAGAACATTTCAACCCTGCTGTTTATGCCGAGCTTCTTATAAAGCTCCGAAACGTGATTTTTTACCGTCGACTCGCTCACTCCAAGCTCCCCTGCTATCTGACGCCTTGTTTTTGCGGCTAAAAGCAAAATTGCAATTTCCTTTTGTCTGGGCGTTAAATTGTACTTGCCGAAGCGGTCAGCCTGCTCAACCTTTTCCTTGATGATTTCCATATCGCGTTTGCTTATCTGTAAAATCCAGTCGGTTGAGAAAAGATATTTAAAGCTGAACGGCGAAAAAATAAGCAGAGCCGTTACTACCGTAAGCACGGCAACAAGCGTCGCTTTCGGAACAAGAGACGGGAAATAATCCTCAAAAATATCATCCGAAAAATTGCAAACGGGAGAAACAAGCACAAAAATCACAGTGCATTTCTTTAACAGCTTATAGCTTGCAAAGCGCCTCTGCGCGCAGACAAGCATATAGATACAAAGCGGCCATCCGATTACCGACAGACCCGAAAAAAGATAGCGGAAATTCATTGAAACGCTGTTTTCTCCGAAAGCCGTAATAACAGCCATTACTATACAGAAAACAAAGCAAACATTCCATAAATGCCAGACATTTAATTTAAGGCTTTTAAGTCCGACAAAAAGTATTACGCCCGAAATCAGAAGCCCCAAAAGTAAAAAACGGTATTCGGGTCTGTTATCACTGTCAAGATTTCCCCAAATATAGCCGTCAATTACAAAATAGCCGATGAAATACGCAAGCGCCCAATAAAGTCCCTTTGTATCCTTTTCGTCCGAGATTTCCTTAACCTCGAAGTCCTTTTCCTTAAACATAAGCAGGCATACGCACATCGCCGTCATTACAGCTATCGGCAGTATTTTTGCCCAGATTAACTCATTTGCGGTATCGGAATCAATATACCTGATAAATGCGCACGCAAAGTACATAATAACAATGCCTACAAGTCTTTCAACATTATTAACCGCAAAAGCAAAGCCGCACCTGGCGCTTGTAACCGCGCCGCCGAGTCCGATAAACGCAATAAGCGCAAAAACAAACCGAACATTTCCTATAGGCAAAAGCGCAAACGGAATAAAGCCGACCGCCGTAACGGCAACGCTTATACGAATAAGCGCGGTGAATTTTTCAGTCCACAGCAGCATTACGACAAGAGAAGCAAGTCCGTAAGCAAAAAGAACAAAATTAGCTCCCGATACACCAAAATATGTAACTCCTACAGGCATAAAATGACCGCGAAGGGAATACAGAATTAGCTCAAAAGCGTACGCCATAAAGTAACAAAACCTTGAAAGGCGTACATTTTTTAAGCTCATATCACCCTCGCCGAGAGGATCAGAGGGAATGCTCCCGTTCAATTTGCTCAACAGTCCCGACAATTATCTTTTCTCCGTTCTTTTTATTTCCAGTTATATTTTTCAGTAACGCCGTAATCGTTTTCAATGGTGAGCACGTTATTTTCAATCGTGTACTTATATTCGTGCTCCTTTGAGTTTCCGTCAAAGGTAATAACTACCGTATCGCCCTTATCCTTATACTTAAAGGTCTTTATCTCGTCTCCCATTGTAAAGGAACCGGTTTTGTCCGCATTGAAAGAATAATAGAACTCGCCGTCCGTGGCTCCGACCCAGACTCCGACAATTGAGCCCGAGCTGTTTTTGGTTTCCTCATTACTTACGCTTTCGAACTGCTCGGCGCCGTTTGCCTGACTTGTGGGTGTGTCAACCTTTATTTCGGGTTTTTTGAACCAAACGAAATAAACCGTCACCGCAACCGCAGCCGCAACGATTACAGCTGCCGCAATAATTATAGCCTTTTTCATATTTAAGACCTCTTTATATCTTTTTTTGTTCATTATACTTTAATAAAAAACAAATGTCAATTTAACGCAATAGTAGATTTTGTCGCAAAAAATTTCAGTAAATATAAATTTTTATTATATATTTACTATTGATATTTTATGCTTTTAAGTTGTATAATAATTTCGGTAAATTTTTATCAATAAAATAAAGGAGTTCGCATTTATGATTAACTATTCACATGAAGTTGAAGAAATGTGCTGCGTTAAAAAAGGTCCTCATCACGGACCTGCGCCGATTCCTGAAGAAGGTAAATGGATTGAAGCAAAACAGATTACCGATATTTCAGGTTATACTCACGGCGTTGGCTGGTGCGCGCCTCAGCAGGGTGCCTGCAAGCTTTCACTTAACGTTAAAGACGGCATTATTGAAGAGGCTCTCGTTGAAACCGTCGGTTGCTCGGGTATGACTCATTCGGCTGCTATGGCTGCTGAAATTCTTCCCGGCAAAACGGTTCTTGAAGCGCTTAATACGGACCTTGTCTGTGACGCTATCAACACCGCTATGAGAGAGCTTTTCCTTCAGATAGTCTACGGCAGAACACAGTCCGCTTTCTCGGATGACGGTCTTGTTGTCGGCGCCGGTATGGAGGACCTCGGCAAGGGCTTCCGCTCAATGGTCGGTACAATGTACGGCACAAAGGCAAAGGGCGTTCGTTACCTTGAAATGACCGAGGGCTATTGCACAAGAATGGCTCTTGACGAAAATGACGAGGTTATCGGCTATGAGTTTATTTCGCTCGGCAAGATGACAGACTTCATTAAAAAGGGTATGTCTCCCAACGAGGCTTATGAAAAGTCACTCGGTACTTACGGCAGATTCAACGAAGCCGCAAAGTACATTGACCCGAGAAAAGAATAATAGAAGGAGGAATTACTAATGGCACAGTTTGAAGGTTACGAAAGACGTGAGGCAAAAATCCTCGAAACCCTGAAAAAGTACGGTATCTCCTCCATTGACGAGTGCAAGGATATTTGTGCTTCAAAGGGCATTGACCCTTATACAATTGTTCAGGAAACCCAGCCTATTTGCTTTGAAAACGCAAAGTGGGCTTACACTGTCGGCGCAGCTATCGCTATTAAGAGCGGTTGCACAAAGGCTGCCGACGCGGCTGCGGCTATCGGTATCGGTCTGCAGTCCTTCTGCATTCCCGGTTCTGTTGCCGAAAACCGTAAGGTCGGTCTCGGCCACGGAAACTTGGGCAAAATGCTTTTGAGCGAAGAGACGGAATGCTTCTGCTTCCTTGCCGGTCACGAAAGCTTTGCAGCTGCCGAAGGCGCTATTAAAATCGCTCTCAACGCAAACAAGGTTCGTGAAAAGAACTTAAGAGTTATCCTCAACGGTCTTGGCAAGGACGCCGCTTATATTATTTCAAGAATCAACGGCTTCACCTATTGCGAAACCGAATTCGACCCCTATTCGGAAACAGTTACCGTCACAAAGGAAATCCCCTTCTCAAAGGGACCCAGAGCTGACGTTAAGTGCTACGGCGCTGACAACGTTCCCGAGGGCGTTGCAATAATGAAGCTTGAAAACGTAGGCGTTTCGATTACCGGTAACTCAACTAATCCGACACGCTTCCAGCATCCCGTTGCAGGCACTTATAAGAAATGGTGCGTTGAAAACGGCGTAAACTATTTCTCGGTAGCTTCCGGCGGCGGCACGGGCAGAACGCTCCACCCCGACAATATGGCTGCAGGCCCCTCAAGCTACGGTATGACGGACACAATGGGCAGAATGCATTCAGACGCCCAGTTTGCAGGCTCCTCATCAGTTCCTGCTCACGTTGAAATGATGGGACTTATCGGTATGGGTAACAACCCCATGGTCGGCGCTACGGTTGCAGTTGCAGTTGCAGTCGAAGAGGCTATGAAATAAGTCATTATTAAAATTTAAGCCTGTCCGAAAGGACAGGCTTTTTCTTATTTTTTCACTTTTATGCCGTCGGATAAGAAACTATATTGTCATTAGTAAATACAAAGCAGTCATAATCATACAAATCTCTATCATATTTTGAGATATCAAATCCGTCAACAACTCCGTCACCGTTTCTGTCAATTCTTTGAAAAATGTTTGAAGAGAGCGTTGAAGGGTCTATTAAGCCTAATGAAACATCAGTAATAAGCTCTATATCTTCATTGTTGATTATTCCGTCAATATTACTGTCCAGTTTCTTTAAAGCGTTTGACTGCATTTTTCCGCTGTATGTGGCTGATTTTGCCACTCTTTTAAATGTCATTCCGTCAATATTTATCACGGGCTGAACCGTAATTGTCTCATTTACCTTATTTACGGGAATATCGGAAACAACAAGATTAAAGTAACCATTTTCAACATTTTCGGCTTCGACGGAATACGAAACGCCGTCAATTGTATATTCAAAGCCGTAAGAGATTTCGTTGATATAGCTGTTTAACATAAAATCAGAAGCAGAAGCCGGGAAACGGTAACTGAACCTTAATCCGTCATTACAAACTGCGACAGTTTCCTCATTGGAAGCCGCCAAAGAATAACAGTCAATAAAATCCTGATTATTATCTTCGGCCCAGCTTTCACCGTAAGAGCCTAACGGTGCCACGACCGCAACACCGCCTGAGTATTCTTCGGGCAAAGCAGTCAAAGCTTCGGTACAGTAAAGCGTAAGGTCGTTTCTGACGGGCAGGGCTTCAATTGTTTGAGCCTTTGGCGCAAATACACAGCAGTTGACGCTTTCCAAATCCGAGCCGCTGAAAACTCCCGAAGAAATTGAAACAACATTCGGAATGTAAAGTACTTTCAGGCTATCAGCCTTAAAGCAGTACTGACCCGTAATACTTGTAGCCTTGGGAAGATTAAGACTTTCAACGGGACTTGACCAGAACGCGTGAGAAGCCTGCAGCTTTCCCGTAAACTCGGGAAAATCAACAGTTTTTAAAACAGAGCAATTTGAAAACTGGTATCCGGAATAAAGGTTTTTAAGGCTCGGCAGACAAATGCTTTCCAGCGCCTTGCAATTATAAAAAGCATAACCGTATAAGCTTGCAACCTTAGGCAAATTAACGCTGTATAATTTTGTACAGCTGTCAAAGCCGCGCTGTGCGATACCGGTTACATTACTCAAATCAACTGTTTCAAGCGCCGTCATATTTTTAAACGCGCCTTCGTTGATATACGTTAATTTGTCGTTCACTATGCTTTTTATAAGACGACAGTTTTGAAACGCATACTGTTTCACGGTTGTAAGCGCAGAAAAGTCAAAATCTGCAAGCTCATTGCAGCCGCTGAAAGCAAATTCGCCTACACTGATTATTTTCGGGTTGCCTAAACTCCTTAAACTTGAGCAATTACTAAACGCATGATTCCCGACGGAAATAATACCGTTACCCGTTACGTTTTCCAAATCGGAACAGCTTTTAAAAGCGTTTGCTTCAATGGTTTTCACGGTATCGGGCAAGCTGATGTTGACAATATTCTTATTACTGCTGAATGCAGAAGAGGCAATACCCGTTACCGTAATCCCTCTCACTTTTTCGGGTACGGTAATATCCGTAGAGGTACCTATAAAGGACGTAAGATATCCGTTGTCGTTTACAACAAAGTTATCCTCGGTTATTTCCGTTGTGGTGATTTTATAATAAGCGTATCTTGCAAGGCTTATCTGCTTACCGTCAGCAACAGCTATTGCGTAAAGTCCGGTCGGTTTTCTGAATGTCAGAGGTCCGCTATACAATGTACCCTTTGAGCTTTCCGTTGGCACTCTTCCGTTTGTGGTATAGTAAATCTCCGCTTCTTCGGGACATGTAATTGTTACCGTTACCACGTTTTCATAATCTCCGCACATTTCACTGAAAACAGGCTTTGCTGTGCGTATCTCGACTGAACCCGAATTTGTTCCCATATGCAACGCAACGCAGTTACAAAGACATATCGGAATGGAATCAACCGCAGTGGGCTTTGTCCAATTTGTCTTTGTATTAGCCGTAAAATAGGCTAACATATCATCAGTTGTTCTTGTCGTATCCTCTGACAGTAAAAGCGCGCAAGCCGCGGCGACAAAGGGAGCCGCCATAGAGGTTCCGTCAAGCGACTGCATTGAATTATTCAAAAAGCTGCTGCCTATCGTTTTACCGGGTGCGATTATGTCAACAACGTCTCCCCAGTTCGAAAACGCTGCCATAGAGTAGCCCGTATTCGTCTGTTGCATTGCCGCAACTGTTATACATTCGTCAATATTCGCAGGGTTACAGGTGCTCGCGTCAACAGCGTCATTTCCTGCTGCAGCTATTACGGTAATTCCGTGATTTTTAGCGTTTTGTACGGATTCGTTCATCAAATCCGACCAACCCTCTTCGCTTAAGGAGAGGTTGATTATGTTTACTCCGTCCTCAACTGCCTTATCAACGCAAGCGCATACGCTTGAAAGCGGACCGTATCCCGTATCGTCAAGGCATTTGTATCCGCTTACCATTACGTTATCGGTTGTATTGTCAACTACTATTCCTGCAACGTGAGTTCCGTGACCGTGGTCGTCGTTTTCGGAATTACTGTCACCTGAAAGTGAAACATTAAAGCCCGTTGGAATTATTCTTCCCTGTAAAAAGTCGTGGGTCAGTTCTATTCCCGAATCCACAACAGCAACAACTATCTGCGGAAGATTTGACGTGTCAATAGGACTAACCGACGTGTCAACTAATGTTTCAATAAAAGCGTCATATTCTACATAAGTGCTTCCCCAGGACTGATGCCAGCCGTAAGAGGAAACTCCTGCCTCCCCTTCGTAATCGCAAACTGCCATTACCGAGTCGGGTTCAACATATTCGACTGTATTTAATCCCTTGTAGTATTCAAGTGCAGAAAGTGTGCTTTCAAGGTCGTCAAACTGCAGAATGTGCAGTCCGTTATACCCTTCGACCGAAGCAACAGAGTCAAGGGTATTTATGTTAAATTCGGATTTTACAATAAGTCTGTGGGTCTGGTAAGGCTGGGAAAGAACAGCAGTTTCATTGTCAACGGTTATTTCAAAGCCGAGCTCTTCCGCGTAGTCGGATAAATCCTTCGTTGAAGCGGATTTCTTTGCTTTCTTTTTAAGAGAATTGCTTTCAACGCAGTTTTCTTCAAGAACAGAAGACGGAATTTCAATTTCACCGTCGTTTACCTGCGCTGTTGCCGTTTTTCCGCTTTCATCGGTAATTTTGACCTCTTCGCCGTCAAGGTCGTATGTACTCTCGCCGTCTTTAATTACAATTTCGCCTGCATATTCATTATCATACTTTTCCTGAATTGTCTTAAGCTTTTTTGCGAACTCATCAAGCGTAATTTCCTTTGTCATAGGAACGGCAAAGGTAAATAACGGCAATATATTCAATAAAAGACATACCGAAAGCAATACGGCAATTATTCTTTTCATTCCTGCACCACCAATAAAATACAAATTATAACGTCCGAAAATATTTTAATATTTCGTAAGTATCTTTTCAATTAAAATGAGAAAAATCAGGTCTACTTAAAGTAGATTTTTCACCTATTTAATAAGTTTATAAGTCTTTAAATTAGGCTATTGTGTAAGAAACAAAATTATCCGAAGGTAAAGTACGACAATACTCTTTTATAGACTTATCATATAACGAGACATCAAATCCGTCAATTACTCCGTCGCTGTTGATATCACATAACGAGAAATTATCTATTGAAGACGGATCGGTAACGCCTATTGACAAATCAATAAGCTTTTGAATATCTTCATCGTTAAGTAAGAAATCCTCTTTCATATTTAAGCCGCCTCTGTAAACAGGATCTCTTGCTAATTCAAAGTAAGTTGTTTGTCTATCCGATTTTTTGAAAATCATACCGTCAACGGTAACTACGGTTTGAACCTTAATTGTTTCTTTAACTTTATCGTTCGGAATTTCACTTATCACCAGATTAAAGCTGACATCATTATTTGAGTTTTCTAAAATATTAGTTGCTTCTACAGTATAGCTTTCTTCACCAACGGTATATTCGAACCCATACGAAATTGCGTTCGCATATTCATTTAATCCGAACGGATCGTCCCATTTAGAAGAAAACCTGATACCGTCCATCCGTAATTCAACAGTTTCAAGCACATCATTAGTAAGGTTATAACTGTCGGTAAAGTTAAAGCCTTGCTCTTCGGCATAGGTTTGAGCAGTAGAGCCCGAAGGAGCATAAAACGAAATGGGAATAACATTATCGTTTAAGTCCGCATTTGTAATTGTGATAAGCTTTTCCGAGCAGAAAACCTTAACGTCAGTATAACACGGAACACTCTTTAACCAAACAAGATTAGGAGCAAAAATAACAAACTCCTTGTCATTGTAACTGTCCGTCGCTAACTTCCAGAAGGCTAAAGCGTGAATGTATTTAGCCTTTGGAATATAAAGCATTGAAAGATTATTGCAACCTTTAAAGGAGTAATTATAAGACGCATACGCTTTTGGAAGCTTTACAACGCTCAGACTGGTATCATTATTAAAACAATAGCCGAAAATAGAGCCCGTAAAATTCGGAAAATCAACCTCGGATAACATATTGCATTCCGAAAACTGATATCCTCCGGAGTCCATAGTTTTAAGTTTAGGCAAAAATATTTTTTCAAGAGCAATACATTTTTCAAATGCCTTTGAATCAAGATTTGTAACTTTAGGTAAGTTAATATTTTTAAGATTATTGCAGTATGAAAAACAGCCTTTAGAAATATTTGTAACATTCGGAAGATTTACCGTATTTAATCCATTCATATAATAAAATGAATAATCGCTGACATTTGTGATAGTATCGCTGCTCACCTCGGTTATCATGTTACAATAACTCAAAGCATATTTTCCTAAATATGTCACACCGTCAAAACTTATGTTTGAAAGATTATTGCATTTATAAAACCCGTAATTCCTGATTATTGAAAGGTTTTCAAAATCAACATCGGTCAAAGAGGTACAACAGTCAAAGGCGTTGAAATGAATTGTATCTACTCCCTCACCGCTTATTTCGACAAGATTAGAGCAGTTTCTGAAAGAGTCAGAACCAATATAGGTACAGGTTGAAGGCAAAACAACGGATCTTATAGTGCTATTATCCTTAAAAGCGCCTCCATCTTTAATTCCGACAACTTTTTTCCCGTCAACAGAGTCTGGAACAACTACATCTGTCTCGGGACCGTCATAAAGAGATATATACCCATTCTCATCAATTATGTAATAGGCTTCATTCGGATTATTATAATTTTTGTTAATTGTATATGTAGCAGTAACCGCTTCGCTTTCAAGCTTGTCACCGCAAATGGCAACTGCTTTAACCGTAGTCGTTTGTCTTAAAACAAAGGGTTCTGTATAAAGAGTACCTCTTTGAGTAATATTTTCATTACTTCCGTCATCGTTGAGAAGGTAATAAATATTTGCACCGGTCTCTTCGGGACAGGTAATTGCAAGAGTGACATTATTGGAATAAACTCCCTCGGGGACGCTGAATTCCGGTTGTTTTGTATGAGGTATAGAGAAAATATATCCGCCGATATATACCGCAAAGGCACTCGATACGGGAGTAGCGCTGTCATACCTCCAGTCCGTTCTCTTATGCTCTCTCATTATTGTCATCATTTCATCGGTCGTAAGAGTGTTGTCATACGAGAGGAACATTGCAAATGCGGCAGAAACAAAGGGACATGCCATTGACGTACCATTCAAAGTTTGATATGTATTTCCCGTAAAGGTGCTTCCGATAGTTTTTCCGGGTGCTACAACATCAACGCAGGAACCGTAGTTAGAGAATGATGCAAGATGATAGTCAGTAACAGTCCCCAACAGCGGATCCAAGGCTCCAACCGTGACGCAGGCGTGGATATTCGCAGGCGTATAGTTTGCAGCATCATCGGAATCGTTACCGGCAGCCACGCAAACAGTTATTCCGTTATTTATAGCGGTCTGTACCGTATCAGCCATAACATCGGAAGTACCCTCTTCAGAAAGGCTCATATTGATAATATCTACACCGTCTTCAATAGCCTTTTCCATACAGAGAACTACACTGGAAAGCGGTCCGTATCCCGTGTCATCAAGACATTTGTAAGCGCGAATTTTTACGTTGTCGGAGGTATTGTCAAAAACTATGCCGGCAACATGTGTACCGTGACCGTGGTCGTCATATTCGTCATCCGCATTACCCGATCCGCTTGCGTTAAAATAGGTGCGTTCAACTCTGTCGAGTAACAGTTCATGGTTATAGTCAATGCCGGTATCTATTACACCGACTGTAACATCATAAAAGGAGTCAAGATTTCCGTCAAAAGAGTCAACATATTCATCAATTCCAATGTAATTTGAACCCCAGGAAAAATGGTTATTGTAACGAGGCATAGTAGTCTGAACCTTCATAACAAGGTCAGGCTCAACATAATCAACCAGTAAGTTATTTTCATAATACTCAAGTGCGTCAAGAGTACTCTCAAGATCATCAAACTGAACTATATGTAAATCATTATAACCCTCAACAACCTCTACAGCGTCAAGACAGTTAATACTGTACTTTGATTTAACAATAAGTCTGTTTGTCTGATAGGGATTTTTAATAACTGTTTCGTCATCCTTGACCTTTATTTTAAATCCCAACTCCTCGGCATATTCCTTTACCGAGACTTTTTCCGATTTCACAAAATCCTGCTCGCTGAAGATACCTTCGAAAACCTCTATCGGGATATCATCACTCGTATCATTTATGTTTATTTTCTCCTCGGTATCCTTAAACGGAATTACCTCGCCTTTTTTAGTGTAATATGATTTTCCGTTTTTAATAACAATATCTCCGATATACTCTTTATCGTAATTGTTTTTAACCGCAACAAAACCGTCCGTAAACTTATCAAAGGAAATCTCGTCAGTAAACGGAGCAGCGTAAACAAATAATAGCAATATATTAGCAATTAAGCAAAAAACAAGTAAAATTGAAAGAACTTTTTTCATTTTTGCACCGCCTTTCAAATTTATAATAACACCCAATTGTGACAAACTTGTGACAAAATCCAAAAAAGTTGCACAAAGATTATTAAATTCTATTGTAAGACTTGCATAAAAAACAGATAATTCAAGTATTATATCGGTTTATAATTAAAACTATTAAATAAAGCAAGGGTTGATGGATTAAATAAATAAGAAGCGCCCTTTGACCGATAAAAGTCAGAACAGGGATTCTTAAAGATAACAGCCTATTTCCTTTTTCAACATTTAGTGAAGCAGATTTTATATCAACAATTTTTCCAAAAGCATAACCCGAAATGAAAAGAAAAATCCAAGGAATAAATGAAAAATAATCGGATGAAAAGAAGCTTAAATCAGTAAAACCGAGAAACGTCATAAAATAACCTTTATAGAGGAAAGACGGAAGAACGGTTTTGTTTAAATTAAAAAAGCCAACATATCCGTTATTTATGTTAAATGTAAAAATAAAGAGCAGTACATTAAGTATCAGTAAAAATACCGGATTAACCTTATTTAATAATTTACTGATTAGAGCTGTAAACAGCATTGCGCATCCTAAAAATGTAAGCACACCGAATAAAATTTTTTCTTCGGGAATAAAAACAAGAGTAACTGCACTGACAATTAAACCCGATAAAAATACGGTCAATCCCCTTTTATACGGATGAGAGGAAAGATTCATACATAATCCCGAAAGTAAAATAAAGACAGAACAAATTAAAAATTCCCATATTAACCCAGCTTTTCCCTCATACCAGGTAATTTTAAACGAGCAAAGATATACCGCGTCATATAAGGCGTGATAGAGAATCATATTAAGAACGGTAAAACCGCGAATATTATCAAGTATATACAGTCGGTTTTTACCGTCCTTATTAGGATATAAAAATGTAAGTATTTTCTTCATAGCGATATAAATGCAAAAGAACACGGCTTGCGTGTTCTTTTGTCTTTTTTTATTATTTAAAATATTCAACTGCCGAACGGAACATACCCATTTCGTATACTCCGTCAACATTTTTATATAGTCCGTGACCGATTCGCTCGGAATGAGCCATTTTACCGAATACCCTGCCGTCGGGAGAAGTAATACCTTCAACTGCAAAAGCAGAACCGTTAGGGTTAAAATGAATATCGTCGGTTGCGTTGCCGTATAGGTCAACATACTGTGTTGCTATTTGACCGTTCGAAGCAAGCTGCCTTATAAGCTTCTCGGAACAGTAGAATTTACCTTCGCCGTGAGAAATCGGAGCTGTATAAATATCACCGACATTTGTATTCATTAGCCAGGGTGACTTATTTGAGGCAATTCGTGTTCTGACTAACCTTGACTGGTGGCGGTTAATTGTATTAAAGGTAAGCGTCGGACAGTTTTCGTCAGTGTCAATAATCTTTCCGTAAGGAACAAGACCGAGCTTTATAAGAGCCTGGAATCCGTTACAGATACCGCACATCAGTCCGTCACGGTTTTCAAGTAAATCGGTTACCTGTTCCTTAACTGCGGAATTTCTGAAGAATGCAGTTATGAATTTACCCGATCCGTCCGGCTCGTCACCGCCGGAAAAGCCTCCCGGAATAAATACTATTTGCGCATTTTTAAGCTCATTCGCAAAATGCTCAACAGACTGCGCAATTGAACTTGAAGAAAGGTTGTTAATAACTATAATCTCCGGATTAGCGCCTGCGTCACGAAGCACCTTTGCAGTATCAAATTCACAGTTAGTGCCCGGGAAAACGGGAATAAGAACCTTTGGTTTAGCGCATTTAATTGCAGGTGAAACACGTTTGTCAGCTTTAAAAGAGAAGTTTTCTTTTTTAATGCCATCCTGCTTTATATTGCAGGTAAATACGCTTTCAAGCTTATTTTCATAAATATCCTTAAGCTCTTCAAGGTCGAGAGAAAGATTATTCTTCTTAATTACCTTTTCATTTATTGTGTAACCCAATAATTTACCGACATCGATATCGTTTTTAAGTTCAACAATAAACGAGCCGTATTTATAACCGAAGATTTCCTCGTTTGACAAATCGGAATATTCAAAGCCAATGTCATTACCAATTCCCATTTTCAGAACTGCTTCGGCAATTCCGCCGTAAGTCGGTGTGTAACAGGAAAAAACCTCTCCCCTTTTAATGAGTGAATCAATTGTTTCAAAATTCTTCAGTAAGCTTGAAGTAACGGGAAGATTATTCTCATTATAATCGGTTTCAATAAGGACAACCTTATGACCGCCTCCCTTAAACTCGGGAGTAACCACTCTGTCAACCGTATCGTGAGTGACGGCAAAAGAAACAAGAGTGGGCGGAACGTCAATATCTTCAAAGCTTCCGCTCATTGAGTCCTTACCGCCGATGGACGCAATATTAAGCTCTTTCTGCGCTTCAAACGCGCCGAGCAAAGCAGCAAGAGGCTTTCCCCAACGTTTTGAATCCTTATTCGGTTTTTCAAAATATTCCTGGAATGTCAGATATACCTCGTTAAAGGTTGCGCCCGATGCAATAAGCTTCGAAACGGATTCAATAACTGCAAGATAAGCGCCGTGATAAGGGCTTTTTTCAGTAATAAACGGATTATACCCGTAAGCCATAAACGAACAGTCATCAGTATGCTTTTGTTCAACGGAAATTTTATTTACCATTGTCTGAATCGGCGTTAATTGATTTTTTCCGCCAAACGGCATAAGAACAGTACCTGCGCCGATAGTTGAGTCAAAACGCTCCGAAAGACCGCGCTTCGAACAAACATTAAGGTCACCCGAAAGCTCTTTATAACCGTTTTCAAAGTCAACGGGAATGTTCTTTTTATAGTCAGTTAACTTTTCAGGACAAATATCAATATGCTTTTCAGCGCCGTTTGAATTAAGAAAATCACGGGAAATATCGACAATTGTCTTTCCGTTCCAGTTCATTTTAAGACGAGGCTCGTCTTTTACAACGGCAACAACTGTTGCTTCAAGATTTTCTTTAAATGCAAGCTCTTTGAATTTATCAACATCCTTCGGGTCAACAACAACCGCCATTCTTTCCTGCGATTCGGAAATGGCAAGCTCCGTGCCGTCAAGTCCGTCATATTTCTTCGGAACAGCGTTAAGGTTAATTTCAAGTCCGTCTGCGAGTTCGCCAATAGCTACCGAAACGCCGCCTGCGCCGAAATCGTTACAGCGTTTGATAAGAAGAGAAGCTTCCTTATTCCTGAAAAGCCTTTGAAGCTTTCTTTCCTCGGGAGCATTACCCTTTTGAACCTCCGCACCGCAGCTTTCAAGCGATTGAAGAGTATGAGATTTTGAAGAGCCAGTAGCTCCGCCGCATCCGTCACGTCCGGTTTTACCACCTAAAAGAATAACAATATCTCCGTCAACAGGTCTTTCACGGCGGACATTTTCAGCAGGCGCAGCCGCAATTACAGCGCCGATTTCCATTCTCTTTGCCGCATAGCCTTTATGATAAATTTCATCAACCTGACCTGTAGCAAGACCTATCTGGTTACCGTATGAGCTGTATCCTGCGGCGGCAGTAGTAACGACTTTCCTCTGCGGAAGTTTTCCTTCAAGCGTCTCATTAAACGGTTTAAGAGGGTTTGCAGCTCCCGTTACACGCATTGCGGCGTAAACATAGCTTCTTCCTGAAAGAGGATCGCGAATTGCTCCGCCAATACACGTTGCCGCGCCGCCGAAAGGTTCAATTTCAGTCGGATGGTTATGTGTTTCATTTTTAAATAACAAAAGCCAGTCTTCGTCTGTACCATCAACCTTAATTTTCATTTTAACGGTACATGCATTGATTTCCTCCGATTCATCAAGAAGAGGAAGTTTACCCTGCTGTTTAAGATATCTCGTTGTAACTGTTGCAAGGTCCATTAAGTTAATAGGCTTTGTTCTGTTAATTGCTTTTCTGACATCAATATAATCATTATAAGCCTTTTCAAGCAGTTCGTCCTCAAACTTAACGCTGTCAATTGTAGTTAAAAACGTTGTATGACGGCAATGATCGGACCAATATGTATCTATCATACGGATTTCCGTAATAGTTGGATTTCTGTTTTCGCTCTTAAAGTAATTCTGACAGAATTTAAGGTCGTCAAAATCCATCGCAAGACCGTACTTAACGACAAAATCATTCAACTGATTATCGTTAAAATCAATAAATCCGTCAAGTGTTTCAACAGTAGTGGGAATTTCATATTGAGTTTTTAAAGTTGAAAAAGTGTCAAGAGTTGCTTCTCTTGCTTCAACGGGGTTAATAACATATTTTTTAATTTGGTTTACATCATCAATACTTATATTTCCCGAAAGAACATATACCTTTGCAGTCCTAACAAGAGGCTTTTCTTTTTGAGAAATAATCTGAATACACTGTGCCGCAGAATCAGCGCGCTGATCAAACTGACCCGGAAGATATTCAACCGCAAAAACAAAGTCACCTTCACCGTAAATAAGTGAGGGCGTGACGATATCAAGCTGCGGCTCGGAAAAAACAGTTTTTACCGAATAGTCAAACAATTCGCTTTCAATATTTTCAACATCATATCTGTTAAGAATCCGAAGCGAATCCAGTTTTATTCCGAGAGTATTTATAATATCGTTCTTTAAAGCGTTGGCTTCATTTCTGAGTCCTTCTCTTTTTTCAACAAATATTCTGTAAACCATATAAATCCCCTTTATTTATTTGCCATAAGAGCTCTTTTACCGATGTCCTTACGGTAATAAGCATTTTCAAAGCTGATTTGAGAAACTGCCCTGTAAGATTTTTCAACTGCTTCTTGAAGTGTTTTTCCCTTTGCGGTAACTCCAAGTACTCTTCCGCCGCTTGTAAGAAGCTTACCGTCGGAATTTTTGGCACCTGCAATAAAAATTTCAAACTCGTTTTCTTCAGGTAATTTTATTTCAAAACCAGTATTGTATTTTTTTGGATATCCGTCAGACGCCATAATTACACAACAAGCGTTTTCATCAGAGAATTCAACATTTATTTCGCTTAATTTCTCATTTCTGACTGCCATAAAAATATCAAGCAAATCAGTTTTTAAAAGCGGAAGAACAACCTGGGTCTCTGGGTCGCCGAAACGGCAATTATATTCAATTACCTTCGGACCGTCCTTTGTAATCATAAGTCCGAAATACAAACAGCCTTTAAAGGTTCTCCCCTCTTTGTTCATAGCCTCCATTGTAGGAATGAAAATCTTTTCCATACATTCCTTGGCTACTTTATCTGTGTAATAAGGATTAGGAGCAACCGTTCCCATACCGCCGGTATTAAGACCTTTGTCGTTATCAAGCGCTCTTTTATGGTCCATTGAAGAAATCATAGGAACAACTGTTTTCCCGTCTGTAAATGAAAGAACGGAAACCTCGGGTCCTTCAAGAAATTCCTCTATAACAATATTTGCTCCGCTTTCTCCGAAGATTTTGTCCTCCATCATTGAATGAACCGCATCAATTGCCTCTTCTCTTGTAAATGCGATAATTACGCCTTTTCCGAGAGCAAGGCCGTCTGCTTTAATGACTGTTGGAATTGGTGCAGTTTCAAGGTATTTTAAAGCGCTGTCAATATCAGAAAATACCTCATATTCAGCAGTAGGGATACCGTACTTTTTCATAAAATTTTTTGAAAAAACCTTACTGCCTTCAATTATTGCCGCTTTTTTTTCGGGACCGAAGCAAGGAATGCCGTGAGCCTCAAGCGTGTCAACACAGCCAAGCACTAACGGGTCATCAGGCGCTACAACGGCAAAATCGATTTTATTATTATACGCAAACTCGACTATTCCGTCAATATCCTTTGCACCAATGTTAACGCATTCGGCATCGGCAGCTATACCGCCGTTTCCGGGTAAAGCATAAATTTCTTCAACGTTTTTATTTTTCTTAAGCTGCTTTATAATGGCGTGTTCACGTCCGCCAGAACCGACAACGAGTAATTTCATATTATTTCCTCTAATCAATAAATGGGAAATCTATCGCAAAGCTCTTTAACCTCTGAAAGAACTCTGTCTTTATTTCCTTCAAAATCAACTGTTATATCCTTAATCCATTTTGCAATTGAATGCATTTCAGGCTCTTTAAAGCCTCTTGTAGTAACTGCAGGAGTACCTACGCGAAGACCGCTTGTAATGAAGGGACTTTCGGGATCGTTAGGAATTGCGTTTTTATTAGCAGTAATATGAACCTCGTCAAGACGCTTTTCAAGGTCTTTACCCGTTACTCCGAACGGAATAAGATTAAGAAGCATAAGATGGTTGTCAGTACCGCCTGAAACAAGCTTAAAGCCTTCATTCAGTAAATCCTCGGAAAGCACCTTTGCATTAGTAATAATCTGCTGCTGATAATCCTTAAATTCAGGAGTAAGAGCTTCTCCGAAGGCAACAGCCTTAGCCGCTATTATGTGCATAAGCGGACCGCCCTGTGTTCCGGGAAAAATAGCTTTATCAATTTGTTTAGCATATTTTTCTTTACAGAGAATAAGTCCGCCTCTGGGTCCGCGAAGCGTCTTGTGCGTTGTTGTAGTAACTACGTCCGCATAAGGAACGGGTGACGGATGAAGACCTGCGGCAACAAGACCGGCAATATGAGCAATGTCGACCATCATATAAGCGCCGACTTTGTCACAGATTTCACGGATACGTTTAAAATCAATAATTCTTGAATAAGCGGACGCGCCCGAAACAATGAGCTTTGGCTTGCATTCAAGAGCAATTCTTTCCATTTCATCATAATCAATTGTTTCAGTTACGGGATTTACGCCGTAAGGAACGATATTGAAATATTTACCTGAAATATTTACGGGTGAACCGTGGGAAAGATGGCCGCCGTGAGCAAGATTCATACCCATAACGGTATCGCCGGGTTCAAGAAGCGCAAAGAAAACTGCAAGGTTAGCGTTTGCGCCCGAATGAGGCTGAACATTGGCATGCTCCGCGCCGAAAATCTGCTTTGCTCTTTCTCTTGCTATTTCTTCAACAACGTCAACGCACTGACATCCACCGTAATAACGGTGCGCAGGATAACCTTCCGCATATTTATTTGTAAGCACGCTTCCCATAGCAAGCAAGACAGCCTTTGAAACAATATTTTCGGAAGCAATTAACTCAATATTACCCTGCTGACGTAAAAGCTCGGCGTTACAAGCCTCGAAAACCTCTTCGTCATATTTTTTCAATTCATCTAAAAACAACATTTTTTCTCTCCTAAAATCAATGATGGAATAATCTCATACCCGTAAACGCCATTGCAATTCCGTATTTATCGCAGGTTTCAATTACAAGGTCGTCACGAATAGAACCGCCCGGCTCTGCAATATATTTTACGCCGCTCTTATAAGCTCTTTCAATATTATCTCCGAACGGGAAGAATGCATCGGAACCTAATGCAACATCGCTTACTGTATCAAGATAAGCTCTCTGCTCTTCTCTTGTAAACGGTGAGGGCTGAACTGTAAAGTACTTCTGCCAATTGCCGTCAGCGCAAACATCCTCTTCATTCTGGTTAATATATCCGTCGATTACATTATCTCTCTCGGGTCTACCTAAATCCTCTCTGAAAGGAAGATTAAGAACCTTATCCGCCTGACGAAGGAACCATGTATCAGCCTTTGAACCGGCAAGACGGGTGCAGTGAATTCTTGACTGCTGACCGGCGCCGACTCCGATAGCCTGACCGTCAACGGCAAAGCATACGGAATTTGACTGGGTATACTTAAGAGTAATCAGTGAAATAATTAGGTCACGAATTGCGCTTTCGGGAAGCTGTTTATTTTTAGTAACAACATTTGAAAGAAGCTCACGGTTTATTTTAAAGTTATTTCTGCCCTGTTCAAAAGTAATTCCGAAAACCTGTTTTGTTTCTTGCTCCTCGGGGACATATTCAGGGTCGATTTTAACAATATTATAGTTTCCTTTTCTCTTTGTTTTAAGTATTTCAAGAGCTTCAGGCTCGTAACCGGGAGCGATTACGCCGTCGGAAACCTCACGCTTTATAAGAAGAGCTGTTGTAACGTCACAAACATCCGAAAGAGCTACCCAGTCGCCGAAGGAACACATACGGTCGGTTCCCCTTGCTCTTGCGTATGCGCAGGCAAGCGGAGAGGAGTCAAGTCCTTCAATATCATCAACAAAGCAAGCTTTTTTAAGCTTGTCGGAAAGCTTTATACCTACTGCTGCAGAGGTGGGACTGACGTGTTTAAAGGAGGTAACTGCAGGTAAACCGAGAGCCTCCTTAAGCTCCTTTACAAGCTGCCAGGAATTAAAAGCGTCAAGAAAGTTAATATAACCGGGTCTGCCGGAGAGAATTTCTATAGGAAGCTCGCTTCCATCCCTCATATAAATTTTTGAAGGCTTCTGATTTGGGTTACAGCCGTACTTAAGTTCAAATTCTTTCATACCGATACTCCTTTATTTTATTTGTTTTTATTAACTAATCTGTCTTCATATTCGCCGTTTGAAAGGTCAATATAACGAACGTAAAGCGAAATTTTATTATCTTTATCAAGCGCATTCCAAAGCTTATTTGTAAATGCGTCAATATCGGAATCTATTTCAACTCTTTCGGGTTCGCCCTGGAAGGTAGGAATAGGATTTCCGTCACAGACGTAAGTGTGAATAAAATGACCGAGACCTGACTTTGAAGGATAACTGAATCCGTAACGGGCACAGTCGCTTCCCTCTTCGTCAATGCTCTTGAGAATGCTCATCTGATAGGAAAAATCGCCGTTTTCAAAGGTAAGCATACCGCTGATTCTGGGAGTAAAATTCGGACTGTCAGGCTCAAAACATCTTGATTCAAGCGCTTTATTGAAGCTTAATCCGTTTTTGATACCGTCATAAATTGTATCTGTCTGGTCGCCGTTGGTGACAATAAGATTATTTTCAAACTGTCTGAGAGCAGCGTAAATAATAAGACTCGGGTCCTCAACCTTTGAAACGTCAAAAGGTTCAGTAAAAACTTCGCCGTCTTTTTTAGTAAAAATTCTGTTTCTGGAATTTGCGCTTCTGCCCATAATGAAATACGCGCAGCAAGCCTTTTTTGAATCCATTGTTTTACCGATAACAATTCCCCTGCCAACATAAGAATTGTCCTTAATAAGTTCGCCGATGTCGTTAATCTTGTAGATGTCCATTATTTACTCTCCTTTATTATTTTTGAAACCTTTTCAACCGATAGCGGCAGAATAATCCATTCAGCCTGCTCCATTACTCTTTTCTGAAGAATTTCGGGAGTATCGCCGTCAAGAATTTCAACAGCCTTTTGCATTATTATTTTTCCGCCGTCGGGAATTTCATTAACAAAATGAGTTGTCGCTCCCGTAACCTTTACGCCGTATTCAAGCGCTTTTTGATGAACCTTAAGTCCGTAAAAGCCCTCGCCGCAAAAAGACGGGATAAGCGACGGATGAATATTGATAATCCGTTCCGGATAACGGGACGTGAAATTAACAGTCAGGATTTTCATAAATCCAGCAAGGACTATCAAATCGATTTTGTTCTCTTCAAGCGAAGAAATAATACGTTTTTCAAATTCGTCCTGCGAAGAACACTCTTTTCTTTTTACAACAAAAGTGTCAATAGAATTGTTCCTCGCTCTTTCAAGAGCATAGGCGTCAGGGTTATCCGAAATAACAAGAACAATTTCGCCGCTTTTAATAATTCCGCTTTTCCGGGCGTCAATTAAAGCCTGAAGATTTGTTCCGCCGCCTGAAACAAGAACAGCTATGCGTGTTTTCAGCATATTGTTACTCCCTCGTCACTTTTAATTATTGAACCGATAATATAAGCATCCTCACCGCTTTGTTTAAATATTTCAATTGCTTTTGAAGCGTCCTGTTTATCAACAACAATACTCATACCAACGCCCATATTAAAGGTATTGAACATATCCCTTTCGGAAATATTTCCCTTTTGAGCAATAAGCTTAAATATGGGAAGAACACGTATGTTTTCTTTAATAATCTTTGCGCCGAGTCCCTTTGGAATGCTTCTCGGTATATTTTCGTAAAATCCGCCGCCGGTAATATGAGAAATACCCTTTACTGTAACCGATTCAAGAAGCTTTAAAACGGGTTTCACATATATTTTTGTAGGAGTAAGAAGAGTTTCGCCGATTGATTTTCCGTCCAGTTCTTCAACAGGTGAAGATATATCCTCGTTTTCTACGTCAAAAACTTTTCTAACAAGTGAAAATCCGTTTGAATGAACTCCGCTTGAAGGAAGAGCGATTATTACATCGCCCTCTTTCATTTTTGAGTTGTCAATAATTTTATCTTTATCGGCAACACCGACTGAAAAACCGGCTAAATCATACTCGTCAACAGGATAAAAACCGGGCATTTCCGCAGTTTCACCGCCAATGAGAGTAACTCCAGACTGAACACAGCCTTCAGCAACACCGGAAACAATTGAAGCGATTTTTTCGGGATAATTCTTTCCGCAGGCAATGTAATCGAGGAAAAACAGAGGTTTTGCGCCGCAGCATATAATATCGTTTACACACATAGCAACGCAGTCAATGCCGACAGTATCGTGCTTGTCTAATAAAAAGGCAATTTTAAGCTTTGTGCCGACACCGTCCGTACCGCTGACAAGAACGGGCTTTGAAATCCCCGTCAGATCAAGGTCGAACAGACCGCCGAAGCCGCCGATTTCAGAGGTTGCGCCGTTTGTAAATGTACGGGCGATATGTGTTTTCATCAGTTCAACCGCTTTATAACCGGCTGTAATATCGACACCGGCTGCAGCGTATGAATCGGATTTTGAATTAGTGTTCATATTTATTCCTTTCCGTCCCAGCAATAAGTGCAAAGCTTTTCTCTGTCAATTCCTATTGATTTGATTATTCCCTCAAGAGACTGGAATTCAAGTGAAGCAAAATTAAATTTTTCGCAGATAATTTTTCTTAATGCTTTACCTCTTTGAGTAGAAGAATCGGCATATTCTTCAAGATGATTAAATCCCTCTTCTCCCTCGTTTTCAAGAATTACGCGTCTTGCAAGCAATTCCATTTCACTCGTTGAACGTGAGAAATTAAGAAACTTACAGCCGTACATAATCGGAGGGCAGGCAGAGCGCATATGAACGCTTGCAGCGCCGTTTTCGTAAAGGAATTCAACAGTCTCTCTCAATTGCGTACCGCGAACAATTGAATCGTCTACAAAAAGAAGATTTTTTCCCTTTATCAAGTCAAAGACAGGTATTTGTTTCATTTTTGCAACCTTATTCCTGTCAGACTGATTAGTCGGCATAAAGCTTCTTGACCAGGTTGGCGTGTATTTAATAAAAGCTCTCGCAAAAGGTAAACCGCTTTCATTTGAATAACCTATTGCGTGTGGAGTGCCTGAATCGGGAACTCCGCCGACATAGTCAATTTTAAGGTCGGGTAAATTCTCCTTATCCATTTGTGAAAGCAGTTCACCGTTACGGTAACGCATTGCTTCAACATTAACGCCTTCGTAGGTTGACGTAGGATAGCCGTAATATGACCAGAGGAAGGAGCAAATCTTCATTTTCTTTTCGGGCTTCATTAGCTGAACACAGTTTTCGCTGTCAAATTCAACTATCTCACCGGGACCGAGCTCCTTATAATCCTCGTAACCTAATTTCTGGTACGCAAAGGATTCAAAAGAAACGGCAAAACCGTTTTCATTTTTTCCGAGCATTACCGGTAATCTTCCGACAAGATCTCTTGCGGCTATAATTGAACCTTTGTCTGTTAAAATCAAAATTGAAGCGGTGCCCTCAATAGATTCCTGCGCAAAACGTATTCCATCTTTAAAGCTTGTCTTCTGGTTTATAAGAGCCGCAACAAGTTCTGTTGTATTAACATTACCGCCTGTCATAGCGTCAAAATGCATTCCGAAATTTGAAAGATATTTATCTATCAATTCGTCAGCATTATTTATAATTCCGATTATTGAAATCGCATAGGTCCCCAGATGCGAACGGATGAGCATAGGCTCGGGATGAGTATCGCTGATACAGCCTATTGCCGAGGTTCCCTTCATTTCATTAAAAATATTGCGAAATCTCGTTCGAAACGGTGCGCCGTCAATATGATGGATTTTTCTCTGAAGACCGATTTCTCTATCGAAAGCAGCAAGTCCGCCGCTGTATGTACCAAGGTGCGAATGATAATCCGTTCCGAAGAACACATCCATCATACAGTCATTTTTAGAAGCTATACCGAAAAAGCCGCCCATTTATTTTCCTCCAATAAATTATTCGCCGAAAACTCTTCTCATCATTTCCTTATATGCGTCTTCAACTCCGCCCATATCTCTGCGGAAACGGTCCTTATCAAGCTTTTCATTAGTGGTTGCGTCCCAGAAACGGCAGGTGTCGGGAGAAATTTCATCAGCAAGAACTATTGTGCCGTCGGGAAGCTTTCCGAATTCAAGCTTAAAGTCAACAAGCTTGATATTAAGAGAAAGGAAATACTCTTTAAGAACCTCATTTACCTTAAAAGCAAGCTCTTTAATTCTTTCAATTTCCTCTTTCGAAGCAAGCTTTAATGCAAGAGCGTGATAATCGTTAATAAGCGGATCGTCAAGCTCGTCGCATTTATAAGAAAACTCAATTGTAGGCTCGTCAAATACAATACCCTCTTCAACACCGTAACGCTTTGCAAATGAGCCTGCGGAAATATTTCTGATAATTACCTCAAGAGGAACAATTTTAACCTTTTTAACAACCGTATCTCTGTCGTTAAGCTCCTCAACAAAATGAGTGGGAACGCCTTTCTTTTCAAGAAGCTGCATAAGGAAGTTGCTCATTTTGTTATTTACAACGCCCTTGCCTACAATAGTTCCCTTTTTAAGTCCGTTGAAAGCCGTTGCATCGTCTTTATATGAAACAATGCAAAGATTTTCATCATTTGTGGCAAAAACCTTTTTAGCCTTGCCCTCATACATTTGTACTGTTCTTTCCATAATATATCCCTCCGTTTAATAATTTTCAGAAATTGTTTTATCTTTTTCAAGAACCGCTATTGAAGCGTCCGAACGCTTTTTATCAAGCTTTTCGGCAAGTAGAGCATCATCCACAGAAAGAATCTGTAACGCAAGAAGAGCGGCGTTAGCAGCTCCGTCAATTGCAACCGTAGCAACCGGAATTCCGGAAGGCATCTGAACAGTTGAAAGAAGCGCGTCAAGTCCGTCAAGAGTAGATGATTTAACGGGTATGCCGATAACGGGAAGAGTGGTATTTGCGGCAATTGCTCCGGCAAGATGAGCCGCCTTGCCTGCCGCGGCAATAATAACACCAAAACCGTTATTTCTTGCATTGAGTGAAAAATCCCTTGCTTCAACGGGAGTTCTGTGCGCAGAGTAGACGTGAACCTCAAACGGAGCGTCAAACTCCTTTAAAACATCAATGGCTTTTTTGACAACGGGCAAATCGCTGTCAGAACCCATAATAATAGCAATTTTTTTCATAATAACCTCCAAAAATAAACAGGGCAGACCTATATTCTAAATAGGACTGCCCAGACGGTCGACATAATAATTTTGCTTTTATTCCCCTGTGGTTTAACCCACAAATCCGTCAGTTATAAAAGCAAATTCGGTTATGTAATAATTATAAATTATTACTCGCCTTCAGTCAAGACAGCAAAGAGCCGAAAATATGACTATTATTTACAAATTTTTAGTCATTTTTTGCTTTAGCTTCACAGTATATACAGCGGTATGTATTGCTTACTGCGTCGGTAAGTTTAAACCTGTGCGGTAATTCCTGCTCAATTGAGGTAATACACCTTGGATTTTGACAAACAATACTGTCAACAATTTTCTCCGAAACAGATGTCTCTTCCGTTTGCGACTTAATATCGAGAAGCTTTAAAATAAGAGCCATTCTCATATATTTTCCGTTCAATGCCTGTTCAAAATAGCAAGCCCTTTTATCAAGGTCAACATCAACGGAAATTTCATTGACACGCGGTAACGGATGAAGAATACACAAATCATCTTTTGCATTTTTCAGCTTTGAAAGATTAAGTACATAACTGTCCTTTAGTCTTTCATATTCTTCCTTTTCTTCAAAGCGTTCACGCTGAATTCGGGTCATATAAAGAATGTCAAGCTCGCTCATTGCGTCCTCAAGACTTTTTGTTTCAACATAAGTCATATTGTTGGGAACAATAACGTCTTTTATAACATACCACGGAACCTTCAGCTCCTCGGGTGAAATAAGAACAAGCTTAATATTACTGTATCTTGAGAGTGCGGCAATGAGCGAGTGTACGGTTCTTCCGTATTTTAAGTCACCGCAAAGACCTACCGTAAGATTATCAAAGTCGCCCTTTTTAATTTTTATAGTAAGTAAATCCGCAAGCGTTTGGGTTGGATGATTATGACCTCCGTCACCGGCATTGATAACAGGAATTCCCGCTTTCATTGAAGCTACAAGCGGCGCGCCCTCTTTTGGGTGACGCATTGCAATTATATCGGCATAGCAACCGATTATCCTTGCTGTATCCGAAACACTTTCACCTTTTGCTGAAGATGAGCTTGCCGCTTCGGAAAAGCCAAGCACATTTCCGCCAAGCTCATACATAGCCGCTTCAAAGCTTAACCTTGTTCTTGTAGAAGGCTCAAAGAAAAGAGTTGCAAGCTTTTTTCCGCGGCACTTATCGGCATATTTATGAGGATTATTTTTAATATCAATTGCCGTATCCATAAGGGAGTTAAGCTCCTCTACGGAAAGGTCGCGAATGTCAATAAGATGCTTCATATTACTCTCCTATCCAGCTTTCATCAGACGGGTTATTTCTGAATTTAATCAGTCTTTCTTTGTCTTCGGGTCTTATATATCCGTTTTCTGCTGCTACCTCAACGGTTGTATCAAAATCGGTAAGGCTGACATTTTTTACTTTTGCTTCTTCAAGTCTTTCAAGTCCTTTTTTCATTCCGTATGTAAAAATACTTACTATTCCGAGTTCCTGCGCACCGGCTTCTCTTAACACGTCAACAACCTCAATAACAGAGCCGCCCGTGGAAATAAGGTCTTCAATTACAACAACCTTTTGTCCTTTTTCAAGCTTTCCCTCAATTTGATTCTGTCTGCCGTGGTCTTTAGCGCCGGAGCGTACATAACCCATGGGAAGATTAAGAATACTTGCGGCAATTGCGGCATGGGCAATTCCTGCGGTTGAAGTACCCATAAGCACTTCACACTCGGGATATTCTTTTTTTACTGTGTTTGCTATTTCATTTTCAACCATATCCCTGACAGCAGGAGCAGTAAGGATAAGTCTGTTATCACAGTAAATCGGACTTTTAATTCCGCTTGCCCATGTAAAAGGGTTTTCCGGTCTTAAAAAAACGGCGTTAATTGAAAGTAAGCCTTTCGATATTTCTTTTTTCATTTTTATATCTCCTTACCTAAAAACTCGTAAACACATCTTTTATATGCTTCAACAGGATTTTCGGCTGCTGTAATGGGTCTTCCGACAACAATATAGTCAGAGCCGATTTGTCTTGCTTTTTCAGGGGTTGTAATTCTGACCTGGTCGCCTATCTCTCCGTCGGAAAAACGAATTCCCGGAGTAACTGTCAAAAATTCTTTTCCCATGTTTTCCTTAACAATTGACGCTTCAAGCGGTGAACAAACAACTCCGTCAAGACCGGCTTTTTCAGCGTTTTTTGCGTAATGGAGAACAACGTCGCCTATAGGTCTGTCAATAAGCAAATCGTTTTTCATTCTTTCTTCACTTGTTGAGGTAAGTTGAGTTACGGCAATAAGAATTGGTCTTGTGCCGTCTTCTCTTGTAAGCCCCTCAACGGCGGCTTCCATCATTTTAATTGTGCCGAAAGCGTGGACGTTACACATATCAACGTCAAGTGAAGAAAGCACGCTCATTGCTTTTTTAACGGTATTCGGGATATCGCAAAGCTTTAGATCAAGAAAAATCTTATGTCCTCTATTTTTAATTTCCTTAACAATTTCAGGACCCTCGGCATAGAATAGCTCCATTCCAATTTTTACAAAGGGCTTTACGTCAGTAAATCTGTCAAGAAAATTAAAGGTTTCTTCCTTTGAGCTGAAATCACAAGCAATAATTACATCTTTAGCCATTATGCGCGCCTCCGATAATAGTATTCAAATCGTCTATTCCGTATTTTTTTGCCGTTTCGGGCAAATTTTCAATTATATTCTTACAAGCGTAGGGCTCAATAAGATTAGCGGCACCAATCTCTACTGCAGTAGCACCTGCAAGCATCATTTCGATAACATCTTCAGCACTTGATATTCCGCCGATACCGATTATAGGAAGCTTTACCGCTTCGTAAACCTGATAAACCATTCTTAAAGCCACCGGGAAAATTGCAGGACCCGAAAAACCGCCCATCTTATTTGCTATTACGGGCTTTTTTGTTTTAAGAGAAATTCTCATTCCCAATAAAGTATTTATAAGACTTATTCCGTCTGCTCCTGAAGCCTCGCACGCTTTGGCTATTTCGGTAATATCTGTTACATTCGGAGAAAGCTTAATATAAATCGGCTTTGATGTAACATCCTTAACAGCTTTTACTACGCTTGAAACCGCATTTGTATCCGTTCCGAAGCTCATTCCGCCGTTATGGACGTTCGGGCAACTGACATTTACCTCAATTATTCCAACCTGCTCTTCTTTATCCATTTTTTCACAGGTTCTTGCATATTCTTCGACTGAAAAACCGCTGACATTTGCAATAACCTGTTTTTTATAAACCTTTTTGAGCTTTTTAAGCTCCTTTGAAATAACCTTGTCAACACCGGGATTCTGTAATCCGACGGAGTTTATAAGTCCATCGCTGCATTCGGCAATTCTCGGCGTAGGGTTACCGAATCTTTTTTCTTCTGTAGTACCCTTTAAAGCAATTGAACCGAGTATATTTATATCGTAAAAACGGCTGAATTCATATCCGAAACCAAAAGTACCGCTTGCAGGAATAACAGGGTTATCAAGCTGCATTCCGCTTAAATTAACAGAAAGATTTACCACAGTATTTCCTCCTTTTCAAGTACAGGACCCTCGGTACAGATTCTTTTATATCCTGTAACGGTTTTGCAAGAGCAACCCATACAAGCGCCTATACCGCAACCCATTCTTTCTTCAAAGCTTAACTGTCCGCTTGTTTCACAGTTATTATAAACCGCCTTTAACATCGGCATAGGTCCGCAAGCAAAGTAATAAGTATAATCAAGTTCATTTAATGCGTCCGTGACAAATCCCTTAACTCCAAAGCTTCCGTCAACAGTAGTAACTATTGTTTTAACTGAGAGCTTTTCAAATTCTTCTCTGTAGAAGATTTCGTCACTTGTATTAAAGCCAAGAATTACAGTAGGTTCAGCGCCCTTTTCGATAAGCTTTTTACAAAGCAGATACATCGGCGGAACACCGACGCCGCCGCCGATAAGAAGCGGCTTATCGCCGGATTTCGAAATATTAAAGCCGTTACCAAGCCCCGTCAGAATATCAAGCTTTTCTCCTTCTTTAAGAGAAGCCATTTGTTCAGTTCCTGTTCCGACAACCTTATAAATAATTTTAAGGTTATTTTCAGTACAGTCACAAACGGAAATCGGACGTCTTAAATATAATCCGTCAAGCTTAATATTGACAAACTGCCCCGGTCTTTTGATGTCCGTTGCATCGCCCTCGAGAACCATTTCAAGGACATTTTCGGTTAGTTTTTTATTCTGTTTTACTGTGAATAAGCCCTGTTTCATAAAAACTCCTATTCGTCAATTGTGGAAATTCCGAAGGTTGTTTCTTCAAGTACGTCAAGAAGCACGCTAACAGTATCAAGAGCAGTAAACATTGTAACGTTATTTTCAACTGCGCAACGCCTGATTTCATATCCGTCTGTAGCTTCACTCAAAGAGTTAATATCTCTGGTGTTGATTACATAAGTGACGTAACCCTTGCGAATTGAATCAAGTATTTCTTCACTGCCCTCGCTGATTTTTCCCTTAACTCTTGTCTTGATACCGTGGGATTTAAGGAATTCGGCGGTACCCTTTGTCGCTTCAATATTAAATCCAAGATTATAGAAACGTCTAATAAGCGGTAATGCCTCCTGCTTATCTTTATCGGCAATTGTTACAAATATTGTGCCGTAATTCATTACAGCCATACCCGAAGCCTGCAATGCCTTATAAAGCGCACGGGTTATCTTTTTATCGTAACCGATAGCTTCACCCGTGGATTTCATTTCGGGAGAAAGATAAGCGTCAAGCCCTCTGATTTTTGAGAATGAAAATGCAGGCGCTTTTACATACCAACGCTCTTTTTCCTTCGGATAGATTTCGGTAATGCCCTGCTCCTTAAGGCTTTTTCCGAGAATCGCAAGAGTAGCAATATCCGCAAGAGAATATCCGGTTGCTTTTGAGAGGAACGGAACAGTTCTTGATGAGCGCGGATTAACCTCAATAATATAGACGTCATTGTTCTTGTCTACAATAAACTGAATATTATAAAGACCTACTATTCCGATTCCCAAGCCAAGCTTCTTAGTATAATCAATAATTGTTTTCTTTACTTCATCGTTAAGGCTGAAGGAAGGATAAACACTGATACTGTCGCCCGAGTGAACGCCTGTTCTTTCAACGTGCTCCATAATACCTGGTATAAATACGTCCGTACCGTCGCAAACTGCGTCAACCTCGCACTCTTTACCCTCAATATACTTATCGACAAGAACAGGCTTGTCCTCATCAATTTCAACGGCAGTGTGAAGATATTTACGCAGCGATTCCTCATTTGCGACTATCTGCATTGCCCTGCCGCCGAGTACATAACTCGGTCTTACAAGCACGGGATATCCGATTTCTTCGGCAGCTTTAACGCCGTCCTCAATTTTTGTTACCGCTCTGCCCTTCGGCTGTGGTATATTCAAGGACTCAAGGACGTGTTCAAACGAATCTCGGTTTTCAGCTCTGTCAATTGCTTCAACGTCCGTGCCTATCATTTTAACTCCGCGCTCCATAAGCGGCTGGGCAAGATTTATAGCAGTCTGTCCGCCTAAAGAAGCGATTACTCCTATCGGCTTTTCAAGGTTAATAATGTTCATAACATCTTCAACCGTCAGAGGCTCAAAATAGAGTTTATCGCTTGTTGTATAGTCGGTTGAAACCGTTTCGGGATTATTGTTTATAATAATCGCCTCAAAGCCGTTATTCTTAATTGTTTTAACAGCGTGAACAGTCGAATAGTCAAACTCAACTCCCTGACCGATACGAATAGGTCCGGAGCCGAGAACTACAATTTTCTTTCTGTCGCTGACTATGGACTCGTTTTCATTTTCATAGGTTGAGTAAAAATAAGGAATATAGCTGTCAAATTCGGACGCGCAGGTATCTATCATTTTATAAACAGGAACAATATTATTCTTAATTCTCAACTGATAAATACTGTTTTCGTCAGTGTCCCAAAGAGAAGCAATATATTTATCGCAAAAGCCCATTTTCTTTGCGTAACAGAGAGTTTTAATGTCTCCCTTATTTTCTTTAAGCTCTTTTTCACAGTCGATTATATTCTTAACCTTGTCAAGGAAAAGCATATCTATCTGCGTAGCGTTTGCAATTAGTCCGAGGTCAGTTTTGCGCCTAACAAGCTCGGCTATGGCAAATATTCTGTCATCAGTTCCTATTGAAATGTATTTGAGCATTTCATCCGTAGACATACCGTCAAATTTCGGCATATATAAATGGCATACGCCGATTTCAAGCGAACGAATACCCTTTAGCATGCTTTCTTCTATTGTTCTGCCTATACTCATTATTTCGCCCGTTGCTTTCATCTGCGTCGAAAGCTTATTTGAAGCAGACGTGAATTTATCAAACGGAAAACGCGGTATTTTGGTAACTACATAGTCAAGAGTCGGCTCAAAGGAAGCAGGCGTATTTGCAATTTTAATTTCATCAAGCGTCATACCGACGGCGATTTTTGCAGATACTCTTGCAATGGGATAACCGCTTGCCTTTGAAGCGAGAGCGGAGGAACGGGATACTCTCGGATTAACCTCAATAAGATAGTAATTAAAGGATTCAGGGTCAAGAGCAAACTGAACGTTACAGCCGCCCTCGATTTTTAACGCCCTGATAATCTTCAAAGCGCTGTCCCTTAATAGATGATATTCTTTATTTGTAAGAGTCTGGCTGGGTGCAACAACAATTGAGTCGCCCGTATGAATGCCGACGGGGTCAAGGTTTTCCATATTACAAATTGTAATGGCAGTATCGTTTTTATCCCTGATAACCTCGTATTCAATTTCCTTAAAGCCCTTAATGCTTTTTTCAATAAGTACCTGCGAAACAGGTGAAAGCTTAAGAGCATTTTTCATTATTTCTTCAAATTCTTCTTCGTTATCGGCAAAACCGCCACCGGTTCCGCCGAGAGTAAACGCAGGTCTTAAAACTACAGGATAACCTATATCAAGAGCCGCTTTTTTACCCTCTTCCATTGAATTTGCAATAATAGACGGAAGAACCGGCTCGTTCAATTCTTCACAAAGCTTTTTAAACTTATCTCTGTCCTCTGCTTTTTCAATACTTTCGCTCGTTGTGCCGAGAAGCTCAACCTGACATTCGTTAAGTATGCCTTTTTTATAAAGCTGCATTGCAAGATTAAGCCCCGTTTGACCGCCGATACCCGGAACAATTGCGTCGGGTCTTTCATATCTTAAGATTTTTGCAATATATTCAAGAGTCAAGGGCTCCATATATACCTTATCGGCAATACTTGTATCAGTCATAATGGTCGCCGGATTTGAGTTTGCAAGCACAACCTCATATCCCTCTTCCTTAAGCGCAAGACAAGCCTGTGTGCCGGCATAGTCAAATTCAGCCGCCTGACCGATAATTATCGGTCCCGAGCCGATTACAAGTACCTTTTTTATATCAGTTCTTTTAGGCATTGTCCTTTGCCTCCTTCATTATTGAAATGAACTTGTCAAACAAGTATGCGCTGTCCTGCGGTCCCGGCGCACTTTCGGGGTGATACTGAACACTGAATACTCTGTCCTTTTTGCACTCCACTCCCTCAACCGTATTATCAAGAAGATTTATATGTGTTACGGTAAGGTCGGTGTTCTTTACAGATTCAGCGTCTACCGCGTAGCTGTGATTCTGACTTGTAATTTCTATTTTACCCGTTTCAAGGTTTTTTACGGGGTGATTTCCTCCCCTGTGACCGAATTTTAATTTATAGGTATTCGCCCCGTAAGCCAGGCTTATCATCTGATGACCGAGACAAATTCCGCAAATCGGGTATTTACCCTTAAGATTTTTTACAAGCTCAATAACGGGCGTTACATCCTGGGGGTCTCCCGGTCCGTTAGAAAGGAATACGCCGTCCGGATTCATTGCAATTATTTCTTCTGCCGTTGTGTCAAAAGGAACAACCGTAACGTTACATTTCCTTTGATTAAGACTTCTTATGATATTGAGCTTTATTCCGCAGTCTACCGCTACAACATTGAATTTATGGTTTGAGGTTCTTGAATACCATTTCTTTTTACAGCTGACGAGTGAAACTGCGTCGTGACGAAGCTCGGTTTCATTAAGAATTTTCAAAGCTTCCTCTTTAGAAACATTTATATCGGTAATAATAACCTTACAGCTTCCGAAATCACGGATTTTTCTTGTAATCTCTCTTGTGTCAACTCCGAAAATGCCGGGTATATGGTTTTCTTCAAGAATTTCGGAAAGAGTTTTAGTGTACCTGAAATTACTCGGTGAATCGTTATATTCTCTTACAATAAGTCCGCCGATAGTCGGAACTCTTGTTTCAAAATCGTCATCCGCAATACCGTAGTTTCCTATAAGAGGATAAGTCATAACTACCATCTGATAAGTGTACGACGGATCAGAGACAATTTCCTGATAGCCGACCATTGAAGTGTTAAAAACTATTTCGCAGACTCTTTCGCACTTTTCGCCGAAGGAATAACCTTGGTATTCGCTTCCGTCCTCAAGAACTATTTTTCTGTCAAATTCTCTTGCCATATAATCCTCCCGTTGACCATAGTCATTTTACATTTTCCGAACAGATTCATTCCCTCAAACGGAGTCGCTCTTCCCTTTGAAAGAAATTCATCAGAATTTACTTTATATTCTTCATTCAAATTAAACACAGCAAGGTCCGCAGGTTGTCCTATTTCTAACGGAAAACCGATTCCAAACCTTTTTGACGCATTTATGTGCATAAGCTCAATTTGTTTTTCAAGCGTTATAATTCCCGTTTTGACAAAGTGCGTATACACTGCAGAAAATGAAGTTTCAAGACCGACTACGCCCATAAGACTGTCTTTAAGTCCCTTTGATTTTTCTTCCTTTGAATGAGGCGCATGGTCGGTTGCTATCATATCAACTGTTCCGTCAAGAATGCCGTCAATAAGAGCTTTTCTGTCGCTTTCGCTTCTGATAGGCGGATTCATCTTAAAGCGTCCGTCCTCAATTAAATCCATATCGTTAAATACAAGATAGTGCGGAGCCGTTTCACAGGTAACGTCAACCGAGCTCTTTTTAGCTTGCCTGATTACTTCGACGCTTTCTTTTGTTGAAATATGACAGACGTGGTACTTGCATCCCGTTTCATAAGCGAGTTTCAAATCTCTTTCAATTTGTTTATATTCACTTTCACTTGAAATTCCCTTATGGTTATGAATACGCGCATATTCGCCCTTATGAATATATCCGCCGTCGAGAAGCGTATTATCCTCACAGTGCGCGGCAATGACTTTATTTAAGGACTTGGCTTTTAACATCGCATTACGCATAAATGAGTCAGACTGAACTCCGCGTCCGTCATCCGAAAAAGCAATTACATTTTCACTCATACCATCCATATCGGAAAGAACCTTTCCCTCTTCAGCGACTGAAATTGTGCCATAGGGATAAACACGGACTTTAGCGGATCTTTTAATTATTTCGATTTCCTTTGAAAGATTTTCAATACTGTCCGGACAAGGTTTGAGGTTAGGCATAGGACATACAGAGGTAAAGCCTCCGTGAGCAGCTGCCAAAGTACCCGTTTCAATTGTCTCCTTATAAGAAAAACCCGGCTCTCTTAAATGCACATGGACATCCAAAAGACCGGGAATAATTATACAATTTTCAAAATTAAGAACACTGCACCCTTTGGGTGAAATCAAATTCGGAGATATGGAAACAATTCGTCCGTCGGAAACAAGTATATCCGCCCTGACAAACTCATTTTTTAAAAAAATAACAGCCTGAGAAAGAACGTATTTCAATTTTACCGACTCCTTTCTCTGTTTTTTAAATTTTACCACAATATAATGTGTATTGTCAATTTTTTTCATAGCCATTCGGTGCCAATTATTGTGTATTTAAATCGGAAATTATTGTATGAAAAGACGAAAATATCTTTATTCAAGTTGACAAACGAAGAAAATTATTGTATATTTTCATTTGTAAAAGGGAGTAGCTGACGCTTAAACGCGACAACAGGTCGTCATCCCAACCGTTTCGGTTCGGTCTGTTGGTACTTTATTTGTATTCGGCAAGACTTTTGCAGTGTCAGCGCTGCAGAAGTCTTTATTTTTTTAAGGAGTTTTTTTATGAATTATTATCTTGCAGAAAAACAGGCTGTACTTGATGAGCTTTCAACAAAAAATGAAGGCTTATTAAGCACTGAAGCATCCGTCAGACTTGAAAAATACGGACGAAATAAGCTAAACGAAGCTAAAAAGCAGTCAATTATTGTTAAATTTTTAAGTCAGTTTGCTGACCCGATGATTATTTTCCTGCTTGTTGCGGCTGTAATTTCGGGAATTACGTCGGCATACGCTCACGAATCCTTTACTGATGTTTTCGTAATTCTGTTTGTTGTAATCCTCAACGCAGTAATGGGCGTAATACAGGAGAGCAAAGCGGAAAAGGCAATTGACGCATTAAAACAGATGACTGCAGCAACGTGTAAGGTTATGCGTGACGGCGAGGTTAAACACATTAAAAATGAAGAGCTTGTTCCCGGTGACATAGTTCTTCTTGAAGCCGGTGACTCCGTTCCTGCTGACTGCAGAATTCTTGAATCTTTCTCTCTTAAAATCGAAGAAAGCGCGCTGACCGGAGAAAGCGTCCCGGTCGACAAATTTATTGATATAATAAATCTTCGCGAGGGCGAAAAGGATATACCCTTGGGAGACAGAAAAAATATGGCATATATGGGAAGCACTGTTGTTTACGGCAGAGGCAGCGCAGTTGTTGTTGAAACAGGTATGAATACCGAAATGGGCAAAATTGCAGACGCGCTTACCCAGGCAGAGGATGAAAGCACTCCCCTTCAGCAAAAGCTCAACCAATTAAGTAAAATACTTACCGTAATGGTAGTTGGAATCTGTCTTTTCATATTTGTATTCGGACTTATTAAAAACGGAAGTTTTTCATTTGACACGGTTATTGATACATTTATGATAGCTGTTTCTCTTGCAGTTGCCGCAATTCCCGAAGGACTTGCCGCAGTTGTTACAATTGTTCTTTCAATTGGCGTAACAAAAATGTCAAAGAGAAACGCTGTTATAAGAAAGCTTACTGCAGTTGAAACGCTCGGATGTACGCAGATTATCTGTTCCGATAAAACCGGTACTCTTACCCAAAACGTTATGACAGTTGTTGACAATTACTCAAGTGACGAAAAAATGCTCGCCACTGCTTTGGCTCTTTGCTCGGACGCTGAAATTGACGCTGACGGAAAGGTTACGGGTGAACCTACAGAAGCTGCTCTTGTCAGTTTTGCAAACAGCATAAATCTTAATAAAAATGAACTTAAGTCTTCCCAGCCGAGAATCGGTGAGGTTCCCTTTGATTCAATGAGAAAGATGATGACAACTGTTCACGCAGTTGACGGTGAAACTGTTCAGTATACAAAGGGCGCTCCCGACGAGATACTTAAGAAATGCTCATATTACCTTGAGAACGGTTCGGTTTTACCGCTTACAGAAGAAAAAAGAGCCGATATTCTTTCAAAGAATAAGGAGTTTGCCGATAAAGCTCTTCGCGTTCTTGCCGGAGCGTACAAAAAGCTTGACGTAATACCCGATAATTACACTACTGAATTGGAAAACGAGCTTGTTTTCATTGGACTTGTCGGAATGATAGACCCCGTCAGACCCGAAGTAAAAGCTGCAATTGACGAATGTAAAACCGCCGGTATTCACGCGATTATGATTACAGGCGACCATAAGGATACCGCAGTTGCAATTGCTAAAGAGCTTGGAATAATCAAGGACGCTTCCGAAGCGATTACGGGCGCTAAATTAAACGAAATTTCAGACGATGATTTTGAAACGGCAGTTGAAAAGTATTCGGTATATGCAAGAGTTCAGCCCGAGCACAAGGTACGAATAGTAAAAGCGTGGAAGAAAAAAGGTATGATTACCGCTATGACCGGTGACGGCGTAAATGACGCTCCGTCAATTAAATCGGCTGATATCGGTATCGGAATGGGTATTACCGGAACGGACGTCACAAAGAATGTTGCTGATATGATTCTTGCGGACGACAACTTTGCAACAATTGTTGCCGCAGTTGAAGAAGGCAGAAGAATTTTCGACAATATCAAAAAGTCAATTCAGTTCCTTCTTTCTTCAAACCTGAGCGAGGTCGTAAGCGTATTTGTTGCAACTCTTTTAGGCTTTACAATTATGAAGCCTATTCACCTACTCTGGATTAACCTTATAACCGACTCTCTGCCTGCTCTGGCTTTGAGTATGGAACCGGGCGAAAAAGACCTTATGACAAGAAAGCCGAGAAAGTCGAGCGAAGGTATTTTCTCAAACGGCGTCGGATATGCAATTTTCTATCAGGGACTTATTGTTTCGGTTTTAACACTTGCTGCATATTTTATAGGTCATTTTATGGAGTCGGGAAGATGGGAATTTACAAACAGCGTTGACGGAATTACAATGGCATTTTTAACAATGTCAATGGCTGAAATTTTCCATTCATTCAATATGCGTTCTCAAAACGGTTCTATCTTTGCAATGAAAAAGCAAAACTGGTTCCTGTTCGGTTCAATGTTAGTTGCGCTTATACTTACGGCAGGCGTTATTTACATTCCTTTCTTCAGAACACTGTTTGATTTCACGGAAATCAGCCTTAAGGAATATGCGGTTGCTATGGGACTTGCAATAACGATTATTCCCATTGTTGAGTTTATTAAAATCTTCCAGCGTATCGCCGAAAGAAAAAGAAATAAATAAAAAACAAAAAAGACCGGATTTTTCGGTCTTTTTTTATTATAGTTATCTGAATAAAAATCTGAATTTACCGCTGGAAGCAAGAGAAACCGAATCTCTGCCCGAAACAATAACGTGGTCAAGTAATCTTACATTTATGTATTTTAACGCATTTGCAACAATTTTTGTTGTGTTAATATCGTCCGTAGAAGGAGCCGCAACTCCGCTCGGATGATTATGGGTAAGAATTACAGAGGTTGCGTTTGAGGAAACAACCTGTTCAATTATTCTTCTCAAATCAACTGTTGAAGTATTCGGAGAACCCGATGAAATAAGAACGCAGTTAATAAGTGAGAGATTATTGTCAAGCATTAAAGCGTATAAATGCTCGTTTGTCTTGCCAATAAATCTTGATACACAGTATTCGGAGGTCTTTTTACCGCTATCGAGAACAACCTTGGAAAGCTCCGCTTTATTGCTTTCATAAACGTTGAAAAGTCCTCTCATCATAGTAATTAAAGTAGCGGAATTTCCGGTTATGCCGTTGACCTTTAAAAGCATATCGTATGATGCGTCAAAAACGCCTGACAAAGAGCCGAATTCACTTAAAAGATTATGTGCAATTTCATTCGTATCCTTTCTCGGAATGGAATAAAACAGAAGCATTTCAAGAATAGTCACATCCGAAAAGCCGTCAAATCCTGTTTTTCTGTATGTATCCCTGACTCTTTCACGATGACCGCTGTGAATTGATTTTTCCTTTTCTCCCAAAACTTACACCACCAAATTTATTTAAAAATCTTTCTGAAATGCTTCTGCCATTTATACAGATATGCGGTTATCATTCTTGTAAGCGCAATATCGTAAATTATAAAAACGGCGTTAAAAGCAAGATAAAGAAGCGCCAAACCTATTTTGGTAAACTCCCCGAAATCATCCATACTAAGGTTAAAAACGTAAATTAAAAGCAAATATGAAGCTATAATCGACGCATTGAATACCAGCATTTTAACAACCCAGCAAACATATTTATTAAGATGCTTTTCAATAGGCTGTTTAATAATCGGATAATAACCAAAAAATGCAACATACATTACAGCCGCTTCCTTATCGGCGATTAAAAGAAGTGACAGAATACTGACAGATAGATAAACAACGGTTGCCCATTTTTTATCAATTTCAATTACCATTATCAAAAGAAGCAAACCTGCAGCGGCAGGAATAGCATAAGTAAGAATCGGTATAACGGATGTAAGGAACATTAAAACAACAGACAATGCCGCTATTATGCCGCCTAATGCTGTTTTTGAGCTTTTGTTTAAATTCTTCATATCAGCAACACTTAATCAGGTCTCCGCCCATACATTCACAGCAACAGTCAGCGCATAAAAGTGAGGAGCAAATATCACAACCGCTGCAAGAGCAGCAGTCACCCGAAGCACCTGAACCGGACGTTCTGTAACCTCCGGAAGCGGCATTATTTAACGAGTTCAATGCGGAAGAGTATTCCTCGTTAGACGGGTCAAGCTCGCACGCTTTTGAATAAGCCTTTCTCGCCTCGTCAAACCAGCCTCTGCGATGATGGATTTGTCCCTTTAAGAAATACCATTCTCCGTCGCGCTGGGTTTTATATACGCCGTCAAGTATTGTTTCAGCTTCCTCAAGCTTATTTCTTTCAATAAGAGAACGCACATCGGGATAAGAAGAGGTACGGGATGAATATGAATAATACTCCCCTTTATTATTATCTTCAGAAGACCCAACAGAGCCCGATATTATCATATCGTAAGCTTCATTTATTTCATCCATCTTTTTTTCTGCATTCGAGGAAAGAGGTCCGTTTGAATAGTCCTCGGACTGATACTTTCTTGCAAGAGCCTTATATGCGCTTTTAACCTCTTCTATAGAAGCGCCGTCATGTAATCCGAGCACTTCATAGGGATTTTTATTCATTTACTCCCCTCCTTTCTCATTTTTACGGCATTGAGTTGCATTTCAAGTCCGTTTCTTATAATATTTGAAACAATATCCTTATTATTATAAAAAGAAAACAAATCAAGACAAAGAATAAGCTCGTTTATACTCATCCTTATACTTTCAATAACCGATTCAGATGAATAACCGTTCAATAAAAAAACATTATAGCTATTGTGCTTTTCATCCTTTTCCATATCGTCAAACGCGTCCAAAAGGTATACATACCTTCCAAGGCAGTAACCGAAACGGTAAAAAAGCTCTTCATTATCTTTAGAATCGGAATAGAGCTTAAAGCATTCGCCTAACGCCTTTGCAGACGGATCTGCCGCCTTATCGGCAACAGCGCATTTATTTTTTTCGAGTTCAGCCTGCTTCTTAATTGACTCACTTAAAATCGAGTCAATTAAAGGATTATTCTTTTTTGCTTTTTTATATTTGAAATACACGAAAGGTAAAACAATACGATACTTAAGAGAACGTAGAAACGAACTGTCAATTATATTATCCTTTAATTTATAGTAGGTCATTATAACCGAAAAAGCGGATGCAAATTCATATTCATCGGTTTTAACATCAATGTAATTACATTTTTTAAAAGGATTAAAGGGACATCTACCCTTTTTAAATTTTGGAGTAAAATCCTTTTTCAGCCCGTAAACGAAAACAATAAAAAAAGTTACGTCATAGCTTAAAAAAAGTCTTGAAAATACACCGTATCTTTTTCCAAGCGATTTACAAAGCGAGCAATAATAGCCTCTGTATGCTTCATAATCCTTGATCTTCAGTTCAGGTTTACAGGGTTTAACATATCCAAGCATATTTTTCACCGTAATTTCAAACTTATATAATTATAATATACTTGGTTTTTTTATTCAATAAATATAATTTTAGTTTACAAATATTTAACAATTAGTCAGCTGCTTTTATTGACTTTATTCGAACGTAGATATATAATTCATATATTAAATCCTTTTGAAAAGGGGTACTTTTAATGACCGTTAAAGAAATACAAAATGAAATTTTAAGACTTAAAAAAGAAAATGATATTTGTATTCTTGCTCACGCTTATCAGAACAGGGATATAATCGAGGTTGCCGACTTTATGGGCGACTCATTTGCCCTTAGCGTTAAGGCGCAGAGCGTACCGCAAAAAACAGTTATTATGTGCGGCGTAAGATTCATGGCTGAAACCGTTAAAATACTTTCTCCCGAAAAGAAAGTTATTCTTTCAAATCCAATTGCAGGTTGTCCGATGGCTGAACAGATGGATAAGGAAACTATCAGCCAGGTTAAAGAAAACCTCCCTGAATACACTGTAGTTGCCTATGTTAATACTACAACTGATTTAAAAACAGTATGCGACGTCTGCGTTACATCTTCTTCGGCTTTAAAAATATGCAAAAAAATAGATAATGATAAAATCCTTTTTATCCCCGACTGTAACCTCGGCGACTGGATAGCAAAGCAGATTCCCGAAAAACAGTTTAAGCTTCTCAACGGCTGCTGTCCGACTCACGCAAAAATGAGCGCAAAGGACGTTGAAAAAGCAAAAGCGCTTCATCCCGACGCGCTTGTACTCGTTCATCCCGAATGCAGACCCGAGGTCGTAGAAAGAGCGGATTATGTCGGTTCAACAACAGGGATTATGGATTTTGCTAAAAAAAGCGATAAAAAGGAATTCATTATCGGAACCGAAAACAGTATTGTTACAAATCTTCAGCTCGAATGCCCTGATAAAATGTTCTATCCTCTTTCAAAGGACTGCATTTGCAGTAATATGAAAGCAACTACTATTGTAGACCTTCTTAACTGCTGTAAAGGAACATTCGGCGAAGAGATTATTCTTGACGAGGATACTCGACTTAAAGCGAAAAAATGTATAGATAAAATGATAGAGTTAGGTTAATTATGAAAAAAGCAATTATTGCAATGAGCGGCGGTGTTGATTCAAGCGTTGCCGCTTATCTGATGAAAGAAAAAGGCTTTGAATGCATCGGCGCAACAATGAAGCTTTTTGACAACGAAGATATTGTAATAAACAACGAAAAATCCTGTTGCTCGCTTGACGGGGTTGAGGATGCGCGCTCGGTCGCAAACCGTCTTGAAATACCCTATTATGTTTTCAATTTCAAGGATGAATTCTCAAAAAAGGTAATCGACAAATTCATTTTCACCTATGAAAACGGCGGAACGCCTAATCCGTGTATTGACTGCAACCGAAGCTTAAAATTCAAAAGGCTTATGGATAAAATGTATGAGCTTTCTTTTGATTATGTTGTAACCGGTCACTACGCTTCTGTTGAAGAAAAGGACGGCAGATTTCTTTTAAAGCGCGGCGTTGATAAATCCAAGGACCAAAGCTATGTTTTATACTCACTTACACAAGAGCAGTTAAGTCATATTATATTCCCTTTGGGCGAATATACAAAAACTCAAATCAGGGAAATAGCTTCTCAAAACGGATTTTCCAATGCCAATAAAAGAGAAAGTCAGGATATATGCTTTGTTCCTGACGGCGATTACGCTTCATTTATTAAAAAATATTCAGAAAAGGTTTATCCTCAAGGGAATTTCATAAATAAAAATAATGAAATAATCGGTACTCATCAAGGCATTATAAATTATACAATTGGACAGAGAAAGGGTCTCGGTGTGGCATTCGGAGAACCGAGATATGTTTGTTCGGTCAATCCAAAAGACAATACAGTAACGCTCGGCAAAAACGAGGATTTATTCTCAAAAGAACTTACAGCTAATGATATTAACCTCATTTCTGTTGATAAAATAGACAGTGAAATGAAAGTTAGCGCGAAAATACGATATAATCATAAAGAACAACCTGCAACGGTTATTCAGACTGACGAAGATACTATAAAAGTAATCTTTGATGAACCGCAAAGAGCGATTACAAAGGGTCAGGCGGTTGTACTCTATGACGGAGAATACGTTGTTGGCGGCGGAACGATCATTTAATGATATCCCTTTTTTCGACAAAAAATTTAAAAATAATAAAAAAACGGCTCACCTTTTTCAGGTGAGCCATATTTTTTTATTACTTAAGACCAATTGCCTTCTTAACCTGTTCCTTAAGATTTTCGGAGCAAAGACCGAATTCCTTAAGAAGAAGCGAGCCGTCTCCGGATTTGCCGTAAACATCGTTCATACCGACGCGAACAACGGGTACGGGATAATTCTCGCTCAACGCTTCACAAACTGCGCCGCCGAGACCGCCGATAATATTGTGCTCTTCGGCAGTTACTACACAGCCTGTCTTTTTAGCGGAAGCAACAACAAGGTCAACATCGAGAGGTTTAATAGTCGCCATGTTTATAACCTCAACCGAAATTCCTTCATTTTTAAGCTCTTCGGCAGCAATTAAAGCTTCATTTACAAGAAGTCCCGTTGCAATAAGAGTACAGTCGGTACCCTCTTTAAGAAGGTTACCCTTACCTATTTCAAATTTATAGTTTTCGTCAAAAATTACCGGAACAGCAAGTCTGCCGAAACGAAGATATACCGGACCATCTTTTTTTGCGGCTGCAAATACAGCCTGTTTAGCTTCAACAGCGTCAGCAGGATTTATAATCGTCATACCGGGAATTGTTCTCATAAGAGCAATATCCTCGTTACACTGATGGCTTGCACCGTCCTCACCTGCGGAAACACCAGCGTGAGTAGCGCCGATTTTAACATTAAGATGAGGATAACCAATGGAATTCCTGACCTGTTCAAAAGCTCTGCCAGCAGCAAACATTGCAAAGGAGCTTGCAAAGACTGTAAGACCGGTTGAAGCGATACCTGCGGCTATACCCATCATATTGCTTTCGGCAATACCGCAGTCATAAAATCTCTCAGGAAAAGCAGCTTTAAAAGTGCCGGTTTTTGTAGCCTTTGCAAGGTCGGCGTCAAGAACAACGAAATTTGAATCAACCTTACCAAGCTCTGCCAATGCTTCACCGTAAGCGTCACGGGTTGCCTTTTTAATTACATCTGCCATTGTTTACGCCTCCAATTCTTTAAGAGCGGCATTAAGCTCGTTCATAGCAATTTCATACTGTTCTGTATTGGGAGCAGCTCCGTGCCAGTTACATTCGTTTTCCATATAGGAAACGCCCTTGCCCTTAACGCAGGAAGCAACAATACAGGTAGGCTTACCCTTGCACTCTCTTGCCTGATTAAACGCTTTTTCGATTTCGTCAAAATTATGACCGTCAATTTCAACAGCGTTCCAGCCGAAGGCTTCAAACTTTTCTTTAATCGGATAAGGAGAGTTTACGTCGTCAAGAACGCCGTCTATCTGAAGATTATTATAGTCAACAATTGCAACAAGGTTATCAAGCTTTTTATTTCCCGCGAACATAGCCGCTTCCCAAACCTGACCTTCCTCGATTTCACCGTCACCGAGAATTGTATAAACACGGAAATCCTTTTTCTGATGTTTAGCGCTCAATGCCATACCGACAGCAGCCGAAATACCCTGGCCAAGAGAGCCTGTACTCATATCAATTCCGGGAACATAAGTCATTGAGGGATGTCCCTGAAGATAAGAATCGGATTTTCTTAATGACTTAAGATCATCATAAGGGAAAAATCCCTTAAGCGCAAGCGCAGAATAAACTCCGGGCGCTGCATGACCTTTCGAAAGAACAAATCTGTCACGGTTTTCATCCTTGGGATTTTTGGGATCAACCTTCATTTCAACATTGTAGAGATAACTTAAAAGCTCTGCAATTGAAATTGAGCCGCCGGGATGACCCGACTTTGCGCAGTAAATTGCTTCTACAGCGCCTATTCTCAATTTGGTCGCAAAAATCATTAAATCCTTTTTTAACGCTTGATCCATATTTATCCTCCTAATAATTTTGTTCTATGTATTCAAGCAGGTCCGCCACTGCGCCTTTATTACAGTGACAGGTAACTAACTTCGCTATTTCCTTCATTCCTCTCGGAGCCTGTCCGCAGCAGGCAGGAAGCGCAACGTGCTTTAAAAGCTCATAGTCATTGAAATAGTCGCCGATAGCGGCTGTTTTTTGTTTATCAATACCAATAATTCGGGCAACCTCAAGAGCGCCTTCGCCTTTATTGGTATTCCCCTCAAGCATTTCAAATGAAGAAACGGACGAAGACATAAACGTAACGCCCTTGCCGTCATATCGGCTTAAATACTTTTTAAGATGACTAACAAAAGCAGGCATACCGAGAAAAATAACCTTCCCCCACTCTTCCTTCGGAATCTCATCAAACTCTGAAAAGGTAAAGGTCGAAAGTGTGTCGGTACCTGCCATAAAAGGAGCAAAAACGTGAGAATTTATAAGATAATTCTTATCGTTTGCTACAATCATTATTTCTATCATCGGGAATTTTAATAAAACTTCCTTAACAATACTTTGACCTTTTTGACCGATGCTGACATAGTGAAGCATTTTCTCATTCTGAAAATCATATATGCCTGCGCCGTTAAGAATCACGGCAGGAGAAGTAAGATTTAACCTTTCATAGTGCTTTCGCATATTAGAAACACTCCTGCCGGAGGCAAGAGTAAAATTTCCTCCGAGATCGTCAATAAAATGCCTTATGGCATTTAAATTTCGCTCGGGAAGCTTTCTTATTTTATTGTTCAGTGTGCCATCAATATCCGAAATGACAAGCCAATCGGAAAAAGACTTTGCATTTTGCTGAACCATTATTTTATTCTCCTTAAAAAGTCCTCAAAATATTCGGGATATTCGGAACTTATTTCAATATATTCCTTTGTTACGGGATGAATAAAGCCGATTAAACCTGCGTGAAGACACTGACCCAGAAGTCCGTCGTCTTTTCTTTTTCCGCCGTAAACCTCATCACCTGCAACGGGATGTCCCAGATAAGCCATATGAACTCTTATCTGATGAGTCCTGCCCGTTTCAAGCTTTAATTTTACAAGAGAATAGCCTTTATACTCTTCAAGAACCTCATAATGCGTAACGGCATTCTTTGAGTTTTTATCGGTAACTGCCATCTTTTTTCTGTCTTTTGGATTTCTGCCTATCGGCGCATCAACAGTTCCCGAGCTTTCTTTTAAATGACCGATAATAACTGCTCTGTATTCTCTTGTAAAGCTATGCTCTTTAATCTGTTCGGCAAGGAAATTATGGGAAAAATCGTTTTTTGCAACGATAAGAAGTCCGCTCGTATCCTTATCTATTCTGTGAACAATTCCCGGTCTGATAATCCCGTTAATTCCCGAAAGCGAATCTCCGCAATGATACATAAGAGCGTTTACAAGAGTACCGCTGTAGTTACCCGGCGCAGGATGAACAACCATTCCCTTTGCCTTATTGACAACCAAAAGACTTTCATCCTCAAACCTTATGTCAAGCGGAATGTTTTCAGGACTGACGTCAAGCATTACAGGCTCGGAAAAGCTGACGGAGATTTCATCGCCTACAGAGCATCTGTAATTCTTTGAAACAGTTTTACCGTTGACAAGTACATTTCCGTCCTCAATGCTTTTCTGGACAAAAGAACGTGTGCCGTCCGTAAGAGCGACAATAACCTTGTCAATACGTTCGTCGGCAAACGCTTCTTCAATTTCAAATACTGATTTTTCAGGCATCTGCTTCTTCTCCGGATTTAACATTCTTTTTTTCTTTTACCGTTTCGTAAATAAGATAAAAAGCAAGTATAAACGAACCGCAAGTCACAAGAATATCTGCAAAATTGAAAACCGGAAAATCAACGAAAAGGGCTTCGATATAATCAATAACAAAGGAACGGAAAACCCTGTCAATAAGGTTACCTATACCGCCGGCCACTATCATAACAAGGCAAACGTTATAAACCCTATTATCAAGTGGTTTTAAGAATATAAAGTATAAGCAGACAAGTATGACAATGCCGGTAAAAACGCTCAACACAGCGGTATTATTTTTAAACATACCGAAAGCCGCGCCGGTGTTTTCAACGTAATTCAAACGTAAAAAACCCTTTATAAGGTTAACCGACCCGAGAGGTTTAAGATATTTCAATGTAAGAATCTTAAAAATCTGATCGCCAAGGATCAGTATTATCATAATAAGAGCCGTGGCAACCTTTTTCATCCGTTCCCTCTCAGTTATCAATTCTGAAATGATTATTTATATCGTTCTCTTCAAGAGTGTCTTCGTCATCATCAAACTTAACGTCAAAGCTTTCTTCATCATCCGATTCAACGATTTCTATATCAGTTTCGTCAATAGAACCCTTTGCGCGGATTAAGTCCTTTAAAGAGGGTCTGTCGGCATTTTCTTGATGAGTTTCGGTTTCTTCTTCGGCAGCTTCGACAGAATCGAAAACATCTTCTTTTGCTACTTCTTCATCCGAAGTAAATACATCGGCAATAATGTTATCATTCTCTTCCTTTGAAGAGTCAAACAACCTTTCAGTTTCGCCCTCTTGCTCGATTTTTACTTCAAAAAGCGGTTTATCTTCCTCGTCCTCGTCAAAGATTTCTTCATCCTCTTCATCGTCAAAGGAAATATTTGAAAAATCAAAGCTGAAGCCTTCATCCTTTACTTCTGCATCGGCTTCGTCTTCAACGTCAGCCTCTTCTTCAACGATAGCTTTCTCGTCGGGAACAGAAGAAACAACATCGTCTTCTTCAGCGTCAGAGAAGATTTCACCTGATTCATCGGCAGAAACATCTTTTATTTCTTCAACAGGTTCAAAGGAATCGCCATTAGAATCAACATCGGAGTCAAACGAAACATCGTCATTATTTTCGGTAACTGTTTCAACAGGCTCATCAAGCTTTTCAACAAACTCATCAGCCTCGGAGAAAATATACGTTGCGTCAGTATCTACTTTAAACTCTTCCTTTACGCCGTCAGCTTCTTCTTTTGTTTCACTTTTAGCAGCCTTAACGATTTTTTCAGCCTCAACAGGAATTGAATCAATTAAAATGAGGTGCTCTCTGTAAGTGTCAAGAAGCTTCTTTTTAAATGCGTCAGACTGGGCGTTAAGAAGGTCAAGCGTAACCTTCTGCTCTTTAATCTTATCCTTCAAATCAACAAGAATTCTGTCAGACTGCGCATTGGCATTATCAACAATACCTACGGCTTTATTCTTCGCCTCGTCAAGCATTCTCTGGGCAACAGCTTTTGCCTGGTCAAGCTTCGCCTTAAGGGATTCGTTGAATTCCTCGTTTTCATCCTTGTCAGCCTGCTTTTCGGCAAGTTCTTCCTGACGTCTGTATGCCTCAAGACGGTTTGCAAGAAGACTGAGCCGTCTTACAAGCTCGCCGTTCTGCTTGAAAACCTGTTCATATGAAGACGCAACCTCTTTCATAAAAGCGTCAACATCTTTAGCCGAATAAGAGCCTTCGTCAACCCTTTCAAAAGACTTTTCATAGATTTCGTTAGGTCTTAACATAATAAATTACCTTTCAAGACTGTTAGTTTAATTAAAAGAATACGCCTGTGCTTTCAAGCTCATCAAGAAGATCTCCCATAACGTCAACATTATAAGGAGTGATAATGAAAATAGCCTTTGCAACCTTTTTAAGGTTACCGTCATTTGCATAAGCAACGCCTGTAAGGAAATCTATAATCCTTAAAGCGATATCACGGTTAGCGCTTTCCAGATTAAGAACAACCGTTCTTTTCTGGTTAAGATTGTCGGCAATTTTTTTAGCTTCCTCAAATGTTTCGGGTTTTGCAAGAACAACCTGAAGCTGGGCAGTTGTATGAATGTTTACAACATTGTCCTGATCACCGGAAAATCTTGATTCGCGCTCACGGCGTGTAGCTCTCGGAGCAGGCTGCTCATCATAAGAATCTGCGCCGAAATCATCGGTTTCACCGTCATAGAGCTCATCGGTATTAACAAACTCCTTAACCTTGTCTAAAAATCCCATTGTAGTTACCTCCACTTTTTTTAATATATTCTGGGTCCGAAAACGGCAGACCCAATTCTTACAAGATTTGAACCGCAGAGGATCGCGTCTTCATAATCCCCTGACATACCCATGGACAAAATGTCCATGTTAATATTATGTATTTTTTTTGACCTAATGTCAACATACATATTGTACATATTTGAAAAAAATTTGCGATTTTGCGCATTATTTTGTGAAAACGGAGGAATTGTCATAAGTCCCTGAACCTTAATTGCAGGCAGTTCGGAAATTTCATAGAGAAAGTCCGAAAGCATTTCTTTAGGCAGTCCTGTTTTATTTTCCTCGCCTGCAATATTCACCTCAACAAGAATATCGGTGACTATCCCCTTTTTCAAAGACTGTTTTGAAATCTCATTTGCAAGCTTAATGCTGTCAACGGACTCAATGCAGTCAACCTCGCCGACGATTTTATTAACCTTATTTGTTTGAAGGTGTCCTATAAGATGGCTTTGAACATTCTCAAGATGCAAATCAGGCTTTTTTAAAAGATACTCCTGAACCTTATTTTCGCCGATAAGGTCAATTCCGCACTCAAGCGCCTTATTTATTCTGAATACGTCAACCGTCTTTGTAACCGCCATAAAACGCACGTCAGAACGTGTTCTTCCGCTTTTTTCAGCAGCGCAGGCAATTCTTTCGTTAATCGCTTTGAGATTAAACTCAATATCTTCAAATTGTTTATCTTGAAATGATTTTTCCGTCAAATAAATCAGTCCCTTCCGTTATAACCTCATCATACATTCTTAACTGACCGCTTTCGTTTTCAATATTATTAACAATTGAATAATCGGTAGATGAGTAAATAACATTTATTTTTCTGAACCTTACAATATTGCCGACAAGAACATATACGCCCTGTTCGCCGTCGACCTCGCGTATTGCTCGGTTATCAATTCTGAAACCCGTGTACTCATTTACAACAAGTTGAACGTCCTCAAGCCTTAAATTAGCAATAACCTCGTTCATTTCGTTTCCGCAGAAAACAACGGCTGTTTTACCGTCCTTGCTGTCATTAACCTTAATAAATCTGGCATAGACCTGCTGAATAGTATAGTCCGGTAAAAGAATTTTAACCTGACTGTCGGTTTTAAAGGATGTGACCTTATTTGTCGGAATATTACAAAGGATATACCAATTGAAGCCGTCAACAAGCTTTCCCATAACGCTCTTATTATTAGGAGAAGCCTTTAAAACCTCATTTATCTGTTCAACCGTGTACTCTGTTGCCTCGTCATAAGGAACGGTTTCCTCATATCCGTCCGTAGTACTTATATAATAACCCGGATTATTAACCGTAACGGAGGTATACCCGCCCGATTTATTATTAAGCGAAGCAAGCTCGCTTTCAAGCGAAGCAATTTTTTCATCTACGGAAATAGCGCCACCCGTAGCAAGCTGACGGGCTGTCATAGCCTCTTTTAAAGCGTCCCTGAATTTCACAGTAGAGTTTATATTTCCGCTTTGAAGCGCTTTAACGTAGGAAGCGGCAGAAGAGTCAATTCTTTTATCAAGAGCGGATAAGTCAGTAGTCTGAACTCCGACTCGGTTCTTAAGAGACTTATAATATGAAATTGCGCTTTCAACTTCCTTAAGACGGTTAAACTGCCTTGCGGAATCGTCATCGGAAAACAGCACCGCAACCGTATCTCCGCTTGCGACTCTCATTCCGTCCGAAATCAAAGGCACAACCGTGCCTTTTCCCTTTGTCTGGATATAACTTTCATCCCTTACGAAAAAAGCCTTTGTATCAATTGTATCATAAACGGTTTTTTCAAGGGCGGTTTCGGTTTTAACGGGGCTTCTTTTGAACATATAAGCCTGATAGCCGATATAACCGATAATGAAAACACCGACTGCTGCGCTTAAAAGCATTAAAAGATATCTTTTAATTTTATCATTCATTTAATTCGCCCCTTTCAGAAAACCGTCAACAAGCTCAAATGCGTCGTTAGTTACAAATTGAGTTTTATCGGCAAAAATCCAATGAATATCTTTATTCCTGTTAAACCATGTCAACTGGCGTTTAGCATAACGCCTTGTCTGCTGTTTTATTTTTTCAATTGCATCTTCAAGAGATATTTCACCGTCAAAATAAGGCTTAAGCTCCTTTATGCCGATAGCCTGGTTTGCAGTTTTAATATCGGTTTGAGTGATAAACTCCCTCGCCTCTTCAACAAGGCCGCTTGAAATCATTTTATCAACGCGCCTGTTGATACGGTCATATAAAATATTTCTGTCTGAAAAATTCAAACCAATGTAAAGCGCAGAAAAATCACTTTCATTTTTCTTTGAATTTTCGATTTGCTCGCTCATTTTTATACCGGTATTATAATAAAGCTCAAGCGCCCTTAAAACGCGTTTTGTGTTATTGGGCTCAACAGAGTCCGCATAAGCCTTATCAATGCTTTTAAGCTCATTATAAAGCTTATCGGCTCCTTCATTTTTAAATCTTATTCGAAGGTCATCTCTGATTTTCTCATTAAATCCTTCGTCAATAAATTCAATATTATTTACAAAACTATCGATATATAGTCCGGTTCCGCCGCAAAGAACAGGAAGTTTACCGCGTTCTGAAATATCAAAACAAATTTTCTTTGCGTCCTCAACAAAGCAGGCAACGGAATACCTTTCGTCATTTTCTTTTTCGGAAATAAGGTGGTGCGCTATGCCCTGCATTTCATCTTCGGTAGGCTTTGCAGACGCAATATTCATTCCCTTGTAAATCTGCATTGAATCGAAAGAAACAACCTCTCCGTTGTATTTTTTTGCAATTTCAACTGCAAGAGCTGTCTTTCCCGAAGCAGTAGGTCCGACTACAGCAATAACCTTAATTTTTTCCATTACTGTATTCTCCCAAATTGCTTTTCAAGCGAATATTTTGTAATTTCAATTACAACAGGTCTGCCGTGCGGACAATAGCGAATTTCGGGCATTGAAAGCAGCTTTTCAACAAACTTATTCCTTTCATATTCGCTTGTAATATTTCCTCCCTTTACCGCAGCGCGACAGGCAATATTATGAAGCACCCAGTCCTGCTTTTCGGTAACGAGGTCTTTTTTATTTTTAAGAAGATAGCCTGCAATTTCGTTAAGAAAATCCTTAACCTCTTCAACGGATAAATCAACGGGACATTCTCTTACTATTACGCTTCCCGAGCCGAAATCCTCCGCAACAAAGCCGACCTCTTTAAGTAAGGATAAATTCTCCGTAACGGCGGTATATTCTTCTTTTGAAAGAGTGACGTTTACAGGATTCATCAAAAGCTGCGTTCCCTCAAGCGAGGAATTACTTTTAAGCTGTTCATAAAGCATTCTTTCGTGAGCCGCGTGCTTGTCAATAAGAAGTATCTTTTCACCCTGTTCGACAAGAATATAAGTGTTAAATGCTTCTCCGATTACTTTGAAATCATCATTATCCTTTTCGGTTTTAATACTGATTTCCTGCTTTATGGGTTCTTCGGTCTTAATCTGTTTATAATCGTTTAAATTAACAAGGTTCGGTATATCATCCGAAACGGAAATATCTTCCCGGGGTGATTTTATTTCTACCTTATCGCTTTTTGCAGTCTCTTCAATAATCTGCTGATAAATTTTTAGCTGTTCATCCGATTTTTCCCTGTAATCCTTATGGAGCGTAATCGGATTTATCTTTTCAACCTTGAATTCGGGACGTTTAACATCACTATCAATTACATTTTTAACGGCATAGTAAACGCTGTCAAATATTCTTTTTTCATCGGAAAAACGCACCTCGGTCTTTGCCGGATGAACGTTTACGTCAACCGTATCGAAAGGTAATTCAAGAAACAGCACGCAATAAGGGTGCTTTCCGACCATAATCGAACCCTTATACGCCTCTTCAAGAGCGGCATAAATGGTCTTATTTCTTATATATCGTCCGTTAACAAAGAAATTTTGCATTGAACGGGTTGCCCTTGAAGAAAACGGATGAGAAACATAACCGCTGACTTTAATTGAGTTAATTACGGAATTTACCTCAATTAAATCCTTTGTAAAATCCTTACCGAAAACAGCTTCGCAGGCAGTCAACAAATCGTTGTTACCCGGAGTAAAAAGAACCTGTTTCCCGTCACGGATAAACTTAAATGATATATCGGGGTGAGAAACGGCAATTTTTTCAATAATGCCGCTTACCAAATTACCCTCGCTTACATCCTTTTTGAGAAATTTCATTCTCGCAGGGGTATTGTAAAACAAATCCCTTACAATAATTGTAGTTCCGTCCGGACAGCCGGCATCTTCAACAGCAGATGACTCGCCTGCCGATATTTCATATCTCGAACCTGAAAAGTCATCTTCGGTTTTTGTCAGTAATTCAACTCTTGAAACCGCGCTGATAGATGCAAGAGCTTCGCCTCTGAAGCCAAGGGTGAAAATCTTTTCAAGGTCGTCCGCGGAAGAAATCTTACTTGTTGCATGACTTGTAAAGGCGCGCTCAATATCATCCTTATAAATGCCGCAACCGTTATCAGTTACGCGCATATATCGGATACCGCCGTTCTGGATTTCAACGGTAATTTTATTCGCTCCCGAGTCAATTGAATTTTCAACAAGCTCTTTAATTACGGAAGCGGGTCTTTCAACAACCTCGCCTGCCGCGATAAGCTCGAATATGCTTTTAGGCAGAAGATTTATTCTGTTCATATCCCGCCTCCTTTCGTTTATTTAAAGAAATTAAGAATTAGCCTTTTTATTCAGTTCGTAAAGAATTGAAAGCGCTTCAATAGGAGTGAGCGTATTTACGTCAATATTTTTAATGCTCTCAACTATTGACTGATTATTTTTTTGTTCAAATGAAACCTGCTGTTCTTCCTCGATATCGGGAACAACCGTCTGCGGCGGAAGATAGCTTCCGTTCGCTTCAAGCGATTTTAGAACAGCCTTTGCCCTTTTTACAACGGTATCGGGAACACCTGCAAGCTTTGCAACCTCAATGCCGTAGCTTCCGTCCGCAGGTCCTCTTACAATACGGCGTAAAAATGTAATATCGTCACCGCGCTTTTTTACGGCAATATTATAATTTTTAACTCCGTCAACAATTTGTTCAAGCTCGGTAAGCTCATGATAGTGAGTAGCAAAAAGAGTTTTTGCGCCGAGCTTCTTTTTGTCGGCAGCAAATTCTATAACTGCACGGGCAATGCTCATTCCGTCATAGGTGGACGTGCCTCTTCCGATTTCATCAAAAATTATAAGACTGTTTTTTGTGGAATTTGAAAGAATATCGGCAACCTCTTTCATTTCAACCATAAAGGTGGACTGACCCGTTGAAAGGTCGTCGGATGAACCGACGCGTGTAAACACAGCGTCTACAACACCTATAACAGCCTCCGAAGCCGGAACAAACGAACCCATCTGCGCCATAAGAACTATAAGCGCAACCTGACGCATAAAGGTCGATTTACCCGCCATATTAGGTCCGGTAATAACAGCAACGCGGTTAGCTGAACAGTCAAGCAAGGTATCGTTCGGAACAAAAGGAACGTCGGAAAGTATTTTTTCAATTACCGGATGTCTTCCCTGCTTAATGGAAATAACGTCCGTATTATTAACTGTAGGTCTTACATACCCGTTCATAACCGCAACCGAAGCCAGAGAGCAAAGCGCGTCAACATTGGCGATGGCGTCAGCCGTTTTCTGGGTTCTTAAAAGCTCGTTTGCAATTGTCTTTCTTACCTGAGTGAAAAGCTCAAATTCAAGAGAAACTATTCTATCCTGGGCGCTTAAAACCTTTGCTTCAAGCTGTTTAAGTTCATCCGTTATGTAACGTTCGCAGTTTGAAAGAGTCTGTTTTCTGATATAATCTTCGGGAACCAGCTCTTTATAGGAATTAAGAACCTCAATATAATAACCGAATACGCGGTTATAACCAACTCTTAATTTTTTTATTCCCGTTTTTTCCTGTTCTCGCGCTTCAAGCTCGGAAATAAAGTCCTTTCCTCCGGAAACAAGTTTCCGAAGCTCGTCAAGCTCGCTGTTAAAGCCGCTCTTAATCATTCCGCCCTCACGGACTGAAAAGGGAGCGTCCTCGCTTATTGCATTGTCAACAAGGTTTTTAACATCGGAAAGAACATCAAGTCTTTCGTAGGTTTCGTTTAATAATCTGCTGTTACATCTCGATAAAAGCGTCTTTATTTCAGGCAACGGCGAAAGTGCGACAGAAAGCGATAAAAGCTCCTTTGCGTTCGCTGTACCGTAGACAATTCTTGTCATCAGACGCTCAATATCGTATATAACGGACAACTTTTCGGTCAAAGACTTTCTTAAAGAGTTGTTGTCAAATAATTCCTCAACTGCGTTAAGTCTTTTATCAATATCAACCGTATTCATTAAAGGTCTTTCAATAAACGACCTCATTCGCCTTTTGCCCATCGCCGTTTTGGTTTTATCAAGAACCCAGAGAAGAGATCCGCGTTTTTCACGCTCTCTCATAGTTTCCGTCAGTTCAAGATTACGCCTTGCGGAAAAATCGAGGTGCATAAATTTTTCGTCGGAATAATAGTCGATATCCTTTAAATTCGTAAGATCTGCGCGCTGGGCATTTTTAAGATACGCAAGCGTACCGCCGAGAGAACAGACTACGGACTTTGAAGGATTAACGTTTAATTCTTCAACCGAAACAACGCCGAAATGCTTTGTAATAACCGAAACACATGAATTATACCCAAACTCGTCTTCAAGCGTTTCAACCGTAATTTCGTTACGCTGAAGATAAGCCTTAAGTCCGTTATTTTTTGAAGCAAGGGAATTTATAATAATTTCACTCGGCTCAAATCTTGAAAGCTCATTAAGAACTTTATTGTCGTCATTTTCAAACGATGTAATATGAATTTCACCCGTTGAAATATCGGTAAAGCAAACTGCGGTTTGATTATCTTCACAGTAAATACACGAAAGATAATTATTTTTCCCCTCGTCAAGCATACTGCTTTCAATAACCGTACCCGGAGAAAGCACGCGAACGATATCACGCTGAACAATTCCCTTTGCAGTTGCTGGGTCCTCCATCTGTTCGCATATTGCAACCTTATAACCCCTTGAAACGAGCTTTGCTATATACGAATCGGCGCTGTGAAACGGTACGCCGCACATAGGTGCGCGCTCCTCAAGTCCGCAGTCCCTACCCGTAAGCACAAGCTCAAGCTCCTTTGATGCGGTTTTAGCGTCATCAAAGAACATTTCGTAAAAGTCGCCGAGTCTGAAAAGCAAAATGGCATCGTTATACTGTTCTTTAATTTTAAAATACTGCTGCATCATCGGCGACAATGCCATCTGCTTCACATCCCTTCAAAAAACAAATTATTCGGCTGAACCGCAATTGCTCGCGCAAGAATCGCAAGCTCCCGAGCAACATGCAGGCGCAGGTTCACAGGTTTCGGGATCTTCGCCGTTTACGCAAAGCGCAAGAATACCGGTAAGATAGTTCATCATATCGTCAACTTCCTTGCGGCTTGCTTCAAAATTCTGCATGGTTTTATTCATCATAATCTGAGCGTAAACCTGACGGAACTCCTCGTCATAAGCCTTCATTTTATCTTCACTCGCGTCTTCACGGGAAGCTTCCTGCTGATATGAAGCCTGAATAAGGTTAATTTTGGAGATAAGACCTGCTAATTCCTCGTCTGCGTCATTAGCCTTTCTTGCTTCAACATAGTTGAGATATTTTTCGTTCTTCTGAATTGCTTTTCCCAATTCTCTTGTCAATCTGATTACTTCTTCCATTTAAAAAACTCCTTTAATTATTTACTAACTCGCCTCTAACTATCCAGTTAAGCGGCTGAGTAACTTTGACATTTACATATTTTCCGATAATACTATTATCGCCTGAAAATTCAATTATAACATTCCCGTCCGTTCTTCCGGAAAGAAGAGTGTCATCATTTTTACTTATTCCCTCGCAGAGAACGCGGTAGGTTTTACCCTTCATTTTAGCGGTTCTTTTAGCGGCAATTGACTCCTGTAAGTCACAAAGCTCTTTAAAACGCCTTGATTTTTCTTCCTTTGAAACGGGGTCGTCCATTTCAGCAGCAGGAGTACCCTCGCGCTTTGAATAAATAAAAGTAAAAAGCGAGGTAAACTCAACCTTCTCAACAAGCGAAAGCGTATCGTTAAATTCCTCCTCGGTTTCACCGGGAAAACCGACTATAACGTCGCTCGTAATCGAAATGTCGGGCATAACCTTTTTTGCATAATCGATAAGCTCAAGATACTTTTCACGGGTATAATGCCTGTTCATTTCTTTGAGAATTCTGTTATTTCCCGACTGGAAAGGAAGATGGATATGCCTTGCAACCTTTTTGCACTGTGACATAGTGTCAAGAAGCTTCTTCGTGCAGTCTTTAGGATGGGAGGTCATAAAACGAATTATAAAGTCGCCCTCAAGGTCATTTATCTGTTTTAACAGGTCGGAAAAATCGGTATTGAAATCGGTATTTTTTCCATAAGAATTAACATTCTGACCTAAAAGCGTAATATCTTTATAACCTTGAGAAATAAGCTTCTTTGCCTCGTTAATAATTCTGTACGGTTCTCTGCTTTTTTCCCTTCCGCGAACATAAGGAACAATACAGTAGGTGCAGAAATTGTTACACCCGTACATAATGGGAAGCCACGCCTTCGAATCCTTATCCCTTAAAACGGGAACATCCTCCATTATCAAACCGTTATCCTCAGGCGCGAAATAAACTCTTTTTCCGCCAGAAAGAGTATCAAACATCAACTGCGGAAACTGATAAATGGCGTGAGTGCCGAAAACAAGGTCAACATACGGATAGCTTTTATAAATTTTGTCTCTTATATGCTGTTGCTGCATCATACAGCCGCAAAGAGCAATTTTCAAACCGGGCTTGTCCTTTTTATATTTCTTTAACTCACCGACATTACCGAAAACTCTGTCTTCCGCATGTTCGCGCACAGCGCAGGTATTGTAAAGCACAAAATCCGCTTCACTTAAATTATCGGTAAAACCGTAACCCATTTGAGAGAGCATACCCTTAATCCGTTCACTGTCCGCAACATTCCCCTGACAGCCGTATGTATGAACAAAGGCGAGCGGTTTTTTATCGTATCTTGAAGAAAGAATACTCTGAACCTTTAATAAATACTGGCTTTGAAGATATTTTTCTTTGTCCGTATCAAATGAACTGCTCAAGCGGTTACCTCCGAAGAATTAACTATTCCGTTAAAGAATTCAAGGACATCGTTATAAACAACGTCTTTATTCTTCTCATTTAATATTTCGTGCTTGTTTCCGGGATAAAGGATAGGCTCAATTTCGTGACCTGCAAGTGCCAACTGGTCAGACGCAAGAAGAGCCGTTCTTCCGTTAAAGCTTATAGGATCGAGCGCGCCGGAAATTACCATAATCGGAAGACCTAACGGAATTTGTTCTGCCCAGTCGGACTGACACGCTTCACACGCAAGGACCACAAGGTCTCTGTATCCTCCGAGCTTAAACGGGAAGCCGCACATTTCATCTGATTCGTAAGCATCCCAGTTTTCGGAATTTGAACTAAGCCAGGATACAGCCGCGCGTTCGTCTCTTGTAAGAAAAACCTGCGCTTTCTGGACAAATGAAACAATTTTGTCGACATCAGTTCTCGGACCGAATTTATCAATAAGCTTATCAAGTACGGGAATGAGTACGGGCGAAGCGTAAGGCACATTAAGCGTGCCGCAGAAAACTACGCCGTCAATTTCGTTTCCGAAATGCATTGCATAAACTCTTGCGCAAAGGGAACCCATACTATGGCCGAAAAGCATGTAAGGTAAATTAGGATAGCGCTTTTTCATAATGTGAGTGAGAATATGCATATCGTCGACAAGACGTTTGTCGCCGTCTTCATCCGCAAAAAAGCCGTAATCGAAAGAACTGTTTACGGAAAGTCCGTGACCGAGATGATCGTTACCGCAAACAACAAATCCGTTTGAAGCAAGAAAACGCGCAAAATCGTCATATCTTCCTATATGCTCCGCCATTCCGTGAGCGAGCTGAACAACTCCCTTGGGTTCTGTACTGTCATCAAACCATATAAGTGTTCTTATTCTGTTTTCGCCTGTTGAAGAGTTAAAATAAGCCTCTTTTCTAATAATCGGCATTTATCTCACCTCAAAAATCCATATTTATAGTATTATACAATATTTTTAATTAAATGTCATTAAAAAATTGATGATTTTCAGAAGAAATTTAAAGTTTTTTTGTGTAAATTTCCGTTTTACAAAATTCCCCTTGAAAATAGTATTACATTGTGCTAAAATGTTGCAAATTTTAAGAAAGGATGATTACCGATGACATACGAGCAGGTTGTTGAAAAGGTTCGCAGCAAGTTTGTTGAGTCCGATGCGTCTAAAATTGACGGTGTAGTTGCTCTTCAGATTAACCTTGAGGGTAAAAACACACAGGGTATCTTCTATATTGAAGTCAAAGACCATCAGGTAAACGTTGAGCCTTATGATTATTACGATCATAACGCTATTGTAACCGTAAATCCGACAAACCTTACAAAGCTCCTTGACGGAAAGCTTGATCCTGAAGTTGCTTTTAACAGCGGCAAGGTTGTTGTTGACGGAGACATCAACGCTGTATTAACAGTACTCAAACTCGCAAAATAATTTTTGAGAATAAAAAAGAACGCGGACGAATACCGCGTTCTTTTTTGCTTTATTATTTAAGCTTATCAAGTTTTTCAATACAGCTTCTGCAAATTTTAACTCCCTCGTATTCAACTGTATCCTCAACCCTATTGCAGAACATACAGGACGGCTCATACTTTTTCATAACAATTGAATCGTCCGTAACGTAAAATTCAAGCGAGCTTTCATTTTCAGTCAGATGAAATTTTTTTCTTAATTCCTTTGGAAGTACAATTCTTCCTGCCTCGTCAATACGTCTGACAAAACCTGTCGATTTCATATATATTCCCCCATAAAATGACATTTTTACAGTAATTACCTATACATAATATGACAAGAAAACTCAAAAGTCAAGAAAAAAGTAAACGCAGACAGTTTCCTGCCTGCGTTTTAAAATTTGGGTTAAAAATATAATTTTATTTATTTTTCGATAAGCGAAACACCGGTCATTTCTTTTGGCTGTTCAAGTCCCATAAGATCAAGAAGAGTCGGGCTCAGGTCACAAAGTCTTCCGCCCTCTTTCTTCAGTTTTACATCTCCCCTGCCGATACAGGAAAGAGGAACAAGGTTTGTTGTATGAGCCGTAAAGGGGGTGCCATCTGCTTCAAGCATTTTATCTGCATTTCCGTGGTCGGCGGTAAGAAGCACCGCTCCGCCCATCTGAAGAACCGCGTCAACTACCCTGCCGACACATTCGTCAACGGCTTCAACAGCCTTTACAGCTGCGTCAAAGATACCCGTGTGACCAACCATATCGCAGTTAGCAAAATTAAGTACAATTAAATCATACTCGCCGCTTAAAATTTTCGGAACCAATGCGTCCGTAACCTCGTATGCGCTCATTTCCGGCTTAAGGTCAAAGGTAGAAATCTTGGGAGAATCGATAAGAATTCTGTCCTCGCCCTCATACTGCTTTTCTCTTCCGCCGTTAAAGAAGAACGTTACATGAGCATATTTCTGGGTTTCGGCAATACGAAGCTGGGTTTTACCGAGATTTGAGAGATACTCGCCCATTGTGTTTACAAGAGACTCGGGTTTGAACGCAACCTCAACGTTTGGCATGAGCGCGTCATACTGGGTCATACAAACATAATAGAGCGGAAAAAATTCTTTTCTTTCAAAGCCGTTGAAATCGGGATCAACAAACGAACGTGTGATTTCTCTTGCTCTGTCGGGACGGAAATTGAAGAATACAACAGAGTCATTAGTCTTTATCATACCGTCCTTTGAAATAACTGTAGGCATTACAAATTCGTCCGTAAGATTCTTTCCGTCGCCGTCAATTGTTTCATAGCTCTTTTTAACAGCTTCAATAGCGTCCGACGCCTGTATACCTTCGCCGTTTACCATTGCGTTATAGGCAAGACCGACTCTGTCCCAGAGGTTATCTCTGTCCATAGCGTAAAATCTTCCCATAACGGTAGCTATTTTACCGACGCCGATTTCCTTAAACTTTTCTTCAAGCTCGGCAATATATTCAACTCCCGAAGCAGGCGGAACATCACGTCCGTCAAGAAGACAGTGAACATAAACTCTGTCAAGACCTTTTCTCTTTGCAAGCTCAAGAAAAGCGTAAAGATGGGTATTATGGCTGTGAACGCCGCCGTCTGACAAAAGGCCGATAAGATGAAGCGCAGTATTGTTTTCAAGCGCGTTATCAACCGCTTTAACGATTACATCATTAGTGAAGAAATCCCCGTCCTGAATGGACTTTGTAATCCTTGTAAGCTCCTGATAAACAACACGACCTGCGCCGATATTTGTATGTCCGACCTCGGAGTTGCCCATCTGACCGTCGGGAAGACCGACATCCATACCGGAAGCACCGATAAGAGTAGTCGGATATTCCTTGAAAATTCTGTCAAGATTAGGCTTTTTTGCGGCTCTTATGGCGTTACCGTAAGAATCAGGATTATATCCGAAGCCGTCCATTATACATAACAAATAAGGTGTTTTCATTCTGATAACCTCTGAAAATTACTTTGAAGCAGCTTTTACAATAGCTGCAAAATCGTTTGCCTTAAGTGAAGCTCCGCCGATAAGTCCGCCGTCAACGTTGACTTTATCAACAAGTTCGTCTGCATTCTTTGCATTCATTGAGCCGCCGTACTGAACTGTAACCTTTTCGGCAGCGTCTTCGCCGTAAGCTTCGGCAATTGCAGCGCGAACAAAGCCGTTGCCTTCATCTGCCTGGTCAGCAGTAGCCGTAACGCCCGTTCCGATAGCCCAGACGGGTTCGTAAGCGATGATGATTTTATCAAGCTGGTCGGCAGTAATATTTGTAAGAGCCATCTTTGTCTGGTACTTTAAAAGAGTTTCGGTATAGCCGAGTTCTCTTTGTTCAAGTGTTTCGCCTACACAAACAATTGCCTTAAAGCCAGCGTTAACGGCAGCAAGAGTGCGAAGATTAACAGTCTGGTCAGTTTCACCGAAATACTGTCTTCTTTCACTGTGACCGATTACTACGTACTCAACGCCTGCTTCTTTAAGCATATCCGCGGAAACCTCTCCCGTATATGCGCCGGAAGCCTTAAAATGGATATTTTCAGCGCCGATTTTGATGTTTGAGCCCTTTGCAGCTTCAACTGCAGCAGGAATGTCAATAAAAGGTACGCAAAGAACTACGTCACAGTCAGCGTCAGCAACAAGAGGCTTCATTTCTTCAATAAGAGCCTTTGTCTGTGAAGGCGTGTTATTCATTTTCCAGTTACCTGCGATAACTGCTCTGCGAACTGATTTTTTCATAATTAAAACTCCTCTTATACAGTATTTCAGGCGAAGTTAACCTCCGCCTGATAAAAATTACTTATTTATCGTCTACGCAAGCGATGCCGGGAAGCTCTTTGCCCTCAAGGAATTCAAGGGAAGCGCCGCCGCCTGTTGAAATATGGCTCATCTTATCGCCAAAGCCAAGGTTATTAACGGCTGCCGCAGAATCACCGCCGCCGATAATGGTTGTAGCGTCGGTTTCGGCAAGTGCCTTTGCAACGGCAATAGTACCGTTAGCAAGCTTTGCGTTTTCGGAAACGCCCATAGGTCAGTTCCAGACAACAGTCTTTGCATTTCTGACTTCGGAAGCGAAAAGCTCAGCCGTAGCAGGACCGATATCAAGGCCCATCATATCAGAAGGCATTTCTTCGTCGGTAACGATTTTAACGTCAAGATCCTCGTCAATGGGATTCGGGAAATGGGAAGCGCAAACGCAGTCAATAGGAAGAAGAAGCTTAACGCCTTTTTCCTCTGCAACCTTAAGGCAATTTGCGCAATATTCAAGCTTTTCGTCATCTACAAGAGATGTACCGACCTCATATCCCTTTGCCTTAAGGAATGTGTAAGCCATACCGCCGCCGATAATGAGCGTATCAGCCTTGTTAAGAAGATTATCAATAACTGCAAGCTTATCGGAAACCTTTGCGCCGCCAAGAATTGTAACGAAAGGACGAACCGGATTTTCAACCGCAGCGCCGAGGAACTTAAGCTCTTTCTGCATAAGATAACCTACTGCAGATTCGCTAACAAATTCGGAAACGCCGACTGTTGAACAGTGAGCTCTGTGAGCAGCGCCGAAAGCGTCATTAACAAAAATGTCGGCAAGAGAAGCAAGCTCTTTTGAGAAAGTCTCAACATTCTTTGTTTCTTCAACGCGGTATCTTGTATTCTGAAGAAGAACTACGTCGCCGTCTTTCATTTCTTCGACAGCCTTCTTTGCGTTCTCTCCTACAACATTGTCGTCAGCAGCAAAAACAACGTTTCTTTCAAGCTTTTCGGAAAGTCTTTTTGCAACAGGAGCAAGTGAAAACTCGGGCTTCGGTTCACCCTTCGGCTTGCCGAGATGGGAGCAAAGAATAACCTTTGCGCCGTTTTCGAGAAGATAATTGATAGTGGGAAGAGCCGCAACGATACGATTTTCGTCAGTAATAACGCCGTCCTTAAGAGGTACGTTGAAATCACAGCGGACAAGAACCTTCTTGCCTTTGACGTTAAGGTCTTCAACAGTCTTTTTGTTCAATACGTTCATTCGTTTACATCCTTTCAGATAATAATCATTTTACTTGTTAATTATATAACAATAACTCGTCTTTTTCAAGTAAAAGCATACTTGCAAAATGACGAAATGTTAAAGAAAAACGGCTATTTTTTATTCATAATTATCAATAACAAGTTTTGCCGTTTCAACAACCTTTGTTTTAAGCTCTTTAGGAGAAGCAACTTTTACAAGATTACCATACTGTAAAATCCAGCTTACAAGTCCGTCATTCACCGCCGAATTGAATCTTGCGACAAAGGTTTTTTCATCATTCGGATAAATCGGAGTTCTCTCGCCGAACTTGTCTAAAATCTGTTCAATAACCGAATTGTCACATATAAGCTCTATTGGCTTTGCCTGACCGGAGAACATATTAAGATGCTTTGAAACATAGTCTGCCGAGTCAAATGAACCCGTATAATCGGAAACCTCCTTAAGCGGTCTGATAATGCTGTCCTCAACAATAGACACCTTTCTCATACGGTCAATTCGCAGGTGCATAAGATTATCGTATTTAATATTATTCGCAATTAAGTAATAATGGTCGTTTGTCCATATAAGCGCATAAGGATTAACCGTATGCCTTTTTTCACTGAAGGAAACAGTTTTATTATCCTTTACAACACGTTTGACATAAGTCAGAGTTATCTGTCTGCCCTGAATTATCGCCTTGTTTATTGTGTCAATTGAATAATAAACCTCTTCATTTGAGGACTTTTGTTTACTGTCAACGTAAATCTGTTTTTTCAGCTTCACCGCGTCAAAATTATTTGTAAGCAGAGAAATTTTATCTATAAGCTCTTTTGTCTTTTTATTGCTTATAAACCCTGCCGCCTGAACCGCGTCCATAAGAAGCCTGACCTCGTGCGGTTCAAATTCGCCCGAAGCGAGAAAATAACCGTATTTCGGAGAACGAGTAAGGATGATATCAAATCCGTAATCCTTTAAAATCTCAATATCGCTGTAAATGGATTTTCTCTCCGAGGAAATGCCGTAGTCGGCAAGTCTCTTTGCCAAATCAATTGCAGAAAGAACGTGATCCTCGTTTGTTTCTCTTTTAAGAATATCGGCAAGATATAAAAGCTTGAGCTTCTGATTCGCATTACCTGCCAAAGCTATCCCTCCTTAATATTTCATTCTCTCGTTAATGCTCTTTATAACGTCTTCCTCAATTTTTACATGAGTTCTGTCATAGGTTAAAATACCGTTTACCTCAAGCTCAACATCACTTACCTGGGTATAGACAGTTGCGCAAAGTCCCTTTGGAATAAGAGGAATAATCTGGTTTTCAAAGAGCTTTCTGTAGCCCTCGGTCAAAGAGGACTTCGTCTTAAAGAACTTATAGCCGAAGCTCTTTTTTTCATTGAAAACGTGGTCGGAAATCTTTCGGCTGTAACCGCCAAACTCCGTAAGGCAGAATGGTCTTCCGTCAAGGCGAGGCATAAGAACCGGTCTGAAATAAATATGAAGGCTCTTGAATTCCCCGCCTTTCTGATCATGCCATCCGCTCGCGTGGTCAACAAAACGGGAAGAATCAAATTTTTTAATGCTCTCCCCTATTTCCTTTGCGTCAAACTGTCCCCATCCCTCATTGAAAGGAACCCAACAGCAGATAGAAACGCAATTGTATAAGGCGTTAAGCATATCCTTAAGTTCCGCCTTATAATCGTCACGCCATTTCTTTTCGTCGCGTTTAAAAAGATGATAGTTATTGTCTTTAACGTTAATATGAAGAGTCGGAAGAACAGAAGCCATCATAAAACCGATAAACGCGCCGCCGCTCATCATATCCTGCCATACGAGCATTCCGAGTCTGTCACAGTGGTAATACCATCTCGCAGGCTCGATTTTAATATGTTTACGAAGCATATTAAAGCCAAGGTCTTTCATCTTCTGAATATCGTAAATCATCGCCTCGTCTGTAGGCGGAGTAAGTACTCCGTCACACCAATAGCCCTGGTCAAGCAGACCGTTCTGGAAATAAGGCTTATTATTAAGGCAAAGCCTCGGCAAACCTTTTTCATCATTCTCGATACTGAATTTTCTCATACCGAAATAAGACGAAACACTGTCTACCTCTTTGCCTTCCAAAGAAACAGTCAACTTAAGGTCATAAAGGAACGGATTTTCGGGTGACCAAAGAACGGCGTTTTCAATTTCAACAGTATCATCCCTTGAAATCTCCTTGGTGATAATTTCCTTTCCGTTTTCAAGCACCTTTGCGGTAATTTTTACATCACCGTCCCCCGTAAGAACAGTTTTAATCTTTAAAACTCCTTCGTCAATGTCGGGAGTGAGCTTAATACTTTGAATATAAACCTCGTTTACGGGTTCCATCCAAACTGTCTGCCAGATACCTGAGGTTGCAGTGTACCAGAAGCCGTGAGGCTTAAGAACCTGCTTACCTCTCTGCTGCCAACCCTTATCAGTAGGGTCATAAACGCAAAGCGATAATTCGTTATATCCGTCAGTAAGATAATCGGTAATATCAAAAGAAAACGGGCAATAACCGCCGGAATGCGAACCGACAAGCTCTTTATTTACATAAAGCTTACACTGCCAGTCAACCGCGCCGAAATGGAGAATTACTCTTTTATCCTTCCAATCTTCGGGAATCTGAACAAGCTTTTTATACCAAAGTCTGTTATTGGGCAAAAGCGGTTTTTCAACTCCCGACAAAGGTGATTCAATAGCAAACGGAACAACGATTTCGCCGTCAAAGTATTCGGGTCTTTTGACGGATTTATCGGTAATGCAATAATCCCAGATTCCGTTAAGATTAAGCCATTCGTCCCTTACAAGCTGGGGTCTCGGATATTCGGGCAAAGGACATTTCTTATCGACAGAATCAGTCCAAGGTGTTTTCATAAAGTATTCCTCCCTATGTGTACTATCTTTGACTCATTATATAACAAATAACCGAATTTGTAAATTGATTAAGTAAAAATAATTATGTTATTATTCATAACATTTTTATGAATTATTATTGACAAATAAAATCTTGTATGTTATTTTTAATTATAGAGTTACGAATTTTAACATTTACTTTTTGGTGAAATTATATGAACGCAAAATACAAACTGATTAAAAACAGCAGAATAATTGATAATACAAGATATATTGTTTACGGTATCGAATGTTATTATGACAATAACTATTATGACAGTTTTAATGACATAGTGTTAAATAAATCGGAAGCACAAGAAATATGTGACTTTTTAAATAAACATAATATTTCACCTGTTCATTTTATTGACATAGTTGAAGATTTTATAGCAAAATAAAAATCGGATCGGGAATTTGAATTGATTTTCAAAAGCGTCCCGGTTCGATTTTTTATTATTTATTATTATCAATAAGGATTTTTATAGCGTCAACTGCAGTAATTATAGCATTTTCGGTGTTTTCATCAACCTTACTCGGCAGCCCGAGCGCTTCTCTCTCCTGGTTCCATATAACGTGGAACACTGCGCCGCATCTGACAGAAAGAGTTGAAGCAACCGTAAACTGGGCGGCTGACTCCATTTCACTCGCGAGCACTCCAAGTTTTTTCCAGGCGTTCCATTTATACAATAATTCATCGGAAACCGCCATTTTTTCCGGACTATGCTGACCGTAAAAGCTGTCCTTACTCTGGACAATGCCGATATGATAAACAAATGAATTTTTCTTTGCAGCCTCGACAAGAGCATTTGTTACGTCAAAGTCTGCCGTAGCAGGAAACTCTACGGGCGCGTACTCTCTGCTTGTTCCGTCCTGACGAACTGCGGAAAGCGCAATTACTACGTCACCGCCGTCAACCTTCGTGTTGATTCCGCCGCAGGTTCCGACCCTTATAAAAGTTTCAACGCCGCAAACCGCAAGCTCTTCCATTGCAATTGCAGAAGATGGTCCGCCGATACCCGTTGAACAGACGGTAACAAGCTCTCCGTTAAGATACCCGTTATAAATTGTATACTCTCTGTTTGATGCAACAAAGACGGGATTATCAAAATATTTAGCTATTTGTTCGCATCTTCCCGGGTCACCCGGAAGAATACAGTATTTTCCGACGTCTCCCCTTTTTATTTTAAGATGAAACTGAAGCTGATCAGCCGTCTTTTTCACAAAACATCCTCCTTACCGAAACGAAACGGAAGTAAATCCGAAAGCGAAAGAATTTTATATTCATCCTCGCTTTTTGCAACAATAACGGAAAAGTCTCCGTCACAAAATTCGCTCATAACCTGCCTGCAAACTCCGCAGGGATAGAAAAACTCATCCTTTCCGTTATTACCGACAATTACAATTGCGCAAAAATCCTTTTCACCGTTTGATATTGCATTGAAAAAAGCTACCCTTTCAGCGCAAACAGAGGGCGAATATGAAGCATTCTCAATATTACATCCATTATAAATGTTTCCGCTTTTACAAAGTAGTGCAGCTCCGACCTTACAGGAAGAATAAGATGAATAAGAATTATCTTGGGCCTCAAAAGCAGATGAAATCAGTTTTTTAATATCCATATTTACTCCATCATTTTCAAAAGAGAACTTGTGCCGAGTCTGTCGGCTCCGAGGTTAATAAAATCAACGGCGTCTTTAACACTTTTTATTCCGCCTGCGGCTTTAACCTTAATGCCATACGAATTCTTCTTTAGGATTTCAACATCCTCGCGGGTTGCGCCGTACTTTGAAAACCCGGTTGAGGTCTTAATAAAATCAGTTCCCGACTGAGAAACAATTTTACAAAGCTCAATTTTTTCTTCATCCGTCAAAAGACAGGTTTCAATTATTACCTTTAAAATCTTACCCTTACAGGCGTTTCTGACTTTTATTATTTCATCGGAAACATATTTGTAGTCTCCGTCTTTAACAGCGTTTACATTTATAACCATATCGATTTCGTCTGCGCCGTTTTTCACTGCGTTTTCGGTTTCAAAAACCTTCGCTTCGGTTGTCATATAACCGTTGGGAAAACCGATAACAGTACAGACGGGAATATCATTTTCAAGGTATTCCTTTGCTCTTTTTACAAAGCAAGGCTGAATGCACACCGACGCTGTTTTATACCTTCTTGCTTCGTCACATATTCTTTTAACGTCTTCCCACACTGCATCAACCTTAAGAATCGTGTGGTCAATTTTTGAAATAATATCTTCAGCCTTAATTCCGTAATATTCTTTTTCCATTTTAATCACCTTTTAAAAAATGCCATCTATGTAAGATGGCATTTAAAGTCAGAATTTCATTTCAACGTCCTGACGCTTTGCTTCTTGGGCCTGGAAGAACTCAATAGGCTCAAGTCCCATACTGTCGGCAATAACGTTTGACGGGAAAGTGATAAGCTTCTGGTTAAAAACAGAAACGTTTCCGTTATATGCCCGTCTTGCCGCCTGCAAATGCTCTTCAACGTCGGAAATCGACATCTGAAGCTCCTTAAAGGAACGATCAGCCGTCAGTTGCGGATAATTTTCAGCAACCACACTGATTTGACGGAATGCGTCGGACAGTTGAGAGTTAAACTGTTCCTTTTCCTTAAGTGTTGAACCCGATCTGAATTCAGCGGTCTTGACAAGTATTTCTTTTTCATGCTCGGCATATCCCTTTGTGACGTCCAAGAGCTTTGTAAGAACGTCAAAGCGCTTTGTCAGCGCAACATCAATACCGCTTTCGGCTTCTTTAATCTTAACGATAAGCTTTGCGAAGGTGTTTCTTGTAGAAATAATCCAAACTGCGGCTACCGCAAAAAGAAGCAGCACCAAAGCTAAAACAACATAAGGCATACTTATTTCTCCTATTCCTTAAAGAGTCTGTTATCGAGATTCAAAGAATCAACGAAGCTTGTAATCAATGACAAATCGTTAAACGTCTCATTCATAATTCTCTGAAGATCAATTTTACTGAAAATCGGCGGTTCAAATGAGTTTTTACCTGTATTGCAGGCAATGTAAAGAGAATTATTCAAAAAGCAGAACATAAGCTTACCTTTTGTTTTTTCCCTCAACTCAAGCATTCTTTCCATCATTTGCGGGGTGAGGATATAGAACGCCTCCTGCTGATTTTCACAATTGGTCTTAAAAGCCCTGTTGAAAACTTCATCGTCAAGCTCCAGCTTATGCAGCCTGTCGCCTGTAGTGTCAATTCCCTTTCTCGAACCTATAAAACCTCTTTCAACAACCTGAAGGTTACACACAAAGTTCTTATTGAACCTGAAAATCATCCATCTGCCGGTAAAATAATCAATGCTTTTTGAATACTTGAATCCGCCCTGACGGTACTGAATTCTCACGTCCGACTGCGTAAACGGAACGCCCTTATATAATCCGGAAATCAAATCTTCACTTTCAAAATGATTACCCTTGATAATCATTTTTGTAGAAAAGACTGTTGATTCGTCAATGCCGTCATCGGGAGAATAAACGGCATTATCGAAATATTGGTTTATTCCGTATTCAACGACATAACGTTTAAACTGTTTAGCGTAAACCTTTCTCTTATTCCCTGCAAAAACTGCCAGTCCAAAGGATAAAAGATAAGGCAAAAATATTATTCTTGAAGCAAAATAATATCTGTAAGTTTCCCTGTCTGCAAACAAAAATATTACAGACAGAAGAAACGGAATCGCAGAAAAAACGAACAGAAATGCAACATTTTTTCTCTGGCGTTCAAGGTCTTCAAGAACCGCCATAAATCGAAGCAGATGATTATTATCCATTATTTACTGTTAAGTAAAGCTGAAAGCTCCTCCATAAACTCGTTTATATCCTTGAAATGTCTGTAAACAGAAGCGAATCTGACATAAGCTACTTCATCAATATCCTTAAGCTTTTCCATTACAAGCTCGCCGATATGGACGGAGGTGACCTCTCTGTCAAGTGAATTCTGAAGAGCAACCTCAATTTCATCAATTGCGTTTTCAAGAGTTTCCATGGAAACCTGACGCTTTTCACAGGCGCGAAGCATACCCGAAAGAAGCTTGTTGCGGTCAAATACCTCACGGGATTTGTCCTTTTTAATAACAACTATCGGCACGCTTTCAATAACCTCATAAGTGGTAAAACGCTTTTCACATTTAAGGCATTCCCTTCTTCTGCGAATTCTTTCACCGCCGTCAGTAGGTCTTGAGTCAATAACCTTGCTTTCTTCATATCCGCAAAACGGACATTTCATACCTATCCCTCCACAATATGGATTATTATCATCTTATTTTACCACATAATATAGTGTTTGTAAAGAAAAACAGAGCAGATTTTAATCCGCTCCGTTTAAAATCTTCTGAAGTTCTTTTCCGGCAAAAGCAATTTCATTTTCATCAGACCAGCTGTGCTCATATAATTCGATAATATAACTGCCGTCATAGCCGTGTTCCTTCATACAACCGAAGAAATTATTAAAGTCAAATTTTCCCTTTAACGGCGTAATACAGTCGAGTTCATCGTTATAATCGCTTATATGAATATGCTTTATTATTTCACTGTGTTTTTCAATGAATTCGTACGGGTCTACCCCGGCTCTTCTGCACTGTTTTATATCAAGAGTTATTCCGAAGCGCTCTCCGATATAATTTTTCATTTTTTCAATGTAATCAGGACTTTCGCTCCTGAAATTAACAACATTTTCCTGAAGAAGAGAAACGCCGTTTTCATAAGCTAAATCAGTAAGTATTTTAAACCGTTCAAAATAAAGCTCATCGCTTGATTTAGATATTTTTTTAAGTCCGTGCATTACAAGATAAGGCGTGTTGAACTTATTTGCAAATTCAAGATATTTTTTAAATACTTCCACGCTTTCTTCAAAACGTCTGTAATATTCGCTGAAATAATTATATCCATCCGCAAAGGAAGCGGTTGTATGAATTGAAACAAGATTTACGGAGTATTCGTCAATAAGTCTTTTGTATTTTTCAATAAACGGTTCTTCAAGCTCGCTATACGAATTTATAAACATTTCAACATTTTTAAATCCGAGAAGGCAAACCCTTTCAAGAGACTTTTCCGTTTCAAGCGGATAATAACACGACGTTGACATTCCAATAAACGACATATACTCACCTCTTCCAAATCTTGTTCATTGAATTAAATAAATTTATCAGTTATATTTTAACTGTGAGGTGCATGAAATTGCAAGCATTATTTAAAAATTTTAAGGAAGATTTCAGTAAATTTAATATTATTTCAAAATACATATTAAAAATCGGTACAAGTTTAATAATCGGCATTATTCTTTTTGCGCTATTTGTAAAGGCTTATATATGCTTTTTTAATGCGGACTGCTATTTTGAATTATTTTTTGAGGATATACTCGAGTGCTTAAAGGAAACCTTCGGCGCAGTGTATCTTGGCGCATTCATTCTTGAAATACTTCACTTAAACTTTTTAAAACAGGAAAATAAGTAAAAATAACAGACGGCTTTATATTATTGATTTTAATATATTATTCTGTTATAATAATTAAGTTAAAATCAATATTCAAGGAGTCAGTTATGATTTGCGAAGAAAGATTTGTTTCAATTTACGGAAAAGAACCTAAAGGTATTTCGTTTTCCCCGTACAGGGTTTGCCCTATCGGCGCTCACGTTGACCACAACCTCGGGAAAATCACGGGTTTTGCAATTGATAAGGGAATTCATATAGCATACGGACCGAAGCTCAACGGCGTTGTCGAAATGGTTTCACTTCAATTTCCGAAAAGAGCGCAGTGGCATATTAACTCCGTTCCGAAGAATAAAGAAAACGACTGGGCTGATTATTTAAGAGGCGCTACTCTTTCACTGTCAAAAAGGCATCCTCTCTCGGTCGGTCTTTGCGGAGTTATTGAAGGCTCGTTACCTATCGGTGGATTAAGCTCATCCGCGGCAGTTATTCTTTCATTTCTTTCGGCTCTTTGTAAGGTAAATAATATTTCCCTTTCAAAGGACGAACTTATTGACATCGCTTACGACGCAGAGCTTAACTATGTAGGCGTATCTGTTGGAAAGCTTGACCAGAGCTGTGAAACATTAAGTAAAAAAGACCATCTTCTTTACCTTGACACAAAAAACGGCAATTACGAGCTTATTCCCACTAAAAAGGAAATGAAGCCTTATAAAATTGCCATATTTTTCAGCGGACTCGAGCATTCGCTTGCAGGCTCAAAATACAATATGCGTGTTGATGAGTTACGCTCGGGCGTTTACGCAGTAAAGGCTTTTGCAGGTATTGAATACGGTAAATTACACGAAACAAATGCAAGAGACATTCCGGCTGAATTATTTTATAAATATAAAGACAGGCTTCCCGAACCTTTTGCAAAGAGATGTGAACACTGGTATACCGAATTTGAAAGAGTTGAACAGGGCGCGGATGCCTGGCGCAACGGCGATATAGAAAAATTCGGTCAGCTTTCCTTTGAATCAGGCTGGAGCAGTATTCATAATTGGGAATCGGGAGCGCCCGAACAGATAAAGCTTTATGAAATAATGAAAAACACTGACGGCATATACGGCGGTCGTTTTTGCGGCGCAGGCTTTAAAGGCTGTTGCATGGCGTTAATTGACCCGTCCTTTGAGGAAAAAATAACTCGGAACGTTTCCGAACAGTATCTTAAGGCTTTTCCCGAACTTAAGGATAAATACTCGGTCAATATATGCGTAAGCGCTGACGGAATCGGTGGTGAGGAATAATTATGAAATGCCTTATACTTGCAGCAGGATATGCCACAAGGCTTTACCCGTTGACAGAAAAATTCCCGAAGCCTTTGCTCAAAATCAGAGAAAAGACCATTATTGACTGGCTTATTGACGATATTGACACTTTAAACGTAATTGACGAATACATAATTATTTCTAATCACAAATACTTTGACCATTTTAAAAGCTGGGCAAAGGATAAAAAACAAAACGTAACTGTTCTTGATGACGGCACAACGTCAAACGAAAACAGACTCGGCGCAGTTATTGACATTAAATTTGCGGTTGATAAATTAAATATCAATGACGATTTACTTGTTCTCGCCGGCGATAACGTACTTGATTTTTCTTTAAAGCATTTTATAAAATATGCGCTGGATAAAAACACTTCCTGCGTAATGCGTTATTACGAAGAAAGTACTCAAAGACTTAAAAAGAGCGGCGTTGCTCAAATTGACGGTAACGAAAAAATTATTTCACTTGAAGAAAAACCGGAAAGCCCTAAATCGAATTGGTGTATTCCCCCGTTTTATTATTACAAAAATGAAGACATCAAAAAGATTAACCTTGCTATTGCGGACGGCTGTAAAACAGATGCTCCCGGAAGCCTTGTCGGTTGGATGTGCCAAAACTCCGACGTTTACGCTCTGGAGATGCCCGGAAAGAGATATGATGTTGGCAGCCTTGAAAGCTATGAGACAATAAAGAACAACTATAAAGGAATCAAAGGATAATTATTATGAATAAAGAGATAATAGAAACGAAAGGTAAAACAATTCTTGTAACCGGCTCGCCCGGATTTATCGGTGCGTTTCTTGTATTAAGACTTTTAAGGGATAGCGATTTTAAAACCGTTATCAGTCTTGATAATATGAACGATTACTATGACCCTTCGTTAAAGGAATACCGCCTTTCTTTAATAGAAAATGAGGCAAAAAAATCTTCTGCCGAACATATTTTTATCAAAGGTTCAATAGCAGAAAAAAGCCTTATTGACAGTGTTTTTGAAAAATACAGACCTCAAATAGTTGTTAATCTTGCCGCTCAGGCAGGCGTAAGATATTCAATTGAACACCCCGACGTTTATATTGAAAGCAATATTATCGGCTTTTATAATGTTCTTGAGGCGTGCCGCAATTACCCTGTTGAACATCTTGTTTACGCGTCCTCGTCTTCGGTTTACGGCGGAAACAAAAAGGTTCCTTTCAGCGTTGAGGATAAGGTTGATAACCCCGTAAGCCTTTACGCAGCAACAAAAAAATCCAATGAGCTCCTCGCCCACTGCTACAGTAAGCTTTATAATATTCCTTCAACGGGATTAAGATTTTTTACCGTTTACGGTCCTGCAGGAAGACCCGATATGTTTTACTATTCGGCAACGCAGAAGCTTGTTAAAGGTGAAAACATTAAGATATTTAACTACGGCAACTGTAAACGTGACTTCACTTATATTGACGATATTGTTGAGGGAATTTACCGTGTATTAAAGGGCGCGCCGAAAAAGGAAATCGGCGAGGATGCACTCCCCGTTCCTCCTTACGCGGTTTACAATATCGGCGGAGGCACTCCCGAAAATCTTCTTGATTATATCGACACTCTCCAGCACGCGCTTGTCAATGCAAAAGTACTCCCTGATGATTACGATTTTGACTCGCACAAAGAGCTTGTCGGTATGCAGCCCGGAGACGTGCCCGTTACATACGCCGATTCAAAGGCGCTCGAGGAAGATTACGGCTTTACGCCTAAAATCGGCATAAAAGAGGGCTTGCAAAAATTTGCACAATGGTATAAGGAATACTATTCAAAAAACTGAAAAGAAGTTAATTATGGAAAAATACAATATTACGGTCTTCGGCATGGGATATGTCGGTCTTTCACTTGCAGTTTTACTTTCACAAAAGAATAACGTCACTGTCATTGACATACTCGATGAAAAAATCAACGCCTTAAATTCCTATTCATCCCCTATTAAGGACGAATACATTGAAAAATACCTTGAACAGACAAAGAACGGTTCAAGGTTTCTTTCTCTTAAAGCGGAATTATTTAATGAAAAAGCAATTGACGAAGCGGATTTTATTATAATCGCAACCCCTACGGATTATAATCCAAAAACCAACTGCTTTGACTGTACCTCTGTTGAAAACATAATAGAAAAAGTAAACAGCAGGAATAAAAATTCAACGGTTATTATCAAATCGACTGTTCCCGTTGGTTTTACTAAAGAAATAAGTGAAAAATACGGTAATCTGCACATTATTTTCTCTCCCGAATTTTTAAGAGAATCAAAGGCTTTGTACGATAATCTTTATCCGAGCCGAATTATAATCGGTCATAACCAAAGAGACGCTGAAAAAGCAAAGGAATTTGCAAAAATTCTTTGTAACGGCGCAATTAAGGAAGATATACCGATTTTATATATGAATGAAACGGAAGCAGAATCCGTAAAGCTTTTTTCAAATACGTTTCTTGCGTTGAGAATCAGTTATTTTAACGAGCTTGACACTTACGCGGAGATTAAGGGACTTGACACCGCTTCAATTATCAAGGGCGTTTGCCTTGACCCGAGAATCGGTGATTATTACAATAATCCGTCCTTCGGTTACGGCGGTTACTGTCTTCCGAAGGATACGAAGCAATTGCTTGCCAATTACAGCGACGTACCCGAAAATCTTATTCAGGCTATTGTTGACAGTAATAAAACCCGAAAGGACTTTATTGCTCAAAGAATACTTGAAAAAAATGAGATTTACTCCGATAATGACTTTTTCAGCTCTGATAAAGAGGAAAAACAGAAGAATACCTTAATCGGTATTTACAGACTGACGATGAAATCAAATTCGGATAATTTCCGACAGTCATCAATTCAAGGCGTTATGAAACGTCTTAAAGCAAAGGGTACCGAAATAATTATTTACGAGCCGAGCTTACAGGACGGTTCAACATTTTTCGGCTCGCCCATTGTAAACGACTTAAACAAATTTAAAACATTAAGTACATTTATTGTTGCCAACAGATACGATTCATCACTTGACGACGTAAAAGAAAAGGTTTATACAAGAGACCTGTTTAAAAGAGATTAAAAAAACCCTGCATACGAAACGTATGCAGGGTTTATATTATTCAATTCCTTACGCCTCCGGCTTCAAAAAAACGTTTCATTTCATCAAATTCGGTCTGACTTACATCACTGTAATCAAGCAATTGTCTGTTCTTTTTTATTCCGCCTCTTAAAAGCCTGAAAATTCTTTTAATCCAGCAAAGCGGTAAGAGATACGGATGCTTTTCCAAAATCTGAAACTGCGCTTTCATTCGGTCAACGGGAAGAAAAACGGCGGAAACTAACGAACGCATTTTACCGTTATTCAGTCCGTCATTTCCCATTGCGGCAATACGCCCTGCCTTATAGCTTGACTGCGTTCCGTAAATTCCGAAGCACATTGCGTGGTTGAGCATTATTTCGCTGTTTTCGTCAAACTCAATTTCACCCATCAGCGAACGGCAAAGTTTTATTATACGGTTTCTGAAAACAAGAATTCCGAGCTTTTCAAATTCCTTTTCAATTATTTCACCGTTATATTCGGTATTTTCAAGAAGAAAAGTATCAATAAGCCTTCTTAATCCAAGGCTGCCGTTCATAAAATCCTTATGCAAGTGGATAAAATGAAAAATATAATAATCCTCATTATTCATTTTAAAGATGTTACTGTCATTTTCACGGACAGCTCTGTCCCACATTTGCTTTTCCCACTGCTGAATCAGACCGCTGTCATCCGTAAGACGCTTGTGCATTTCGATACATACCTCATTCTTACGGAAATCATCGTGTTTCCAGGAGGATTCGTCATTTTCGGACGAATAGCCGATAGAAGACATAACGGATTTTATTTTTGCATACTCATAAGGGCTTACAAGAATATCAAGGTCAGCCATCTGGCGCATATTCTCTTGAGGGTACATTTTTCTCAATTCCCAGCCTTTAAGAGCAATACAGTTAAAACCGTTTTCGCTTAAACTCTCAAGAACGCGCTGTCCCTCATAGCCTTGTATTACACTCTGTCTTACCGTTAAGAGATATTTTTTTCTTAGCATCTCTTCAAGAGAAACGATTTCGGGTTTAGCGTCCGACTTTTCGGCTTCACTCTTTAAAACGGGATACACCGTTAAAAGAATACCGCTGCGGACGATAATCGAAGCGACCTGTTTTATATCCGCAAAAGAACCGATAGCATAATTCTTGTCACAGACACTTTTTCTTATTAAATTTACGATAAATAAGTAATCCTCACAGATCATATAAAGCTCCTTAAAAAGTGTTAAGCAGTTTTAAACTTAACCGAAATCAGCTTTTTGAATACAAAAAAACCAAGCAGCGCGCCAAGCGTATTCTTAATTAAATCGTCAATTTCAAATACGCCTATGGAGAAAACGAGCTGAACCGTTTCAATTATCAAAGAAAGCAAAAATCCGAGAATAACGGTATAAACAGGTTTTATAAAAGGGCCGTCTTTTAATGAGTTAAATTTTGACTCGGGAATAATGTAATAGAAGAAAACGGGAGTAAAAAAACCGAACGGAACAAAAAGAAGTATATTAAGAAGCGACCTGTTTGCCGTCAGTCCGTAGTGAAAATTCAAAAGAGCCTTTAAAAACGGCAACGGAAATTTAAAGCTGACGCCGCCAAGCCCATACCTTGCGCCTCTGACGGTTGTAAAATAAATAATTACAGCAATATACAATGCCGACAGCAGCAATAGCTTTTCATATTTTGTTCCTATCAACTGACGAGTAATAATTACAAGAATAATAATTACAAGCACAGCCGAAAATAATTCAAGATACATTTTAAAACCCGTTTAAAAATAATTATTTTGTCTTCATTTCTTCAATATACTTTTTTGCGTCCTTAATAAAGCTCCAAATCATAATAATCATTATTATTCCAATGGGGAACGCGGAAATGATACTTACGCTCTGGATATTACTCATACTGCTTTCGGAGAATACAAGAGCTATTGGAAGAACGATAAGCAGTAAGCACCATAAAAGAGTTATCATCTTATGCGGCTTTTCGTTTTCGCCGATATGCTTATAGCTGTAGCAAGCTGCAGTATAAGCAATTGAGTCAAACGAGGTCGCATAGAAGGCTATCATACAAATAAGAATAATTGCAAGAATAAATACCGAGCAAGGCATACTGTCTATAATATTCATTATAAGGCCGTACAAATCCCCGTCCTCGTTATACATCGCAATAAAATCAGCTTTTCCGCTTGCCTGAAGTCCGAGGCTGTAATTTCCGAGAACAACAAAGCTGACTATCGTACTTCCTACGCCGAAAATATATCCGCCGCCGATAACCTGTTTAACTGTTCTGCCCTGGGAAATATTACCGATAAAGAACGGAGCGGCAATGCACCAGACCATCCAGTAAGCCCAATAATATATCGTCCAGTCCTGGGGGAAATTATTCGTCCTCGTCGGATCGGTATAAGTACTCAATTCAATGAAATGCTGGAACATTTTGCCAAGGCTCTGAACGCCGTTTTCAATAATAAATCTACCCTGTCCGCCTATGAGAAGAACTATGAGAAGCAGACCGAAGAATAAATAAATACAAAGCTTTGCAAGAAAACTGATTCCTTTAAAGCCGTGAAGAACGGCATAAGTATATACAGCGCAGGTAATAAGAAGAATAATGACCGTAACGGCTGTTCTGCTAAGCGTAATATTAAAAAGTTTAAGGATAATGCTTGCCATAAGAGGAGTAGCAACTGAAAACGTCGTCGCGGTGCCTGCGAGAAGAGCAAAAATAGCAAACAAATCAATTATTCTTCCCAATATTCCGTTTGCATTTTTTTCGCCAATAACGGGCTTACATGCTTCGGAATAACGCTGTCTGGTCTTTTTTCTGACGTGAAGCATAAAGCCGAACGCAACCGCAAGGACAAGATAAAACGCCCAGGGAATAAAGCTCCAATGGAAAAGCGGAAAAACCCCTGCCCATTCTCTGATAGAGCCCATTTCCTCAATGTGCGGATTTGTAGCGTACATAACCCATTCCGCAAAGCTGTAAAAAAGTATATCTGCGGCAAGTCCGCAGGTAAACATCATACTTCCCCAAGTGAAAAATGAATATTTAGGCTTTGAGCCGGGGTCGCCGAGTACAATATCTCCGTATTTTGAAAAAGAAAGAAAAATTGAGACTGCAAGTACTCCGATACCGATTATAAGATAATAAATACCAACGGTATCACCGAAGAAAAACCTTACCTTTGAAATAAGGTTGTTCGCCTGTTCGGGAAAAATAAACAGATATACCGCAAGTGAAATAATAAGTATAAACGGCGCAAGAGTTATCAGCCAGTCTATTTTATTTTTTTCAACTGCATTGCTTTTCATTTCTATTCCTCCAAAATTATTATTCACAGGCAGCGTAACTGCTGTCTATTTTAATAAGCTCATCAAAATTATCAATTTCAATAATATCCGTTTCCTTCATTTCACGAATTCCGAGTGTGAAATCTTCAAAATGACAGAACATTGCAACATCATCCCAATAAATCCGGTTATTGCCTCTTTCAAATTCATACTCAAGATAATTCTTCAGTTTCTTTCCGTCCTCTTCAGACCAACGCGAAACGGAATAAAGCCTGAAGCCGCCTTTTCCGCCGTTTCTTGAACAGCTTTTGACAATTCCGTCTTTGACATCCATTAACCACTCATCGGTCTCATCATCCGTCCAAACCGCATTGTAACCCGAAAGAGTAAAGCTTTTTGAAAGAATATCGGGATTATAAATAATCTGGTCTCCGTCAAGAATAATACAGTCGGAAAGATACTCCCTTGCAACATAAAGAGAAGAAATATTATTGCACTTGTCATAATACGGGTTTTCAATTATTTTAAGTCCGTCATATTTTTCTTCAAGAAAATAAAACTGCTCCTTTAAATAACCGACGACTACATATATTTCATTTATACCGTTGATTTTCAAGGCTTTGATAACGGAATCTATCATTCTTTCTCCGTTCACCTTTACGAGTGGCTTCGGCGTTTTTAAGGTTACGGGTCTTAATCGGTTTCCGACCCCTGCCGCCATTATTATTGCCCTTTTAACCGTGTGCAGTTCACCCAAATGAACAACCTCTTTTCATTTAACACTAATCAATTGATTCTTTAACATATTTATAATACTCTTTTGCGTAGTGGTACTGACGAATGGAATATTCTCCGAATTCAACGCCGAGGTTTCTTTTAAACTCGCACCAGTTTGACCAAAGCAAGCCGCAAGAAGCAATATATGCGTAAATTTTTGTCCTGACTGTTTCAGGGCAATTATTTTCAAAATAAATGTCAATTAAAGAATCAACCTGTTTTTTATCGTACAGTGAGTAAATGCAGAACATTGCAATATCAACGTGGGGGTCCTGCATTCCCGAATACTCCCAGTCCGTAAGCTGAAGCTGTTCTCCGTTTTCCGTCTCATAAAAAAGAAAATTATCGGGTACTGCGTCAATATGAGTTAAACACCAATCCTTCTGACAGGAATCAATAAAACTCTTAAGAGATAAAACATTCTTTTTTGTTGTTTCATAATCCTTATAAACGGAAGGATTTGAATCCCAGAGTGATTCGTAAAACTCTATCTGACCGAATATATCAAACGTGTGAGGAACAGATAGCTTAAGAGAGTGAAAATACCTCAACTTTTCCATACAAACCGCAAGGTCATTTTCGTTTTCACAGTCGCAAACGCGCACACCGTCAAGGAACTTTGTAATTTTATAACCGTTTTCGGGATTTATATATACAGGATCGTCACAAAGCCCATAACCGCTTATCGCTTTAAATACCGCCGCTTCATTTTCACGGTTAATAAGCTTGTCCGTACCCTCTCCCGGAATACGCATAATGTACTTGTTCCCGTCCACACTGAAAAGAAAAGAACGGTTTGTCATACCTTTTTTAAGTACTTTAATATCGTGAATTGCTTCCGGCTTTGTTTTAAACACTTTTGCAATTAAATCAAGAGCGTCGTTTTTAAGATGCAAAGAATCGCCGTCAAGCTCCCTTAACTGCTCATAAGTATTTATTTCAACATATTTTTCAGCGTTTACCGAAAGGAACGGGATATTCATTTTTCCGTTCTCATACAGTACCGTTTCCCAGAATTCATTATCGTATTTTTCGTCCTTATCAAAGGAAATAAGCTTTTCTCTTATTTCCGGAGCTTTATCGGAGGATATAAATGAAATGCCTATCATTTCGTCTTCATCGCAATTAACCTTAATCATATACCAGGAATGTTCGCTTTCGGGTATATAGGGATTTTCTTCGCACCATACGTCCGAGGGAATGACAAAAGTATCCGATATTCTGTCAGCCGCCAAAGCAAGTGAATGAAGGTTATTTTTAACAGCATAATGCTCATTGACGAGAAGTTCAACGTTATATTCGTCAATAAGGTATTCAAAGGCTTCCTTCATAAAGCCGACAACAACCGTTATATCTTCAATTCCGGCATTGTGAAGCTGTTTTATTGATCTCTCTATTAAAGGCTCGCCTTTAACTTTAAGGAGCGCCTTTGGAGTGCTTAAATTGATGGGAACCATTCTTGTGCCGAAGCCTGCGGCAAGAATAACAGCGTTCCTTTCATTTTTTTTACCGTTAATACTCATTTTCATCAGACCTTGTAAAATTATAGAAAATTATCTTTTTGCTTTCTTTTTAATAATGGCAATTGCTTCGTTAAGTTCGCTTACTCTTAAAACTTTAAGCATTATAAGATAAATCAATACTCCGATAATACCTGACGCAATGAGTACGATAAACTTATTGGCAGAATAGAAATTGAAAATAATTCTCGGAGTTAAGCAAGCCGCTACGGAAGCAACAGAAATCTTTATAAAACTAATGAGAATACTCTTATTGTTAATATGTATACGCTTTTCGATAAAGAAGATACGGATAAAAAACGTAATAAACGCCGAAAGAGAGGTTGCCAACGCAAGACCGTTAGCTCCCCACAGCTTAATGAACAGAAGATTAAGCACAACGTTAATAAGAAGATTAGCAACGCTTATATACATAGGCGTTTTAGTGTCGCCGTAGCCATAAAAAAGATTAGTAATTACCGTATTGCAGGCAATAAACAAAATTCCGATGCTATATAAAGCAAATACGCCCGAGGTAAGAACAGTGCTGTCAGCATCAAAAGAGCCTCTTTCATAAACTGCCGAAACCAACTCGCTTCTGAATAAAACGCATGCAAAGGTTACGGGAACCATCAGAACGCAGAAAATATTGATTATTTTAACGATCAGGTCACTGATCTCCTTTTCTTTTTTCGTAGCAATAAGCTCTATCATCTGGGGATACAATGCAGTTGCAATAGAGGTCGATAACAGACCGCTGAAAACATTCATAAGTCTGTGACCGTAATTAAGTGCGGAAATTGTACCCTCGGGTAAGGTCGAAGCCATCGCCTTATCGATAAGCGTATTCAGCTGGGTAACTCCCTCGGAAATAAGTGCGGACGGAAGTCTTTTAAGCATAACGCCGAATTCTTTATTTTTGAATTTCAAATCGGGCTTATACTTATATCCCCAGTCAACAAAAGGAAGCTCTACAATAAGCCTTACCAGTCCTCCGATTACAAGAGCAATGGCAAGTGAATAAACACCGAATCTTTTATAAAAAAGAACTGCTGCAAGAATTGTCGGAATATGAGAAACAACCTCTCTAATTTGGCTTCCGAAAAACTTATTATGACTCTGAAGAATGGAAGCGTAAACCGCAGAAGAAATAATGAATATATACATCGGCGCCGAAATACGCACAAGTATAATACAAATTCTTCTTGTTTCGCCTTCAAATCCGGGAGCAACCAAAGAAACAAGAGGTCCGGTCAGAACCATAATAAGAATTGTTACAATAAGAGAAACGACGGTGAAAAAAGAAATCGCTTTATTTGTTATTCTATACGCCTTATCAATTTCATTTTTTGTTATATGTTCTTTATAAATGGGTAAAAATACCTTCCAGATGCCTGCGCTGAGCATAGGATATACAACCTGCTGAATGCTCGAAACCATATAGTAGGCGTCGCCCTGATACGAGGTTCCGAGATAAGCAGCAAGTATTGTTTCCGAAAGAAACGCAGCAATTTTTGCCATTATACCAACTATAACAACGACAAGCGTTCCGCGAAATAATTTTTTACCGATAGATTTTTCCATTTATTTTACCCAAATGCCTTTAATTGAATTTTTCAAAATACTTAAATCTTCCGCTAGCATGAAGCACCTGCTTAATTCTTCTTTCAAGAGACGGATATGACATATAGTCGCCGTAAAGCTCAACAAGAAATTCCTTATAGTTTTCGGGAATAGAGAGCGTAATACCGTTTACGGAATAATCAATTGTTTTAGTAAGCATTTCGGTTTTAAAGGTGTAATCCCCCGCAAAAATATCCGCGGAAGTAACAAACTCACATTCGTCAACCGGATATTTGAAAACAAGCTCATTGTACTGCCTGTCAATTTTTTTCATACTGAAAAGAACTGAACCGGCTTTTGCAACGGAATATTTAATAAATCTCTTCCAGTTTCCCGTTGCTTCCTTTTTTACCTCAACCTTTTTCGAATAACGGACCTTTGAACAGGTCTTTATTTTATCCGAAAACTGTTTTCTTGTCTGTTCATCCGTCGGGCATCCGCAAAAATAAAATACGTCAAGATGAATTGCAGCCGAGTCGTAGTTTTTCGGACATAATCTTAAAATATAATGACGGCACGAACTATCAAATTCAGGACACATGGCGTAAAACTCGTCCGACAAATCGTTTTTCAACGCTTCAAGAAGCTTGTCCTTTTCGTAAATGGGAACAAAAACGTCAATATCATAATCCCACGGAATCTGACCGCCGTCACGGATTAAGCCGAGAAGCGAACCGTAAGTAACGTGATAGTTAATTCCGTTCTTCTTACAAATTCTGTGAAATTCCAAAAGACATTTTAATGACATTTCCTGATATTTTTTAAAATATTCGTAAGTCTCTTTAAAATCAGGGGGACATATAGGAGAAGCCAATGCCTCACTCAAAAATTCTTCAGCGTTCATTTGCGAGTTCCTTTCCGTTTTTTGCATAGTTTATTGCTTTTGCTCTTTTCTTATGTATCTGCTCCGAAATAATCAAAGCAAATACTATAAATATCCAGTAAACAAGTCTTCTCATAGCGAAGCCTGCAAGGCCGTATGCGTACATTACGACTATAATCGGCGTAAGCTTCCAGTCGGAAAACAAGCCTTTTTTGAAAAGCTTAACGGAGTGAATGACAAAAAGTATTCCTCCGGAAAGTCCCGTTGCAGCAAGCACCTCAAAATAAGTATTATGGTACTCAATATAACCGTCAATTCCGTGGACGCCGGGACCGAGACCGAATACGGGACTTTTTATAAAGGTCTGCGGATATGACATAAAGATATCAATTCGTCCCATACCGTTCGCGTCGTTTGATACCCAGCGCATAAAAAGACTGTAAATTCTCGGGAAGCTTATTACCCCTACAATAATCAAAAACAGCGTGAACAGGAAAAATGCAAGATTTTTATGAGCCGGGAATAAATCAAGAATAAGTAAATATGACATCCAGATAATTCCTATTGCAATTGCAAGAAGCCCCGTTGAGGAAGCGGTCTGGTATACGAGAAAAACGCTTGCCGTAAGATAAACAAGACTCTTTAAAAAGTTTTCTCTCATAAGCATTTTTCTTAAGAAAACAAATACGCAGCCGCAAAGCAGCAATGCCACCTGATGGGGATTCGTACCTCCGCCCGAAAACCTTGCGCCTGAATACCAAAGCGGCGCTCCGAGGAAAGACTTGCTGACAAAAACGCTGTATAAATACAAAAGCGAATACCAGATAATCGAAACTCTTGCTATCAAATATATAAGATTTTCGTTATATTCAAGTGATTTTTCGGAAAGTCCGACATAAATTGCAGATGAAATAATCCCGAGATAAATCCATGTAAAGAAATCCGATACTCGAAGCTCATTGGGTGCAACTGCATATCCGAACAGTGTTCCGATAAACATAAAGAAAATAAACAGAGAATAGAACTTAAAAATATCGTTTTTTATCATTCTTTTCGTGAAAATATATCTTAAGCACCACAAAAAACACAGCAACTCACCCGGACCGATTTTCCAAATACGAAATCCGGTCATAGGCGCAAGACATACTCCGGCTACCAAAAGCCAGTCAAATAATTCAATTTTAACTGTATTTAACCGAATCTTCATAAATGAAAACTGTGACTCCTGTGAATTATCTTGAAGTTAAACCCGTAAGAAAACGGAAAAGCTTAACCTTTGAAATAATAAATCTAATAATCAGATATGACGGCACAAGACAGAAAATGAATATGCCGAAAATGATGATAAAAGGATTACTGATTTTTAAAACAGATACTAAAATCGTTCTTGAAATTACAAGCATATATCCGTCCAGCAGATATAACTGAAGCGAATACTTACCAAGCTCTACAAAAACATCAGAAAGCTTTGTATTGACGGCAAGATTTACCAAAACCGAAATTGTACCTATTCCGAGGAACGCTGCAGCAATACTTAACAGCGCAGTAATATAATAGGAAACCTCGCCGGTTGTATTGAATATCAGTACACAAACGCAAACCCAAAGAGCTAACATAACCGCCGCGCTGACTAAGGAAACAACCTTATTTCCGAAAAGCTTTTTGTATATCTGTTTAAAGGAACCAAAATCCACCTTTAAACAATATCCGAGCGTAAAGAACGGAAGATACATAACAAGCTTATCAAGGCTTAAGTACTTCGGCCAGAAATTAAATAACGAGAGTAAAAACATTAAACAAAGAACTGAAATGCGAACGATTCTTTTTTTAATGACCTTTTCAATAAGCGGGAAAATAAGGAAAATGATAAACAAAGTATAAAGGAACCAATAGCTTGTTCCCTTAAGTAAATCGTCAATAAGTCCCTTAAAACCGCTGCCGTTATTTATAAACGCAGGTAATAACAGACCTAACGCGAAATTTGCAAAAACAAATACAAGGTAAGGAATAAGTATTCTTTTGACCTTTTTCTTGTAAAAATCACCGGCATTCCTGAAGCTGTAGCAAAAGCCGGAAATCAAAAAGAAAAGCGGCATATGCACCGTGCTGACGAAGCTGTGAAGAAATCCGCACCAGGTTATCTCGTTTAAATTGACGGGATAAACAATTACGGAATGACCGAGTAAAACAAGAGTTATTGCAATTCCGCGCAGTATATCAATTTGTTTATAATACTTACTCATACGGTAGCTCCTCGTATCGCGCTTTTCCTATCTGTTCACAAATAACGTAAATAAATATAAAGAATCCCCAATAAATAAGACGTCTAATTGCAAAACCGCCCAAGCCGTAAACATAAATTGCAACAAGAATGGGCACAAACAAATCGTCTGCAGCAACCTTTTTAAAGGTTCTTGCTGACAGAATAATAAATCCTGCCATACCGACTATTCCGGAAGAAGCTATTATTTCAAGATAGGTGCTGTGATATTCCTTTGCGTTACCCATAAGGTCAAATGCGTGAACACCGGGACCCAGACCGAAAATCGGACCTTTTCTTATTGACGTTGTAATCTGGTGCATAAGATTTATTCGTCCGACGCCGTTGCTGTCGCTCATTATCCAGTCCATTAGCGTATTATAAATATAAGTATGGAAAAGGGCGACTACAAACAGCAAGCCGAGACATTCAAGGAAATATACTACATTTCTTATCTTCCTGTCAGTAAACAGATGGCCGATGAGAATAAATAAGAGCACAAGGAAAGAAGACAAAAGTGAAGCAAGACCGGTTGAAGCCTCTGTCCTCAATTCAAGGAAAAGGCAAACCGCGGCAAATACGGCGTTAATAACAGGCTGATTTCTGTTAAATACATTTCTCAAAAAATAGAAGGTCAGTCCGCACATAAGCAAGGCTATCTGATGCGGATTTGTTGCGCCGCCGGTAAATCTGTATCCGTAGAACCAAAGAGGCGCGCCGAGGAAGGTCTTACTGATAAACATACTGTAGACATACAGGAAAAGATACCAGATAGCGGCTCCGCGTGAAAAGAATTCAAACATATTCACGTTATACTCAAGCGTATTGCCACTGAGCGCTTCATACATAATAATTGAAATGTACGCAAGATATATCCAGGTGAGCCAATGGTTTAAAACAACCTCTTGCGGAGTGACAATAATACCCCAGACAGTTCCGAGAAGCATTGAACCGAAGAATACAATAAAGAACTTGACAATCGGGTTCATTGTAATTCTTCTTTTAAATACATAAAAAATGCTCCAGATAAAGCAAAAGGCTTCCGCAGGACCGACTTTTAATATTCTCAGTCCCGTCATAGGCGCGAGAATAAGACCGACAATTAACAGCCAGTCTAATTTGTCAATATCTCTTATCCTGTATTTTCTTAATTCACCCATATTTTTTCTCATTAACAAAAGATTTTTGATAACAGTTTTACTTAATACTTAATAAGCTCAAAATCCTCGCCAAACTTAAAATCCCATTCGTCGGGCGTGTACTGAACATATCCGCTCCAGGGATAAAACGTAAGCTCGCCGAAATAGATTTTTCCGCCGATATTATATAAATCCACACGAACGTACGGAAAACCTTCGGAAAGCTTTTCGGCAATTTCAAGCATTTTATCAAAGTTTTGGGGCTTTTCAATTTCTCTGTCACATTCCGGACAGTCGCTCAAAACGTGAAGATTATTCCACTCTCTGTCATAAAAATTCCTTTTATGACCTATGTATCTGTCTGTATCAACAACAATGTATTTTGCGTTTCCGTTATAGCAGAATATTTTATAGTCGTTAACGCCGGATTCGGGGTTTTCTTCGTTTTCAAGAAGCTCCTCAACAATTATGCCTGCTTCAAGTCCGTAATAAGCCCATTCGCGTCCGCCGTAACGTGACTTTTTCTTTTTACATTTAAGTTTTTCGTTTAATTCGGCTATGTCAAGCTTCGATTTATCGTTGCAGACAACAACGTTTAAGCCTCCGCCGCCGTTTGTGGTTTTAATTACAAATTTATCGGGAAGAGAATCCCAGTCAACGTCGCTTATTGACGGATATTTAGCATAAAGCTTTACAAGGGTATCTTCAAGATTTTTTTCCTTTACATATTCCCTGACCCGGTACTTGTCAACGCACTTGTGCATAAGCGGATTTCTGTAATTGACCTTATACCACTGAAGCTTTTCGGAAAACCTTTTCGGATTTTCAAAATCAAGCGGACGGGAAAGCTTTATTTTATACTGAAGCTTAAGCATCGGAACGTCGGGAATAAAACTCAACAGTTTCAACACCGCCGCTCTTGAACCCTTTGACTTAAGTACCTTTTTATAATTCACTCTTAATCTCTCCCATATATTTATCAATTACTATCTGCCTGTCAAAGCACTCTTCAACCTTTTTTCTTCCGTTCAAGCCCATTGTTTCACGCTCTTTAACGGAAAGAGAAAGGAATTTTTCAATTACCTTAATTAAATCCTCGCTGTCCTTTTGTTTAACAACAAAACCGTTTATTCCGTCATCAACTATCTCACCGCAACCCGGTCGGTCGGTAGTTATAATCGGTCTTGCGCACGCGCAGCTTTCAAGCAAAATGTTACTCATACCCTCGGGATAGTAAGAAGGATGAACCGTACAGCAGTTTATAAGGTGCATTGAAGCTATATCGTCAATTCTTCCGTGATAAATAATAACACCTTTTTCGTTAAGCTCGTCAAGTACGGCTTTATAATTTTCATCACAGTCGCCGCAGATATGGAAACGGGTGAAGGAATACTTTTCCTTTATCGCCTTTGCGGCGTCAAGATACTGGTCAATTCCCTTTTCCTTAACAACCCTTGAGATAAACAAAAAGTCAACCGTTTCGTTTTCGGGATACGGCAAGGGGGTATATTTACTTAAATTAACGCCCGAGCCAGGAAGTAAATCGTACTGTCCGTCCCTTACAACTTTATTCTTTTTCATAAATTCGAGGTTAGACGAATTCTGGAAAAACACCTTTTTAGCTTTTCTTAAACCGAATTTATAAAGCGTAAGTGAAATCTTCTGAAGAATACCGCCGTTTTCAATTGCAGGTCCGAGTCCGGTTATATTTGCAACATACGGCACTCCCAGAGAGCAAGCCGCCATACCAGCGTAAATATTCGGCTTAATCGTATAAGTAAGAATAATCAGAGGCTTTATTTCCTTTATCATTTTTTTGTAAAAGGAAACGAGTCCGAGTTCCTTAACGGGGTTTGTACCGTGACGGTCAAAGTCCTTTATTATCACCTTTGCGCCAAGTTCCTCAAGAGAATCCTTTCTGCCGTTGTCGGAAGAAATGATAATAACCTCAAACTCCTCTGACAACTGTTTAATCAGTTCGCTTCGAAAGCTGTAAAGACCTGCCGTAACATTACTTACAATAAGGATTTTTTCTCTCATATTTTTTCCTCTGTTCTGATGATTTTAACCTCGTTGTATTTCATCATATAAACGCCTTCTTCATAAGCGCCTATATTCTTTTCATTAGCCTTACCCGAAAGATTATTGAGTATAAGTTTCATATGGTCGCAGCCTGCTTCATAAGCGTGGGGATAACCGCCACCGAAACGAGGATTAACCTCACTAATATAGTACTCCCCGTCAATATCAAAAATGTCAATATCTATCTGACCGATAAAGCCTGCTTGTCTAACGAATTTTTCAATAAGCGAAAAAAGCTTTTCGTCCTTGAAGCTGACTGCCTTATCAGTCTCCCCTGCGCGCATTTTAAGCTTTTTCTTTGTAAAGATGGAAACGATTTCCTTTGAAACGGTATCAATGTAAACGTCCGCACCGATTTCCTGACCGTTGAGAAACTGCTGAATCATAAGTCCGTCGCTGTGTTCAAAAAGCAGGTCAACCGTTTCTTTATCGTAGACCTTTGAAATGCTGATAGACGCAGAGCCTCTTGCAGGCTTGACAAAAACGGGAAAAGAAGCCTTACCGTTATCAACTGCCTTATAAAACTCCTCTTTATCCATCCAGGAATCAGCGCAATTATAGCCGTGGAAAGAAAGCCATTTGAACATGCTGAATTTGTCAAGCGAAAGCTCGCAAAGTTGAAAGCTACTTCCGATAAAGGTGACTCCGATTTCTTCAAATCTCTCCCTGTTTTTCGCAAGCAGACTCAATTCAGGGTCAATAAGACTGATTACTCCGCTGATTTTTTCCTTTTTACAGATGTCAAGAATTATATCAATATAGTCAGGACTGTCTATTGAAGGGACAATATAATATTTGTCTGCTTCGTAAATCGCCGGAGCGAGCTTTGAAGCGTCGGTCGCAATAACGTTCCCTTTTCCTTCAAAGGTCCTTTTAAAATACTGAACAATTTTATTTCTTGTGCCTGCCGCAAGAATCAGAAAATTCATTTTTTATCCCTCAAATTCGCTTTTAAGAATGCTGTGAACATATAAATCCTGCTGTTTGCCTCTGCAATAAACCTGCTGACGCAAAACGCCGTCAAGCTTAAAGCCGTTGCGCTCATAAACGTGGCGTCCGCGCTCGTTATTGGGAAGAGTGTAAAGGTAAATCTTTTTAAGTTCAAGCTCATTAAAGCCGTATTCAAGAACAAGAGGGATTACCTCATCGGGAAGACGCTGTCCCCTGAATTTTTTATTGCCGATGGTAATATAAAGCTGGGCGTGATGGTTAATCCTGTCAATATTAAGCAAACCCGTCATACCGACAAGCTCATTTGTTTCATTGCTTACAATGCTTAAATTGAGCTTTGAAGAATCCATTACAACATTATTAAACCATTTAGTCGTTTTATCAAGCGATGTCGGCCAGTCAAACAACAAGGTCTGAATATTCTCTTCATCGTTTATCCAGCTTACTCTGTCGGGCAAATCCTCCTTCGCAAGAGGACGAAGATAAATGAATTTTCCTTTCAACATTTTAAAACCCCCTGTTTACGTCAACTATTCCCATAAGCTTTTCACCGTTACAAAGCGCAATTAAATTTTCAATTGCGCCGTCGAGGTGAGGAAGACTGTTTTCAATAAATCCGGCGCGGTGAGGTGACATAAGAACAATGTCAAGAGAACAAAAATCGTGCTTTAAAGACGGATAACTTTTTGTCTCTCCCCTCTTCGGAGTGTTCCACCAGACGTCGGAAGCAAATGCGCCGACCTTTCCGCTCAAAAGAGCTTCCCAGACCGAATCCTCATCGACAACGGCAGCTCTTGAAAGATTTATTAAAACTGTTCCGTCATTCATTTTTTCAAAGAGAGCGCTGTTAAACATTCCGCGAGTTGAATCGGTAAGCGGAAGCGTACAGATAACAACATCCGAAAGTGCTAACGCACTGTCTATTTCAGCCGAAGAATAAAACTTCGAAACATATTCACTGTCTCTTTGGTTTTCGTCAACCGCAATTATTTTCGCGCCGAGGCAATTTAACATTTTACCGAGCCTTGAACCGATATTGCCGTAACCGAAAATGCAAACAGTCTGCTTGTTTATCATTTTTGACTTAAGGTCCAACGGCTTCTGGTCACGGTTCCAGTTACCCATACGCATTTTACGGTCATGGTAGGACGTCTTTTTAAGCAAGTCAAGAAGCATCGTTACGCCGAGCTCCGCAACAGAATCCGCATTTGAATGAGTATTGCAAACGGAAATATCTACGCCTTTAACAGCTGAAAAATCAAACGTATCCATTCCCGTCCACGGAACCTGGATAAGCTTAAGATTTTCACACTTATCAAGAATTGCTTTAGTTACAAAAGGACCCAAAAGAACGTCGGCGTCACGGCAGACGCTAATTATTCCCTCCTCGGAAAACTCTTCGGGAACGCAAAACTCATACCGACCGCCTATGCTTTTATCAAGTCCGTCCTTAATATACCTGATGTCTCCTTCAAGCATACTTCTTGTCAAAACAATTTTCATCATTTATCACCAAGTCTGTAATTCTTAAGTAAACCTACCGAACGCTCAAGCGTTTCCATCGGAACGGCAAATGAATATCTTACATAAGAATCCCATTCGGGACCGAACGCAATTCCGGGAGTTGAAGCAATTCCGGTTTTCTTCAGAACGTCGGAACAAAATGTATTCGAGTCTACGCCTGCGGCGGAAATATCGGCAAAACAGAAAAAGCCTGCCTTGGGTTTTACAACCTTGAAGTATTCAAGCTTATTAAGTTCGTCCGCAAAATAGTCAATTCGTTTTTCAAGCTCACTGACATATCCCGGAAGATGAACCGGCTCATTTTTATAAATCGAGCAGGCGCCAACCTGAATAAAGGTACAAGTGTTTGTATTTATGTGCTGCTGAAGCTTATTCATTTTACGGATTATTTCTTCCGCGCCGATAGCAAAACCAAGACGCCATCCCGTCATAGCGTGGGATTTACTGTATCCGTTACAGACGATAAGTTTATCCCTTATTTCCTCATATGAGCTGAAGCTTGTATGAGAATAATCGGAGTAGACAAGCTTTTCATAAACCTCGTCGGCAATTATGTAAGCGTCATTTTCATTAGCAAGCTTTACTATGAAATCCGTCTCTTCCTTTGAAAGGACCATACCCGACGGGTTGTTCGGAGTATTGACAAGAATCGCCTTGGTGTTTTTATTAAACAGTGCTTTAAGCTTTTGCATATCGACCGTAAAATCGTTATTAAGCTTGAAATTCACAATTTTTGCCATAGGCTCTGCAAGCTTAACCATAGCAGGATATGAAACATAATAGGGAGAAACAAGTATTATTTCATCCGTCGGTTCAAGAATTGCCGCTAAAGCAAAATACACAGCGCTTTTGATTCCGGGAGTTACAATAACGTTTGAGGCGTTATAATTACAGCCGTTATTTTTATTGTAGTCTTCCGAAATGAGATTTCTCAATTCAGGCCAACCCTGCGTCGCGGAATAATGGGTAAACCCGTCGTTCATCGCTTTAACGGTTGCCTGTGTGACATAATCGGGTGTTTTAAAATCGGGCTCGCCGAGTCCGAGAGAAATAATTTCCCTTCCGTTTGCCCTCATTTCATTTGCCGTCTGCGCAAATTTATATGTCAACGATTCGCCGACCTCTTTCTGAAAAATCATTTCTTAATCCCCTCAAGTACTTCTTCTTTGTTTTCTGTCTTAACGCTGTTATCGATCTGTTCCTTTGTTTCGGGATAAATATTTTTGCTGAAAAGAACGGCAATAACAGTTTTGAAAAGTATTTTTATATCAAACAGCACGTTGAATTTATCAACGTATTCGTTGTCGATATGAATACGCTCATCCCACGGAGCGGTTGTTCTTGTTCTTATCTGAGCAAGTCCCGTCATTCCCGGGCGCATCATGAAACGCTTTTTCGCCCATTCGGGATAGTTTTCATATCCGTCATAAGGAAAATATGTAACCGGCGGACGAGGACCGACAAAGCTCATTTCACCCTTTAAAATATTTATTATCTGGGGAAGCTCGTCAAGACTTGTTTTACGAAGGATTTTTCCGATTTTTGTTATTCTGTTATCCTGAGTACCGTATACAAACAAGCCGTCGCCTTTCTTTTCGGCACCCATAACCATTGTCCTGAATTTAATAATTCTGAAGGTTTTGCCGTTGAGTCCGAGACGTTCCTGTTTAAAGAAAACCGTGCCGTCGGATGTTGCTTTAATAATAATTGCAACTATTAAAAGCAACGGAGACAGAATTATAAGCGCTATCAGACTGCCGAAAAAATCTACAAGTCTTTTAAGAAAAAGATTTAATTTACGCATAAAACAAACCTCTATTCAAAACAACGGTGAATGATTTCAATTACTTTTTTCTGTTGCTCTTCGGTCATTTTATTGTCCGACGGCAAACATAATCCGCGGTTAAATATATCGGCGCCGACATCCAAACCCTTACCTGCAATATAGGCATTGGTTCTTCCCCTGCCGTTTCCGTCATCCGTTATAAATGCGTTTGACCTGTAAATAGGCTGTATGTGCATAGGCTTCCATATCGGTCTGCCCTCCGCATTAAAGAAGGAAAGCGCGTCAAGTATTTCGGACGGAGTACTCTTACCTTTTTCAGTTAAATAAAGGTATTCTTTATCGCTTCGAATCTGCTTTGCTAAAAAGTCCGAATCAATAATCATACACGAAAGCCAGAAATTCGGACGGCTGTTATTTTCATCATAAGGATTCATCTTAACGGGTAAATCCTTTAAGCCCTCTTTATAACGCTCATAAATAGCCTTTTTCTGCGCAATATGTTCGTCAAGATAAGGCATCTGACCCCTGACAACGCCCGCAATAAGGTTGCTCATACGGTAGTTATACCCGATTTCTTCATGCTCGTACCAGGGAGCGTTTTCACGGCTTTGAGTAGACCATTTTCTGACTTTATTTGCGTCTTCAATGCTGTCCGTAAGGAACATACCGCCCGAAGAACCGGTAATGATTTTATTACCGTTAAAGGAAATGCAGTTGTAATTTCCGAGTGAGCCCGTTTCAACCCATTGTCCGTCAAGAAGATACTTCGCGCCGAGTGACTCCGCGGCGTCTTCGACTATAAGAGCGTTATGCGCTTGACATATTTCTTTAATGCGTTGCATTTTTCCGGGTGTGCCGTAAAGATGAGCAAGAATTACAAGCCTTGTATCGGGATATATTTCAAAAGCCTTTTCCAAAGCATCCGGACTCATATTCCAGGTATCGTATTCAGTGTCAATAAAGACTGCTTCACCGTCCTCATAAGCGACGGGATTTATACTCGCGTCAAAGGTGCAGTCGGAACAGAAAACCTTATGACCCTTTAAAACTCCCGAATCGGGGCGCGCCTGACCGTAAAGCTTTTCACCGGCAAGCTTTGTTGCAAGATGAAGAGCGGACGTTCCGCTCGCAAGAGCTACGGCATATTTAACGCCTATGTACTCCGCAACAAGTCTTTCAAGCTCATTTATATTTTCTCCGACAGTTGAAACCCAGTTAGTTTCAATAGCCTTATTTACCCATTTCTGCTCGTCGCCGTGCATAGTCGGAGAGGCAAGCCAGATTTTAGATTCAAACGGAATAATTCCGCGAAATCTTTCATTATTTAATAAACTCATATATTACTCCTTATATATAATACTATAAATGAAAATTTCACGTACTAATTCATATTATAGCAAAAATGCATTTTTGTCAATATATACGCACTTCCAAAGTTAAGGAAATTTTAATAAAAAAGACCTGTAATTTCCTTAAACCGGAAAGCAAAGCTAAACGTAAAAATTTAAAATAAAAAAATACTTGATTTTTTTTCGTAAGTCTAATATAATATCAAGGCAGACACGGAGAGTTGTCCGAGCTGGTCGAAGGAGCACGATTGGAAATCGTGTAAGCTGCTAAAACGGCTTCGAGGGTTCGAATCCCTTGCTCTCCGTTAAAAAGATAAAGAGTCAACTTGTTTGACTCTTTTTCTTTTTGTTTAGAAATTAGGGATTCGAACCGTAGGATTTCGGCGTTAAAAAAACGGTTCTGTGAACCGTTTTTAGACGAAATCGGCGAAGTCGGTTACTGTGACGAAGTCATAGTCGACGAGCCGTCAGCAAATGAGCAAGGCGAATTTGCTGTCGAATCCCTTGCTCTCCGTTAAAAAAGATAAAGAGTCAACTTGTGCACAAGTCCGTAAAAAATAGACAATAGAAAAAAAGACCCCCTTGGTGTAGAAT
>CAKZZS010000022.1 GCA_937884975.1 uncultured Clostridia bacterium | reverse complement strand
AGAGGCATTGGAGTTATCCATAAAATTATCCATGACTTCACCTCTGCCTCTTATTGTAGTCTTAATGGAGTATTATGTCAACAAATTAATTTGAAGGCGTATCATCTTCATTGCTATTTTCTTTAGGAACGATGTAGAAGATACTATACAATTCATTTACAAATATTATATGGAAAACACTAAGTATTGACATCTCTTTTAAATTATTAATAACATTGTCATCATAATCGCCAGATACTATAAATAAAGCGTCTAATACGTTACTATTATTCAATTTTTCAATGAAAGAATCTATTAGTTCAACGGGTGGACACAGAGTAATATTGTCATTCCATTCTTTTTGTAGATCATCTTCAGTTGAATAATCAAGATTTGATAAGAGAAGACCGTTGATATAATTATTACGTTCCTTAATATGATAGATGATTCCTTGTTCTGTAGATTCAGTTGTAGTAGTCGCTTCTTTGTCCGTGAAAGATTCTTTAATATCAGCCGCTATTGGTGGTTCTTCTGTAGTTTCTTGATCTGTATTTTCATATTGTTGTGATTCTTCCTTAGCAGGAAGAATGTCGGAGTTATTAATAGACGAAGTTACTACTGATGATGTATCAATTACTTCATCAGTAGATTGTTGTGTTACTTTGGAACGCTTTGTTTTTTTTGACGAAGGTAACTGATTGTAAGCAGCATTGATAGAGATTTCGCCGTTTTTAAGCTGATCCTTCAACTCTGGTGGTGCTGCTTTTTCTAATTTCTCTACTTTGGATAGTGTATCGTGTGATACCCCAGCCATTTTAGCAAGTATATCTCTGGTCTCACCTTCCGCAGATTTCTGCGTAGGGTCGGATTTACCAGCTAACATTCTTTGCTGTGCTTCAGCAGCAATCTTATCCTTGAATTTCAAGCATTGTTGAAAGAAAATCCTGATAATGAGGCTTTCATCAAAAAATATATAGGCGGCGAGGAATTGATTCATAATACATTCAATCATTGCCTATGGCTGAAAGGTGTCTCACCTCAACTATATCGCAAGTCTAAGCTGATTATGAAGCGAATCGACGAAACAAAACTTTTCAGAGAAAGCAGTTCACGCCCTCAAACTCAAAAATTAGCTGATACGCCATATTTATTTGGAGAAATACGTCAACTTGAAACAACAATGCTTGCCATTCCAAAAGTTTCGTCAGAAAATCGCAGATATATACCGATAGCGTTTGTAGAACCAGAAATAATAGTGAGTGGCAGTCTCTTATTCATTCCAGCAGCAGATTTATTCGACTTTGGAGTATTGATGTCAAATGTACATAATGCGTGGACAAGAGCAGTCTGTGGAAGAATGAAGAGCGATTATCAGTATTCTGCTTCAATCGTTTACAATAATTTTGTGTGGTGCAATCCAACAGAAAATCAGCGCAAAAAAATAGAGGCTACCGCTCAAGGTATTCTCGACGCTCGCGCACTCTATCCCGATTCTTCGCTTGCTGATTTATATGATGAAAGAACTATGCCGCCAGAACTCCGCAAGGCTCACCAAGCTAATGATAGGGCAGTGATGAATGCTTACGGATTTGATGTTAAGACAATGACGGAAGCTAGTTGCGTTGCTGAGTTGATGAAGCTGTACCAAAAATAGTTGACAAATATTTTGACTAATTATATTCTAAAATGAGATGAGTTTAAGTTTTTTATTGAGGTTTCATATGAGTAGTTTTGCGATATTTACAGATAAATGTAATGAACATTTTTTCATTGATGTACATTTTAATTTGTGGAACCAAAATTATGACGACAATTATCTCGATATAGGTATTATGTTAAATAATTTAAATGAAAATCAAAATATATACTTATACCTGCCATTTATAATTGAACAAGAACAAATATATAGTATGGAAGAATCACTAAAAAATGATATTACATTAAATGCTATATTTAATGAAAATTATTTTGTAGGAACACCCGGTCAATCTAAATGGATTCCTGTTTCTAATAAAAGAATAAATAATAGCAATGAAGAAAACGTATTGTTTAAAGTTTATTTATTAGACAGTTCAAATGACATAAAAAAGTTAAGTTTAAAACAAGAATTTAATGATATTGAAAATATAAATAATGTATTTAAAATGCCAGAAAAAATATATGTTCGTTTTAGAATCAAGCTACCACCTAATATAGATATAATAAATGAATATAGTAGACCATATGATTTTATTCGTGGAGCATTTGCAAAAAATTATATAATTGATTTTCGTTATAATGACAAAAGAAGTTTCTCTCGCTCAGAATATGAAGTAATAAACACAAAATATCAATTAGCTAAGACAAAAAAATTACATTTTTTACTAATGACAAAAGTTTATGTAGAAGTAGAGTGCAGTACCGAAGTAAAAAAAAGAAGGCTTGAATCAAATGTATGGAAAAATTATGCACCAAATGCTGAAACTACTGATATTATAGCCTATCATGCAACAAAAAAAATAAGACCTGAAGAAGATAAAGATGACATAGAATCTTGGGATTTTTTTGCTAAACAAACTGTAGAAAATAAAAATTGGTGGTTATTAATAAGATTTATCCTTATAACAATATTTTTTGGAGCATTTGCAAGTATGATAGGAAATCATTTAGATAGTTTTATTTGTAATTTAATCGATAAATTCTTAAATTTTTTGATCTCATTAAGTGGGTGATTAATATGATTGAATTAGTAAAGGTTTCATTTAAAAATATTGTAAATTTTAATTTAGAAATATTAGATGAAATTTTTTATGTTGTTAAAAGTCTTGAGAGTGAATACCCGGATTTTTATAATTGGTACCATCAGAAAGTATACGAGGGTCTAAAAAACGGTACTCGTAATATTTTAGTTGCACGAGATGAGGAATCACAAAACATCGTTGGTATTAGCATTCTCAAAAATTCTGATGAAAAGAAAATTTGTACGTTTCGTGTTGTACCAGAATTCCAACACAAAGGTATTGGCTCTGAGCTTATGAAGAAGTCTATAGGGATTCTTGGAACGAATTCGCCGTTAATTACTGTTTCAGAAGATCGTATTATGGAATTTCAAAAAATCTTAGAAAAATTCAATTTCAAGGAAGTGGGCAAATACAATGACTATTATAGAAAAGGAAGATTTGAAATTTCATACAATGGTTATTTAAATGAACAACTATTAAGAGATAAATCGTATAAAAAAAGTCTTTTCTCAATAAAACCTGAATATGCTTTTAAAATATTATCTGGTGAAAAGAAATTTGAGTATCGTAGAAATAGGACGAAAGAAAATATATCATATATGATAATCTATGCTACATCACCAGTCAAAAAAATTATTGGAGAGGTTACAGTTAAAAATATTCTTTGTGGTTCAGTTGAAAATATTTGGGAATTAACAAATAAATTTTCAGGTATAAATTATGATTCTTATTTGAAATACTTTGAAGGTCAAGAAAATGCTTACGCTTATCATTTAGAATGTCCAAGACAATATAATCCATATAAAGATTTAAGTGATTTTAAATTAGGAAGACCACCTCAATCATACCAATATTTATGAAAATACAAAAAAATAATTATGTTTTTTCTTACCCTTTAATCAAACTATAGAGCATATTTTTTAAAATCTTGATCAAATACAAGTCTCTTTGAATTTTATTCGGTTGTGTCAATAGTTTTGTGTAAGTCCGATCGCAAATCGCGCTACGACAGCACCGACCATCGCAATTACACAAAAAAATTACACTCCTTTTTTATTCTCTTCTCTTGCCAAAGGTCATATACTTTCTTCCAATTTGATGGAAACTAAATTTTGGGGCGACCGTATGGTCTCCCTATTTTTGTTTTGCCTGTTTGCTTTCATAGCACAATGCTTTCAGCTTGCCTACGCCCTATATTTTCTTTTTCTTCCTCTGCCATAAAGCTAAACGCTTCTATGAGTAATTTTTAGGAAAATTTTTAAAGTTTATTATTAAATGAAAAAATATCCACAGCAAGACCAAAATCCCAACCAAGATTTGATAGCATTTTTTTAGTATTTGGAGAAAATCCGCCATTTAACAAATCATTTCTGATAATTTCAATTTCATTAACTTTTAACATTCTTACTATGCCTGAGCGTTGCTGTATCTCACGAACATTGTAAGTATTAAATTTTTTCATCAATTTTGTCCAAGCGTCATTTAATAACGGTATATCTTCAGAGATTTTCTTTGCCATTTCCTTACAATTTTTTTCAAAGTCCCTTTGATACCAATTTTCTTTAATTGCTGTGAGGATAAAGCCTGATTCATTGGTAACTGTATCTCGTTGTCTATCAAGTTCTGTCTCTGCATAAATCAACCGATTTACACAATCTTCAGTACCACGACATATATCCCATAGTTCACGCGCAACTTTTTCTTTGATACCATGACACATGATTGATTCTATTATATAGGTTTTAATTTCATCTTTGTCACGCTCTCCTCTTTCTTTTAATAAGTTTAGCCTTTCAGTTTCAAGTGCTTTGGAAATATCCATATAAAACTCGAAGCCGGTAATTTTTCTACCCGTTTTAATAACAGAATAACTCATTTCATATTCTGTTTTTTCATTGATTTCAGCAATGGGTTCGTCAACTACAAATTTTTTAAAGTTATCCATTCTTCCAGTATAAGCATCATCTGGAACATTTAAGGCAAAACGTAAATCATCTACATCGATCTTACGGACAAGTTTCTTTTGCTTAGTACCTTGAAATTGAAGCAATAACTCAACTAATCTTACGGCATAAGCTGACATCAAAGGAAAGATCTGTTCTATATTGATTTTTGTATATCCGTTAGACTGAAATAGATCGAGAATATAAGGTTTCATATTATTATCAAATTGAATATATAAACCCTCTTTAGGTTCATATTTCAATCTTTGAAAAATGTGCAGTAGCTCAAATCCTCCACTTTCATAATTGAGTGTAATTTTTGCGTCAAACATTTTGTCACAGATTTTTTGGAGATCGTGTAAGTACCAAGTATTGCCGAATATTTCAGTTAATTTACTTGTTGGAATAAAAATCACTTTAAAGTCTTCATCATAGAATTTATCCTTAGTTGAACGATGAGGATTAAGTCCTTGTAAGCCCAAAGCAAAAATCCTCAATTCAGTAATATCCATGCCCTTGCGAGCATTGATTAATGGATTTGCTTGATAAACATCTTTACGCAAAACAGCTTCTTTTGGAGTATCTTTTTTCTTTTTAGCCATATTATCTCCCCCTTTTATGGTAGTATAATATAAGACTACTTTTGTGTCAAGTAGGGTAGACCTAAAAGATAGTTTAGGTAGTTCTATTTTTTCAAAAAAGATAGTTTAGGTAGTCATAAAAGATAGTTTAGGTAGCTTTAAAAGATAGTTTAGGTAGTCGAATGCGGCTGCGAACCCGCATAAAATCAACACTTACAAAAGCCGAAAACAATAAAAGCACAAAAAACATTTTGTTATAAAAACAAAACAGGAAAGTTAT
>CAKZZS010000021.1 GCA_937884975.1 uncultured Clostridia bacterium | reverse complement strand
TATAGCGGAAAAGGGCTTTTCAAAATCTGTTAAATCCCTTATCCGCACGCCCTTTCGGTCGGGGGTGGTGTATTTTTTGCTTCCCCTCAAGGGGAAGGCATAGAAAAAACCGAGCAGTAAAAACTGCTCGGTTTTTGTGTTTGATAACAATTTTTTATCAGCCAATTTCAACTGTCCAGCCGAACTTATCCTCTGTCTTGCCCCACTGGATACCTGTGAGCGTATCGTAAAGGTGCTGTGTGACCTCTCCGATTTCTCCGTTGTTAATTGTGTACTTGTGGTCCTTGTAGCAAAGCTCGCCGATGGGTGAAACAACTGCCGCAGTGCCGCAGCCCCAAGCCTCTTCAAGAGTGCCGTCAGCCATTGCCTTTGTCAGCTCTTCAAGGCTTAAAAGCCTTTCACTTACGTTGTAGCCCTCGCTTTTAAGAACCTCAATGCAGCTCTTCCTTGTAATGCCGGGAAGAATTGAGCCGGTAAGCTTCGGAGTTACGATTTCGCCGTTAATCTTGAACATAACGTTCATAGCGCCGACTTCTTCAATGTACTTTCTCTCAACGCCGTCAAGCCAGAGAACCTGGGAATAACCCTTCTGCTCCGCTCTTTCGCCTGCTCTGTTTGAAGCCGCGTAGTTACCGCCGCACTTTGCGTAACCCGTACCGCCGCGAACCGCTCTGACGTCTTCGTCCTCTATCATAATCTTAACGGGGTTAATGCCCTCTTTATAATATGAACCGACGGGGGAAGCGATGATAATAAATGTTGCGTTGTGAACTGCGTGAACGCCCAAACTTTCGTCATTACCGAACATAAACGGACGAAGATAAAGCGATGTGCCTTCAGCCGACGGAGTCCAGTCCTTTTCACAGTCAACAAACTTTGTGTAAATTTCAAGAGCCATATCTTCGGGTATCTGCGGCAGGCAAAGACGCTCTGCGGAATTGTTCATTCTGCGGATGTTTTCCATCGGTCTGAAAAGCTGAACCTTTCCGTCCGCTCTTCTGTAAGCCTTAAGTCCCTCAAAAATAGCCGAACCGTAGTGAAGAACGGTTGAAGCAGGGTGGATGGAGAGGTTTTCAAAGGGAACGATTCTTGCGTTCTGCCAGCCGGTTTCCTTATTCCAGTCCATCATAAACATATAGTCCGAAAAGATTTTCCCGAAGCCGAGTGTTGACGGGTCGGGCTTTGCCTTAAGAGTATCTGCCTTTACAAATTTGATTTCCAAAATAAATCACTCCTTATTCGTAATCTGCGCCTATCTGCATTGCCTTGAGATTTACTTCAAGCATATCCGCGTGCTTTGCCGAAATGACCTTTCCGAGCGCCGCGCGAACACTTTCTTCATTAAAATCGTCAAGAACCTTGAGAATTTTGCCTATAATAATCATATTTGCAAGCGTGGGCATACCGTTTTCACTCGCAAGCCTTGTTGCAGGAATGTAATAAACGGTGATGTCGTCACGAATTGCCTTACGCTCAATAAGAGTTGAATCAGCAAAGATTATTCCGCCCTTTTTAACTGCGTTTTCGTAGCGGTCAAAGGAGGGAAGATTCATTGCGATAAGAATATCGGGATTTGAAACAATAGGAGAACCGACAGGCTCGTCACTGATAATTACCGAACACGAAGCCGTGCCGCCGCGCATTTCCGGACCGTAGGACGGCAGCCAGCTTACCTGCTTATTATCAATAAGTCCCTTGTAAGCAAGAAACTTGCCTGCAAACAGAATGCCCTGTCCGCCGAAGCCTGAAAATAAGAAATTTTTAGCAGCCATCTTACTTTTCCTCCTTATCTGCGCTTCTGTCCTTATATACGCCTAACGGGTAATAGGGAAGCATTTTATCCTCTATCCACTGTAAAGCCGCCTGAGGAGTCATACCCCAGTTAGTCGGGCAGGAGGAAACAACCTCAATAAGTGAAAAGCCTTTATTGTCAAGCTGATTCTGGAAAGCCTTTTTAATCGCCTTTTTAGCGGCGCGGATATGAGGAACGGAGTTTACGGTAACTCTTTCAAGGTATTCGGGTCCTTCAAGCTCGGAAAGCATTTCGCAAACCTTAATCGGATAGCCGCAAAGCTTCGGGTCTCTGCCGTAGGGCGAGGTCTGCGTAACCTGACCCGGAAGAGAGGTCGGAGCCATCTGACCGCCAGTCATACCGTAAATAGCGTTGTTTATGAAAATAATTGTGATATTTTCGTTTCTTGCCGCGGCGTGAACCGTTTCAGCCATACCAATAGAAGCGAGGTCGCCGTCGCCCTGATAGGTGAAAACAACGTGGTTTTCGGGGTCAGCCCTCTTAACACCGGTTGCGACTGCAGGCGCTCTGCCGTGAGCTGCCTCTATCATATCGCAGTTAAAATAGTTATAAGCCATAACCGAGCAACCTACGGGAGCAATGCCTATTGTCCTGCCCTCAATGCCCAGTTCGTCAATGACCTCGGCAACAAGACGGTGAACAATTCCGTGAGTACAGCCGGGGCAATAGTGTAACGGCACGTCAATAAGTGCATGGGGTTTATCAAATACTACTGCCATTATTTATTACCTCCTTTTGCCGCTTCTTTTATAGCTTCAAGAACCTGTTCGGGACTCGGTATCATACCGCCTGCTCTGTTGCAGAGGGTAACGGGTACCTTGCATTCCGTAGCGAGCTTAACGTCCTCTATCATCTGACCCATTGAAAGCTCAACGGAAATGAATTGCTTTGCGTGTTTAGCCGCCTTTTTGAAGGGTGCCTTCGGGAACGGCCAAAGCGTAATCGGACGGATAAGTCCTGCCTTTATGCCCATAGCCCTTGCTTCATTTACGGCGTTCTTTGAAACGCGAGCCGCAATGCCGAATGCCGCGATAACAATTTCGGCGTCATCAACCATATACTCTTCGTACATAGTTTCCTTTTCTTCAATAACCTTGTATCTTTCGTAACGGGCAAAGTTGAGCGTTTCAAGCTCTTCCGGAACAAGGGAGAGGGAGTTTACAATGTTATGCTCTCTTTCCATCTTTGTACCCGTTGTAGCCCACGGCTTTTCGGGTGAGGGTTTAACCTCAATGTCAAGGGAAACAGGCTCCATCATCTGACCCATTGTGCCGTCGGCTAAAATCATGGATGTCATTCTGTATGTATCCGCAAGCTCAAAGCCCTTTACGGTAAGCTCAGCCATTTCCTGAACGGAAGCAGGCGCGAGAACTATCATTCTGTAGTCGCCGTGACCGCCGCCGCGCGTCGCCTGGAAATAATCCGACTGCGAGGGTTGAATGCCGCCGAGTCCGGGACCGCCGCGCTGAACATTTACAACGAGCGCAGGCAGGTCGCTTCCTGCAAGATAGGAAAGTCCTTCGCCCTTAAGTGAAATTCCGGGGCTTGAGGAGGACGTCATAACTCTTTTGCCTGCCGAGGAAACGCCGTAAACCATATTGATAGCGGCGATTTCACTTTCAGCCTGAAGAAATACTCCGCCGATTTTTGGCATTTTCTTTGCCATATAAGCGGCAACCTCGGTCTGAGGTGTAATGGGGTAGCCGAAGTAATGTCTGCAGCCTGCAATTATAGCGGCTTCGGCAATTGCCTCATTGCCCTTCATCAATACTTTATCTGCCATAAAAACACCTTACCTTTCTACCTTAATAATACAGTCGGGACACATCATAGCGCAACAAGCGCAGCCGATGCACGCTTCCTGGTCGGTAATTTCTGCAGGGTGATGGCCCTTTTTGTTGATTTTGTCGTCGGCTAAACGCAAAATCTTTTTCGGACAGGCGTCAACGCACAGTCCGCAACCCTTACAGTTGTCGGTTTTAAACGTAAGTTTTGCCATATCTATATCTCCCTCTAATTAAAATCAGTCTATCGGTTTTTTCTGTAAAACCATTTCGAACAGGTTATCAATTTGCCCGTTCAAAGTATTATACAACTCTTTGCGTACCGTAGTCAAGACTACGGGCAGGTGGGAAAGTGAGGAAACCGCATTTGCGTATTCAACGCTCTTTAAAACGTCCTCGGCAGTGGTTTCGTCACCTAAATTTGAGTTATTTATAAGTCCCGTAAAACGAATGCCGCCTGCCGCTTCAATTTCCCTCATAACCTCAAGCGTGCTTTTTGCGTCGGGGGTCAGGGGACGGAATTTATTTATTACCATAAGCATTTCGTAATCGTTTTCTTCCTTTATCTTCGGAGCGAGTCTGCCGAGCGCAAGAGCGCCTCTGTCATCACCGCCGACGTCAATTACGGCGCGCATTGTTCTGTCATCGGTCAGAGCGTACATATCGTCGGGAAGAGCGGGTATATCGAGATTTGAATTCGCAAATTCAGAAACGATAAGGCGAATGCCTGCCTTTTTGAATTCCTCGCTCGAGTCCTTCGTTCTGAAATACGGGTTGACTATATCAAGGTCAGCAACCGTTACATTATCAAACCTTTTTTTCATATCAAACGCCATATTGACCGCGATATTCGTTTTTCCGCTTCCGTAATGGCCGCAAAGAAGCGTCAGTCTTTTGTAATTCATTATAATTTATTCCTCTGGATTTTACCGCTTGTGCTCTTGGGAAGCTCGTCACGGAAAACAACTATTCTCGGATACTTATAAGGAGCGGTATGAGTTTTGACGTAGTCCTGGATTTCCTTTTTGAGTTCCTCTGTACCCTCGGTTCCCTTGACAAGAACTATGCTTGCCTTGACTACCTGACCTCTTACTTCATCCGGAGCAGCCGAAACGCCGCACTCAAGAACGTACGGAAGCTCCATAATAACGCTCTCAATTTCAAACGGTCCTATGCGGTAACCCGAGGACTTGATAACGTCATCGACTCTGCCGACGTACCAGAAGAAGCCGTCCTCGTCCATCCACGCCGCGTCGCCCGTATGGTAATAGCCGTCGTGCCAGACCTCTTCGGTCTTTTCCTTATCGCCGTAATAGCCAACGAACAGTCCGTTCGGAGCGCCGTCCTTGACGTTTACGCATATCTCGCCCGTTTCGCCGACGGGAACCTGATTTCCGTCCTTGTCAAGAAGCTCGATTTTATAAATCGGAGCAGGCTTACCCATTGAGCCGATACGGTGCTTTGCGCCTCTCATATTGCCTATGAGCATTGTGCCCTCGGTCTGACCGAAGCCTTCAAGAATCTGAAGCCCCGTTGCCTTTTCAAACTGGCGGTAAACCTCGGGATTAAGCGCTTCGCCAGCGGTCGTCATATGCTTTACCGATGAAAAATCGTATTTTGAAATATCCTGTTTTATCATCATACGCAGCATTGTCGGAGGCGCGCAGAAGGTGGTGATGTGATATTTTGCAAACATCGGTAAAATGTCCTCTGCGTCAAAGCGGTCAAAGTCGTAAACAAACAGCGCCGCCTCGCACATCCACTGGCCATAGAATTTACCCCAGGCAGCCTTTGCCCAGCCCGTGTCGGATATGGTAAAGTGAAGCCCGTCGGGGTCAACGCAGTGCCAGTATTTTGCGGTATGGAAATGACCTAAAGGATATTTGCAGTTATGAGTTGCGATTTTCGGATAGCCCGACGTGCCCGACGTAAAGTACATAAGCATAAGGTCGTCGCCGCCGGTTGAATCGGCTGTCCTCTCAAATTCGTTGCTGTAAAGCGGATATTCCTCATCAAAGCTTCTCCAGCCGTCACGGGTGCCGTTGACAATTATTTTTGTCTGAAGGGCAGGGCAGGCGGAGGAAGCGATATCGATTTGATGAGCCGTGTCTCCGTCCGCGGTCGAAAGCACTGCGATAGCGCCCGAGGAGCGGAAACGGTATTCGAAATCATGCGACTGAAGCTGCGCTACAGCAGGGATTCCTATTGCGCCGAGCTTGATAAGGCCGAGCATTGCTATCCAGAACTGGTAGTGACGTTTAAGGACAAGAACAACTCTGTCGCCCTTCTTGATCCCGAGCGACTTGAAATAGTTTGCGCACTGATTTGACATACGGCGAATATCCTCAAACGAAAAACGCCTTTCCGTCTTATCTTTTGAAATGTGGAGCATCGCAAGCTTGTCGGGGTCTTTCTTTGCGATTTCATCCATTATATCAAAGGCGAAATTGAAATTCTCCGTATTCTTGAACGTGATTTTTGTCGGAGTGCCGTTTTCGTCCTTTGTGACGTCAATATACTTTTTATAAATTCTTGATTTTTTGTCCTCTGTTGTCTTAATGACGATATCTGCGTCCTTGTGGACAATTTTGTTTATTGATTCTCCGGCAGGATTAAGGACGATTGCGTAAAACTGGCAGTCCTTACCGCCTACGGCAATCATTCCGTGGGGCGTACCGCTGTCGTAGTAAGCGGTGTCGCCGGGATTAAGCACCTCTTTATGAGAACCGACCTGAATAAGAAGCTGACCCGAAATGACGATATCCATTTCCTGACCCTCGTGGGTGGTAAGCTCAATGTCCTTTTTTTCAGCTTCGGGATTATAAGCGCAGTTGACAAAGAGCGGTTCGGAAATACGGTTTCTGAAATTCGGTGCCAGGGAATAGTAGACCATTCCGTGCGCCTGCTCGATTTTCTGTCCCTCGTTTTTACGGGTGATGACCATTGAGGAAAGCGTGGGGCTTACGCCCTCAATAATATCGGTTACGTCAACGCCGAAGGCGAGGGCGCAGCGGTAAATAAACGCAAAGCTCAAATCGCTTTCGCCGTTTTCGCACGCAAGGTACTCATTAACGCTCACGTCTGTTTTATTTGCCATTTCTTCGGCAGAAAAATGCGTGATTTCACGAAGCTCCCTGATTCGCGCCGCCATCTCTTTGATTTTAAAGTCAAGACCGGTGTATTCCATCTTTTAACACTCCTTATTATGAGAGGCACCAATAAAAATTGCCCGTCCCAAAGTTGATTACTTTGAGACGAGCTTAAAAACAAAATTTAATACCCGCGGTACCACTCAAATTGCAAAAAATTCGCCACTCAGGCTCTGACAAGCCGTATGCATTAACGCAGCAGTCACGGGGAGGGTCTAATAAGCAAACGCCGTTCTTCCTCCCGGCTCGGAAGCTACAGATAAAAACCGCTTAACCGATAACTTTCACCAACCGTTATCTCTCTGTGCGAAAGCGCGTTTTCACACTCTTCTTCAACGCCTTTAAATGTTTTCTTTATTTATTTTAAGGTATTATAAATCAACTTTTTCTATTTGTCAATTGGTTTATTAAATTATTTTGCTAACGCATTAAAGCTGATTTCTCTGGATTTTACCGCTGATGGTTTTCGGCAAATCCTCGCGGAATACAACAATTCGCGGATATTTGTAGGGTGCGGTGTGGCTCTTGACGTAATTCTGGATTTCCTTTTTGAGCTCCTCCGTGCCTTCGGTGCCCTTGACAAGGACAATGCTTGCCTTGACAACCTGACCTCTTACGTCGTCGGGAACTGCCGAAACGCCGCATTCGAGAACATACGGAAGCTCCATAATAACGCTTTCGATTTCAAACGGTCCTATGCGGTAACCCGAGGACTTGATAACGTCGTCAACCCTGCCGACGTACCAGAGGAAGCCGTCCTCATCGCGCCAAGCTGTGTCGCCGGTATGGTAGTATCCGTCGTGCCAGACCTTTTTGGTTGACTCTTCATCTCCGTAATAACCGAGGAACAGTCCGCACGGAACCTTTTCACCCGTCCTGATGACAATTTCACCGGTTTCGCCGACGGGAACGGAGTTGCCGTTTTCGTCAAGAATGTCAATATCATAAAGCGGTGAGGGCTTGCCCATTGAGCCGACCTTGTGAGTGCCGCCGATAAGATTTCCTACGGAAAGAGTCGTTTCCGTCTGACCGAAGCCCTCCATTATCTGGAGTCCCGTAGCCTTTTCAAACTGGCGGTAAACCTCGGGATTAAGCGCCTCGCCTGCGGTTGTCATATGACGTACCGAAGACAAATCGTACTGCGAAATATCCTGTTTTATCATCATACGAAGCATTGTCGGGGGAGCGCAGAAGGTTGTGATATTGTACTTTTTGAACATCGGAAGAATGTCCGCCGCGTCAAAGCGGTCAAAATCGTATGTAAATACTGCGCCCTCGCACAGCCACTGACCGTAGAGCTTACCCCAGAGCGCCTTGCCCCAGCCGGTTTCGGAAATTGTGAAATGCAGTCCGTCGTCGCTTACTCCGTGCCAGTATTTGGCAGTGATATAGTGACCCAAAGCGTATTTGTACGAGTGCATTGCAAGCTTCGGATAACCCGTTGTGCCGGAGGTGAAGAACATAACCATCGGGTCGTTTCCGCAGGGTGTGTCGTCCGTGCGGTAAAAATGCGCGCTGAAAAGCGAGTATTCGCTGTTGAAATCATGCCAGCCGTCTCTTTCACCGTTTACGATGATTTTTGTTTTAAGAGTAGGACTGTTCTTTTCGGCAAGCTCGACCTGTCTGGCAACGTCGCCGTCCGCAGTGCAGACAATTGCGCTGACCTCGCCGACCTTGAAGCGGTATTCGAAATCGTGCTGCTGAAGCTGATTTGTCGCAGGGATAGCCACTGCGCCGAGCTTGTGAAGAGCGAGCATTGAGAACCAGAACTGGTAATGTCTTTTAAGCACGAGCATTACTCTGTCGCCCTTTTTAATGCCGAGGGATTTAAAATAATTTGCCGTCTGGTTTGAAGCGCGCTTCATATCGTTAAAGGTGAAGCGTCTTTCGGTTTTATCCTTTGAAATATGGAGCATTGCGAGCTTTTCAGGCTCTCTTTTGGCAACTTTATCAACAATGTCAAAGGCGAAATTGAATTTATCCTCATTGTTGAACTCTATCTTTTCAAGAAGTCCCGTTTCGCTTTCAACGCACGAAACAAAGTTTTCAATTTCATGCTTTTTATTTGAGGCTCTTGTCGGGATAAGGGTATCTCTTACAACCTCTTCCTTTTCCTCAACGCCGGGAATGACAACCGCAAGGAAAAGGCAGTCCTCGCCGTCAACGGCTATCATACCGTGAGGTGTGGAGCTGTTGTAGTAAATGCTGTCGCCCTCGTGAAGGACTTCAACATTCGAACCTATCTGTACCTTCAGATGGCCTTTGAGAACATAGTCGAATTCCTGTCCGGAATGGGTTGTCTGATGAATCGGCTTATTCTGAAGAGCCTCGTCATATTCGTACTTAACCCAGTGCGGCTCGCTCATCTTTTTGCGGAATTTCGGCGCAAGGTTGACAATTTCTATTCCGTCCTCCTTTGCCGTTTCCTGACCGGCGCCGTTTCTCGTTACGGTGTAGGACGAAAGGTGAGCGCTCTTGCCCTCAAGAATATTTGTAATATCGATGTTGAAAACGTGCGCGCACTTGTGAAGGAAGGTGAACGGGAAATCCAGTTCGCCCGCTTCGTATTTGAGGTATTCGTCAACGGTAACCTCTGTTTCAAGCGCCATTTCCTCTTGCGTGAGCCCTGAAATTTCACGCATTTCACGAATACGTATTGCAATTTCAAGTAATTTGGTTTTTTCGGTTGAATGCTCCATAAAAACACTCCTTTAAAAATAAAAAAACACCCGTCTCAAATCTTTGAGACGAGTGTGAAAATCACATCCGCGGTACCACTCAAATTGCGATAAATATCGCCACTCTCGGAATCCAACAATTCCTATGCCTTGACGCAGCAATCACGGGAGGTATCTACTGAGCAAAAATGCTTTTCGGGCCTCCGGCTCGGAAGGGATGGGCTTTTGCGGTTTTGCTTTCGGTTCACACCTGCCACCGAATCTCTGAAAAAACAAAGTACGCAGCCGTCTTCGTCACAGCCTTTTCTTAAGTTTCTAACATATTAACACCGCAAACTCGATTTGTCAAGAAATTTTTCAAAATTCTTTTTTGTTGAACTTTTACCTACGGTATGATACTATAAATATATACTGAAATATATACGGAGGCGGTGTTATGTCTACAGGTAAAAAAATCGTTCTTGCGGCTGCTTTGCTTGTGCTTGCGGCGGCGGTCGGCTTTGTGAGCGCGTATGTTGTTTACAACCCGTCGCGCAAAACCGAAAAAAAGGAAAAAACGCAGACCGAGACAGAGTGTGAGGATTATACCGTTCCCGAAATCGACCTTAGCGTCAAGCCGCAGGGAACCGATGAAAAATACGACTATCTCTATGAGCTTTCCGTGGTGGACGACACGGCTGATTATCTTGCTCATCCCGACAGCGTTCTTCTGAAAAACGGCGATATTCTTACCTTTTATCCCGAGGGACACGGCAAGGGCGCGATAAGGACAAAAATAAGCTCCGACGGCGGAAAAACGTGGGACAAATCCCTTGAAAACACGCCGAAAAGCTGGGAAGATTCACTTGAAACGCCAACCGTTTACCGCCTTACCTTTACCGACGGTAAAACGCCCGATAAGCTAATACTCATTTCCGCAAATCCGAAATGGCCCGGAATGAGTACTCCGGGCGGCTTTAACTGCTCTCTTTCAACGGACGAGGGAAAGACCTGGAGTGAATTTGAACTTTTTTATGATAAAAAATCCGAGTATTCCGTTGTGCCGATAGTTGCTATGTCGAGCCTTACCCAGCTTAAGGAGAACGGCGAATTCGTTGACAAATGGATGGGACTTTTCCACGACTCCGATTTCTATAATTATAAGACTATTCTCACCTTTGACGAAAACGGAAATATGCAGTGGAGCAAGCCCGAAAAATATTTTTCACAGTACAGAAAAATAGAAAAAAAGGCAAAGATGTGCGAGGTTGAGGTCATAAGAAGCGTAAGGGGCAACGGCGGAACGCTCGCTCTGCTTGCGAGAAGTAATTCGAAAAAAATGAATTCTCTTGTATCCTTTTCAACCGATGAGGGCGTGACGTGGTCCGAACCGAGGGAGGTTCCCTCCGCGTTAAACGGAGAGAGGCATAAGGCGGAATGGGTCGGAACGAAGCTGTTTATTACCTTCCGCTCAATTAACCGCGGTAAAAACGCAATTGCAGGCAGCGGCAAAGACTGGGTCAGCGAGGGCTGGGTAGCCTGGGTCGGCTCGTTTGAGGATTTAAGGCAGGGCAGCGAAGGCATTTGCCGCATAAAGCTTGCCCATATTTATAATGACGACCAGACCGCGCCGGAGTATATTGCGAATGCAGATACGGGTTACTGCGGAAACGTCGTGCTTCCCGACGGAACAATTGTAACCTCAACTTACGGAAAATTCAGCCCCGACGAAAAGACTTCTGACGGAAAATATAAGACGTATATCTGCTCAAAGCGAATTAAACCGGCTGATATTGAAGAAATGATCAAAGAACTGAAAGGGGAATAATATGAAACCGTTTAAGTTTTATCTGGTTACGGATACGCATTATTTCGAGCCGAGTCTCGGCTGCTCGGGTGAAGCGTATGAGGACTACATGAAAAACGAAATGTACTGCCTTAGAGAAAGCAGTGAAATAGTCAAGGCGACCTTTAAGAAAATAGCCGAGGACAGTGAAATTGACACTGTAATTATTCCCGGCGACCTTTCAAAGGACGGCGAAAAGGAAAGCCACAAGTCCTTTGTAAAGGAGCTTCAAAAGCTGAAGGACGAGGGCAAAAAGGTTTTTGTCATCACTGCCGGTCACGATTATAACGACCACCCGAGAGGGTATAACGGCAAAGACTTTGTTCCCGTTGAGGGAACTACGCTTGACGAGCTTTTTGAGCTTTATCACGATTTCGGCTACAGTCAGGCGTTGAGCATTGACAGACAGACTCTCTCCTACGTTGTCGAGGTGAGCGAGGGCGTGAGAATGCTCGCCTTTAACTGCGACAGCACGGGTGACCTGAAGGGTCAAATTGACTCCCGCTTACAGGACTGGGAAAAGGAACAGATAGATAAGGCAAAGGCTGATAACTGCTTTATTTTTGCCATTTGTCATTACCCGATTATTCCGTCTGTTCCCGTTTTTGATTTGATAAACGACGCTCATGTCAGGAACTGGCGTCAGGTGGCTTCCTTCCTTGCAGACAATGGTGTTAATCTTGCGCTGACGGGACATATGCATATTCAGTCAATTAACGAATTCTATTCCGAAAAGGGGAATAAGTTTGTTGATATATGCACCTCCTGCCTTGTCGGAAGTCCTGCAAAATACAGAAAAATTACTCTTGAAAATGAAGAAACGGTAAAAGTTGAAACGCTCTCCGTTCCCGAATTCAGGGAGAACACGAACGGCATTTCAACTCAAAGATTTTTCGATATGCGCGCCGAGGAGTCGTCGGTCAACCGTGTGAACAGGGCGTTGAACGGCGGAAGCGGAATTGCAAAAATGGGTAAAAATTTTGCGAAAAACCTTGTCAATAATAAAACCGTCGGTCAGCTCGGAAGAATGCTTTTAATAAAGGTTGATAAGAGCCTGAAAGAAAAGAAGTTTTCGTCCCTTATAGGAGACCTTGCAAGAGATGTTTTTACCGGCGACCAACCGTATACAGAGGGCACGCCTGTTTACGACGCGGTATCCCGTGTGCTTAAACGCTTCGGCCCTGTTATAAGAAAGGTTGAGAAAAAGCTTACAAAGGACGGTATTACACCGGACCTTTCGGATATGCTTTTAAATACCATAGGCAATAATAAGGGCTGGTCGGATAACGACGCAACGGTAAGTCTTAAATAAGGGGCGGTTTTATATGATTACAAATAAGAATATCGTCCTTACAGGCGCGTCCAGCGGCATAGGGCTCGAAACGCTCAAAATTCTCAAAAACGGCGAGGGGAATAAGATACTCGCGGTTGCCCGTACGGCAGAAGAAAAGCTTAAGGATTTCTCGGATAACGTAGTAGCCTTTAATGCGGACGTCGGTTCAAAGGAAGCTGTCGATAAGATTTTTGAAAAGGCGAATGAGGTTTTCGGCGGAGAGAAAATTGATATTTTCTATTGCAACGCAGGCTTTCCGTATTATGAGGAGTTTAACTATACGGACTGGGACAGGGTAAAGGTTATGTTTGATACGAACACGCTTTCGCCCATCTATACATATTCGAAATACCTTGAGCATCTTGACGGCAGGGACGGCAAGCTCGCTTTTACCGTCAGCGCAATAGGTCAGATGGCAATGCCGGGCTTTGCGGTCTACAGCGCAACGAAGTTTGCGCTTCACGGCTTCCAGCAGGGCATAAGACTTGAAATGCCGAAAAATGTGACGCTTACCTGCCTTTATCCCGTTGCGACAAATACAAATTTCTTCAAGGTTGCTAACTCCGTTGAATTTGAAAAGCCGTTTCCCGTTCAGCAACCCGACATTGTTGCAAGGAAAATGGTAAAAGGTATTGAAAAGGGTAAAAAGACAGTGTCACCGTGCTTTCTTTTTGCCGTTTCAAAGGTGCTTATGGGCGTTTGTCCGCCCGTGCGGACATTCTACTGGTATCTTGAAAAAAGAAAGCTTGAAAGATTTAAAGAAAAGCTTAAAAATATGGAATAATATGAAAATCCCCGAACAAGCTGTTCGGGGATTTGTTTATTTGATATTAAATACTTTTATCGCGTTTTCGGAGAGGATTTTTTTCTTGTCGTCGTCCGATAAATCAAGGGACAGAAATCTGTCAATTTCCGTTTTCGGCGACCACATCGGGTAATCCGTGCCGAAAAGCACCCTGTCCGTTCCGTAACGGGCAATTATTTCTTTTACCACTTCGTCATCGGGCAGCCATGCAAAGCTTGACGAACAGTCGACATATAAATTCGGTATGCCGTTAAGAAGCTTCGACGCCTCCTCCCAGATGGACCAACCGCCGAAATGCGCGCCGATAATAATTAAATCGGTGTATATTTCAAGTATGGGTATGAGCCTGTTCGGGTTTGAGTTGTCATAACGGCTGTCGCCAGTGTGCATTAGTATCGGTAAATGATGCTTTTCACAAAGCTCATAGATTTTCAGACAGCGGTAATCGTCAATTTTAAAGCCCTGAATATCGGGATGAAGCTTTACTCCGTGAAGACCTAAAGAAATAATTTCTTCAACATCTCGCGCCATATCCTCACTGTCCGGATGAAGCGTGCCAAGACCGATTAAAACGCCCTCGCTCTTTTCGACTTCGGAAGCAATAAATCGGTTTATGGACGAAACCTGTTTCGGAGTGGTCGCAACTGACTGAACAATAAAACGGTCAATTCCTGCCTTTTTGCCCTCGCACATCAGCATTGAAACCGTGCCGTCGCCAAAGCCGTGAACATTATAAAAACGGTCGGTAGCGCCAGCAGCCTTTTGGGCAATTTTATCGGGATAAACGTGGCAGTGAGCGTCTATTACATTGAACTTATTTTCAACCATTACGCCGTCACCACGCTATCCGCTTTCTGCAAGCCTAATTTTTCGACTGCGTCCTTGCGCATCTGATACTTAAGAATCTTGCCGGCTGCGTTCATCGGGAATTCCTTAACGAAATCAACATATCTCGGAACCTTATGACGCGCCATGCTTTTTGCGACAAAGTCCTTCATTTCCTGTTCGGTCATGGTTTCGCCCTCTTTGAGGATTACGCAAGCCATAATTTCCTCACCGTACTGCTCGTCGGGAACGCCGATAACCTGAACATCGCTGACCTTGGGATTTGTGTAAATAAATTCCTCAATTTCCTTCGGGTAAATGTTCTCGCCGCCGCGTATAATCATATCCTTAAGACGACCTGTGATTTTATAGTTACCTTCTTTGGTTCTGCACGCAAGGTCGCCCGTGTGAAGCCAGCCGTCCTTGTCAATTGCGGCGGCGGTTGCCTCGGGCATTTTGTAATATCCCTTCATAATGTTATAGCCGCGCGCAACAAATTCACCCGTAACCTCGTCGGGGCAGTCTTCGCCCGTTTCGGGGTCAACGATTTTACATTCGATTTCGGGCATTGCCCTGCCGACTGTTGAAACACGGACCTCTAACGAATCGTCCGTAGAGCTCATTGTGCAGCCCGGGGAAGCCTCGGTCTGACCGTAAACTATTGTAATTTCACGCATATTCATTTTTTCGACAACGTCCTTCATCGCCGAAATCGGGCAGGGACTTCCTGCCATAATGCCGGTTCTCATATATGAAAAATCGGTTTTCGGGAAATCGGGGTGCTCAAGCATTGCAATAAACATTGTCGGGACGCCGTGGAAAGCCGTGATATGCTCGTTGTGAATGCACGCAAGCGACGGTTTCGGTGAAAAGTACGGCATGGGCAGAAGCGTTCCGCCGTGAGTCATTGTTGAGGTCATGGCAAGCACCATTCCGAAGCAGTGGAACATAGGCACCTGAATCATCATTCTGTCCGCGGTGGACAGGTCCATTCTGTCGCCGATACATTTGCCGTTATTGACTATGTTGTAGTGCGTCAGCATTACGCCTTTTGGGAAACCCGTTGTGCCTGAGGTGTACTGCATATTGCAAACATCGTCGGGCTTTACGAGAGAGGCGATTCTGTATACCTCTTCCTTATTGACTTCACTTGCTCTTTCGAGCGCCTCGTTCCATTCAAGGCAGCCCTTCTGCCTGAAACCGACCGTGATGACATTTCTTAAAAACGGAAGTTTCTTGCTGTGCAGGGGAGAGCCGGGCCTTGTGCTTTCAAGCTCTGGACAAAGCTGTGCAATTATTTCGCCGTATTTCGTGTCCTTTGCGCCCTCGGTAATGACAAGGGTGTGGGTGTCGGACTGCTTTAAAAGATATTCAACCTCGTGAATCTTGTAAGCAGTGTTGACGGTTACAAGAACCGCGCCGAGCTTTACAGTCGCCCAGAAGGTAATAAACCACTGGGGAACATTTGATGCCCATATTGCGACATGAGAGCCCTGTTTTACGCCCATGGCAAGAAGAACTCTTGCGAATTCGTCGACGTCATCGCGGAACTGCGAATAGGTCCTTGTGTAGTCAAGAGTGGTGTATTTAAAGGCGTACTGGTCGGGGAAATCCTCAACCATTCTGTCAAGCACCTCGGAAAAGGTCTTTTCAATAAGCAAGTCCTTTTTCCAGACAAATTTGCCCGTATGAGCGTTATTGTAATAAAGGGTTTTTTCATTTTTTGACGTGTCGCCGAACTGTTTCATAAAGTTGACAAAGTGGGAGAAGATAATTTCCATATCGTCAATTTCGGGGAACCACTGCGGGTCCCAGACAAGAGAAACAAAGCCGTCAAAATTTACCGAACGAAGCGCCTTCATAACCTCGTTCATAGGCAGCTCGCCCTCGCCTATAAGGCAGTATTCAAAGCCGCTTTCGGTTTTTCTCACATCGCTTATGTGGACGTGTTTTACATATGCGCCGAGGTTTTTGATAATATCCTTCGGCTCTTCGCCGACCTGTTTATAAGCCTCGCTCACGTTCCAGAGGGCCGCAAGAAAATCGCTTGCAAAATTTTCAAGTATGTCGCGCAAAACTGCCGTGTCGGCAAACATGCCTTTAGTTTCAAGAAGCAGTACAACGCCGTTGCCTTCGGCAATTTTTACCGCCTTTTCAAGAACACGGGAAACGAACGAAAACGCCTCGTCCGTTCTTTCTTCGGCTTCAGCGCGAAGGCGTACATAGGGAATATGAAGATTCTTTGCAATTTCAATGCACTTTTCAATTTCTTCAAGAGTAGCTTCTTCGTTTTTTATATCAGAAAGGTCACAAATCGTGTCAATGCACGTCAACTGAAGCTTCTTTTCAAAAAGCTTGCGAAGAGTTGCCGCCGCGGTGTAATCGTGAAATGCGCCGTTCTTATCCGTAAAGAGGCGGTTGTGAATATTGTGCAGTTCAATTCCCTTGAAGCCGAGATCCTCAGCCACAAGGCAGAAATCCTCAAACGAGCTGTCATGCCAACCCTTTGTGGAGAATGAAAGATTCATTTTTACGCCTCCTCATAAACGATTTTGTTTATTGCGTTAAGATATGCGCGAATGGACGCGCCGATAATATCGGTTGAAATACCGTTGCCCGAATAGACCTTGCCGTTTGCACGAAGCTTTACAACCGCCGAGCCCATAGCTTCAGTGCCCTCGGTAACCGCCTGAATCTGAAAATCGTCAAGCTCATAGCGGCAGCCGATAATTTTATCAATTGCGATGAATGAAGCGTCGATGGGACCGTCGCCGATTTCAATTCCCTCAAGCGTTTTTCCGTCCTTTTCAAGAGTGATATTAGCGCTTGCGGTGATGATATTACCGTTATTTATGACGTAGCTTTTGAGCTTGTAGGTTGCAGGAACCTGAAGCGCCGCTGAAGCAACTATTGCGTCAAGCTCCTTTGCGCCGACGTTCTTTTTTGAAGCAACTCTCAAAAACTCCTCGTATACCTTTGCGCAGTCCTCCTCGGAAAGGTCGTAGCCGAGCTTTTTGACCTCGGAAATAACCGCCTGCTGGGAGTCGTTTTTGTCAAGTCTTATCGCCTTAATGCTTTCTTCAACATTTACAACTGCCTTGTCATTTTTTGAGCTGTCCGTAATGCGGTTAATCTGCTTAACAATTCTGTTAAGCTCTGTGTAGCTTACGTTTGTTTTTAACGAATAGCTTTCGCCGCAGTTTTTAATAATTGTTGCAAAGGTTTCAAGCGAGGCTGTTTCACCGCCGACAGCGGTCTTTACGCCCGAAGCGCCGTTCCTTACGGCAAGCACGCTTTCAGCCTCCGCAAGTCCGTTTTTGTTTGTGCAGCCGACATAGAGCTTCGCATTAGTTTTTTCGCTTATTTTACCGACAAATGCCGCAAAGTCATCCGGAAGCATTGAGCCTGCGCTGTCGCAAAGGGTGATTATACCTGCGCCAGCATTTAAGGCGTTTTCAATTGCCGAATAAAGGAAATCGGCTTCCGCTCTTGTTGCGTCGAGGGCGCAGAATTCAACGGATGAAACATATTTTTTAGCTTCGGAAACTGCGTGAGAAATCCACTCAAGCATCTTCGGAGCCTTTTTGTGACATGTATATTCCATTCCCACGGGTGAAACGGGCAATTCAATTCTTATTGTTGCATTTGATGCGTTTGAAAGAGCCTCGGCGGCGAGTGAAATGCTTTCATCCGTCTTGCCTGCCGCAACGGAAAGAACACTGTTTTTTACAAAGGAAGATACAGTGCGCGCCAATAGCACATCGGTTTTGCTGTTTTCGATTTCAGGCAGCTCAATAACGTCAACCCCGAGCTTTTCGAGCTGACGCGCAATTTCGATTTTCTCCTTAAAGGAGAAGCTGTTGTTTTCACGGCAAAGAGTCGTGTCTGCAATTCCGATGTTTTTCATAAGTGTTACTTCCTTCCTTAAAAGTAAAATTATTAAATAAAAAGTCCCCGAGGCGAAATGCCTCAGGGACGGAAATACCGTGGTACCACCCTGTTTGGTTCTGAAAACAAAACCCACTCTGCGAGGTTCAAACAAACCTCCTGCCATGGTAACGGGGCAAGCCGTAATCGCTTACTTTTTTTGGGCGATTCTGCTCCGGAATGAGACTTGTTATTCTTTCACACCGTCTTACACCGACCGACGGCTCTCTTTGCCGAATCTTAAATAACAATTAGTTCCTTCAAAGCATTTGTGATGTAATTGCAAAGTATTTTAGCACAAAGAATTACTGTTGTCAATAAAAATTGTATTGTTTATCGATTTTTAACTTTAATACTTATAGAAGCCTTCTCCGGTCGATCTGCCGAGCTTGCCTGCGTCTATGTATTCGTCAAGAATCTTTAACATACCTTTGAAATTGTAAGGCAGCATCATCTTTTTAAGCAGGGGATTTATAAGACCCGGCACCTTCTGATACTGCTCAACAATATTCTTTGCGGTAATTAAACCTACAACGTCAAAGATTTCAAAAGGTCCTCTCGGAGCGCCCGTGCCAGTCTTCCAGGCGGTGTCAACGCTAACGGGGTCGGAAACGCCGTTAGCAACAAGGTCAAGACCGCTTAAAAGGAACGGAACCAACATACTGTTTAAAAGATAGCCGTTTTTCTCCTTGTTTACGGGAAGCGGAATCATATGAATTTCAGACGCAAATTGCTTAACCTCTTCAAAATAGCGATTATCGGTCTTGTCCTGAACCATTACCTCTGCGACATTGTTTCTCCAGATGTAGTTTGCAAAATGAAGCGAAAGGAATTTTTCGGGTCTGCCTGTATATTTTGCAAAGGTTGAGGGAAGAAGAGTTGAAGAATTCGTTACAAGAACAGTTTTTTCTTCAAGATAAGGAGCGAGCTTTTCGTAAAACTCTTTTTTAGCGTTTACTTCCTCCGCCATTGACTCAATGACGATATCGGCGTCCTTGACTGCCTTTGCCATATCAAGCTCGAGCTTGATATTATCGTGAGCGTCATTTATTTTCTTAAGGCATTCGTCCTTGTCGAATTTTCCTTCGTCAATAAGACCTCTGCATACGAAAGAAGGGTCTTGCGCCATCTTGTCGATTTCTTCGGCAATTGTATCTCTGAACTGGTCAAGCTTCGGCTGCGTTCTTCCGATACTGCTCTCGCTTCGAAGCCAAATTGTGGTATCAAAGCCCCAGTATGCCGACTGTAAAGCGATCTGGCTTCCTAAAACGCCGCCTCCGGCGATTACAACTTTTTTATAACTCATATTCTTTCTCCTTTGGTTAATTATTGCTGCTGAAAGTTAATTGTTCCTGTTCAATAGCAGTGTTAGTTGATTTCTCCCACGAAAAACATAGTCGTCTTGCTCGCTTGGAGCGCTTCGCAACACTCCTTGTTTTACACAAATAATCGCTCTCGCTTCATCTGCCGCAGGCAGCGCTCGGCGATTATTCCCACTCTACTCTGAAACTTAAAACCTTAACATTTTAGTAAGGGTTTTGTTGCTTCAGTTATCCTGATTATTTGCATTATCCTAAACACATAGGCTGCAAAATTTTCTGTTGCCATATTGTTGCCATTAATATAACACATATTAACGATGAATTCAACACTTTAAAGTAAGAGAATCAAGGTTCTTCAAAATTGATCATTGTGCCGGTTTTAATATGGTAATCAATACTATTATCATTACAAAATCCTATGACTTGAACGACCAGATTAATAAAGAACTTTTATGCTCTTTATATATCGTTACTTTAATTTCTTTAACGGTGTTTTAAGCACTTCATATGCATACTGATATACTTTGTTTGTGGATTCATCTGGAGTTATATCACCGTGAGTGAGACAACAACGAAGCATATAAAGAATAATTACAATTGCCTTGCTTATGGAATCAATATCGTTAACAAAACTGTATGTTCCCATCATCATTGATTGATCGGGATTTGTGGATAAAACAGATTCTGTTATGTATGGTTTCAGTTCATTATAACATTCAAGACATTTTCCTTGCTGCGTTTGTGTCAATGCTTGAAAAGTGGATTGTGCTTTTAATGTGTCAACGTCATATTCATCTTGTTCAAATGAAAACATTTCTTGTCCGTTTGATTTTTTACAAACGGTAGTAGTGATTTTTCCGTTAGAACGTATGCACGCGAAACGATAGGAATAGTATTCTTTCTTACTGTTTGCATTTGTGTTTTTTATTGCTACTTCAGAAAAGGAAATTGATTGCTGCACACCTACATATTCTTGCGTTGTAATTGGCGCATTTAATAGTGCCTCATGTAGATTTGCAATGTTGTCGCGAAACCTTTTCGCCTCTGAGTTATCTGCGTTTAGTAAATTGATAACATAATTTTTAAAGCGATTTGTACGATAAGCAATAAAATCAATTCGTTCTTTGTCCGTTCTGCCGTTTATTTCACTATTGTACCACGCATTAAACGCAATCCACGCTTTCATAAATGCAGAAAAGTAATCAACTTTTATTTCAATTGCATCTATCCAATCTTTATAATTTGACAAATTTTGCACCTCACTTTGCAAAAATCACTTCTTCATCCATAATGCGAAGGGCTTCTTGCTCCAAACAATATGCTTTATATCTTTTCTCATTTGCTGATAATGCAAGCTCGTTTATCTGCTTTTGGACATCTTTGTTCTTTAGTAAAGGAATAGGTATTTGACGAACATGATTGTCATCAATTTCATCAACTACAGAGCCGTAGGTAAAGCGGGTTATTAATTGATGTCCGTAATCCGAAGCTAAAAAGATATTAACATATCCAGCAATGCCTGTATTTGCAGGAACAACTCTAATAATATGCTGATTTGCGGTCCAGTTTTCCCAGTGTCGTCCTACCAATGCAACTTTTCCTATTGTACCGCTACATGTAATAAGAGTCATATTTTCATGAAGTTCTAATTGTTTTGATATCCGTTCTCCATGATGAACAAGAGATAAATACTTTTTGTTAGAAGGATCTAGTTCCCATAATTGCTTTCCGCCAATGAAAACACGTCCATATCCTTCTTCAACATAGATCCTCTTGAATCTACCGGGCAATATCACATCAGAACTGATACGATTATCACCTATTGTGGTTACTTCTTCCGCATATTCTTTCATATGATCAACTATTGCATCAACAATTGGCAAATGATAGGATGCGTCTGCACGTCCAGCCATATTGCTTAATTTTACGCTGAAGGTTTCAATCGGTGCATCCATTTTATAATCATCAACTTCAAAATCTTCAATATTCGGAAGTTTTAATTCTTCAATCAATAAAGCGGTTGCTTCATCAATCAAATCGTTTGACTCATCCCTTAGGTCATAAGATTTAACAATTAAATCATTAATTCTTTTCTTAATGTCGTCCGGTGCATCAGGAATTGGAACAGTGGCGAGATGCTCTGGCTCGATTTGTTGAACAACAGCGCCATATATGTTTGAACAAACAATTGCTTTGCCTGTTCTGGATTTAAGATATGTGTAAACATATCCTGGGGTTTCACCGCATTCCAATCTCATTGCGTGCTCGCTTACAAACATTTTTTCCAATGTCTTATTAACGAAGGTTATGTTACCGATTGTACCTGATCTTGATATCAAAACAGTTCCATTTTTAACTTTCAAAGCATTTGTGGTTTCATCACTTACCATGAACTTTATCGGCTGTGGATAAATATCCAACATTTCTGAGCTGCCTATAAATCCTATAGAACCAGGTGTGCTTTTCAAAACATAACGTCTTTTTAATCTTGCTCCATAATGAGCTTTTATTACCGGACCTTCTTTACTAATTAGTTTTGATGTTGGATACTTGCATTTTGATACAGCCAAAAGTGCCTGCTTTGCCTCAACATCAAAAACACTTGCTTCCAGTCGTTTTCCTCTATTTACAACATCAGACAGAGAAACAGAACACCATTTTAACGGTGCTTCATTAACAACAACTTTTAGTGATTCATCAGGTTGATTCTTAACCGCAAGAGTAGAGTTTACCATGATAATCCCTCCTGCACCTTCCATTCGTTAAAGATTGAAGGAACATTATATGTCTGGTCGTCCTCAACCTTTTTCTTTTGTTGCTGCGATACGGTTCTGTCACCTTCGCTTGTTTCACCTAATACAAGTACACTGTTTGTATCTGGTACAAGAATTTCGTTACCCTCGGCATCTCTTTTGAAAACAGGGTTTCCACGCTTATCGTGACCGACTTTTTCAACCATAGCCATAAAAATGTTATAGTCAGCCATTTTGCCGCTTTTTTCTTCTGCGTCTTTTTGTTCTTGTGTTTTCTTTTCAAGGAATAATACAGAAGTTTGCGTGCCGTTACGAGGCTGGAAAGTATCGGCATGAAGGTCAATGCTTGCAACAATACGGTGATTCTTAATTAACCACTCCCTGATATATCCCAAACCGGGTGAACCAAGAATTGAATCAGGTAAAACAATACCCATTCTTCCGCCTGGAACAAGGAACTGTGTACAACGCTCAATAAAGAGGATTTCGGGTGGAACTGACGATTGCAGTCTATCTGTCATTGTCCATGTTCCTGTAGCTTTATTGTTTTCCCAAATATGTGCTAATTCAAATTGTTCAAGTACGTTTTTATCTTTAACCGGAATCTTGCTTCCAAACGGAGGATTCGTTACGATTACGTCAAAGAATTCGAGGGTGGAATAATTTCTTATGTCTGTTTTTGATACACCAAGTGCTTCTGCCAACTTTGTTCTGAATTCATCCGTCCATTCATGAGGTGGCAAGAGTGAATTTGTTTGAAGAATGTTTCCGCTTCCGTCATTGTTCATAACCATATTCATTTTGGTAGCTTTAACAAGATCGGGGTTAATATCAAATCCAAAATAGTCTTGGGAAGCCAATTCAGAGATTCTGTCGTTAAAAGCCTTTTCATAATTGTTATCCCAATCTTTTCTTTCTAACTCTAATTGTTTTGAAAAATCATCTTCAACTTTTTTCATTACATGTGTCATTGCGGTTACTAAAAATCCTCCCGTACCGCACGAACTGTCAAGAACCTTTTCTTCAATTTGAGGATTAATCATTTCAACAACCATTTTCATTACATTTCTCGGTGTAAAAAATTCTCCTCTATCACCACGCAAATTGGAACCTACAATTTCCTCATAAGCCTTTCCTTTTATATCAATGTTTGTTTTAAGCAGGCTATACTTTTGAAGTTCACTAACAATATAAGCAAGACTGCGCGGTGAAAGTTTTATTTCATCATTAGAATCAAATATTTTACCATATTTTCTTTTTACATTATCAAATATTTTTGATATTCTTTTTTTAACTGTCAACTGACCGTCGGGATTTGAGCGTTCTTCAGAAGTTGTATAAAACTCTAAATCTTTTGTTATATTTCTCTCATCTTCAATTTTGCAGAATATTACTTTGAGCAATTCAAAAAAGGCAGGTTGTTTTTGTAAACCATCATTAACGTGAATATGATTATGGCAAGTCTTAAATACAAACAAAAGATTGTCGTCATAAGCATTCTTTAACGAAGTTCTTTTCGGGCGGTTTACATCATCAAGGTTACCGTCAGCAGAAGGAATGTCGTTGTACTCCATAAAATCTACAGAGCCTTTGTCATTTGTGTATTTACGGAATACTTCCTTTTGCTTTCCGTTAGTCCACATACCCCATTCACAATTAGGACAAGCTGACATATAGGATTTTAATTGTTCAACTCCGTCTTTTGCATTTTTTGCATCAACGGCTTCTTTTTTGCACTCAATAATAAGCTTGATGTTGTTTTGTGTTTGCTCGGTGCAATCTTTATCAAAAATAACAATATCTGCTCGGGGTTTACGGGAGCCAAGCTGAAGGGTATATTCAATTTTCACTTGACGAGGAAGATATTTGTGTTCGTTTACAAGGCGCTTTTCAATTGTCTGACGAACATATTCCTCCGGGGTGTCATTGCGGAATTTTCCGTCAATATAGTCGCATATTTTACCTTCGGGTATTACGATTACTTTTGTTTCAGCCATTAATTCTTCCTCCCAAGTTCATTTGCAAGCTTTGCTTTTAAAAACTCAATTTGTTTATTGATTTCGTTAAACACCATCTCATCTGAAGCTAATTCAGGTGGTGTACTACCTTTTGCGTTTTCAGCAAAAGCAATTGCATTAACAACTATATCTGAAGCTCTCAACTCCGTTACTTTTTTGATGGCTTCATTCTTTTCTTCTTTGGTAAAATAACCCTTTTGCTTAAACTTGTTGCTAATTTGCTCTCGCTCTTCTAAATCTTTTCGAATTTTCAATATTTCTTGTTCGTTTACCATAATAATCCTTCCTCATAACGCAAAAAATGTTACTATACAAAACTATATTAACCATATTGGAACAATAAGATTATCACTATCAAATGCGCTTAATTTGTCAGCCATACATAAAACTGCCGATGTTCCAAGTTCAAGTGGTGATTTATCTATCAACTTAAACGCTCTTGTAATTCTCTTGTCTGGTGTCGCTGTCTTTTTTATCTCGAGCGGACAAAGCTTGCCGTCGCCTTCAAGTATTACGTCAATCTCTCTTGCGTCACGGTCACGATAATAATGAATATATGGGTTTTTCCCTACATTTTGATAACTCTTTGCTATTTCTGAAACAGCAAAGTTTTCAAGCAAAGCGCCGCTCATTGCACCGCTTTCAGCCACTTCGGGTGAAGACCATCGCGTTAAATAGCACACTAATCCTGTATCATAAAAATATAGTTTGGGCGATTTTATAGTGCGCTTTAATACATTATTTGAATAGGGATGAAGAAGAAATATAATTCCAAGTGTTTCCAATATTTCCATCCACTTTTTAGCAGTGTTCTGGTCAATGTCTGCATCGTCGGCGATTGCTTTATAATTAACCATCTGTGATGCACGAGCCGCAACAGCAGTAATAAAGCGTGAAAACTTTAGCGCATCAATAGTGCCCGATAACTCTCTGACGTCTCGCTCAACATAAGTTGAAATATAAGAAGAATAAAAAATATTTCTGTCTGGATAATCTCCTCCGGCAAGACCGGGCATGCAACCATTCCATATGCGTTCAAAAAGTTCGGGTGTAGTCACCGGCATAATCTTTTTTGAATCCTCTAACAAATCTTCAAAACTTGTTGAAAACGGGCGAGGCTGCGCTGATATAAGTTCTCTTTGCGATAGAGGCGACATATGCAAAACGGCTACTCTGCCAGCAAGAGATTCTTGCACACCGTGCATTAAGCGAAAGATTTGCGAACCCGTCAACCAGAAATCGCCGGGATTATGATGCTCATCAATATGAATTTTTATATAGGTGAACAGTTCCGGTGCATACTGCACTTCGTCAATAAGTACAGGCGGTTTGTGTAACTGCAAAAACATCTTGGGATCGTTCTTTGCCATTTCACGCATGGTTAAATCGTCAAGCGACACATATTCTCTCTCAATATTCTCTTTTTCGGCAAGAGATTTCAACATGGTTGTCTTGCCAGATTGACGTGGCCCTGTGAGCAAAATTGCAGACCAAGTTTTGCTTAATTCTGCAATATACTGTTCAATATGACGATTAATGTATTTCATAATTACACCTCATAATGTGTTCTGGGTTTATTATAATATATTGTTGCCAATTAGTCAACAAAAATTCGGCAGATGTTTGAATCTGTTCAATAATTGCCGAGTTTTTGTAATATGCAATGATTTGTTTAATAAAAACAACGCTTTAAAAAGTCAGCATTTTAAGGCTCTGAAACCCGCATGATTGCTGCGTTTCAAGATGTCAAAATTGAGGGGTCAAGGGTATATCATTAAAAACCTCAAAAATGACTTCTAAATGCTTACCGAATAGAGCGAGGATTACTCCTCGCCCTGCGATATTTTATTATACGGTATAAATCACCTCGGCATTTACAATCTCTCTTGCCTGATTTGAGATATTGTTCATTACCTGAACCCACGTCATCATATCAGTTGCTTTGAGTTGCTCGGTAATGCCTTGCTGTTCCTTGAGTTGCTTTACAAGGCGGTCATACATCTCGGTTGCTCTGACATCAACGTCATACAAATACGAGTTGAGCTTGCAGCTTGTGAGTAGTGATGTGTAGAGAACTTTGCGATGCTGCTTGATATAGTCAAGGTGCCGCTGTCCCCAATGACCAATCTCGTAATTTGTTTCGGTTGACACAAGGTTAGGGAGGTAAACCTCCCCAACCAGTGTATAATCGAGTCCGTTGTTCTTATCTGAAAAAGTCTTGTTCATAGTTTTGCAGAGTACAATAAAAACCACAAGAAAAAGAAATAAAGAGAAAAGGCTAATTGATTACAGAAAATCAATTAGCCTTTTGTTATATGTATTTAGGATGATTTCACTTATGTTGCCAATTTGTTGCCAAAGGCAGTTTCAAAACGGCTGAAAGTGAGTGTTTATGCGCCTTTCAGGACTTTTGGTTATTATTCCCACTCTACAGGACTTAACTGATTCCGTTTAAGAATTATTGTTTGTCCTGTTCGTAGTTCCTTTGATTATTTGATATATCCATATTATCCAGCCTATCATCCCTCCTGTTATCATTTTGTTATCAGCGTTGATAACAGAGATGGGGAATCGCTGTGTATAAATGTATTGATATAATACTCGATTCGGCATAGAAGAGCAAGGCTCTTTTCCGCTTTTATGGCAGCTGTCTCTTAGCCGACCACCTCATATCGAAGCCGTATATAGGAATCTTGAAGCACAGAACAATCTGTCAGCTTCAACACCCCTAATTCTGAAAGCTCTGCGCCGGAAACCAGCGACCTGCCGTCGATCAACGTGTGCGTATCTTTGCCGCCGATCAGCACCGGGGCTACGACGATATCTACATAATCCAACAGCTTATCCCGTAGGAACAGGCCATTCACCGTGCCGCCGGATTGGACGGTAAGGCGCTCGCAGCCGCATTCCTTCTTTAGGCGTTCCAGCGCCTCACCGAGAGAAGGACGCTCCTGGTAGATGATATGTAAGTTGTCGGCGTCCACACGGAAAGCGGGATGGGAAGCATTCGATGTGATCACAACGGCCTGCCTTGACAGCGCACAGAAGTATCTGACCCCATGCTCTGTCAGATGGTGATTGTCCAGCAGAACAAAGGATACCGGCGTTTTATCCAGCAACTCCTTTTCGTTGACGCCCATCTTAGCCTGTACCCGTCCTGTGTTGAATGACCATAGGTCGGTTGTCTGCTCGATCTCATAGTATTGATGCAGACCTTCTCTGACACCGGGAATCTTCGGAAAATCCTGATCTACGTCCAGCTCGTCTGAAGATCCAGTGCTGATCTTGCCGTCCACCGACATCAGCATGAATAAAGTTGTGATTGGTCTGTCCATGTGTCACCCCTACAAATGAGAATTTGCCCAAAAAAATCTCTGAGAACAGTTTCTTCAGATATGAGCACTAAATCTATGACGATCTCTTGCTTAGGTAATATTTTACTGTTTCCGTGGCAAGGCTTTCGATTAATGATTCCACGCTGTCAAAACCGGCTGGAAGCGAAAACTGTACATACCAAGCTCCAGGATAGTCCCACACTTTTGTGATATAGTCATCCATCGTTCTCTTGTCAATGACATATTCAGCTTCCGGTACGGTCTTTCTGGCACGTTCCAATGCCAGATTATAGATTCCCTCAAGCTTTTTTTCAGCTATACGTAGATAACCCTCGTCGTAATTGTCCATAACATTTCTCTCCATATAATCGTAATGAGATTGGCACGACAAATCCCCGTTTATTTAATTGCTACAGTCCATTCGTCTCCCGAAACCAAATACTGAAATTCTGTCAGCTCCGGCGTGTTCATCACTTTCAGGAGATCGTCAAAATCATCCACGGTTTTTACTATGGAAAGGTCACTGTACTTGATCCATTCCATTTGGCCTTCCTCGGATGAGATGAGATCACCCGACCACCGCGTGGCCTTAAACAACAGGACAACATACCTTCCGTTCTCTAACGGAAATTGTTTAACTCCAACCAATCTTGGGTCAAGGATCGTTAGACCGGTTTCTTCTTTCATCTCGCGGATGACAGCGTCAACAAAAGATTCTCCGGGTTCCAAATGCCCGCCTGGCAATGCGTACCCTTGCCAGTCTTTCTTTACTCTGTTTTGAAGCAGTATCTTATCGCCATCTTCGATCAGGCATAATACTGTCAGTTCCACATTTTCTGTCCTGCTCATAGATTTATCCTCATAACCGGTATTTGTTACACTTTCTGGAGTATATCCAACGTATGGTGGGAAGCCCCGATCAGATCCTGACGTTCACAGATAGTGAAGTGATAATCCATCCACTTACCAAAAGTCTCGTCGTCCATAGCATCAATATATTCTCGTTTATAATTCGTAGCTCCATCTGTGGCGACCAGTTTGATTCTTTTCACAGGAACCGTCGAATCCAAGTCCGCAATCTCTTCTGTGCGCACCATCTCAAAAAGATCCTTCGGCTCACTTATACAATGCCAGTCAGAGGTTAGCATGTTGAGTGCCATCACTTCATGCAAATGGTTCAGACCGAATACATACTGTATGATGGTCGGCTCATTCATACAATAAGCTACCAGGATATGTCCGCCTGGTTTTGTCACCCGCACTGCTTCAGAAAGAGCTCTTTGCTTTTCGTTCTTGGTGTAAAGGTGATACATCGGGCCGAGCAACATGGTCAGATCAAAAGAATTGTCAGAAAGCTGGGAGAGATCCAAAGCATTTCCTTGGATTGTTGTGATAGGTTCCGTACCCTCTAATTTGGATTTCAGTATTTCCAGATTATGTTCAATCAGCTCAACAGCGGTCACGTGCCGTCCTTGCTTTGCCAGTGTCACACTGTAGCGTCCTGTGCCTGCACCGACTTCAAGGATGCTTGGAGTTAAAATACCTTCCAGACATTCTTCTATGTATCTCATCGTGGTCAGGTATTCCACCTGCCCATGACGAGAAAGCAGGCGTCCTTCCTCATCATAATTGTTGTAGTATTGTTCAAGATAATTCATGACTACTTCTCTCGCAATTTAAGGTTGTCACTCTTTAAGCAAGCGACAATTCAATTCGTACAAAGCGGTTTTGTTAGAATCCCATGTCAACCTCGAAATAGCCTCATCGTAGGTCAACCACTCCAATCCAGTATGTTCACTTGAAAGTGCAATTTCTGAATCACATTCAAAGCCGAATGTGTATTCTGGAATTACTATTGTATCATGCGGCCACAAATCTCTGTGTTTTTGTGAAATGACATTTGCAGGGATGTACGCCATGGAAGTCAGGGACATGATATTGGCAGCCTTGACAAATGTTTCTTCATAGATTTCTCTTGCCGCAGCTTCTATAGGCTTTTCATCATCTTCGCCTCCGCCAGCCACAAACTGATACTGGTCGATGTCTGAACGATGAAAAACACAATACTGTAATATCGGTCCCAACTTATATGGAATTGCCAATATCTGAAATGGTGCTCTCATAATAATTTCCCTCACAAAACCCATTTACCAGCGCTTCATATTTTTCTCAAACTTACTGGTATAGGATTGTTTCAAATCCTCAGCAGATACTCCATAGCAGAGCAACACGTCATTGTAGTACATAAGAACATCTGCCAATTCTTCAATGAGATGCTCTCGCAATTCCGCGTCTTGGCTTGCTTTCTCACCACCATGCTTTTTTATAATATCAATTACTTCGCCTATTTCTCCGATCATCCATAGTAACTGATCTTTTCCACGCTCGGGACAAATCGGTTTCCATTTATCTTTATACTTATCCTGCAAAGCCTTTTGCATTTCAAGCATTTCGTTGATTCCGAAATCAGCCATTGTTTTAACCTCACAAGTGTAGATTCATAATGCCAGCGACAGAATACCGGTACAGTATAGTTCATCCTCTCGCTTTCGGCTGTCCGTATTCCCGCTTCATGGCTTCTGTGGAAATGACCCACTGCTTGCCGTATTTGCAGGCGTCTACGCCGTTGACCAGCTTTCCGTAGGCAATTGCCTTGCGCAGGGTACTTTCGTTCAGCCCCCAAAGCTGGGTGGCGTCGGTAAAGGCCATCAGCCCGTCAAATGGTGTCTTGACCGTCTCGCCGTTCTCAAACAGCTCGTCGCAGGAGAGGTCAAGATCATCATTCCAAATGATCCCGTAGCCGCCCATATCGACCTCCACGCCGGAGAATAGCTCAGGGGAATTCTCCAGCGTTTTGAAAGGCACCCATTTCGCAAACAGGGGCTTTACATCATAGATTTTTGTCACGCCCTCCGCAAACTGTACGCTCAGGCGATAGTTCGGCAGAGCGTTGACCGCTTTGATCTTATGGAACATAATATCAACTCCTTATTCGAGGGGAGAAAGAGACTTGAACTCCTGCGTCTCCCACATATGCAGAAGATCAGTTTTGTGAATCGCCGCCCATTCCCGTACCATAGCAAGCGCCTTGGGCGGCAGATGCCCCTCCAGCACTTCACCCGTCTGAATGTCAATGGCGGCCATATCCTCACCGTAAAGGGCATGGATGTGCGGCGGGTTATGCTCCGCCTGCTGGAAATACATACGAATAATGATTCCGTAAAATCTGGACAATACCGGCATAGATAAAACCTCCTATTTGTGGTCACTTATATTATATCACGAAATCGTGAAAAATCAACTGTTTTCCAAAATATATTTTTCGATGGAGATGAAAGGGGCGGCGGGAATTGCTCCCCGCCGCCGAAACCTTATGAGTAGATCAGGTCGTTGTTCACCACCTCCATGGCTCGATTCCGGATGTTGTTCATCTTCTGCACCCACAGCATTTGATCCTGTGCCTTGAGCTGTTCGGTGACGCCCTCACGTACGGCCATTTGTTTTACCAGCTCAAAGAACATAGCCTCCGCCTGTTCGTTCAGATTAGCAAGATAACTGTTCAGCTTGCCGGTAATCTGCAGCTCCGTGTACAGCGCCTTACGGTGCTCCCGGATATACCGCAGATGCCGCTGCCCCCATACGCCGATGGGACGCTGTTTTTCGGGCGGCACGGTGAGGCACGGGAGATAATAGTCCCCGTGCAGCTCATACCACAGCCCGTTCTTTTTGTCGTAGATTTGCTTTTCCATTCTTTGACCCTACCTTTCATAATCATAGCTTCTCTGGCGTTGCCGCTGTTTTGCCTGTTGTGCTTCTCTGGCCTGTACGACCAGATCGTCGATCTGTTTGCTTCCGAACACCTTCCGAAGGAGAGAATAATCTTTGTTCTGCTCCCGCAGGACGGTGTTTTCCTCTTTGAGCCGGTCATTGCTTGCTATCAGATGTTCGTTCTCCCGATATAATTTTCCGTTTCTCTCATTGATCCGATGATAGTTATCCCAAGCCTTTGCGCACTGGACGATGAGACTTTTTACCATCTTTTTTAACTTTTTGATCAGCGGCTCGGCAAATTTGGCCTTATAGCTCTTGGCCGTCATAAACGTCTGCGGCTCTGGCAGCTGATACTCAGGATCGGAGGTAAGCTTTTGCTCCATTTCGTAATAGTCATGCTCTCCGTCCTTTAGATTGTTGATCCGTTTAGCTAGGGTATTGAACTCTGCTGACTTGTCGGTCAGCTTTTGTTCCACGGTGGCGAGTTCCTTCGTCCGCTCCTGCTTCTTATAGTCGATTACGCTCAGATGCTCCTCGTGGGTGCCTTTTTGCTCCCATTCAAACCCGTGCCGGAACATGGCAACGGCAAGTTCCTTCTTTTCAGACAGCACCCATTGATTCCATTCCGTAGCTCCCCGGGTGCCGCCACGGAAGCCCTGAGCAGCGAGAGCCTGTTTCAGCGATACCCGGGTATCAAGACCCCGCTTGCTCCCGGTGGTGAAGGGAACGAAATCAATGTGGATATGGGGCGTAGCCTCATCCATGTGCAGGTGAGCGGAGAAAACGTACAGGTTTGGGTTCCTTTCCCGGAAGCCCTGGTAATATTCATCCAGTGCTGCCTTGGCCTGTTCTCCGATCTCAGTTCCAGATCCCGTATCATCCCGGTTGCCGATCTGTATGATCAATTCATGGAAGGGCTTTTCTTGCTTGCCGGTACGAATCTTTTCATAGTAATCATCGATCCGTCTGTCAGAGCGTGTCTGCTTTGCGTTGTATCGTTCCAGGGCTTCGTCAAACAGTTTGTGATAGACCTGCTTGATCGGCTCATTACAGTATTCTACATTGAGGTGGGTGCGCTCCGGGTCCACGTTTGCCGCCTTGAATTTCCGGCTGTTGTGATTGACGGAGCCTTTCCCGACCTCGGCGCTGATCGTTCTTTTCATTTCAAATCACATCCTTTCCTTACGCTGCGCCAGCAGCGGCCTTTGTTACTTTCTGCGAAAGTAACGCAAAAGCACTTTTGACAGCCTGCGGCCATCAAAAGATGCTGTTGCGCTCTCCGAGGGGGAGGCCGGAAGCATCTTCCTGCTGCCGCGTTCCGATGCTCCCGGAGGGGCGCTGCCCCTGCTATCTGCGGATAGCTAGCGCCCTTTGAAAAGGGCTCCCTTGCATCCCCGCCGAAACTTACGGTGACGATGATGACGATGGTGACGATATTTTCGCTAACGCCCTCATACCCGTATTAATCGTCATCACCGTCACCTATCGTCACCCTCGATCCTGCTCAAGTGGACGAGGCTGCCTGTCTTGGTGCGCTTGCAGGTATAAGCAATCGAATACAACTGAGCCAGTTTTTCCTTGCCCACATTCAGTTTCCGGATCAATAGGTTCGGCGGAATACTGTTCTGCAGCAGTACCGTAAGATCACTTGCCCGACCTTCCCATTCCGGTACATCGTCGCTGAGAACCGCAGCGACTGTTTCCAAAAATGGGTCAGGCTGCAGTTCCCACGGTCTGGCTTCACTTCGTTCAAATTGCCAGACCAACCGGGTTTCATCACGGACCAGATAGATTGTCTGATCTGGCTGATCCCGCCCTGTGATTGCAAGCGCCGCATTCATGGAGGTCCTCTTCTCTTTATTGAGGATCATTGCTCCATCAGCGGCGCCCATCAGACCGTTCGTGCCGGAAATCATCTCAAAGATATCTTCCGCCCGCTGCTTTCTGGTGTGGTGTACGACCAGCACGCAGATTCCACGAGCATCGGTAAACTGTTTCAATTTACCTATGGTTTCATAATCATCGGCATAACTGTAGATGTCACCGGATGACATCCGAACCTTCTGAAGTGTATCGATGATAATCAACCGGGTCTTCGGGTTTTCTCTCAAATAGTTGTCAAGCTGAGTTTCAAGACCGAAGCTTATCTTTTGTGAGGAGATGGCAAAGGATAGAGCATCTGTACCCTCCACGCCAAACATCCGGGCAAGGCGGCTTTGCAGACGCCGCTGATCATCCTCCAAAGCAAGATACAGCACCCCGCATTGATGAACGTGGTACTCCCAAAGCGGTTTCCCTGTACTGACATGGTAGGCAATTTGTGCTACCAGGAAAGACTTGCCGACCTTAGAAGCTCCGGCGAGGAGATACGTGCCGGGATATAGCAGCCCCTCCACAATAGGAGGTCTGACGTCAAATTCCCGGTCATAGAGTTCATTCATCGAAAACGTGTGCAAATATGCCGGGTCCGTCATGCGCCGCATTTTACGCTGTAATTCCTCAAAATCCTTGATTTCTGTAGCTTCATCGGTTATACTACCATCAGTACATTTTGTGAGTGACCGCCCGTCATCTGCGCCAACAGATGTGTTCAGGGCGGTCATTCTCGTTGTATCCGTCATTCTGATCCCTCCTTCATTCCGTACAGCGTCCGTGTGATAAGCTCAATGTTGTCCAGCAGCTCATCCCGAAGTTCGCCGGCCGCCTCGATGCGTTTGAGTTCATCGAGAACGGCGGCAAGCTGGTTTCTAAGCGCCTTATACACTCTCGGAT
>CAKZZS010000020.1 GCA_937884975.1 uncultured Clostridia bacterium | reverse complement strand
ACAGACTTATTTCCGCCGCCGCTGTTTCGGGCGACCTCTCGTCGGATTTATTAGCCTTTTCACCCGAGCTCGCTTCAGCCGTCGCGGACGTTGCAAGCGCAAGGATGATAAGGCAAATCGTCTCGTCAAAGACGTCAAAGCCAAAGGCAACGGAAAATCAGCCGCTTTGCCTTAAAACCGTCATTTCCAATGCCGAAAGCACCTTTACCGCTCTTATAGCGGAAATGGATAATTCAAAGTGAATTTTCACCCGTAAATGCTTCGGCGTTAATTTTGATATACGCCGCTGCCGAATTTATAAATTCATTCCTATTAAAAAGTCGTCCGAACTCGCTGTCGGCGGCTTTTATTTTTTCGTTATCAATTGAAACATCCTCGTTTTCGTCGTCAAACATATCATAGAGCGACGAAAAAAGCTCCGATAATTCCTTAAATCCCGCTTTTTCAAGCGCAGAGGAGGCAAGAAACGAAATCGGATATGTGTTCTTTCTGAAAAAAGAAGAAACGCTGCCCTCGCAGTCCTCAAGAATGCAGTTGAGGACGTAAGTGTATTTCCATTCCTCGGGCAATTCCTCAAACGCTTCCTTCGGCTTGATTTCCTTGCGAAGACGCAAATCGACAAGTAGCGCAAGACCCGAAAGCACCCTTAAATTATCGGCTTTTTCAAGGTTTTCCTTTGAGATTAAAGAAAACTCGTCCTTAAGGGATTTTGCGTTATTGAGTTCCTCAATTGTCTTTTCTCTTTCTATTCTCGCCTGTCTTGCGGCGGCAGCCGCCCTGTAACAGACGTAAGCGGTTATGGGTATTAAAATAATTATTAAAGCCCAGAGATACCAGTATTTTGGCATTTTAAATCAGCTCCTTATAGATATCGCCCTTTTTAAATCCCGTCCTTTTGGCAACTGTTTTTGCCGCCTCAGAGACGGAAACTCCGTCTTTTAAGAGACCTTGTGCTTCTTTGACTGCCTGTTCAAGAGTAAAATCCTCTTTTTTCTCCTGTGCTCCCTCAATGACAAGCACATATTCGCCCTTCGGCGGAGTTTGAGAATACTTGTCACGAGCAGAGAAAAGAGTTGTATTTTCAACTGTTTCGTGAATTTTTGTAATTTCCTTTACAAGCGCGATTTTTCGGTCGCCGAAATATTCCGCCATATCCGCAAGCGTTCTCGAAAGCTTATGCGGCGCCTCGTAAAAAACCATCGTCCTTTTTTCATTTACAAGGCTTTCAAGGTGTTCCCTGCGGCTGACCTTATTCATACTCAAAAAGCCTTCAAACGTAAATCTGCCGGACGGCATGCCCGAAATGGCAACAGCGGTTGCAAACGCAGTGGGGCCGGGAACGGACTCAACCTTAATCCCCTTTTCGTGACAAATGCGCACAAGGTCCTCGCCCGGGTCGGAAATCGCAGGCATACCTGCGTCCGTAACAAGCGCGCAGCTTTCTCCCGAAAGAATTCTTTCGGCAATTGGCTCGCCCTGGGTAAAACGGTTGTGCTCATGGTAAGACACGAGCTGTTTTTTTATTCCGAAATGGTTTAACAGCTTAAGAGTTACCCTCGTATCCTCGGCGGCAATAAAATCGCACTCTCCGAGAACGGACAAAGCCCTTTGGGAAATATCGCCGAGATTACCTATTGGCGTGCCGACTACATAAAGCGTTCCGCTCATTTTTCCGTTCCCTCCCTGTACTTGCCGAGAATTTTAAGTAATTCTTCGCTTTCACTTTTGTCATCGTTTTCAATATAAAGCGGTGGCATAACCGTCAGACCGCTTTTCCCGCCGAGCCTTGCTTCAAGCAAGAAAAGCCACGGCGCTGTTTTTGTATTTTTATGAACCGTTCGAAGCTTTTTAGGCTCAATTTTCTTTTCGGAAAGCGCTTTCATAGTTTCAAAAAGCCTTTCGGGACGTCCGCACAGGCAAAGCCTGCCGCCGAATTTAAGTATTTTTGAAGCGCAAAGGGCTATATCGGAAATACTGCACATAGTCTCGTGACGGGCAATTTTTTCACTTTCCTTTTCGCTTTTAATTCCGCTGTTTGATTTTGTATACGGCGGATTCATCGTGACAAGCGAGAATTTCCCGTTAAGAAGTTTAAAATCGAGCTGCCTTAAATCGGAATGAATAAGCGTAAAAGAATCCTTTGCGCCGTTCAATTCAATGCTTCTTTCAACCTGATTACAGGCGTTCTCCTGAATTTCAACCGCAGTAAGAAACCTGTTTCCGTCGCGGTAAAACAAAAACGGAATTATTCCGCAACCTGTTCCCAGGTCGCAGATTATATCGTTCTTTTTCGGAGAAGAAAAGGACGCGAGTAAAATTGCGTCAGTCCCGAAGGTGTGTTCGTCCGAAACGATTACACGCGTTTTCTCATCCAAAAATTCAATATGCTCTTTTTCACCGAGCGTTACATTCATTTTTATTCTGCTTTTTCTTTAACAAGCTTTTTGCAAAGCGGAAAAATCACGCCGCCGACTGCGTTGCCCAAAATCATAATTCCCATATATCCGAACGCCTTTGCGCTCCACATTGAAGCAACCGAAAAATAATACATATTTGCAATACTGTGCTCAAAGCCGCAGAGAATAAACACGACAACGCAGATATAAACGCTTATGTATTTTGCAATTTCGTGCTTATAATCCCTGTAGCCGTTTACGGCAAGGTACATAAGCATTCCGCAGCAGACGGACAGCGCAAAAATACTTAAAACACTGTCGTCAAGCTTTGTCTGACAGAGAGCCGCCGCTTTTTCGGTAAGCTTTTCACCGACACGGGTCAGGTGAAGAAGATTTCCGACAGCAAACGTGCCTAAAAAATTTCCGACAACCGTTACAAGCACCTCAATAAGATATTTCGGCTTATTGTCAAATATGTAGCCGACCTTTCCCGTATAAAGATTAAGCGCTCTTACAACTATTACGAAAAGTCCTATTGAGAAAAGCGAAGCGCCGACGACCTTGTTGTCACACGAAAGAAAAACCGTGCCGCCGACTGCTATCATCACTCCTGCAAGAAAGCTTTTGACGAGAAAATTAAGTACGTCTCTCATTTTTCATACCCCACAAGCGAAATTATTTTTTCAACTGTTTTCTCCAGATCCATTCCCTTGCAGACAACGGTAATGTCCGCATATTTTTCATAAAGAGGAGTTCTTTCGTTATAGATTTTTTCAACGGTTTCGCCCTTTTCCATAACAATGCCTCTGGTCTTAATGTTCGAAAGCCGCTTTTCTATCTCCTTTTCGTCAACCTCAAGATAGACAACCGTGCCGAGACTTTTGAGGTTTTCCATCGCCTCTTTACCGAAAATCACGCTGCCGCCCGTTGCTATAACGGAGTTTTTTACTTTAAGCGCGGCGACTGTGCCGTTTTCGATTTCAATGAATTCTTTTATTCCCTTTTTTTCGATTATTTTATACAGCTTTTCGTTTTGCTCGGACTGGATTATCAAATCCGTATCCGTAAAATCAAAGCCGAGCGCCTTTGCAAGCACAACACCGAGAGTTGACTTACCTGCGCCGGGCATACCGATAAGAATTATATTATTCATTTTCATTTTCCTTCAGTAAGTGAAGAAAGCTTCCCTTAAAAACCTCGCCGTCAATTCCGTTTCTCTTCGCACCGTCAATATTACACTGCAGGTCGTCATAGAAATAGCATTCTTCGGGATTAAGATTATATCTTTCAAGCAAAACCTGATAGATTTTGTCCTCGGGCTTAATGGATTTTTCCCTTGCGGAAACGACTATGCCGTCAAAAAGCGAAAACAGCTCTTCATAAAGCTTTTCAAGCTCGGAAAACCGAAGAGGAGCGTTTGAAAGCACATATACCCTTTTGCCCTCTCGCTTTAACTGCTTGACATATTCAAGCGCGCCGGGTATCGGGTCCATAAGGCGGTGCCAGTTAAGATAAACCTTCGTCGCGCCCTCGTGGAGCCTTTCGGGAAGTCGGGAAAGCACACGGGTGAGGAACTCGTTTTCGTCTATAAGTCCCTTGTCGCCCAATTGCCATTCCTCGGACCAGATAAGCTCTTTTTCAACAAGCTTTTTATCGTTTTCATCATCTAAAAACGCGGAAAGCAACCTCTCGTCATTAAAGCCGAGAAGCACGTTACCCATATCAAAAATGTAGTTTTTATACATTCTTTTCTCCTGATTCCTTTATTTCCTTATTTTTATTTTTGACAAGAATAATCATCGGGATAAGCGCAAACACGCAAACAGCCGCCGCGGCAAGGAAAATATACGGGGTCGGAACATTTTTTACAACTCCGAGCTCTTCATACGTCTCCTTTGAGCCTTTGATAACCGTGTCGCCTATAAACGGACCGATTACCATTGGAAGAAGCACCGAGAAAAACATTCTTATTCCCTGGAAAAGTCCCGCCTTGTCCTCGGGAGTGTAGTCACGGATTGTAGCGTTGACAGCAGCCGAAACAACAAGGTTTGCGCCCATCATTACCGTACCCGTTATAGCAAGCGGAAGAAGGGTTCTTGAAAAGAAAACTCCGACACAGCCTACCGCGAGAACCAAAAGCATCGGAATCATAAACTTATGCTTTCCGACCCTGTCAAGAACCGAGCCCATAACAATACTGAATACCGCCGAAAGAATTATTATAACGCCGAGCGGAATTGCGTAATCGTGGATACCGAGCCTTTTATCAATATAAATTATGAGATAGGGCATAAAGACCTGATACGCGGTACAGACAATTGTAAACGCCGCAAAGGAGATATAAAGCATTTTATTCTCCTTTACCGTTGAGGGACGAAAGCCGTAAATAATGTTTTTAAAATAGTTATCCCTGTTGGGCTTGAGGTTTTCGCTCTCTTTAATAAGGAACGCGCCGATTATGCCGCCGAGTGTTACAAGCGAACCGATTATCAAATAGAACGCCTTCCAGTTGCCCTTTTGGGTAAACACGTCAAGCACGCCGAAAATAATAAGAATCGCAACAAGCGGAAGAGCAGACAAAACCGCTTCAACCTTTGCTCTGTTCGTATTATCCGTAACGTCCGTTACCCACGCGTTAAACGCGCCGTCATTTGCGGTTGAACCGAAAAACGTCATAACGCAGTCCATTACAATAACCGTAATCGCCGCGACCGTTACCGCATTAAGCGAGGGGAAAAGCTTTGCGGCGTTATCCGTTGTAATAAACGCAAACGCCATTGTAGTAAAGCCCCAGATTATGTATCCGAGCACCATAAATATTTTACGCTTTCCTACCCTGTCGGACAGCGTGCCCATAATAAGGGTTGTAAGCGTTGCAACTATTGCAGAAGACGCAACCATTGCGGAGATATAACCCGTGTTACCCGAAATGGTGTCATAGAGGAATTTGTTGAAATACATATTTTCAACCATCCAAGCGAGCTGGCCGAATAATCCGAAAAGGATAACAGAGCTCCAGATACGTTTTGACAGCTTCATTTATATCGCTCTCCCGATAAATATAGTTTTAGTAATACATATAATTTACCACATTTTGACGCTTTGCTCAATAGATTTGAAAAAACTTGTTGATATTTGGATGAAAAAGATTTATTATATATCTAATCCGTTTTTGAGGTGAAGATATGAAAATTCTTGCTTATGACATCGGCGGCACCGCTCTTAAATACGGTATAGTCGATGAAAACTTCAACATCAGCGATATTTACGAAATCCCCTCCGACGCCGAAAAGGGCGGCGCAGGACTTATTGCAAAATTAAAAGAAATCTTTGAAAGCTATGAGGGAATTGACAGAGTCGGCATAAGCACGGCAGGTCAGATTAACCCCTATGACGCGTTTGTAATTCACGCGCTTGAAAACTTCCCCGGCTTTTCGGGCACCAGCTTTAAGGAAATTTTTACGGACGGCTACGGCGTTCCCGTTGCGGCAGGCAACGACGTAAACTGCGCGGCTATGGGCGAGGCGCAGTTCGGCGCAGGCAGAGGCCTTGACAATTTCCTTTGCCTGACCTACGGAACGGGAGTCGGCGGCGCAATTTATATGGATAAAAAGGTTATTATCGGCGACACCTGCTCGGCAGGAGAATTCGGTCATATACGCACTCACGTCGGCGGAAACAAATGCCCCTGCGGAGGCTTCGGCTGCTATGAAGCGTACGCTTCAACTACCGCTCTTGTACGCCGCTGTTCCCCGATTTTAGGTCACGAGACAAACGGCAGAGAAATTTTTGAACCCCAGAATTTCTTAAATCCCGAAATCAAATTCCAGATAGACGAATGGATAGATGAAATAGTAGTCGGTCTTGTCAGTCTTTGTAACATTTTTAATCCCCCTGCAATAGTTGTCGGCGGCGGAATTATGAATGAAAATTACATAAGAAGCGAGGTTGACAAAAGGCTTCATGAGGTTCTTATGCCGAATTTCAGAAAGGTTAAATTGCTTAAAGCGGAGCTTGGCAACAAAGCGGGAATGCTCGGCGCGGCGTATAACGTAAGTATTCTCTAATTCATTTTTTTATTAACACGGTAAAAAACATCAGCTCCCTTTTCAGGGAGCTGTTTTTGCTACAACGGGACGGTGAACCCGTCCCCTACGAATCGGTTGAGATTCTTCGCTGCGTTCAGAATGACATTTTAACGTTCCGAAGGAACACTTCACGCGTTTCTTTTAAAACGTACTTCACGTTGTTTAATAACAACACTTCACAAATTCGAAAGAATTTATTTCACTCCCACACGCCGTCCCAAACGGAACATTTGAATTTACAT
>CAKZZS010000019.1 GCA_937884975.1 uncultured Clostridia bacterium | reverse complement strand
AAAAGACAGAATCATTTCCATAAATGCGGCATACGAGCGCATGGAAAAAAAATAAAACAAACCGTCAGCGTTTGTAAACCTCGGCAATAATATGTTTTTGCAGCTCCTCTCTGAAAACCGTGGAGAATTTCTTCAATCTGGTCAAGGAAAATGACCCTTCTATCAATCTGTATGATAGTTTTGAATCAGATATGTTTATGATTGATGTAGTTGATGACGGAATTACATTTAGCGCTTATCTGTATGATAGTACACACGGAACAAAGATGTTTATTTTCGGAATTGAAAAGAAAGACGTGAAAATCGAAGATGATTTTGCAGAAATAGTTGAAAATAATCTGATAGGTGAAATGTATTTAGCTATTTACTGTGAAGATGAAACAGGCGAAGAAGTTTGTGAGGCGTTAAAGGACTGAGGAGGAAAATCACAATGGATATGACAATACGCGACATCATGGAAATGTTCATTGATCCCGACAGCCAACAGTTTGAGCTGTGGGATAATGACAAGGAAAAAGTTGTATTTACAGGTTTTCTTAACGACCTGCCGGAAGAATTTGATACGGCAGAGGTAACGAGCATAGATAACCTTGAGCCGAGCAATAACGGAAAAATCACATTAAACATTTGCTGTGACGAGGACTGAAAGGAGAATTGTAATGAATGAATATAAGGTTATATATACTATCTCTACTCATTATGGAGATAGCGAGGAGAAGGTTTCTGTTTTTGCAACAAACAAAGGCGAAGCTATAAACAAGGGCATTTGTGGAGGAATACCTAAAATAAATCGTGTTTTCAGGCACAAAATTACAGGCGTAAAAGTATTTCCTATCCGTTATTTTAAGCGAATTAGAAACAATCTTCTTGACGCAATTGATGAAGGTTATTCGGAAGAATATATCTCTGAACTTTTTAAGAAGGGATATACTGAAATATCGGCAGAAGAATACAAAAGTAAGATGGGAAAAGATTTGAGAATTATATATAATTACGAATAAATAACGCAAAAATATTTAACTAAATAGAAGAAATATTTTAAGCAGAAAAATCGGAAAAAATAAATGGCTTAACAGAGCCATTTGAGGGCATCGGAAAATTGAATACAGACAGAAAGCACATTGACATAACAGTTGATGTGCTTTTCTTGTTTTGAGCTTAGGGGTACTTATATAATATATACTACTTACGCTCCCCTAAGCTGCGGAAAAAACAAAAGGACTGCACAGAGCAGTCCTTTTACATAATCATTCAGATTTTGGCTTGATAACAATTTCAAGGTCGCAGTCAATAGCGTTCACAATCTTCCGCATACTATTAAGAGTAATGTGATCGCTTTTTACGGCTTGACTGATGTTACTGCGAGAGACATTAAGGATTTTAGAAATTTCAACCTGTTTCATCTCGTGTTCAAGTAAATATCGTTTCAAACTAATTTCAAACTCTGTCATAATAAAACACCTTCTTTGGATAAATTGCATAAAAAATAACAATAAATTTTATATGTATTTATGTTAAGAGTTGACTTGACAAGTTGAAATAGAAATGGTATAATAATTTTGCAAGTTAAGTCAACATTTAACAATCAGAAAATTGCACTTTACAAGTGTAGCCTTGTGTATATTAGTATAACATATTTGAGGGCATTTGTCAAGAAGAAATCAACAGGAGGAATTACGATGAACGAACCTATTCAAATCTATTTAGACGATGAAGCGGAATTTATTTCTAAGGAAACGGATATTTCTTGTGAGACAGTAATGGAGTATCTGCTTTCTGAATGTGACTATTGCGATATGATAGGACTTAATGACGAGAATAGAAAAAAATCTATCGTGATAGAGGTAGATGATATGAATGAATACATAGTGAAACATACCACTGTAACGATAGAACAAGCGGAAGAAATATCTCAATCAGAAATAAGATACTATGAGAAAATCGGAGCAATAGGCTAAGAACTGCTTATGCAGTATGAATAAAACAATAGTTTTGGAGGTAATAAACTATGACTAATGCAATTATGACGATCAACAACACGGAACTCCCTATCAGAGAGTATGCAGGAAAGAGGGTGGTAACTCTTTCGGATATTGACAGCGTACATAACAGACGCGAAGGAACTGCAAAGCGTAACTTCAATGTGAATAAGAAACATTTTATTCAAGGTGAAGACTATTACAAAATTTGTGCGGACGAAATTCGTACTCACAAAATTGCAGACATTTCTAACAAGGCTCACGAAGATATGATACTTATTACAGAAACAGGTTACTTGATGCTTGCGAAGTCCTTTACGGATAATCTTGCTTGGGAAGTCCAGAGACGGCTCGTAACCGGATATTTCAGAACAAAAGACTCGGCAGTAGTGACTATCACACCTGAGATAGCGAAGGCAATGCTTGAAGTAAATAATAATAACAGAGGAATAAGTCCTACAAATGTACAGAGAATGGCTGATGATATGTTGTCAGGGAATTTCAGGCTTAACGGAGAAACAATTAAAGTATACGAAGATGGGACTTTAGCAGACGGTCAGCATAGACTTATGGCTTGTGTGACAGCCAACGTTCCTTTCCAGACTTACATAGTCAGAGGAATAAAAAAGGACGTATTGCCGACCATTGACGCGGGTAAAGCTCGTAATGTAGTTCAGTCACTTAATATGACTGGCTGCGGAATAAATTCCTATATTATCGGAGCAATGAACTATTATTTTAATTATGGTAACAGACTTTCTGCCAATCAAGTAAAATGCCTTTGGGATATTTATCAGCCTCAAATAGAATTTCTTACAAAGGCTATAAAAAAGTTCAGCAAAGATAATGTAATCTCTGAAAGAGAATTTAAGGCGATGTGTTTACATCTTATGCTGTCAGAGAATTGGTATGAAGGTGAGATACTTGATTTTATTCACGCTATGTCGGAAAAACCTAATAGAGATAATAATTTTGAATTGACCTGCTATTATTATAGACAGTGGTATAATAGAACGGTTTACAAGAAAGGACTGAATAGAGGCAATTCGTGGACACAATTCAACCAGTATGCACGAGCAATTGACGCTCTTGCTTCTGTTGCAAAAGCATATAGAAGTAATAAAGTCATAAAGTCTTTTCCGTGGAGAGATCGTGCTAAAGGAATAGTTGATACAGGTTTTATGCTTGCTAATCAACATTATCAGACAATCGGAATGACAAAAACAAATTTAATAGGTTAATAGGAGGAAAATATTATGAATAATTATTCTGTAATAACAATAGCTGAACTCGCTGAAATGCTCTATAAAGAGAGCGGAGAATTGACACGTCCGACAGGTTATATTGATTTTTCGCTTATGCTTAATGATCCTGACGGAGACAGTAATATTACTAATAGAGGAATATCACTTCAATACTTATTTGGAGATTTATGTCTTATTACAGGAAAGTGGGGTGGCGGATATTTTACCACATCTTATAATGTAACTTCCCACCATATAAAAGATGTACAATCGATTATAGATATTCTTAAAGAAGATTTTGAATTTTTATTAGATTATTACGATTATTACAGACCTTGTAAGGCTGATACGAAAGTTATTATAAATTCCTTGACATTATGGCATAATGGAGTTTCTGTTTTAAAAGAAGCTGTATAACAAGTGTAATAACGGTTTTATAACGGTTTTGACAAATGGCTCTATTAAGCCGTTTGTTGAACCCTAAATACTCAATAAAATAAGACTTTTAATCGGAAAATCAAGGTCACAAATTGTGACCTCAAAGGAGTGAAACAGAATGACTAATGCAATACCACAGGAAACCATACAGATAGCAAATGCAAATCTTTCAAGAGCTATACCATTCTTCTTTACGGACAAGCCGAAGCACGATCCGCTGACCGTATCAAAGTTCGCTATCCAAACCGAGGACGAACGGAATTATTACAACACTCTTTCTCGTAAGCAGGACGAGGGCAGCGGTATGGACGCTTTCACAATGGAGATGTACAACGCTCTGTTGGAAAAATTCTTATCCGAGGGTAACACAAGAAACGCAGCTCTGTTGATACTTGCAGGAAACTGGGGAACGAGATTCGGAGATACCGTGAGCGTAAGATATTGCCATATCTTTGATGAAAACGGGCGGTTAAGAAAGTCTTTTAGCTTGCCTTCCGGCGAGGATAAAACAAATAAAAAGAACGTGTACTATAATAATGAAGCTACACGTTGGATAATACAGAGACTTCTTGCGGAAAATCCCGATAAGACAAGAGATGATTATATCTTTACAAGTAACAGTCGGAATAAGCCTATGGTCGATCTCGTTGAAGTTGAAGCCAAAGAAATATTTGGTGTAGAGATAGAACGTGCAGAGAAACAGCTTGCCGAGGTCGAGAGCAAGAAACAGAAAGTCTATGACCTTTATTATGCAGGAATAATCAATCAAGAAAAATTAGTGGAGCAGTTGAAATATCTGGACGGTTTCGAGGCTTCATACAAAAATAGTGTAAGACTTGCAAAGGATAATCTTAAAAAGTATTCTAACCCTGTATCAGATGGTAAGCAGATACAGAAAAAGATGTCTCATACCGCAGCCGAGGACATAATTAAGGACGGACTTGCAGAACTGGGTATCTTTGGAAAAAATTGTAAGAAGGGCAATAAGCCTAATTGTGACGGAAAATATAATACTCACTCTTTCCGTAAGACTTTTGGAAAATTCTTCTACACAAGAGGTGTAGAGCTAAAGGACAGAGGAATACTTACGATAGATCCTGACGTTCTTGTTTTGTTGCAGAAGAAATTTATGCACTCGGACAGTAAGATTACGCAGAGGTATGACAGCCATACCGAGGAAGCGTTTGAGATTATATGTACAAATCTCAATCTCGGACTGGACGTATTGGAAAATTTCAAGCCTAAGTTTGAACAGATTAGTTTTTGAGGAGGACTAACACTATGACCGTAAAAGAAAAGAAAGAACTTTATATCGAAAGAATTAAGCAATTTGAAGCTACACCACTTAACACCATTCTTTCTGAGGATAGTAAGAATTGGCTTGTATGGAACGGATTTTTTACCGCACCGGCAAGTACAAAGTACCACGGGAACTACGAGGGCGGATTATTTGACCATTCTCTAATAGTAATGAATACTCTTGTACAGCTTACGAAGGATAACCAGTTACAATGGAGCCGTGAGGAAAGTCCTTATATCATAGGTATGCTTCACGATCTTTGCAAGGTAGGGCAGTATAAAGAAACAGCAGAAGGTTCGGAATATCCGTATGAATATCGGAACGACACTCTCCTGACAGGACACGGAGATAAGTCTGTAATGGTAGCTTCTACTCTATTGCAACTTACAGAGGAAGAAATGTACTGCATACGTTATCACATGGGAGCTTTTGTAGAAAAGGACGAGTGGAATTATTATACGAGAGCGGTAAGTAAATATCCTAATGTGTTGTGGACGCATCACGCAGATATGATAGCTACACACGTTTGTGGAACTTGATGCATAACAAGGAGAAAACATTATGAGTAAAATCTTTTACATTGCAGATACACATTTCGGGCATAAAGATATAATTGCTTTTGATAATCGTCCTTTCTTTGACGTTAAAGATATGGAGGAAACAATAATCAAGAATTGGAATTCTGTTGTCGGATCAGAGGACACTGTTTATATTCTTGGAGATGTATTTTGGAACTTTGATTTTACAAAACAAATAGAATTAACACATAAACTTAATGGGTATCACATTCGCATTATTGCTGGCAACCATGACGACGGCGCTGATATTTATAGTAACTATGCTATAGTTGAAGACGAAGGCAGGTATGTAGTTTTGTGTCATTACCCAATAATGTTCTATAAGAACATGGTAAATCCTAATTGGTATCATTTATATGGTCACGTTCATGCAGCTTGGGATCATAACATGACAGAGAATTGGAGAAAACAAATCGAAGCGTTATACCTGACAGAGTGGAAAGGCTACAATGTAGGCTGTATGATGCCGTATATGGATTATACACCGCGAACGCTTGACGAAATTATAGCAGGAGCGCGAAAAATGCGTGGTTTAGTTAAATCATAAGGAGGCTTATATGAATCCGTATGCAGTTTATCCGGGAAGTTTTGATCCGATTACAAATGGACATCTTGAAATAATAAGAAAAGCAGCGAAAATATTTGATGAAGTTTATGTCCTTGTATCAGTTAATCCTAATAAACATCCAACTTTTACCGTAGAAGAAAGAGTTAAAATGATTAAAGACGTATGCGAGGAAGAAGAATTTTGGAATGTAAAGGTATTCTCTCATAATGGACTTATTATAGATTTCTTTAAAACTCATGAATGTGACGTAATAATTAAAGGACTCAGAGCGGTTACTGATTTTGAAGCGGAATTTCAGATGGCACATATAAATAAGAATCTTTGTTCAAAGGCTGAAACAATGTTTTTATGTGCTGATAGTGACACAACATATCTTTCATCGAGCATAGTAAAACAGATCGCTCAGTTCGGTGGAGATATAAGAAGCTATGTTCCTGAATGTATAAGAAATTTTGTAGAAAAACGATTGTCAAATAACAAGGAGGATTAAAACTATGGCAGTTTCAGATTATATTAATCAGCATTACTCAGAGCGAATAATGATACCTTTGCGGAAAATTAAACTCACCGAGAACGTTCATAAAAAGGGCAATTATACGGTCAAAGGTATTCCAGCGGATAAAATGACTATGATAGTGCGAGACCTACATAACGGAACTTATGGACTCGTGACAGGTTGGAGAGCCTATCAGGAATGTCGAGCGAGTGATGAAGGAATAGGTTATTGCCTTGTCGTTAAGGACAGTAGACTTGACTTCCTCGGAAAATATGGTGAGACAAACAAGAAAGTTAAGAACATTAAAATCCCGAACGGTTTCAAAAGGTCTCGCATTTCGGCAGAAAAGGTAGAAAAAGCTAAGGAAAATGCCGAGATCGGAGAATTTAAGCCGATTACCTTGAGCCGAGACGGATTTGTGATTGACGGATATTCAAGGCTTGTGGCAGCTAAGGAGCTGGGGATAACAAGTGTTCCTGTTAATCATAGTGGTTGGAAGGTAAGCAAGAATGATGGAAAGTTACCACCTAAATCTGTAAAAAGAGGTGAAAGTAAATGTTGAAACCCGCAATACTCTATAAAGACGAACTTACAAAGCTCTTTGCGGAGCAGCTTTATACGGATAATTTCTTTTACTATAATGGTTATCAATACGCAAACAGTATTCCTGAAATCAAGGCAGAGGACGATTTATTTCAGTACGCGATAGTAGATGAAATATCTTTGATGAATAGACCTGCGCATGAATATATTGCAGGCTTCTTAACCTATCGTATATGGACTTCGACTGATACAGTACAGAGTTTTGGTTTATATTCTTTTGATGAAAGAAATACGACTATAGGAAAAGATGTATATTGTATGTTAAGGCTACTCGTTAAAAAACATAGAAGACTTGAATGGAGAATGATCGGGGGTAATCCTGTACAGCGTACATACGATCATTTTTGTGAGAAGTTTGGTGGTCATAAGGTCGTTTTACATGACGTTGTGTTGGACAATAACGGACATTATCACGATGAGCATATTTATGAGATTGTGAATTATAGGGGGGGGAGTAAAATATGAGAATATTAACACGCGAAGAATTAAGTAAATGCCCTAATGGAACGGTATTTTTAAGGTATTCGCCTGAAATTACTGACGGAAGCTTTCATATTTTGAGTGGAAGATATGGCAAAAATGATTGGAATGGTGAAGTGTTATTAGAACCTACTTGGGATAATGCTATCTATCATTGTGGAGCAGATACTCCTTTCTCTATTGAGATTCCTATGACAGACGAACATTTTGTTAATTGGTCTTCTACTGATAACGCTAAATGTGATTATGACGAGAAACAACTGTTTATAGTGTTAAGCAAATTAGAGGTTCAGCAAATCATAAATATTCTTATATGGGCTATGTCCAATTGTGAAGGTTATTTTGATGAGGATTCTTGGTTCTGCGAAAATAAGATATACACTGAATCTGAGATAAAAGAATTATTTAACTGAATAAAAGACGAGTTTTATGTTGAGGTGATTATAATGCGTGAAATACTTTTCAGAGCTAAAGATATAGATACAGACGCTTTTCCTGAATGGATATATGGTTATGCGGTCTTTGACGCTTATACTTCTGAATGGGCTATCTTCAATGAAAATGACGGTGAAACTTTTGGCTGTACTGTTAATCCAGATACTCTTTGTCAATACACAGGTGTTACCGACAAGAACGGAAATAAAATTTTTGAGGGTGATATTGTACTTAAACGTACTTATAACGGTAAGAAACCAATTCCGGTTACTTTTCACGATGGTATGTTTCATTGTGGTTGGGGTGGTGGTTCGTCAACAGCCACTCACGCATATACATTAAATGACAAACAAATTGAAGTAATTGGAAATATTTATGATAACCCTGAACTGCTGAAAGGAGAAAAATAACAATGACACGAAATGAAGCAATCGAACGTATAAAAGTAATGCGTGATATGAAAATTAAAATTCTTGATAACTCTAATAATGATTATGGAGCAGACTCTTTATTGTTAAAAGATATAGACGCTCTTGACATAGCTCTTGCTTATCTCACAAGAGGTATTAGTATATTAGAAAGTGGTGAATAAAATGGTTGAAATTATCGGTAGATCGTGTAAATATTGCGGATCTGTTTTTACTTATGATGATGAAGATGTAAGGTGCGAAAGACATTCCCAATTTTATGTTTTTTGTCCTCAATGTGGGGATAGTGTATATGTTCTAAAACCTAAAGAAATAAAACCGATAACTGAAAGTTGTGGTATATGTAAAAAAGAAATTACATTTGATGAGCCTATTTATGATGAAGCAATTTGGCGCAGAAATTTGGACGAACAGGGTGGAGAATCGTTCTTTATAAGAGGTAGAATAACAGACCCTATAAACAAACGGTTTTACGCTATTTGCCCTGAATGTCATAAAGCTGGGTGGACAACCAAGCCGGTAATCGGGCAAGATGATGAGGATAATTTTTTTATGAATGTTAATCATAATAAATGATTGAATCGAAATTTTATTGAGCCGAAGGAGAGTGACATCAATGGCAGCGACAACAAATATGACGGTACAACACTATTACAGACTTCCCGAAAAGGAACGCAGTAAACCACCGACTAAACTTGACTTGCGAGAAACAAGTGACTTACTTTATGACTTTGGTATCTATGCAACGATACCGGATTTCAAGAGTAGATCACAGCTTTACGAATGGCGCAGGGAAGTTATCAGAAACAAACTGGGATAAGGCATTTCAGGAGCCTTCGTAATAAATTTATTCTTCTTAATTATATTATCATACTTTTCTCAACGAAGCTTCTAAACACAACTATGAGATTGATTTTCTAATTTCTGACAGGAATAAAATGTGCCCTATTGAAGTTAAAAGTTCTGGATATAAAAGTCATTCCTCAATAGATGCTTTTTCTGTAAAATATTCTTCAAAGATTTCAAAAAAAATAATTATTTACACCAAGGATTATCAAAAAGACGAAAATATTGAGTTCTTACCAATCTATATGACACAATTTCTTTAATAGTTAAACAGGAGATAACTGATAATTAACTTTCAATTAACATGTTTGTAGTTATTGTAGTTGGTAGTTATTGTTTTTGTTGTTAAAAAGAACAGTCTTCGGACTTAACTTTGTACTGCTTAGCAGAAGTTCTCAAAAATCCCCTTGGCTGCTAACGCAGCCG
>CAKZZS010000018.1 GCA_937884975.1 uncultured Clostridia bacterium | reverse complement strand
GACCATATCTTGGTCTCAATTTTTCTCTCATCTCACTTTTCCCCATACGCTCCCCTTTGTTCAGTTTTTTGGGTGCGATAAAACACTTAAAATTAAACCTCCTGATATTCAGGAGGTTTTTGTTTGTTTTTATTCATATATTATGGTATAATAACTTGAGGTGATTCTTATGAAGGAAAAATGCCTTAAGCTGTTTCACGTGCGCGAGCTTATCGGAGCTGTTACTACTGTTTTGTTTATAATAGCCTCCGTTATTATTCTCGTAGCTGCAATTATTCTTTTGTCATTAGACCATAAGCCAATTCTTATCCTGCCGATTGCGGTTTTCATAATTCTATGTAATATTATAATTATAGTTGGCTACAGAATCCGTAGAAAATATGCTTATTATGTTGAAAGAACAGGCGACATACTTGATTTCTATTTTGTTGATAGAACCGTTTCGAAGGATGTTTTTGATTGTATTAAAATAGGTAATTTCTTTTACGACAGAATTGTTTTTGTTTTCAATGACAATGAAAAGATAAAGCTTTGCAGATTTCCGGGCTGTTCGGAAGCGATAGATTGGATTTCCAAAAAAGATTTTCCTAATGTAAAATAGAGGTGATTATTTATGAGTGCAAATAATATGAAAATTGCTTTACTTATTGACGCTGACAACATTTCAGCTAAGTATATCAAAACAATTTTTGACGAGCTTGCCAAGAAGGGAACGGTTACATATCGCCGCGTTTATGCCGACTGGTCTTCAACCAGAACAGGCGAGTGGCAGAAGGTGCTTGTTGAGCACAGCCTTACCGCAATTCAGCAGTTTCCGTTTACAAAGGGTAAAAACGCAACCGACTCTGCAATGATTATTGACGCAATGGATATTCTTTACAGGAATGATTATCTTGATGCTTTTTGCATTGCAACGAGTGACAGTGATTTCACATCTATCGCAAATAAGCTTCGTGAAGCAGGAAAATTCGTTATCGGTATGGGCGAGCAGAAAACGCCGACCGCATTTGTAAACGCGTGCAGTGAATTTAAGTTCCTTGACGCAATTGAGGATGACGCAGACGGTAACAATTCGGATTCCGTTGTTACGGATAAAAAGAAAATCGCTGATTCAATTGAGGACTATATCCGTTCGGAAAGCGGCGAGGTTTATACGAGTCAGCTTAAGGCTTTTCTTAAAAACAAATATCCCGGTTTTGATGAAAGAAACTACGGTTATTCAAGGTTTTCAAAATTCCTTAACGATTTTGATAATATTGAAACCTATGAAAGGGATACGAAGGTGCTTGTCAGAGGAGCGAGAGTGGACAGTATCAAGGTTTATGAATACATTGATTCGCTGCGCCTTGCTTCTAAAGACAAATCAATAAATATCGGTTTGCTTAAGACGAATATTGTTAAGCAGTTTCCGCATTTCAATGTCAAGGATTTCGGATACAGCTCAATGAAAAAGTTTTTACAGAGCATTATGGGCGTTACAGTTGAAGGTGATAACGCCGTCATTCATAAAAAACTTAAAAAATAAGGAGAGACAACTATGCCGTATATCAATGTTAAAGTCAGCAGTTCATTAAATGAAGAAAAAATTGAACAGATTAAGACAAGGCTCGGAAAGGCGATTTCGCTTTTTCCGGGGAAAAGCGAAGCATATCTTATGGTAAATATCGAGGATAATTGTCATCTTTATTTCAAGGGTAATAACGATTTTCCGACGGCATTTACCGAGGTTGCCATTTTAGGCTCCGCGAATAAATCGGACTGTGAAAGAGTAACACAGGAGATATGCAGTATTATTTCCGAAATCGCTTCTGTTCCTCCCGACAGGTCCTATGTGAAATTCGAGTATTCGGATAAATGGGGCTATAACGGCTTTATGTTTTAAATCTGTTAAGACGCAGGCTTTTGTCTGCGTCTTATGATATTTAAAGGTGAAAAAATGATTAGAATTTGTTTTGTCTGCCACGGTAACATTTGCCGTTCACCGATGGCGGAGTTCATTTTTAAGGATATACTTATTAAAAACGGCTGTGAAAAAGATTTTTTGGTCTGCTCAAGGGCGACTCATACCGATGAAATATGGCGAGGGCAGGGAAATCCCATTTTTCCGCCTGCAAGAGAGGAGCTTATAAGGCATAAAATTTCTTTTGACAGTGATAAACGCGCCTGCCTTCTTGAAAAAGGCGACTATGATAAATTTGATTTGTTTATAGGAATGGATAACGAAAACCTCCGTTCAATGAAAAGGATTTTCGGTTTTGACAGTGAAAATAAAATCCGACTTCTTTTGGATTACTGCTCGGGCGGCGAGGTTTCCGACCCATGGTATACAAGGGATTTTTCACTTTGCTATAACGATATTATTAAAGGCTGTCGCGCTCTTTTTGATGTTGTAAAAAAGGGAGATATGTGATAGAATAATTATATTATTTTAAAGGAGGGAGAAAATGAAAAAAGCTGTTTCACTTATTTTGTGTCTGTTTGTCGCGTTGTCAGCTGTTGTAACGGCGTTTGCAAAGGGCGATTATACAATTAAAATTTCTCCCGATAATGAAAAGTATGATATTTCCGAAATGCTTTACGGCGCTTTTATTGAGGATATTTCATACGCCTGTGACGGCGGACTTGTTTCAAATCTTGTAAATAATAACTCATTTGAGTATTTCTATAACCGTGAAGCGAATTGGCAGTTTGAAAACTGTGAATGCGAGGTCACAAGGGACTATCCGCTTAATAAAAATAACAGGTATTCCCTTAAAATAACCGTTGACGGCGAGGGTAAGGTAAGAAATATCGGCTTCCCCGAATACTATAATTACAAAACCTATGACTATAATTCGGATAAGGCGAATACTCCCGATATGGGCTTTAAGGCAGGGGAGAAATATGATTTTTCCTGCTATGTTATAAATGAGGATTTTGAGGGCACAGTCGGTGTTTCTATCTGTAATTTCATCACAAGAGATAATACTGTTGATATTGATATCGGTTCCGATAAAAGGTGGAAAAAGGTTGAAGCCGAGCTTGTGAGCGAAAAAACCGAAGACGGCGGTCTGAACTTTTTAATTGAGGGGAAAGGCACATTCTATATTGATTTTGTTGAGCTTATTCCGAAATCCTCTCACGGCTACGGCAGTGAAAAATGGAAATACGTCACGCTTCGTGAGGATTTGTATGAGGCTCTAAACACCTTGAAGCCTGCGTTTATCCGTTTCCCAGGCGGTTGTCTTTGCGAGGGAACAGACATAAACAAGAATTATGACTGGAAAAAGACGATAGGTCCGCTTGAAAACCGCGAACAGTCCGAAAATCTCTGGCGCGATGACTGGAACGGCAGGCAGTATATAAACACCTCCGCTATGGGTTATCATGAGTATTTCCAGCTTTGCGCGGATATCGGAGCCGAGCCTGTCCCGATTCTGAATGTTGCTCTTACCTGTCAGGGCAGGAATGACTACGGCGGAAGAAGATGGGCGTATGAAAACGGCGAAATCTCAAAAGAGGAATTTGAGAAATATATCAAAAGTATTGCGCTCACTCCCGGTACAAAGGAATTTGACGCCTATATTCAGGACATTTTTGATTTAATAGAATATGCCAACGGCGACGAAACAACCGTTTGGGGCAAAAAGAGAATTGAAAACGGAAGCAAGGAACCGTTTAACCTGAAATACATCGGTTTGGGAAACGAGAATGCCGGCGAGGTTTATTTCAGGAATTTTGACGCGATTTACAAGGCTGTTAAAGAAAAATATCCCGAAATAACCGTTATTTCTTCAGCAGGCGGCTGGCTTGAGGGCGACGATTACGACTACGCGTGGAAAACAATTAACGAAAAGTATGCCGATACGGTGGTTGATGAGCATTACTATACGAAGGAGAGTTATCTTTTCTCTCATAACGAGAGATATGATAGCTTTGACCGAAACGGCGCAAGGGTGTTTATCGGCGAGTACGCCGCAACGAGCGACGGCTACGGCACTCTCCAGACAAAATCAAATATCTGGGAAGCGGTTGAGGAAGCAGGTTTCCTGACAGGCTTTGAAAGAAACGGCGATATTGTCGCCATGTCCTCATTCGCGCCGACATTTGCTAAAGTCAACTCGCAGAGTTGGGATATAAACCTTATCTGGTTTGATTCACAAAATGTTGTTCTCACGCCGAGCTATTTTGTGCAGACTCTTTTTTCAAATAATACGGGTAATAAGTACATTAAAACCGAGCTTAAGGACGGCAAAACCTTTGTTGAGAAGGATATGTATGAAAGCGTTACGGTTGACGAGGACGCGCAGACGGTTTATGTAAAGCTCGTAAATGCGAGCGGAAAGAACAAAACAGTCACGCTTGATTTGACGGGCTTTGATGTAAACCGAGCGTCAAACATTTACCTCGGTGAGGATTACAAGGCTGCATGCAACGAGGTCGGAAAGACTTATGTTGTCCCGAAGGAAAAGGAATTAAATGTCAACGATTCGGTTGTTGAGGTAAAAACGGATAAGTTCAGCGTTAATGTAATAAGAATTGCTTACGGGGAGAATGACGGAAGCGGCTTTTATTCGACGCCCGATTTTGTACCCGAAGCGCAGGGAAAATACATTCCCGTTGCCGTTAAGGCAATTACGGCAGGTGTTGCTGCAGCGCTGGTACTGTTTATACTGATTGTTTTTATTATTATAAGACTTATAAAAAGAAGAAAAATTAAATAAGCGGAGGAAAAAGAAAATGTCAAAGACTAAAACAGAAAAAAACAAGGGCTTTTATATGAGCAGGCAAACCGTGCTTGCAATATGCCTTTTCATTTTTATCTTTGGATGGCTGCTTTTAATTGCAACCTTTACCGACCTTCAGGTCAGCAGTATTTTAACAAAGTTTTCATTGCCGAAGGGTCAGTATTTTGCCGATGATGTTTTCGGCAGAATGTTTGAAACAGTGGGCTGCGCGCCGGTTTATCTTATGCTCGGCTTTGCGTTTCACATTCTCTTCTGGAATTCGCTTTTGCGCATAAAGGACGAACTGTGGAAATACATTATTGCGGTTGTCTGCGTTTGCTGCGGCGTTGCGTCATACTATACCTTTTTTAATGACGTTACAAGATACATACTGACAATTTTTGCCGAAGACGCTTTAGGCGAAACATATATTAAAACCTCAATGCTTTTCCTCGGCTGCATACTTTGCTTCTTTGCAACCTTTGCGGTAAGAAATATGAAGGACGAAACAATTAAAGCGCTTCTTATGTTTGCAATTGCGGTTATTGTTATGGCGGCAATTTCAAACGGACTTGTAAATATTATCAAGGTTCCTATGGGCAGACCGAGATACAGGGCGATGAATACCGAAAGCGCAAAGCTTATCGGCGGCTTTAAAAACTTTAAACGCTGGTATGAGCCGAGCGGCCAACCCGACAAGGATTACCTTAAATGGTTTTACGGTTCGACCGACGCGTGCAAGTCTTTCCCGAGCGGTCATACCTGCTCTGCAGGAATGAGCTACGGGCTTATAATGCTCATTGACGCTCTTAAAATCAAGAGTAAACGCGCAAAAATTCTTCTTTGGGTTTGCCCGATAGTTTATACGGGAATAGTTGCCGTAAGCCGTATTATGGTCGGCGCTCATTTCTTCAGCGACGTACTCGTCGGCGGAACGTTTGCATTTGTGTCAATGCTTCTTGTACGGGAAATATTCATTTGCAAGGGCTCGCATTTTAAAAAGGTTAAGTAAAACATTTTTAATAACTATGATAATTGAAAATTATCCGATAAACTGCGGATATGCCGATAAAAGTATCAAAACCAAAGCATTTGAAACTCCCGTGGGAGAAGTATATATTTCCAGTTCGGGAAATAGAATTGAGTTCGATTACAGCTCAAAGGATTATACTTTCAGAAACGGATTAAAAGCTCGAATACATAGAATTATTATTGATACTCTCGGTTACTCTGTCGGAGACCGCCTTGAAATAAAGGTCGGGGAGATAAGCGGCTTTAAATTTTACGATTCGGATGAAAATACCGTTATGCAGGAATACCATAACAGCGAATTCAGCATTTCCTGTATTGGATTTGATACGGATTATGATTTTAATAAAAAAAGCTTCTATGGACCAATGAAGCATTCTTTTGCCGTTTCGTGTGAAAAATACGGATTACTTTATTCGATAGTAAAAAATGCAAGCGAACTTGATGAAAATGATAACCGCTTTATCTATGCTTGGATAGTTTGCACGCCGATTTCAAAGGAATTTGACGTGGAGGAATCGGTGTTTATTGAATTGGCATAAAAACCGGAGGGAAGTAAGGCGCAACGCCATTCCCTCCGTTTTTTTTGAAAATTTTTTAATTTACCTATTGACATAATAAGTTAGTGGTGTTATAATACCACCAACATACTTGTTTGGTAGGTAATTGAAATGAAACAATTATTTATAAGATTATTAAGACAGAATTTCCGTTTCGGGCGAATGTGTTTTCGATGTTGCTACTGAAAATAAAAACACATTATTAACGAAAGGAATTCATTATGAGTAACTACAAATTTGAAACAAAACAGATACACGTCGGTCAGGAACAGCCTGACCCCACTACGGATGCAAGAGCCGTTCCGATTTACGCAACCACTTCTTATGTTTTTAAGGACTCCGCGCAGGCGGCCGGAAGATTCGGTCTTTCCGAGGGCGGAAATATCTATACCCGTCTTATGAACCCGACCTCCGACGTCTTTGAGCAGAGAATAGCTTCTCTTGAAAGCGGCGCTGCTGCGCTTGCAACCGCCTCGGGCTCTGCGGCTATCACTTACGCTATTCAGAATATCGCTGTTGCAGGCGACCACATTGTTTCGTCTGAAAATCTTTACGGCGGCACATATAACCTTTTTGCACACACCTTAAAGGACCAGGGGATAGACGTTACCTTTGTTGACCCGTCAGACCCCGAAAATTTCAGAAAGGCAATTAAGGAAAACACAAAGGCTCTTTATGCGGAAACGCTCGGAAACCCCAATTCCGACATTGTTGATATTGAGTCGATTTCTTCAATTGCTCACGAAAACGGTATTCCGTTTATTGTTGACAATACCTTTGCTACGCCTTATTATTTAAGACCCATTGAACGCGGCGCGGATATAGTTGTTCATTCCGCAACGAAGTTTATAGGCGGTCACGGAACGGTAATGGGCGGCGTAGTTGTTGACGGCGGTAAATTTGACTGGGCGCAGAACGATAAATTCCCCGGACTCTCCGCTCCCAACCCGTCATACCACGGCGTAGTTTTCACCGAGGCTTGCGGAAATCTTGCTTATATCTTAAAGCTTCGTACAACTCTTATGAGAGACCAGGGAGCAACGATTTCTCCCTTTAATTCATTCCTTCTTCTTCAGGGACTTGAAACGCTTTCATTAAGGCTTGAAAGACACGTTGAAAACGCGCTTAAGGTTGTTGAATACCTTAATAACCATCCTCAGGTTAAAAAGGTTAATCACCCCTCGCTTTCAACAGGCAGTCAGAAGGAGCTTTACGATAAGTATTTCCCGTCGGGAGCTGCTTCAATTTTCACTTTTGAAATTGACGGCGACGCGGACACCGCAAAGAAATTTACGGAAAGCCTTGAGCTGTTCTCGCTTCTTGCAAACGTTGCGGACGTAAAATCGCTTGTAATTCATCCTGCTTCGACTACTCATTCCCAGTTGAGCGAACAGGAGCTGCTTTCAGCCGGCATTACGCCTTCAACCGTAAGACTTTCCATAGGTACCGAACACATTGACGATATTATTTCAGACCTCGAGCACGGCTTTGAGGCAATTAAATAAAGGAGAATAATTATGGCTAATATTTACACATCTGCAGACCAGTTAATCGGAAAAACCCCTCTTTTGGAGTTGACACATCTCGAAAAAGAGTATAATCTTAAAGCGAAGCTTCTTGCAAAGCTTGAATATTTTAATCCGGCAGGCTCGGTAAAGGACAGAATTGCAAAGGCAATGCTTGACGACGCCGAAAAGAGCGGAAAGCTTACACCCGATTCGGTTATCATTGAGCCGACCTCGGGTAATACCGGCATTGGACTTTCCTCCGTTGCAGCGGCAAGAGGATACAGAATTATAATCGTAATGCCCGAAACAATGTCCGTTGAAAGAAGAACTCTTATGAAGGCGTACGGCGCCGAGCTTGTTCTCACCGACGGCTCAAAGGGTATGAAGGGCGCAATTGCAAAAGCCCAGGAGCTCGCAAGTGAAATCACCAACAGCTTTATTCCCGGTCAGTTCGTAAATCCGGCTAATCCCAAGGCACACTATGAAACCACGGGTCCCGAAATCTATGAGGATACCGACGGAAAGGTAGATATCTTTGTTTCGGGCGTAGGCACGGGCGGAACTCTTACGGGCGTCGGCAAATATCTTAAAGAAAAGATAGACGGTGTAAAGGTTGTTGCGGTTGAGCCGAAAACCTCCGCTGTCCTTTCAACGGGAGTTGCAGGACCTCATAAAATCCAGGGTATCGGCGCAGGCTTTGTTCCCGATACGCTTGACACATCCGTTTACGATGAAATATTCCCCGTAGAAAATGAGGCTGCTTTTGAAACAGGAAAGCTTTTCGGTAAAAAGGAGGGCGTGCTTGTCGGCATTTCATCAGGCGCAGCTCTTTACGCGGCAATTGAAATTGCAAAAAGACCAGAAAACGAAGGGAAGAATATAGTTGTTCTTTTGCCCGACACGGGTGACAGATACCTTTCGACTCCTCTCTTTGCAGACTGATTAGTATTTTTGGCAGGTGTAAAAAATGAAAATATCCACAAGAGGAAGATATGCGCTTCGCGTTATGGTTGATATTGCGGAGCACAGCGGCGGCAATTTTATTGCATTAAAGGAAATTGCCGCGCGTCAGGAGATTTCGCTTAAATACCTTGAGGGCATTATGACTGCTCTTTCAAAGGCAGGACTTGTTGAGGGAGCTCACGGCAAGGGCGGCGGATACAGGCTCAACAGAAATCCCGACGAATACACCCTCGGCGATATTTTAAGGGTAACCGAAGCTGATCTTGCGCCTGTTAGATGCCTTGAAAAGGGCGCCGAAAAGTGTCCGATAGAAAACGCTTGCAGAACCGTTCAGGTCTGGCGTGAGTTTGATAAGCTTATCAACGATTTCTTTGACAGCAAAACCATTGCCGACCTTATGAGTCAGGAAGCAGTAGTTGACTATGTAATTTAATTATAGTTTAAGGGCGACGCCGTTTGACGTCGCCCTTATTTTTTTATTTGAATAAATAAAGGCTTAAAGCCATTGTAACTGAACCGAGAATAAGACCTATGACCGATTTTTCCGTGTTTTCGCTGTTTATGGACGTTGGGATAAGCTCCGTCAGGGAAATAAAAGTCATTATCCCTGAAACTGCGCCAAAAAGAATTCCGTAAACCGTATCGTTCATATAGTTTCTCAACAGAAGATAGCCTATCAAAGCTCCTGCAGGCTCACACAGCCCCGATAGGAAAGAAATAAAAAACGCTTTCTTCTTTGAGCCTGAAGAATAGTAAATAGGCACCGAAACCGCCACGCCCTCGGGTATGTTGTGAATTGCAATTGCAACGGTTATCGGAATGGCAAGCACGGGATTTTTAAGCGCCGAAACAAAGGTTGCAAGTCCCTCTGGAAAATTGTGAATGCCCATTGCAAGCGCCGTGTATACGCCCGTTCTTTGAAGAGCGTCATTGTTTTCGGGCAAAAGCCTTTCAAGAAGAAAAATAATAGCCATTCCCGTAAAAAACGAAATACACGAATAAAGATAGGACTGCTTTTCGCTGAAAGAAACACTAAAGGAATTAAGGCTTTTTGTCATTATTTCCGTCATTGAGGCGAATAGCATAACGCCTGCGGAAAACGAAAGCGCAAAATGCAAAAACGCCTTATTAGTCCTTTTTGCAAAAAGTGAAATTACACTGCCTATTCCCGTTGAAACGCCTGCAAGAGCGCACATGAGAAAGGCAGTGAAGGTATTGCTCATTTTTTCACCCCTTTAGCATTATATTCAGGTTTTGCAACTTGTGCTTTTTGCTAATATGTAAGAAAATATTTATTGTATTCTGCATATTGAATATTTTTTAACGAGGTGATATTATATAAGTAATCTTTTTTGAGAGGGGAATAATATGGAAAATAATTCTTCCGCCGTCAATTCAAAAAATATGAAATTTAAGGAAATTGCGGCGTATTCACTCGGACTTTTCGGCTTTCAGGCTATAGTCGGTCTGTTGAATTCCTATCAGGCGGAGTTTGACGGAACAATTCTCGGCGCAAATGTCGCGCTTGTGGGAATTTTAATTCTCGTTGCAAAAATTGTTTCTGCGGTTTTTGACCCGATAGTCGGTAATATGATAGACAGAAGCAAAAGCAAGAACGGTAAGTTCAAATCAATGATTTTAAAATCCATTTTACCGCTTCTTGTTATGAGCGCGGTTGTTTTCATTGACGTTCCGTTTAAGGAGAACAAAACCGCCGTCTATATCTGGATTTTCGTTACATACTTAATCTGGAGTCTTGCAATGACTCTCGGCGATGTTCCTTCACAGGGCATTGCGTCTGTTTTAACTCCTAATCCCACGGAGAGAACTAATGTAGTTTCAATCTCAAATACATTTAAACAGATAGGCTTTTCAGCCTGTGTTGTAATAGTTCCCGTTGTCTGCCTGCTCATTCCCGGCGGCTCAAAGGTATTTGTCGAAAAGGGACAGCAGGACGCTAAAATGATAGCAAGCGAGTATTTGTGGACCGCTATTCTTACGGCTGTTCTCGGTTGCGCGCTGTTTGCTCTTATTCCTCTTCTTAATAAGGAAAGAGTTCCCTATCAGTCGGGCGAAAAGACCTCCTTTAAGGATATGATAAAAGCGCTTAAGGACAATAAGCCGCTTATGCTTGTCATTGTTTCGTATTTCCTCGGCTTTGGCAGACAGATGGCAATGGGCATTCAGGTTCAGGCGGCAAATGTTCTTCTCGGCTCCCAGAACCTTGTTGCAGTGCTCGGTATTGTTACTGCGGTCGGCTCTATGATTTCAATGGCAATTTGTCCCGTGCTTATTAAAAAGCTCGGCGAAAAGAAGGTTTACATCCTGCTTTCCGTATACGGCTTTGCGGTTTCAATTCTTTCATTTGTAATCGGTCATTTCTGGTTCCTTAATCCTAAAAATACGCTTCTCACAATTCTCTTCTACGCTTCGCTGTTCCTTATCGGTCTCCAGTTTGCGGCTGTTACGCTTATGCCGATGATTATGACTGCCGACTGCGTTGATTACTATGAATATAAGACGGGTAAGCGTATGGAGGGCGCCGCTTATTCCATCCTCACCCTTACAATTAAGGTTTGTCTTGCTTTGGGCGTTGCTCTCGGTCTTGTATTCGTCCAGTTTTCGGGTTATAACGACGTTTCGGGCGAAGCTGCAGTATTCTCAACTCATACAAAGGATATTATCTTCTTTGCTTATACGGCTGTTCCGGGCGTGCTTGCTCTTCTTTCCATTTTCCCGATGTTTAAATATGACATAGTCGGTCAGAAGAAGCAGGAAATTGCCGAAGAGCTTGAAAAGAGACGAGCAGGAAAACAGGAATAATATTATTCTGATTATAAGGTCACTGGCACTTGTGCCAGTGACTTTTTTTATATTTGGGTATAGAATGAAAATGAAATTTTATATTTAAAAATGGGGGAATTATAATGATGAAGAAAGCCATTAGCATTTTTCTTTGCATTTTTATGCTGATATCGGTTGTTCCGCTGACGGCTTTTGCAGAGGAAGCCACTGTTTCTACATACCAACAGTTGTGGCAGGCGATATATTCAAAGAAAGAATCCATTACCTTAAACAATGATATAACATATAAAATTGAGGATGGCGGAAATCAGGCTCTTACACCTGCGACGTATCTTAACAACATCGGCGAAAGTGTTTCAATAACAATTGACCTCAACGGTCATACTCTTTCTGTCACTAATGAGAGTAAGACCTATCCGCAGAATTCGGCGCTGTTTAAAGTATATGATGACGCAAGCCTTTCCGTATATAACGGCACCGTTACATTATATAACAAGTATGTTTACGATAATTTGACAGACAGAACCCTCGGGGGCGTATTCCATGCATCGGGTAATGCTTATCTCACTCTTACAGGTGTCAATGTAAATGTAAGAAGCAACGGCCCCGGAATAAAAACGGGAGAAAATGCAACAGTAACCATTGAAGGCGGAGAGATTACGGCAGGCAACGGCTTTGCCCTTTATGATGAAAGCTCTTCATCTGCCGGCATTTTCCTTGATAAAAATGTTAAACTTAAAACAATTGACGGCGGAGGAGTGCCCACACAGTTCAGCATTACCGGCTACGGCTCGGCTCATATCACAACGCCAAATCTTTCAATTATTTCGGCAACCTTTACCTCCGGCATTGAAGCGAGTGAAGAAGCAATTACCGCGTTTGCTCCGTCATCAGGCAAATATCTCTTTGTTGAAAACAAGGAGTACACAAATGCGTTCTCAACAAGTAACAGCGGTGACTACTACTGGTACAATTGTACGGGCGGATATGCCTTGATAGAAAGCGGCAACGGCAACCTTGCTTTTGCGGATAATGTTCAGATTTTATCAAAAACCGCAAAGAATTATGTCACGGTTAAAAACGGAACCGCTTCACCTAACTATGCCACATACGGCCAGACTGTAACCGTTACGGCAAGTAAAATCAGCGGAAAAGCGTTTGCCTACTGGGTCAACCCGAGCGCTAACATAGCCTTTGACAACGCCTGGTCCGAAACGACAACCTTTACAATGGGCGCTGACGCTGTTGAAATCGAAGCGATATATGACAAAGTTCTTACCCCCGTAACAAACGCAAAGATTAACGTTAAAACTCCCACGGGCGGTCAAACGTTAAGCGTTCCGACATCTGCTTCCGATATATTTACTATTGACGAGTATTATTGGATTGAAGTTTATGAGGACGACAGCTTCAGTAATGTGCTTCCCGATAATACTGTTTTCCAGTCGGGTCACAGATATAAGCTGTTTGTAGTATTGAATTGGGACAGTACGGAATACAGCGTTGACGAAAATACAAAGATTAAGTTTTTTGATAGTGAAAAGAATACTTCAATTGATACTGAAGAAGGCGTAACAAAGCAGATTCGTTTCGGCATATTTACTGCCGAAGCTCCCGAAGAAATCAATAGCCTTTCTGCAACCGTAAGCGGAATAAAAGCAGGCGCAACAACAGGTTCAACAACGGTAACCCCCGAAAGCAGCGATTATTTTACTACTATTTACGGCTGGTATGATACCGACAATGCTTTCTCTGTCGGTTCGACTAACAGAATGACAGCTTCGGATAAATTCGAAGGCGGAAAAACCTATGTAGTTGCCGTCAGATTCCTTCCTAACGGAGAAAAGGTATTAGCTTCAAATCTGGATGCCCTTATAAACGGAAAAGACGGAATGATCGGCAGTTTCGACGGCAACGCAAGGATATTCTATGTTACTATTACCGTTCCCGAAAATAAAAACGGCTTTATAGAAGAAAACGACAATGTCTATTATTACAAAAATAACCAGAAGGTAACTGGATGGTTTACCGATAACGGCAAAAAGTATTATGCCGACAGTGACGGCATCGTTCAGTTCGGCTGGACGGATATTGACGGTAAGCGTTATTACCTTGACGAAGCGGAGGGCTATGCCGTAACCGGCTTGAATGAGATTTACGGCGAGAAATATTACTTTGATGAAAACGGCGTAATGATTAAGGGCTTCAAAGTTATCAGCGGAAAAACATATTATTTTGACACGGACGGAATAATGCTTATCGGCTGGCAGGTAGTCAACAATAATTGGTATTATTTCGGCGATGACGGCGTAATGAGAACCGGGCTTCAAAAATTAAGTAATAACTATTTCCTGTTCAATAGTAATGGCGTTATGCAGACAGGCTTTAAGACCGTCAACGGAAAGAAATACTATTTCAATGAAGACGGTGTAAGGCTCTCGGACTGGCAGTGGATAAAGAACTCAAAAGGCGTTTCATATAGGTATTATTTCGGCGATGACGGAGTAATGAGGACCGGCTGGCAGAATATCAAAGCGTCAAACGGAAAAACCTACAGATACTATTTCCACACCAACGGCGTAATGCTTACGGGATGGCAGAAAATAAAGAACAGTAAGGGCGTTGCTTACCAGTATTATTTCCACACTAACGGCGTAATGCTCACGGGCTGGCAGAATATCAAAAACAGCAAGGGCGTAGCGTATAAGTATTATTTCCATACCAATGGTGTAATGCTTACCGGTTGGCAAACAATTAAAAACTCAAAAGGTGTCGGATATAAGTATTACTTTGGAACAAACGGAGTTATGAGAACGGGCTGGCAGTGGATAGCAAACTCAAAGGGCGTTAAGTACAGATATTATTTCGGCGCAAACGGCTATATGCGTACAGGTTGGCAAAAGATAGCCGCTTCAAATGGCAAGAATTATTGGTACTATTTCTATTCCAACGGCGTAAATGTAATTAACAAAAATGTCAAGATAGGCTCAAAAACCTACAAATTCAACAAATACGGCATTTGCACAAATCCGTAAACATTAAAAAGCAAAAAGAGGGCGGAAATTGAACTGCCCCATATTGAGCAGACAGCACAAAAAAGACTACTTGACGTAGAATA
>CAKZZS010000017.1 GCA_937884975.1 uncultured Clostridia bacterium | reverse complement strand
GCATACTTGCAGGCTCAACGGTGGCAACACCCAAGTATTTGCAGTATAACAGCCCATATGCGCATTATATCTACACCGGCATTGTGTACGGTCCGAATATTCCAATAACCGATAATGACGGTAACATTATCGGCTATTGGTCACGACCAGGGGAAACAAAGCACCCCACCGGCGCACAAATACAGTATTCCGGCGACAAACACCCACTTGCTACGCGCGAATGGGATAAAGCGGCAATGCGTGACAAGGGCGATGTATTTATTAAAAATGTAGAAACAATTTTGAAGCGGAAGTTAAAGGAGGGCGGCAATGGATAAGAACAGCGCAGTAATCAGCTTTTTATTGCAATGCCCTGACATTGCGGCAAGCCCGATATACTTCAACTTCGTTAACGCAAAAGACGGCGACAAGCAACTTGTTACCGTCTCGGAAGATGTCAACGTTCAGCGGCCGTATGTGGATGGTAGTGTACAGAAACGGTTTCAAATGACAGTTATTGATTATAGGTCAATATCGGATATACCGATTGTGAAGCTGCCGACGTATCTGAATGAGAACGTTGACGATTTCAGGGACGTGCAGACGCTTCTTGACTGGATAAAGACGCAAAACAAAACAGGGAACTATCCGGACTTTGGCGATAAGTGCGTAATTGATGAAATGTACACAACAACAGATAACCCGATATTAGACCAAATAGACACGACTGTTACACCGGCTTTGGCGCGGTATCGGTTCACGATCACAATAAACTATTTGGACGAAACAGAAGCAATATGGAGTAATTAAGGAGGAAACATAATGGCAAATGAAATCAATCTTGCAACAGGCAAAAGAGCCGAAAGAAAACTGCTTATTACCGTAGCAGAATGGGATGGCACTAAGTACGGCGGCACATCAACCGACCGTGAGATACTTGGTGTGAGAACAGAGGACAGTTCAATCGAGTTCAACCCTGATGTGGAAACATCAACAGACATCCGCGGAATTACATACACGGACGTTAATAAGACCGAGCCACAGCAGGATTTTGACCCGTACAATATTCTTGGCGGCAGTAAGCTCGCGTCATATCTTACACAGGCGGCACTTGTCAACGATATTCAGGCGTATAACAACGCATTCAAGGTATATGTTATTACGGCGTTCATTGGTTCAGCCGGTTCGCATTACGCGGTAAGACACGACGGCTGTTCAATCATTCCGACTTCGCTTGGCGGTGATAGCTATACGCAGATGCCGATTGAGGTTCACTTCTCGAACGACATCACAGAGGGTACAGTGAACGGCGGTGACGATGGTAAACTCAGTACAACATTTGAGTTTACGCCGAAATCATCATCTGCATTCAGTGACGGCGACTAATTAACGGAGGGATAAGAATATGGCAACAAATAACCTTAATTTTGGATTTAACAACAAAAAAAGATTTACCATTGACGGTGATGAAAACAGGGTAATCGAGCTTGACACGTCAGATGTAGGCGTAGTATCAAGACTTGAAAAGAGCGTTGATAAAATTACCGCACTACAGGAAAAACAGGACGAGCTTACGAAGCTGTCAGAGGACGAAAACACCGCGCTTGATTTTACAAAGCTGTTCTCAGAGATTGAGACGGATATGCGCGGCATTATAGACGAAATCTTTGACACCCCTGTTTGTGACGCTATACTTGGCAATTCGTCTGTATTCTCGCCGGTGAACGGCAGATACAAGTTTGAGCAGTTGATTGAAACGCTTTTAGACCAGTACGGCAAGGACATATCAGCAGAAGCTAAGAAGATAAACAAGTCAAAGGTAGCTGCCAAAACGGCACAGTATAAGAAATAATGTACGATTTACCGACAACGGTAACGATAAACGGCAAGGTGTTTAAGATACATAATAACGGTGATTACCGTGCTATCTTAAACACCATAGCTGTTTATCAAGACCAAGAACTAACGCAGGAAGAACAAATATTGACCGCGCTGACGGTGTTTTATGAGGATATAAACAGCATTGAGGACATAGAAAAGCTGGGCGATATAAAGCAAGCGGTTTATGAAATGATGCGTTTTATTGCTGCAAATGATGAAGAAACCGGCGCAAAAATGCCGCATAAACTGATTGATTGGGAACAGGACGAAAAATTGATTGTTTCGGCAGTCAATAAGGTTGCCGGAACAGAAATACGAGCACTGCCCTATCTTCATTGGTGGACTTTTATCGGCTACTATATGGCAATAGGAGAATGCTCGTTATCTACTGTTGTAGGCATACGCAGTAAGATAATGCGCGGCAAGAAGTTAGAAAAGTACGAACAGGATTTCAAACGGCAAAATCCACAATATTTTACGTGGAAGAAAGACCAAAAAGAAGCGGAACAGTTATTATCAAAAATATGGCAAGAGGAGTGATTGTAAATGGCAGAATATGACGGCGATATTAAATTGCACGTTGATTTGGGTGAAAAAAACATATTACAGTCACTTAACGATATTAAGAAAAAGGTTGCTGACGCATTCAGCGGCAAGGGCGCAGACGAATTAGATAAGCACGTCAGCAACACTAATAAGAACCTGCAACAGACACAAAAGGAATTTCAGAAGGTTCAAAACGAAATAAGCAAGACCGAGGATAAGTTAAGAGAGCTTGAAGCGCGTTATAATGCTATCGAAAAGACAGGCGCAAGGGCGGCGACAGGTTCACAGAAATACAAATACAATGGTCTGTTTTATAACAAGGCTGACGCGGTGAAATTGGAAGAACTACGCGCACGTCTTGAAAATATGTATTCTACTCTTGACGGACTCCGCGAGAAAAGCAGCGAACTGAATAATAATCTGTCAGCATTGGAATTAGGCGAAGAACCGACAAGACAGATGAATGATTTAGGAAAATCAGCAAGCGAAGCGAGCAGCAAAACAGGCGGCTTACGCTCTGCGTTTTCGCGTGTTCTGACAACAATAAAGAGGTTCGGCAGTACAGTTATAAACGTATTCAAGAAGTTAAGCCTTAACGTGGCAAAACTGGCACGTGACATTACTGTTAAATTGGGTAATGCGATTATTGCGCCGGTGAAGTCAATCGGGAATACCGTAACATCGTTATTTAAGCGAATGTTTACATCTATACGCCGTGTTTTTGTGTTGTTCATCGAAAGGAGAGGTTTAGATGAACGCTAAGATTACATTTTTATTAATGGTGATGTCCATTTTTGTAGCTTTTATTACAGGAAGTTGCAAAATGGA
>CAKZZS010000016.1 GCA_937884975.1 uncultured Clostridia bacterium | reverse complement strand
CGTAGGGGCGGCTATCAGCCGCCCGTAAAGTCAGATGTAAATTAAACGGGCGGATGATATGAAGCCCCTACGTGAAAAATGTCATATTCAGCGAAGTGTCTTATCTCTTCATTAAAAAAGGAAGTCCCGAGGGACTTCCCTTTTCATTTTGTTTACAGTTGATTATTCTTCAACGCTGTAAAGCTCCTTAAGCTTAAGAAGATGAGCGTATCTGTCGTTAGCGACCGTCTCACTCTTTGCGAAGAGCTCCTCTGCCCTTTCGGGGAATTCACGTGTAAGACGTGAATAACGAGCCTCGTTAAGAAGGAAATCACGGTAGCTGCCTGTTGCTTCCTTGCTGTCAACGGTGAAGGGATTCTTGCCTTCAGCCTTGAGAGCCGGGTTATAGCGGAACATATTCCAGTAACCGCAGTCAACAGCCTTCTTCATCTCTGCCTGGCAGTTTGTCATACCGCCCTTAATTGAGTGCATTTCGCACGGAGCGTAAGCGATGATAATTGACGGGCCCGGATAAGCCTCTGCCTCTGTGATAGCCTTAATTGTCTGGTTGTTGTCAGCGCCCATAGCGATCTGCGCAACATAGACATAGCCGTAGCTCATAGCGATTTCGGCAAGGCTCTTCTTGGCAATTGACTTACCTGCAGCTGCGAACTGTGCAACCTGGCCGATATTTGAAGCCTTGGAAGCCTGTCCGCCTGTATTTGAGTAAACCTCGGTATCGAATACCATAATGTTTACATCCTCGCCTGCAGCAAGAACATGGTCAACACCGCCGAAGCCAATGTCGTATGCCCAACCGTCGCCGCCGAAGATCCAGATGGATTTCTTTGCGAGATATTCTTTGTTTTCAAGGATGTCTTTCTTTGTTTCACAGTCACAGTCAAAGCCTTCAAGAGCCTTAACAAGGTCAGCGGACGCCTTCTTGTTAGCCTCACCGTCGGTGAGAGTGTCAAGATAAGCCTTGCAAGCGTCAAGAACGTCAGCAGGAGCCTTCGCCTCATCAACAATAGCTTCAACCTTACCGATAAGACGGTTTCTGATAGCGTTCTGACCTAAGTACATACCGTAGCCATGCTCTGCGTTATCCTCAAACAGTGAGTTAGCCCAAGCAGGACCGTGGCCTTCCTTATTGACCGTATAAGGTGATGTAGCAGCAGGACCGCCCCAGATGGACGAACAACCCGTAGCATTTGAAATATACATTCTGTCACCGAAGAGCTGGGTGATAAGTCTTGCATAGCTCGTTTCAGCGCAGCCTGCGCATGAACCCGAAAACTCAAGAAGCGGAGTCTTGAACTGACTGCCGATTACAGTGTTGTTTGCAAGGTCATCCTTAACGGAAACATTCTTAACCATGTAGTCAAATGCAGGCTGTTTAGCGTCCTGTGACTCACGGGAAACCATCTTAAGCGAAGAAGTCGGGCAAACGCCGATACATACGCCGCATCCCATACAGTCAAGCGGTGAAACCGCCATTGTATACATATACTCGCCCTTGCCCTTACCCTTCTTATCAACAAGAGTAGCGCACTCGGGAGCGTTCGCAGCTTCCGTTTCATCAAGAGCAAACGGACGGATAGTAGCGTGAGGACAAACGTAAGCGCACTTGTTACACTGAGCGCAGGTTGTGCCGTCCCACTCGGGAACCATAACCGCTACGCCGCGCTTCTCATAAGCTGCAGCGCCCTGCTCAAATGTACCGTCAGCGTGATCCATAAATGCGGAAACGGGAAGTGAATCGCCGTCCATCTTGCCGACAGGCTTCATAATGTCGTCAACCATCTTGACAAGCTTTGCAGCGCCTTCGCTCTTTTCTTCCTTAACGTCATCCGTTGCATTAGCCCAGTCAGCAGGAATATCAATCTTAACGTAAGCCGAAGCGCCTGCGTCGATTGCGTTTTCGTTCATCTCAACGATTTCTTTACCCTTCTTCATGAACTTCTGCGCCTTTTCCTTCATATAGCCGATAGCTTCTTCGGCAGGAAGAACCTTTGCAAGTGAGAAGAATGAGGACTGAAGAACAGTGTTTGTACGCTTGCCGAGACCGATTTTAGCGGCAAGGTCAATAGCGTTTACCGTGTAAAGCTGAATGTTATTCTTGGCGATATACTGCTTTGTTTCTGCGTTGAGCTTTTCAGCGAGCTCTTTCTCATCCCACTGGCAGTTGATGAGGAATACTCCGCCGGGCTTAACGTCCTGAACCATCTTGAAGCCCTTTTCAATGTATGAGGGGTTATGGCAGGCAACAAAGTCAGCCTTATTGATATAGTAAGAGCTCTTTATCGGGCTGTCGCCGAAGCGAAGGTGAGAAATGGTAACACCGCCGGTCTTCTTTGAGTCATACTGGAAATATGCCTGAACATATTTATCCGTATGGTCGCCGATAATCTTGATGGAGTCCTTGTTTGCGCCGACTGTACCGTCGCCGCCGAGGCCCCAGAACTTACACTCGATTGTACCCTCTGCCGCAGTGATGGGAGCGGGAACCTCTTTAAGTGAAAGATGAGTAACATCGTCGTTAATGCCTATTGTGAACTGACGAGCAGGCTTGTCCTTCTTAAGCTCATCGTATACTGCGAAAATGCTTGAAGGCGGTGTATCCTTTGAACCGAGACCGTATCTGCCGCCGGTTACAATTGCGCTTCTGCCCGTATCGTTAAGAGCAGCAACAACGTCAAGGAAGAGAGGTTCGCCTATTGAACCGGGCTCCTTTGTTCTGTCAAGAACTGCAATTTTCTTAACTGTTTCGGGAATAGCTTCTGCGAGCTTTTCAGCTGCAAAAGGTCTGTAAAGACGAACCTTAACAAGTCCAACCTTCTCACCCTTTGCAAGAAGATAGTCAATAACCTCTTCAGCGACGTCGCAAACAGAACCCATAGCAATAATGATTCTGTCAGCGTCAGCAGCGCCGTAGTAGTTAAAGAGCTTATAGTCAGTACCGAGCTTTGCGTTGACCTTATCCATATAGCTTTCAACAATAGCCGGAACCTTATCGTAATATTCGTTACAAGCCTCTCTGTGCTGGAAGAAGATATCGCCGTTCTCGTGAGAACCGCGCATAACGGGTCTTTCGGGGTTAAGAGCGCGCTTGCGGAACGCATTTACAGCGTCCATATTGCACATTTCCTTTAAGTCCTCATAATCCCAGACCTTAATCTTCTGGATTTCGTGAGAAGTACGGAAACCGTCAAAGAAGTTGATAAAGGGAACTCTTGACTCAATAGTTGCAAGGTGAGCAACTGCGCCAAGGTCCATAACTTCCTGAACATTGGTTTCGGCAAGCATTGCAAAGCCCGTCTGACGGCAAGCGTAAACGTCCGAATGGTCGCCGAAGATGTTAAGTGCGTGTGAAGCTACGCAGCGAGCAGATACGTGGAAAACGCTCGGAAGCAGCTCGCCTGCGATTTTGTACATGTTGGGAATCATAAGAAGAAGTCCCTGGGAAGCAGTGTAGGTGGTCGTAAGAGCACCTGCGGCAAGTGAACCGTGAACAGTACCTGCTGCGCCTGCCTCTGACTGCATCTCGGCAACCTTTACGGTTGTGCCGAAGATGTTCTTCTGTCCGTTTGCTGACCACTGATCAACATAGTCAGCCATCGGGCTTGAAGGGGTGATGGGGTAAATGCCGGCTACCTCTGTGAATGCATAGGACACATAAGCGGCGGCGTTGTTACCGTCCATTGTCTTGGACTTTCTGCTTACAATAGCCTTTGTTTCTGATGCCATAGTAAGAAATCCTCCTTGAAAATGTATACATTTTAAGCATTTTTTTTGCCACATATAATGATAACAAATTTAAGTATTTATGTAAAGTGTCAATTTGTAAAAATAATATGGAAATTTCGCCGTTTTGTGACAGAAAATGTGTGTATTTTTTCCAACGCCGTACCCATACTTGACTAAAGGCATAAATAATTGTATAATACAAGGTAATTTACAAATAATGTAAATTATATCTCTTTATTACTGAAAGGAGTTATGTCTTTTATGGACGACCCCGGACCTGCGAACGTTATTATCCAGGTACTTATTCTTTTTGTTCTCATCCTCATCAACGCATTTTTTGCAATGAGCGAAATTGCTATTATTTCACTCAATGACGCAAAAATCGAAAAGATGGCTGAGGACGGCCACAAAAAAGCAAAAATCATTAAAAAGCTGACAAAGAATTCTTCGAACTTTTTGTCAACAATTCAAATCGGCGTCACGCTGGCAGGCTTTCTGACCTCGGCTTCGGCGGCGCAGTCATTTGCCACAATGATAGCCGACGCTCTTTCAAAAAAATGGACTGCCCTGCCCTACAATTTCATTCTGGGACTTGCGACGGTTGTAATTACTGTTCTTGTGTCGTACTTCTCACTTGTGCTCGGCGAGCTGGTTCCTAAAAAAATTGCAATGCAAAAGAGTGAAAAGGTGTCCTTTGCAGTTGCAAACACTCTTCTTGTATTCTCAAAAATCGTAAAACCCTTTGTAAAAATTCTTTCTCTTTCGACAAACGGCGTGGTAAGGCTTTTCGGTCTTGACCCGAACGCGGGCGACGAAATTGTCACGGAAGAAGAAATCCGTATGATGGTTGACGTCGGTGAAGAAAAGGGCGTCATTGAGTTGGAACAGAAGGAAATGATTAACAATATCTTTGAGTTTGACGATATCGACGTCGCGGATATTATGACTCACAGAACGGATATGGAGTGCATCGAGGTTGACGAGCCGCTTCAGGCGATTCTTCCCATAGCCATTGAAAGCGGTCACTCGCGTATCCCCGTCTATGACGACGACCCCGACAACATTATCGGCGTAGTTTACGTCAAGGACCTTCTTCCCTACGTCGGAACCTCAATTCCAAAAAGCAAAACGCTTCGCCATGTTATGAGAAAGGCTATGTATATTCCCGAGTCGAAAAACTGCGGCGAGCTTTTCAACGAGATGACCGAAAAGAAAATCCAGATGGCAATTGTCATTGACGAATACGGCGGAACTGCAGGTATCGTCACGCTTGAGGATTTGCTTGAAGCGATAGTCGGAAATATTCAGGACGAATATGACAATGAAGACGAGGAAATCTCCGTAATCGACGAAACAACCTTTACAATTGACGGCATTACGGATATTGAAGAGGTTGAGGAAGAGCTTAACATTAAGCTTCCCGAGGGCGACTATGACACGCTCGGCGGTTTCATTATCAGCGAACTCGGCTTTTTGCCCGAGGACGGTGAAATGAACACGGTTGAATACAACGGAATTGAATTTACCGTCCTCAACGTTGAGGACAGGCGAATAGGTAAGGTCAAGGTTCACATTCTTCCGAAGGAAAGCACCGACGAAGAGGAACAAGAGGACGCGGACGAATAAAAACAAATACCGCTTCGCATAGGTTGAAGCGGTATTTTTTGACTGTTATCTTTTATTTTTCAACGCTTTATTTTTATTATCGGATGCGCTAAAGCCCGTTTATTTGTTGAATTTTCATAATTTTCGGCACGCTTTAGTGTGCTAATACGCTAATTTGCTAATTGACTAATATGCTAAAATCGTTTATAATCGTATAAAATATTCCGAAAGGGTTTTTATTATGCTTGACGAAATGAGTATTCTTTCACGCACGGAAAAGCTTAAGCTGTCTCTTCGTTACATTTACGAGAGTCACGGCTTCAAAAAGGCTGCGGTAAACAGATTTGAACCGTATGACCTTTATGTTGACAACAAAAGCTTTCTGAACACGGATAAAATTATTTCCTTTATGGACCTTGACGGCAGGCTTCTTTCCTTAAAGCCCGACGTCACGCTTTCAATAGTTAAAAAGATGCCCGACGAAAAGCTAAAGGGCTTTATGAAGGTTTATTATGACGAAAATGTTGTCAGGCTCCCCTTCGGCTCACGCGAGTATAAGGAAATAAACCAGACGGGTATTGAAATACTCGGCGAAATTGACGATTATTCAAAGGTTGAAGCAATTTTTCTTGCGCTTCGTTCGTTAAAGGCGATAGACGAACCGTTTGTGCTCGACATTTCGCACATGGGCTTTGTATCGGGACTGCTTGAGGAATGCCAAATCCCGTCCGAAAAGAAAAAGACGATTAACGCGCTCATTTACAGCAAGAATACCCACGAGCTTGAAAACGAGCTTAAAACACTTGATATACCCGAAACGCTTAAAAAGAATATTGCCGCTCTTCCGCTTTTGTACGGTCCGTTTGAAAAAACGCTTGAGAGGGCAAAAAAGCTTGCGACGGGTGAAACGTCAATGAACGCTCTGGATGAGCTTGAAAAGCTTTATTCATCCTTGAAATTCAGTCCGCTTTCGGAAAACATCAGCCTTGACTTTTCAATTGTAAATGACCTTGAATACTATAACGGAATAATTTTCCAGGGGTACATAAAGGGTCTTTCAAAAATTGTTCTCAAGGGCGGAAACTACGATTTTCTGACTAAAAAAATGGGTAAGAAGAGCGGCGCCATCGGCTTTGCCGTCTATATTGACGAGCTTTCAAGACTCCTTTACGAGAAAAAGAATTTTGACTGCGACGTGCTTTTACTCTATGACGATAAAACAGAGTTTTCGGAAATTTATTTAACGGCTCATCAGCTTGAAAACGAAAGCTTTTCAATTAGAATTGAAAGAGAAATGCCTGACAATATTACCGCCGAAAAGGTGCTTGACTTAAGGGGGAACAAAAATGATTAACATAGCGTTGCCGAAGGGCAGGCTCGGTAAAAAGGTCTATTCGCTTTTTGCCGAAACGGGCTACCCCTGCGAGGATATCTTTGAGGACAACAGAAAGCTTATTTTTGAAAACAGCGAAAAAACGGTACGCTATTTTCTTGTAAAACCGTCGGACGTTGCAATTTACGTTGAGCGCGGAGCGGCAGACATCGGGGTTGTCGGTAAAGACATTCTTCTTGAAACCGAGCCGGATGTATACGAGCTGCTTGACCTGAAGCTCGGCAAGTGCAAAATGGCGGTTGCGGCTAAAAACGGTTGGGTGGAAAACACGGACGAGCCGTTGAGAGTGGCGACTAAATTCGTTAATATCGCAAAAAAATATTATAACTCAATAAACCGCGAAATTGACGTAATAAAGCTTCACGGCTCAATTGAACTCGCGCCCATACTCGATATGAGCGACGTAATAGTCGATATAGTTGAAACGGGCACCACCCTTAAGGAAAACGACCTGAAGGTCTATACGGAGATAATGCCCATAAGCGCAAGGTTTATTGCAAATAAAAACGCCTTTCGCTTCAAGAACGAAATAATAATGAAAATCAACACGCAGTTAGCGGAAAAAATCGGGTGAAAAAATGGAAATTATCAAATATAAAAACGGAATGGACGTTGACGCTCTTCTCAACAGGGGCACGACCGACCGCCGCGACGTTGAACAGACGGTTGCCGATATAATTGAAAACGTCCGCACAAACGGCGACGCGGCCTTAAGAGAATACGCTTTAAAATTTGACGGATGCGTTATTGATAATCTTGTCGTAACCGATGGGGAAATCGAAAATGCCTATAACAATACGGATAAGGATTTTATTGCCGTTCTTGAACAGGCAGCAGAAAACATCCGTCAATTCCATTCAATGCAGAAGCGCGACGGCTTTACGCTTAAAAAGGAAAACGGAATAGTCCTCGGTCAGAAGATTACACCTATTGAAAAGGTCGGGCTTTATGTGCCCGGCGGCACCGCAAGCTATCCGTCAAGCGTGCTTATGAATGCTATCCCTGCGGTTATTGCAGGAGTAAATGAAATAGTAATGGTCACCCCTCCCGACAAAAACGGAAATATCCGTTCGGATATTCTCGCCGCCGCCAAGGTTGCAGGCGTGAATAAAATAATCAAGTCGGGCGGTGCGCAGTCAATTGCGGCTCTTGCCTACGGCACCGAAAGTGTTCCAAAGGTTGATAAAATCGTAGGACCCGGAAACATTTTTGTAGCGACTGCCAAAAGACAGGTTTTCGGCAAGGTAAATATCGATATGATAGCAGGTCCGAGCGAAATTCTTGTTGTCGCCGAGCCAACAGCTAATCCGAAATTTGTTGCGGCTGACTTATTGAGCCAGGCTGAACACGACAAGCTTGCCGCTGCGATTCTTATCACGACTGACGAAAGCTTCGCAAAAGCGGTATCAGCCGAGGTTGACAGGCAGGTAAAGCTTCTCCCCCGTTATGAAATCGCTTTATATTCCGTTGAAAACTACGGAAAGGCGTTTATTGTAAACGATATGGACGAGGCTATAGCGCTTGCAAATGAGGTTGCTCCCGAGCACCTTGAATTAGCGGTTGAAAATCCGTTTGAGCTTCTTGAAAAGGTAAAAAACGCCGGAAGCGTATTTCTCGGAAAAAATGTTCCCGAAGCCTTAGGCGATTATTTTGCAGGACCGAATCACACCCTGCCGACCGGCAAAACGGCTCGCTTCTCCTCTGCGCTCTCGGTTGACGATTACATTAAGAAAACCCAGTTTATTTACTATCCCGAAGAAGAACTCGAAAAGGCAAAGAATAAAATCGCGCTTTTTGCCGAACGCGAGGGACTTTCGGGTCACGCAAGAAGCGTAACAACAAGATTTGAGGAAGAATAATGAGTATTTTTTCAACTGAAACTCTTAAAAATATGGACGCATACGTCCCCGGCGAACAGCCACAGGATAAGTCCTACATAAAGCTTAACACAAACGAGTTCCCCTTTCCTCCGAGTGAAAAGGTTAAGGCGGTTGTAAACAGTGAAAAAGCAGAAGATTTACGTCTTTATTCGGACCCGACCTGCCGCATTCTTAAAGAGGCAATTACCGAAGTTTACGACTTCAAAACCGAAAACGTATTTTGCGGCAACGGCAGCGACGAGGTGCTGGCTCTGTCCTTTCTTGCCTTCTGCAAAAAGGAGGACACGGTTGTTTTTCCCGATATTTCATACGGCTTTTACCCCGTATTTGCTTCGTTCTTCGGTCTTAAATATAATGAAATTCCTTTAAAAGAAGATTTCTCAATTGATACGGGCGACTATCTTTCCGACTGCGGAACTGTTTATATTGCAAATCCGAATGCCCCGACAGGACTTACTCTTTCAGAACAGGAAATTGAAAAGATTCTTATTGCAAACCCGAATCACGTTGTCGTCATTGACGAGGCATATTGCGATTTTTCGGACTGTTCTTCAATGGGACTCATAGGAAAATATAAAAATCTTCTCATTGTCCGCACCTTTTCAAAGTCATACGCCCTTGCAGGCGCGAGAATAGGCTTTGCGCTCGGCGACAGAGAGCTTATTGCCGACCTTGAAAAGGCAAAATTTTCCTTTAACCCGTATAACCTTAACCGACTTTCAATTGAAATCGGCGCAGCGGCGATTAAGGACAGGGAGTATTTCGAAAAAACGGTTTCCCTTATTAAAGAAAACAGAAAGAAGCTCACTGACGATTTAAGGCAACTCGGCTTTACCGTACTCAATTCGGGCGCGAATTTTGTATTTGCAAAAAAGGACGGCGTCGACGGTGAACAGCTTTACCTTAAACTTAAGGAGAACGGAATTCTTGTCCGCCATTTTTCAAAGGAGCGAATTAAGGATTATCTTCGCATTACAGTCGGAACGAAGGAGCAAAACGCCGCTCTTATTGACACTCTTGGGAGGAACCTGAAATGAGAACTGCCGAAATTAACAGAAAGACCAATGAAACCGATATTGCTTTAAAATTAGACCTGGACGGAACAGGAGCTTTTAACGGGTCAAGCGGTATAGGATTTTTTGACCACATGCTCACGCTTTTCTGTAAGCACGGAAGATTTGATCTTGATTTAAAATGCAAAGGCGACCTTGAGGTTGACTGCCACCACACGGTTGAGGATATAGGCATTTGCCTCGGTCAGGCATTTGCCGATGCGCTCGGCGACTGCGCAGGCATAACCCGTTACGGCTCGGTAATCCTCCCGATGGACGAAACGCTTATTCTCACCGCGGTTGACATCAGCGGAAGAAGCCTGCTTTTATTTGACTGCGACATTCCCTCGCCGCAGGTCGGCACATTTGACACAGAGCTTTGCGAGGAGTTTTTTATTGCATTTTCAAGAAACGCAAAGCTTACTCTTCACATTCATAAATTAGTCGGCAAAAACACCCACCACATTATTGAGGGTGTTTTCAAGGCGGTTGCAAGAGCTTTAAAAACTGCCGTCAGCATTGACAAAACCATAGGTGACGAAATCCCCTCGTCAAAAGGAGTTCTTTAATGATAGCCATTATTGATTACGGCGTAGGCAACCTCTTCAGCCTGAAAAGCTCGTTTGACTTTCTCGGTCTTGAAACGGTTGTGACAAATAAAACAGGAACAATAAAAAATGCTTCGCATATAATTCTGCCCGGAGTCGGCGCTTTCGGCGACGCGGTAAAAAAATTAGAAGACACGGGTATGAAGGATTTTCTTATTAAAGAAGCGAAAGGCGGCAAGCCGTTTTTAGGCATTTGCCTTGGAATGCAGCTGCTTTTTAATAAAAGCTATGAATACGGCGAATATGACGGACTCGGTCTTGTTCCCGGTGAGGTTGTACCGATACTTGACAGCCTGCCCGAAGAAAGAAAAGACCTTAACGTTCCGCAAATCGGTTGGAACGCGCTTGACATTAAAAAGGACAACTGCCTTCTCAAATACACAAAGAACGGCGACTGCGTTTACTTTGTCCATTCATACTACGCAAAAACCGAAAAGGAATATCTCTCCTCTTCAACCGAGTACGGTATACAAATTACTGCTTCGGTTGAAAACGAAAACGTGTTCGGCACGCAGTTTCATCCCGAAAAAAGCGGTAAGATCGGACTCGAAATGTTAAAGGCATTTTCTGAAATATAAAGGATTTTACTATGAAAATTTTTCCTGCAATTGATATTATAGACGGCTGCGCGGTTAGGCTTGTTCAGGGCAACTACGAAAAGAAAACCGTGTATTCCTCCTCCCCTGTTGACGTGGCAAGGGAGTTTGAAAAATGCGGCGCAAAATTTCTTCATACGGTTGACCTCGACGGGGCAAAGGACGGCTCTCTTTCAAATTTTGACACCGTCAAAGAAATTGCGAAAAAGACCGATTTGTTTATTGAAATCGGCGGAGGCATAAGGGACGAGGAACGAATAAGAAAGTATCTCGACAACGGTGTGAGCCGCATAATACTCGGCACTGCGGCGCTTGAAAACCCCGATTTTCTTAAAAGAGCAGTGGACAAGTTCAAGGAAAAAATCGCCGTAGGCATAGACGCAAAAAACGGCTTTGTGGCAACACGCGGTTGGCTTGACGTGAGCGAAAAGGACTCCGTTGAATTCTGCAGGGAAATGGAAAAAAACGGCGTTTCAACCGTCATTTACACCGATATTTCACGTGACGGAGCCGAAAAAGGGACAAACATTGAAATATATAAAAGGCTTAAAAATGAGTTAAAGATGAATATTGTCGCCTCGGGCGGAATTACGTTTACAGATGAAATCCGTTTATTAAATGAAATCGGTCTTTACGGCGCGATTCTCGGCAAGGCGCTTTACACGAATGCAATTGACTTAATAGAAGCTGTAGCTATGGCAGGTGAACAAAAATGATTACAAAAAGAATAATCCCCTGCCTTGACGTAAGGGACGGCAGAGTCGTCAAAGGACAGAATTTCAAAGGAATAAAGGATGTTGAAAACCCCGTCACGCTCGCGAAGTACTATAACGAGCAGGGCGCGGACGAGCTTGTTTTTTACGATATCACGGCTTCGTTTGAAGGAAGACGGCTTTTTACGGATATTCTCACCGAGGTCGCAAAATGCGTTTTCATCCCTCTTACTGTCGGCGGCGGAATAAACACGGTTGACGATTTTGACAGGGTTTTAAAATGCGGCGCGGACAAAGTCAGCGTAAACTCGGGCGCCATAAAAAATCCTGATTTGATACGGGAAGCTGCTAAAAAATACGGCAACCAATGCGTTGTGCTTTCAATGGACGTCAAGCGTGTTGACGGCTCCTTTACCGTCTTTGCCAAGGGCGGCAGGGAAAACACGGGTATTGACGCAATTGAATGGGCAAAGAGAGGCGTAAAAAACGGCGCAGGCGAAATTGTTCTCAATTCCATTGACACCGACGGAGTAAAAAACGGCTTTGATATTGAAATGCTTAATGCTGTTTGTTCGGTTGTAAACGTCCCCGTAATAGCCTCTGGCGGAGCCGGAAGTAAAGAGCATTTCAAAACTCTTTTTGAAAACACGGACGCTTCGGCTGGGCTTGCGGCTTCTATTTTCCATTTCGGCGAGGTTAAAATCCCCGAATTAAAGCAGTATCTTAAAAACGAAAATATTGAAATGAGGATTATATAATGTTTGATTTAGACAAGCTCAAATTTGACGAAAACGGTCTCATTCCTGCCGTTGTTCAGGATTTCTTTTCAAAAAAGGTGCTCACAGTCGCCTATATGAACCGGGAATCGTTAAAGATTTCAATGGATGAGGGTTACACCTGCTTTTATTCAAGAAGCAGGCAGACGCTCTGGAGAAAGGGCGAAACCAGCGGAAATACCCAGAAAATCATCACCATAAAGGCGGACTGCGACTGTGACGCGCTTGTAGTTGAGGTAATTAAGGCGGGTCCTGCGTGTCACCTGGGCACGGATTCGTGCTTTTCGTCAACAGTTTTTGAAAATGAAGAAATAAACGATTTTTCAATTGATATGCTCTACGAGCTTCTCAGGGGAAGAAAGGAAAGCCCGAAGGAAGGCTCGTACACGTCGTATCTTTTTGACAAGGGACTTGATAAAATTCTTAAAAAGGTCGGCGAGGAATGCACGGAGGTCATCATAGGCGCAAAGAACTCAAAGGAAGAGGTCATTTACGAAATAAGCGACCTGTGCTATCACACGCTCGTGCTTATGGTTGAAATGGGCATTACTCCGGAGGATATTTTAAAGGAACTCGGCAGCCGCAAAATCGTTGAAAAAAAGGTAAAGCAGGAAAAAATGCAATGATTTCTTATCCCTACAATTTACATTCTCACACCTTTTTCGGTGACGGGAAAAACACTCCCGAAGAAATGGCTGCAGCAGCTTTTTCGCTCGGGTTTAAAGCGTTCGGTTTTTCCGAGCACAGCGTTCTGCCCTGGTACGAGGGCTGGTGTATGACAGCATACGGACAGGACGAATATATAAAAAGAGTAAGAAAATTAAAAGAGGAATACCGCGGAAGAATGGAGATTTTGCTCGGTCTTGAAATGGACTTAAATTCCGATTATTCCGAAAAACAGATAAAGCCGTTTGAGTACATTATCAGCTCCGTTCACAGCGTTACCGCTCCCGACGGAAAAATCTACTACGCAGACAACTCTCCGAAGGAAATTTTAAAGGGAATTGAGGCATGCGGCGGAACAAGGGAGTACGCGGAGAAATATTTTGAAAATGTTATAGAGGCCTCAAAGCGCGAAAGAGCGGACATACTCGGACACTTCGATTTGCTTTTAAAATATAACGAGGAAGCAAATTTTATTGACGAAGGCTCAATTTGGTACAGGAATTTATCTCTTTCTGCCGCCGAAGAGGTTGCAAAGACGGGTATAATTGTTGAAATAAACACCGGTGCGATTTCAAGAAAAGCGCGTTCTGTCCCCTACCCGAGAAAAGAGATAATTGAATATATGAACGAAAAGGGAGTCCGCTTCGTTCTTTCGTCCGACACGCATTCGGTAAATACTCTTGACTGCTTTTTCAACGAGTCCGTTGAGATTCTAAAGGAATGTAAAGTAAAATCCCTTGTCGCATACGAAAACGGAAAATTTACACAAATGAAAATATAAAACGCCTTCCCCTAAGGGGGTGACTCCCCACGGTGTGGGGAGATGTCGCAAAGCGACAGAGGGGACGGGCTTGTCAAGCGGTGGCAACCGAAGGGTTGACGGATGAGGTGTAGGTGTGAAACACCATAAATGACATCTGTATTATAGTTTCCCACCTCATCAGTCACTTCGTGACAGCTTCCCCTCAAGGGGAAGCCAATATAGATTTCTACAAAAATTAACAGTTGATTTTTCATTTTGTTTACTGTATAATATCAACCGTTGACAAATGCCGGTGTGATGGAATTGGCAGACGTGCTGGACTCAAAATCCAGTGGTGGCGACACCGTACCGGTTCGACCCCGGTCACCGGCATAATATAATCCCCTGTGCTTCTATGCACAGGGGATTTTGTTATATTGATCTGCAATAGGGGTCGAACCGATTGTCCATGTTTTGCGGTTTGCCGAAGGCAACGCAAAACGGACATATAATTGTTGCCTGCGACAGCAAGCGTAAGCGAGGCTGTCGGCCCCCGGTCACCGGCATGAAATAATGAAGACGCCGTATATTTACGGCTAATGAAGGAATGAAGACGCTTACGCTAATGAAGAAAAACTTTCGTTTCCGTGGCGTCTTCGCTTCGTTAATGAGCAAAGCGAATGACTTCAATAAGCCGTCAGGCTGTCTTCATCAGGCGCTTGAGCCGACTTCATTTTATAAGTAAAAGGACTTACCAAATCGGCAAGTCCTTTTTGTTTTTATTGTGTTTTTTGATTTATAAAATGTTCCTGAATCGTGAACATATCGGAATCGACATCAAAGCTTACATAATAAAGCCTGTATTCACCGTCTTTTGCAGGAAGTTTATTGTATTCTCCCGTTTCCATATTGTAGACAAGGTGGTAATATGAGCTGCTGACAGCTTCTTGAGTCAAATCCAGTGCATCTATAAGCTCATTTGGAACCTTTGTAATCCAATTGGAATCATTTGAAACACTTTCAATAAACTCTGTTGCATCCTTTCTGTCAACAGTAAAGAAGCAGTCCCAGCCTATCGGGCTGTCCTTATCTACAGCACTTTCCGGCAAATCATAAACATCCTCGAGCAGACCCTCTCTTTTGTTGTCTGTAAATAACTTAACCGGTTCAGGCAGGTCATAATTAGTTGCTTCTTCAAATTCAACAATAGGGGTATCGTTGTCTGCCATTAAGCTCTCTGTCCACGAAAAAGCAAAACACGTTAATGTAACCAGAATGACAAAAATAATCCCGACAACTATATTCCTTTTCGCCTTTATACCCTTACGGCATGCAATTATTCCAAATACAATTGATGCAATTGGCATAAGTACAAGAAGATATAAAAACTTCAGTCCTGTTTGCTCAAATCCAAGCCCAAACAATTCAAACCCGATTATTAGCTCAACGCAGGGAACAACTAACAGCACCGAGAAAACGCAAAGAATAATAAAGAATATCGATAGAGCTTTTAGCTTTTTTATTTTTGATTCATTAACGTATTTATTAGGATTTTGTTCTGTAAACTGACTAAAAAAAGCGCTGTTTTGAAATTCCTGTGCGCCTATCGGATATGCCTGCTGTTGAGACTCGATAAGCTTGAATTCCCCTAAATCGTGGATTTTATCAATATTATTATAATAAATCTTTAAGGTACCCGTCGGTTCAGACTTTTTGACAATATTTAACAAAAGATAGTTGTCAAACAACTTGTACTCGTGAACAGTTTCGGTTATGTCGGGATTTGCGCTGTTCCAGATTTTGTTTATTTTGAAACGGGCAACAAAATACGCCGCAACCAGCAAGCCGAGCATAAAAATCACAAAAAATGAATACGACAGCAAGGGATGCTCCATAATCGGATTTGAAATTACATACAATATGCATATCATAACAATAACTGAAAGTGACAGAAATAGGACTCTTGTAGTATTTACAAAGAAATACTTTTTCATTTTCTCCGCGTTTTCCTGAGTCATTGTATAAGAGTATTCCTCATACGGTTTCTCTTCTGTTTTTACTTCTGCAGGCTCCGCGCCGAGAAGCTCGTCAACTGAAACTCCGAATATTTCCTTAAGCCTTAAAAGATTATCTATGGTAGGTACGGTTTGGTCATTTTCCCACTGGCTTATTGTCTGTCTGCTGACCAACAGCTTTTGTCCGAGTTCTTCCTGGGAAAGTCCCGACAGTTTTCTGTAATACTGTATTTTTTCGCCAACGGTCATGGGTCTCACTCTCCTTTAAACAAATTGTATCATATAAAGCGCAAAAAGTAAAAGCATTGATTACTTGCATTTGTCAAGCGACACTTGCGAACCTTGATATATAAAGAAAAAGAAGCCCTTGGGACGACACCCTTGGGCTTCATTTTTAATTTAATTATTTAAGCTTATCTTCCCATTCCCTCTCACGAAAGCCTATTAGAATTGCTTTATCCGTAATAACCAAAGGGCGTTTGACAAGCATACCGTCAGTTGCGAGAAGCTTTAACTGTTCGTCCTCTGTCATATCGGTCAGCTTTTCTTTCAAGCCCATCGACTTATACAAAAGTCCGCTTGTATTAAAGAATTTCTTTAATTCCATACCGCTTTGCCTATACCATTTTTTAAGCTCGGCGTATGTCGGGTTTTCTTCTTTTATGTGCCTTGAGTCATAGGAAATTCCGTTTTCGTCAAGCCACTTTTTAGCTTTCTGACAGGTGGTGCATTTAGGGTATTCAATAAAAAGGATTTTACTCATCTTCACCTAACACGCTTTCGGCATTTTTCTTCGCTTCCTCGGCTTTCTGGAGCGCCTCTTCAGCCTTTTGCTTTGCCTTTTCGGCTTCTTCTTTTGCCTTTTCTATTTCACGCTGCTGTTTTTCTTCCTTTTCGCGAAGTCTTTCAGCCTCTTTTTCAGCCCTTTCGGCTTCCTTTTTAGCTTTTTCTGCTTCTCGTTTTGCCTTTTCCGCGGCTTCCTTTTCGGCTTTTTCGGCTTCCTTGCGCGCTTTCTCGGCTTCCTTTTTAGCCTTTTCCGCAGCTTCCTTTTGCGCTTTTTCGGCTTCCTTGGCTTCCTTTTCCTTTCGCTCAAGCTCTTCTTTCAAAGCCTTTTCGGCTTCCTTTTTTGCCCTTTCAAGCTTTTCGTTGGCTTCTTTTTCCTTGCGCTCGGCTTCCTTCTGAAGTCTTTCGGCTTCCTTTTTTGCCTTTTCAGCCGCTCTTTCAGCCTCTTTGCGCTCCTTTTCGCGTTCCTTGCTCAACTGATACTTAGCCTCACGTTCCTCACGCTCGGACTTGATTTCAGCCATACTCTCGTCACTGAGCTTTTCATTTTTCCAGGTGTGGATTACTTCAGGCTCTTCAAAAATCGAGTCAAGCTTCTTTAAGAACGGAACAATTTCACCAAAATCAAGCGCTCTGTGGTCAAAAGCAATACAAAGCGGCATAATCTGGCGAATGGCAATTTCCTTTTCACCCTGCTCATTGACAACTACAACGGGCTTATCCTGAACCGCGCCGACTGCTATCGCGCAGACCTGGGGCGGAATTATTTCAAGAATACACGTAGCTCCCCTCTGCTCGCGGTAGGTCGAACCGATATTCGATACGGTAATCGTACCCTGCTCAATATCGTGCTTTGTAAGTCGGTCGCTTTCGGGGATTTTATAATAAGCGCTCTTTTCCTTACCCGAAAGAGTCTTTACCTTCTGCTTACCTGTTTTTGAACCGATAAGACGGTAAATCGTCTTTTTTATTTTACCCTTTTTAAGCTCCGTAAGAGTGTTGTCAAGCGAAACGTCAAACATAACCTCGTTAAGGTCGGTGTTTGCAATTCTGCGGTTGACATCCGCAATATACGCAGTCATTTCGTCAAGATTCTTGTTTTCAAAATTGTGAAGATTTATTGTCATCATTTCGCCGTTGGGAAGCACCATCGGCATTGAAATATTTATATCCTCAAAGGTGTGAATCTGGCCTCTGACAAGCTTTCTGTCAAATTCAATATGAGCGTTCATCTCCGGGTCAGCCTTTAAGCCCTCGACAATGATTTTAAGCATTACCGTATTGAGCGTAATTTTCTTTTCAGGCTCAACGCCCTGGTTCAGGCGCTTATACTCTATCATAAACTCCGTTACGTCAGGCTCATAGTTATAGGTAACGTGGGGAATGTTTGCCCACGATTCAGTAGTCATATTGGCAACTATTTTTCTTTGAATTCCAAAATGAGTAGTTTTGATTTTTTTCATTTTTTCGCCTTTAGCCAATTTAACCGCCTCCTTTTTTTGCAGTCATATTATAATACGGTTTTTTTAATAAATAAACATTTATTTTTATTTTTTACAGAAAATTTACATAATTCAAATATTGAACATATCCTCATAAAGTGGTACAATACTTATCGGTAAATAATTCATTCAGGGGATTAAAATGAAGGTATTTGTTATTTTCGGCTCTCCGCGTAAAAGCGCGAATACAAAAAGACTGCTTAACGGATTTCTAAGCGGTCTTGACAGAAGCGCCGAAATTGAAACGGAATATATTTTCGACCTTTCTCCCTTACCGTGTGACGACTGCGGCTACTGCAAGGGAGTCGACGACTGCCGTAAAAAGGACCTTGACTCCTTTTTTAAAAAGCTCGGGGAAGCGGATGTGGTTGTATTTGCCACTCCCGTATATAATCTCGGCTTGCCCGCCCCGGTTAAGGCGCTTTTTGACCGTCTTCAGCGGTATTATAACGCGCGGCACGAACGCGGCGTAATCTATTCGTTCAGAAAAGAACGTAAAGGTGTTTTACTTGTCACGGGCGGCTATGACAGCCGAACAGGCTTTGATGTAATTAAAAAGCAGTGTCAATATGCGTGCAACCTCTTGAATATCAAGCCGTTTGCCGATATTTTTATTCCCGGGACAGACGAGCATCCCGTAGGTAATTTAGACCTATGTAAAGCTCAATACCTTGCCGGGGAAATATCAAAGGAGTACAGGAATAATGATAACTGAAGTTAATTTTATGAATATAACGGATGAGCTTTTGCACTATAACGGCAGAGCTGTTGCATATTTCAGCTCGGAGGCTTTTCCGCTTTGCAAAATTCAGGGCGAGGAATTTAAAAAGTTTGACGAAAAGGGACTTATAAAATGCGTTAATATTATTTCGGATAAAAGTCCCGACCTGTCAATGCTCTACGGGATAATGAGCGCGCCGACAATGGTGCTTTTTGAAAACGGAAAGGAAATTAAAAGGACGTCAAGCGTCCTCAAGGCAGAGGAAATTGAGCAGTTTATAAAATAATATAAAAAAAGTGTTGCAAATTTATATAATATATGGTATTATGTGCTTTGGTAAGTATAGGTATTGACTTTGAGAGTGGGGCGACCCGCTCTCAAAACTTTATTGGAGGAAAATATGGCAGAGAAGAAAAACACTGTCGCTCTCGTGTGGGAAATTGCAGAGCCTATTGCAAAGGACCTCGGTCTTACGCTGTGGGACGTGCGATTCCAGAAAGAAGGCGCGAACTGGTTTTTGCGCATCTTCATCGACAAGGAAGGCGGCATAAACATTGACGACTGCGTAAATATGAGTCACGCTATCGACGCTCCGCTGGATAAACTTGATCCTATTGAGCAAAGCTACAGTCTTCAGGTTTCTTCCCCCGGGATAGAACGTGAGCTTGTAAGGGATTTCCATTTCGAACAGTTTCTGGGCGAAAGGGTTATGGTCAGATTTATTCACGCCTACGAAGGCAAACGCGACTATAAGGGCACGCTGCTTGAATACGACAACGGGAACGTAACCGTTGAATTGGATGACGGCAGAGGTCTTAATTTTAATAAAAAAGAGGCGTCATACGTTAAATTAGACGATTTTGGAGGTTTCAACGAAAATGAGTAAGCAGAACAAGGAATTTTTTGAAGCTGTCAATATGATGGAAAAGGAAAGAGGCATTCCTGCCGAATTTCTTTATGACAGAATCAAGACCGCCGTTTTAACGCAGGTTAAAAAGCTTAACGACTGCGAAGAGGAAAACGTCGGTTGCGAAATCAACCCCGAAAAGAATATTTTAAGAATATTCGTCAAAAAGACTGTTGTCGAAACAGTTGAGAAGCCCACAATTGAGCTTACTGTCGAGCAGGCTCAGGAGCTTAAGAAAAATGCAAAGCTCGGTGACGTAATTGAGGTTGACCTTGACCCGAAGGAATTCGGAAGAATCACTGCCCAGTCCACAAAGCACGCCATCCGTTCGGGACTGCGTGATGCCGAAAAGGGCATAATGCTTAAGGAATTCCAGTCAAAGCAGCAGGAAATCGTCAATGCAAAGGTTGTAAGAATTGATCCCGTTACGGGCAACGCTACCGTTGAAATCGGCAAGAGCGAAGCAATTCTTCCGAAAAACGAGCAGGTTGAGGGTGAAATCCTTCACGAGGGCGATACCGTAAAGGTTTATATTATTGAAGCGAGAGTTACCGACAAGGGACCGAAGGCTATGATTTCAAGACGCCATCCGAACCTTATAAGAAGGCTCTTTGAAGAAGAGGTTCCCGAGCTTTTCGACGGCACGGTTACTATTGAAGCGGTTTCCCGTGAGGCAGGAGCCAGAACAAAAATGGCTGTTTTCTCAAAGGATGCCGATATTGACCCCGTAGGCGCCTGCATAGGTTCAAGAGGTCAGAGAGTTGAAAAAATTGTTGAGCTTCTCGGCGGCGAGAAAATAGACATAGTCAAATACAGCGAGGACCCGACAGAGTTTGTTGCGGCGGCTCTTGCCCCTGCAGACGTGCTCAAGGTTGAAATAGTCAACGAGCAGGAAAAATCCTGTCAGGTAACCGTTCCCGATAATCAGCTTTCACTGGCTATCGGAAATAAAGGTCAGAACGCACGTCTTGCGGCAAGGCTTACGGGCTGGAAAATTGACATCAAGCCCGAAAGCGGCTTCTACGAGGGCTGATAATAAAAGGACTATTTAAAAAGGGGGAAGAAAAATGGCGGAAAAGAAAATTCCCATGAGAAAGTGCCTGGGTTGCGGTGAAGTTAAGCCCAAAAGAGAGCTTATACGCGTTGTTAAAAATAATCAGGGCGAAATTTCGCTTGACCTTACGGGCAAGAAAAACGGCAGAGGCGCATATATCTGTCACGACAGGGACTGCTTTATCAAAGCAAGGAAAGCAAAGCGTTTTGAAAGGGCATTTTCGTCACCTATCCCCGAGGACGTACTTGACAGTATGGAGAGTGAACTGGAAAATGAATAACGATTTGTTTGCAGGGATGTTAGGGCTTTGCAGAAAAGCCGGAAAGATAAGCGTCGGCCACGACGAAAGTAAGCTTTCCGTCAAAAACAAAAAAGCCTTTCTCTGTATCCTTTCAAGTGACTCTTCCAAAAGGCTTCAAAAGGAATTTGAAACTTTTTGCAGTCAAAGCGGCACTGCGCTTGTTACGGTTGAGTACACAATGGAACAGTTCTTATATATAATCGGCTCAAAGGCGGCAGTCATTACCGTTAATGACGAAAACCTTTCAAAAAAGCTTATGACATATCGGGAGGTTAATATATGACTAAAAAATATAAAATCCACGAACTTGCAAAGGATTTTAATATCCAGAGCAAACAGATTATAGAATTGCTTTCTCCCCTGTTTGAGGGCGAGAAAAAATATCAGACTGCGCTTGAGGAAAGAGAGCTTGACGCTGTTTTTGATATTCTTTCAAAGCAGCATGCGCCCGAAAGCCTTGACGCGTATTTTGCGATGGCTAAAAAGCCCGAGGAATACGCCGCGGCTGAAGAGAAGAAGGCTCAGGCAAAGGCTGAAAAGGAAGAAACAGAAAATTCAGCCGAAAGCAAAGCTGCAAAAAAGACATTGGAGAAAAAGGATTCCGACGTCAAAAAGACCGCAACCTCAAAAACACCTGCTTCCGCTGCAGCGGCGCAGAAGAAAAAGGATAAGGCAAATAAGCCTATGCAGGCTCGTACCAAGGGCGAAAGAAAGACCATTGATACAAGAGACGCCGGCAACATCAATATCGATAAGTACAACGAAAAATATGACGAAATCGCTCCTGCCAACACGAATACAGATAATTTTGTCAGGAAGCAGAAGCTTAAGCAGAAGAGTCAGCAGTACCGTAAGCAGGGCGGCGTAAAGCGCAAAAAAGAGACAGAGGCTGAACGCCTTAAGAGAATTGCCGAAGAGAGAGCAAAGAGAACAATTGAAATCACCGTTCCCGAGGAAATCACTGTCGGCGACCTCGCGCTGCTTCTTAAGATGACTGCCGCCGAGGTTATCAAAAAGCTGTTTTCACTCGGCGTTATGGCAAATGTCAATGAGGTAATTGACTACGATACGGCGGAAATTGTTGCAACCGAGCTCGGCGCAAAGGTTAAAAAGGAAGTTGTTGTCACAATTGAAGAAAGAATTATGGATATCACCGAGGACGATGAAAAAGACCTCCTGCCCCGTGACCCGGTAGTTGTTGTTATGGGACACGTTGACCACGGTAAAACCTCAATTCTTGACGCAATAAGAAATACCTCCGTCACCTCAACCGAGGCAGGCGGCATTACCCAGCATATCGGCGCTTACAGAACAAGCGTAAACGGTCAGAATATCACCTTCCTTGACACTCCCGGTCACGCCGCATTTACTTCAATGCGCGCCCGCGGTGCAAAGGCTACGGATATTGCAATTCTTGTTGTTGCGGCGGACGACGGCATTATGCCCCAGACTGTTGAAGCCATCAACCACGCAAAGGCGGCTGACGTTTCAATAGTAGTTGCCATAAACAAGATGGATAAAGAGGGCGCTAATCCCGACAGAGTTATGCAACAGCTTACAGAATACGAAATCGTTCCCGAGGTATGGGGCGGCGACACAATTTGCGTGCCCGTTTCTGCAAAGACAAGGGACGGTCTTGACAAGCTTCTTGAAAGCGTATTGCTTGTTGCGGAGCTTAAGGAGCTTAAGGCTAATCCGAACAGAGCCGCAAGAGGTATTGTCATTGAAGCGCGTCTTGATAAGGGCAGAGGTCCCGTTGCAACGCTTCTTGTTCAGAACGGTACTCTTAAATCTGGCGATATTATTGTTGCAGGAACGGCTGTAGGCCGCGTTCGCGTTATGACAAACGACAAGGGCAGAACCATTAAGGAAGCAGGCCCGTCCGTTCCTGTTGAAATTACGGGACTTGCGGAGGTTCCGCAGTCGGGCGATATATTTGACGCCGTTTCCGACGAAAAGCTTGCCCGTGAGCTTGTTGAACAGAGGAAGCACAAGGAGAAGGAAGAGCAGTTCAAGCAGTTCCAGAAGGTTACTCTTGACAATCTGTTCGACTCTATCAACGAGGGCGAAATCAAAGACCTCAACATCATCGTCAAGGCTGACGTTCAGGGCTCGGTTGAAGCGGTCAAACAAAGTCTTGAAAAGCTTTCAAACGACGAGGTACGCGTCAGGGTTATCCACGGCGGCGTTGGCGCGGTAAGCGAAAGCGACGTTATGCTTGCAAATGCTTCAAACGCAATTATCGTCGGCTTTAACGTTCGTCCCGACAGCGTTGCGTCCACCCTTGCGGAGCGCGACGGAATAGATATGCGTATGTACCGCATTATTTATGACTGCATCGAGGAAATCGAAGCGGCTATAAAGGGTATGCTCTCGCCGAAATTCAGAGAAAACCTTCTCGGCAAGGCAGAGGTCAGAAACGTATTCAAGCTTTCAAGCGCAGGCACTATTGCAGGAAGCTATGTGCTTGACGGCAAGGTTACAAGAAACGCAAAGATAAGAGTAGTCCGCGACGGTATTGTTATTACAGAGGACGAAATCGCTTCGCTCAAGCGCTTCAAGGACGACGTAAAAGAGGTTGCGACGGGCTATGAATGCGGTATCGGTCTTCAGAAATTCAATGACATTAAGGAAGGCGATATACTTGAAGCCTTCATTATGGAGGAATACCGCGAATAATTTTAAAGAGGAAATAAAATGGCAGGATATAAAGCGGACAGAATGTCCGAGGATATCAAAAGAGAAATCGCGTCCATTGTCAGAGAGCTTAAAGACCCGAGAGTCAGCTCCAAAATGCTGACCGTTGTCCACGTTGACGTAACTCACGATTTGTCATACGCAAAGGTTTACGTCAGCGCTCTTGAGGGTATTGAGGCGGCAAAGGAAGCGGTCAAGGGGCTGTCCGGCGCGACAGGGCTCATAAGACACGAAATCACCAAAAGACTTCACTTAAGAGTTGCGCCCGAAATAAAATTCATTGCCGACGACTCGGTTGAGCACAGCTTTGAAATCTTTAAAAAATTAGAAAAGGGAAATAAAAATGACGGTTGATGTCAAAAAAGCGGCGAAGCTTTTAAAGGAGAATGACAACATTATAATTCTTTCCCACCAGAATCCCGACGGAGACACGCTCGGGAGCGGCTTCGCGCTGTTTTATGCGCTTAAAAAAATGGGCAAGAAGGTTCGTCACGAATGTGAAAACGAGGTTCCGAAAAAGTTTCTGTTTTTAAGCGACGGAATAAAAAACGACAGCTTTTCGGACGGCTTTACAGTGACTGTTGACGTTGCGGACATAAAGCTTCTCGGAGACGGATTAAAGGAAAAATACGAGGGAAAAATCGACCTTGCAATTGACCACCATATTTCGCACAGGGAGTTCTCCCCTCTTCTTCTCCTTGAGGACAGAGCTGCGGCTTGCGAAATTGTTTTTTCGGTTATTAAAGAGCTTGGCGTACCAATTGACAAAAGAATTGCGGACTGCCTGTATGTCGGCATTGCCACGGACACGGGCTGCTTCCGTTACACAAACACCACGGCTCATACCCATCTTTGCGCAAGCGAGCTTATTGAGCTTGGAGCCGACAACGGCGAAATCAACCGCCTTATGTTCGAAACGAAAACCAGAACCTATGCAAAGCTCGAAAAGCTTGCGCTTTCAAGTCTTGAAATGTATTTTGACGACAAATGCGCTCTTATGTGCGTAACCGCCGAAATGTTCCGTTTGAGCGGCTCGGACGAAACGGAGTGCGACGGAATTTCCGCTCTCCCCCGTCAGATAGAGGGAGTGCTTGTCGGCGTTACGGTAAGGGAAAAAGCCGAAAACGAATATAAAATCTCCGTCAGGACCAACGAACCCATCGACGCGTGTGAAATTTGCGCTAAGCTCGGAGGCGGCGGACATGCGCGCGCTTCGGGTTGCACAGTCAACGGCACGCTTGACGAGGTTAAACGGATTATTCTAAAAACGGTTAAGGAAAGTTTATGACAGGTTTTATTTGTCTTAATAAACAACAGGATATTTCTTCCTTCTGGGCGGTAAAGCAGACGCTCAAGCTCTTTAACGAAAAAAAGGGCGGTCACACGGGCACTCTTGACCCATTTGCAACGGGTGTGCTTCCCATTGCCGTCGGAAGAGCCACAAGGTTTATTGAGCTTTTGCAGACTGACAAAAAGGCGTATATTGCAAAGGTTCAGCTTGGCATTACCACCGATACGCTTGATATTACGGGTGAAATTATTACAAAAACTCCCGTGCGCGTGAGCGCGTCCGAAATTGAAAAGGCGCTTGCTTCTTTCAGGGGTAAAATCAGCCAGACACCGCCCATGTTTTCCGCTATAAGGAAGGACGGCGTAAGGCTTTATGACCTTGCGCGGCGCGGCGAGGTTGTTGAACGCGAACAGCGCGAGGTGGAAATTTCAAAGCTTGAGCTTCTCAATGTTCAGAACGACTTTTTTGACATTTACGTTGAGTGCTCCGCAGGTACATATATACGTTCACTTGCGGACGATATCGGCGTTTCTCTCGGTTGCGGCGCGGTTTTATATCAGCTTTCAAGAACAAGGGCAAACGGATTTTCTATTGACGAAAGCACTACGCTTGAGCAAATGCGCCAGATGGACGAAAGCGAGTTGAAAAAGCTTGTAATTCCGCTTGACAGAGCTTTGGAAAAATACGAAAAGGTCACCGTTTCTTCTTCGCAGGCAAAGCGCTTTAAAAATGGCGGCGAGCTGATGAAAAGCAGAATTGACTGCTCGGGAAACGAGGGATATTACCGCGTGTATTCACCCGAAAACATTTTTCTCGGAATCGGCGAAATAAAGGCTTCAAGCGATGAATTAAGCGTAAAGAAGGTGTTGAGCGAATGAATAAAACTGCAATTGCGCTCGGCACTTTTGATGGGCTTCACAAAGGTCATATTCAGGTAATAAATAACACCGTGCGACTCGGAAAAGAGTTAAATCTCGACACGGCTGTAATGCTTTTTGACGTCCATCCCCTTTCGGTCACAAACGGCGTTACCGTGCCGAGGCTCATTACCGACCCGGACAGAGAAAAGCTTTTAAATGAACTCGGCGCAAAAGCGGTCAGATTTGAGTTTAAAAAAATCGTCAACTACTCGAAAAATGAGTTTTTTTATGATATACTGATTAAACAGTTGAAGGTCGGCGCTGTTTCGTGCGGTGAGAATTTCCGTTTCGGCAAAAATGCCTCGGGAAATGTTGATTACCTTAAACAGGAGTGCGAAAAAAACGGCATTGTTCTTTCCGTTTCGCCTATTGTGAGCGTCAACGGACAGCCCGTTTCGTCCACAAAAATCCGTTCTCTTATTCAGAGCGGTGAAATCGAAAGGGCGAACGAAATGCTCGGAAGGTATTTTTCGTTTTCGTCGAAGGTGCTTGACGGAAAGCATCTCGGGAGAAAGCTCGGCGTACCGACTGTAAACCAGACTCTTGAAAAAACGCTTGTCGAACCGAAAAAGGGCGTCTATTTCTCCTTTACGGTTATTGACGGCAAAAGATATAAATCCATAACAAATATCGGTCTGCGACCGACAGTTGAAAACACGGAAAATGTCAACAGCGAAACGCACATTCTGTCTTTCAACGGCAATTTATACGGCACAAGTCCCACAGTCGAGCTTGTTTCCTTTTTGCGTGACGAAAAGAAATTTGAGTCAGTCGAACAGTTAAGGGAACAAATCGAAAGGGATATTTATAAAAGAAAAATTTCAGAAAGCGAGTGAAAAAATATGTGGGAATTAAAGAAATTCTACTATCGTGCTTATCAGAAGGTTTTTTATGTTTTTACCCTGTTTATGAACTGGGACGCGCCTGAAACCATCAGCGGCGCAGGCAGCGTAAAAAAATTACCTGCGTTCATTAAGGACAAGGGTGTAAACAATGTCCTTGTTGTCACCGATAAGGGACTTATGGGACTTCATCTTCTTGACGGACTTTTTGATCAGCTTGAAAAGCAAGGCATTAAGTACACCGTTTATGACGGCGTTCAGCCCAACCCCACCTTTGACAACATCGAAGAAGCAAAACAGCTTTATCTTGACAACGGCTGCGAAGGCTTTATCGCATTCGGCGGCGGTTCTCCTATGGACTGCGCAAAAGCTGCGGCGGCAAGAATTGTAAGACCTAATAAGCCTCTTGAAAAAATGCGCGGCACACTTAAGGTTATGAAAAAGCTTCCCCCGTTCTTTGCAGTACCCACAACCGCAGGAACAGGCAGTGAAACCACCGTTGCGGCAGTTGTTTCAAACCCGAAAACTCACGAAAAATATGCGATTAACGACCCCGTTCTTCGCCCGAAATATGCGGTTCTTGACCCCGAGCTTACGGTAGGTCTTCCGCCTCACATCACCTCAACAACCGGTCTTGACGCTTTAACTCACGCGGTTGAAGCATATATAGGTAAATCCAACGTAAAGTCAACTCGCGAATATGCCGAAAAGGCGACAAAGCTTATCTTCGAAAACCTTGAGACCGCTTACAATGACGGCAAAAATATTGAAGCGAGAAAGAATATGCTTGAAGCTTCCTTCTACGCAGGAATGGCTTTCACGCGCGCTTATGTCGGCTACGTTCACGCGGTTGCCCACAACCTCGGCGGAATGTACGGCGTGCCTCACGGACTTGCTAACGCGGTTATTCTTCCGTTTATGCTTGAGCAGTTCGGTGACAGCGTTTACGGCTCGCTTTCAAAACTTGCTGACATTGTCGGTATTGACGGCGCAACAGATGAAGAAAAGGCAAAGGGCTTTATTGCCGCTATCTACGAAATGAACGAGAGAATGAATATCCCGAAGGGCTTTACCCAGATTAAGGACGAGGATATTGACACAATAGTTGAAAGAGCTATGAAGGAAGCGCATCCGCTCTACCCCGTTCCGAGAATTTTTGACAAAGCAAAGCTTACCGAAATTGTAAAGGCATTACAGATTAAGGAATAATTTTTATGGAAAACGAAAGAAAACAGATAGTTTTAAGTGCAATTCAGCCGACGGGTACGCCGACACTCGGCAACTACCTGGGCGCGCTTCGCAACTGGAAAAATATGGCGTCAGATTACGACTGCCTTTATGCCGTTGCGGATTTGCACTCGATTACGGTTCGTACCGATCCGAAGCTCCTGCGGCAGAGAACGCTTGATATGTACGCGATTCTTCTTGCCCTCGGACTTGACCCGAAAAAAAACACTGTATTAGTTCAGAGTCACGTTCCCCAGCACGCGCAGTTAAGCTGGATTTTAAACTGCTACACCCAGTTCGGCGAGGCGGCAAGAATGACCCAGTTTAAGGATAAGAGCGAAAAGCACCCTGACAATATCAACGTCGGTCTTTTCGATTATCCCGTACTTATGGCGGCGGATATACTTGTTTATCAGTCAAACTTTGTTCCCGTCGGCGACGACCAGAAGCAGCACCTTGAACTCGCCCGTGATATTGCAAACCGCTTCAACGGTATTTACGGCGACGTTTTGACAGTTCCCGAGCCGTTTATCGGCAAAACCGGCGCTAAAATAATGTCGCTTCAGGAGCCGACAAAGAAAATGAGTAAATCCGACCTTAATACAAAGTCCTTCATTTCAATTCTTGAGGACGATAACGTCATTGTCAAAAAAATAAAGTCCGCCGTTACCGACAGCGAAGCGAAGGTACGCTTTGCAGACGGCAAGGACGGAGTGAATAACCTTATGGGCATTTATTCGTGTTGCACGGGTAAAAGCTTTGAGGAAATCGAAAAGGAATTTGACGGCAAGGGCTACGGCGATTTCAAAGGCGCGGTTGCCGAAGCGGTTGTTGAAGAGTTGCGACCTCTTAAAGAGGAGTATGCCCGTCTCATTAACGACAAGGCGTACCTTAACGAATGTATGAAACAAGGCGCCGAGAAAGCGTCCTACAGAGCCGAAAAAACACTTCGCAAGGTTATGAAAAAGGTTGGGTTTTATCAGCTTTAAACCTCAAACTACACGCGGCGTATCGCCAAAGCGATACGCCATTTATTATTAAGGATGCGATAAAATGAATTCTTTTTTAAACAAGATTATTTCCATACTGTTTTGCGCTGCTGTTTTTTTCAGCGTTTTAATTCTGACGGGCAAAGGAGCCGACAAAAGCTATTCAACATTCAGCGGCAGAATACAACCCTGTTATTCAAGCACCAATTCAAAAGAGAAAACGGTGATAATACCTCCTGCAGATGTAACCGTCGTTGCAATAAAAACAAGAACCGTAAACTCTGTCAAGTTTACCTGGAAAAGAGTCAATGGCGCTGACGGCTATGTTTTGTATAAATATAATCCATCAAAAAAGAAATGGGAAACAATTGCAAGTGTCAATTCAAGCACAAATAATTATACTTTCAGCAATTTAGACGAATATACAAAATACGGCTTTACGGTAAAAGCGTTTAAAGTCGTTGACGGTAAGAAGGTTTTAAGCAAGAGCTGCACTCCAAAATACGCCTACACCCTTTTTAAACGTCCCGAAGATGTGACCGGCTTCAAGGTGACATCAAGAACTGCAAGTACAATTAACCTGTCCTGGAATAAATCAAAAACTGCCGACGGTTATGTTTTATACCGTTATAACGCGATCTCAAAAAGCTGGGAAAGAGAAGCAAAAATAACAAAAACATCATACAGCTTTTCAAAACTATCGTCGGGACAAAAGTACAACTTTACAATTCGCTCCTACCGTACCGTAAACGGGCGTGAGGTTTTAAGCGCAAACAGACCGACTGTAAATGTTACGACCCTGCTTGACGCAGTCAATAACATAGCGGTCAGCCCTTCTTATGAAAGGATAACGCTTACATGGGACAAGACCCGTAATGCGGATGGTTACATACTTTACAAATATGACCTTGAGCAGAAAGCATGGCAAAGAGAAGCAATTGTTTTATCGGGCGTCAACAGCTATACATTTAATAACCTTCAGGACAATACAAAATACTATTTTGCAGTAAAGGCTTTGAAGGGATTAGATAAAATCGTTTCTTACAGCGAAAGCTACGAACCGATTAAAGCAAAAACCTCTGCGCACACTGTAACAGGTCTTAAAGTTATCGTATCCGATGGTCGCGCCAGACTCAGTTGGAATAAAAACGCAAATGTTGATTTTTATTATATCTTCCCTGCCGTTTCGGATGATAACGCGTCCTCTTCATCAATATTGCCCATAAATACAACGACAGGCAATAATTATGTTTTTAAAGATCTTACGCCCGGTGTTGAATACACTTTTACAGTCGCCGGTTATGATGAAATAAACGGATTTGATTCCAGTTCGGTCAAAGCATCAACTTTGCCGAGAGCCGTTTATTTTACGGCGCAGCAAAACGGTGATTCGCTTAATCTCGAACTGACAAAAAGAAACGAAGCAGACGAATACGAAATAATGATAATGCTTCCGGGTGAAGACTGGAAAACGGTGGGTATTACAACTGAATTAACCTACACTGTCGATAATCTTGACTATGATAAATTCTTTGTTTCGGTGCGTTCACGCATAAACAGAAACGGTGCAGTCATTTGTGGGGATTATGTAAAAAAATGCATTCAGAAAGATGAACAAGCCAAATCGATTTATTCCGACGGTGACTCAATAGCGTTTGGTCAAGGATCAAACGGGCATTCATATGTTTCACAATTCGCGGAGAATCACAACTATTCTCTAATAAACAATGCAATCAGCAAAGGAACCTTATCATCGGATAAAGCCGGATACCACCACATAGGCGAAAGTGTCATTGAAAATGTAAATGACAATTTCGATTACATCATTCTTGAAGGCGGAGTCAATGATTATTTTCTTTCATCGCCATTAGGAAACATTACGCCCGACGGTGAAACCGAATTTGATATGAACACAACCTGCGGAGCGCTTGAAGCGGCGTTATATCACATAAAGAATAACTGTCCCGATTCAAAGGTCTATTTTGTTTCAGTACATAAAGTCAACGGAACAGACACACCAAATGACTATGGATTGACTTATGAAGATTATAAAACCGCAATTGATGAAATATGCCTCAAATACGGCGTGACGGTTATTGACTGTTATAATTGCGGAATGGATTCTTCATATACATACACAAGAAACGGAGTATATCCGACCGGCGACGGCGTTCACCCGAACGAAGAGGGTTATGAAAAGTACTATTTGCCTTTGTTAGAGAGTGTAATTGAATAATAAAAGTAAAAAGAAAATGAAAAAAGGACACGGAGTTTTCCGTGTCCTTTTTTGTAGGGGCTTTCCTATGGTCGCTCATCTACAGCACCTCCGATGCAAATGCATCGGAGGTGCTGATTATATCGGTTGAAATTCTTCGCTTTATTCAAAAAAACATTTTAAAAGGGACGGTTAACCCGTCCCTAACGATTTTGGCTTCCCCTTGAGGGGAAGCTGTCGCATTTATGCGACTGATGAGGTGAAAAAAAGTAAACATTTATCTTATTAACGACATTGCACGCCTACACCTCATCCGTCTTACCTTCAGCAATCCACCTTCCACTCAAGGGGAAGGCTTTTTAATCGTATTGTTTTCGGCTTGCTTGTAGCTCGCCGATTCTATTTTTACTAAAGCGTTTTTATTCTCCCGGTAAAACCGGGGGTTTATTTCTGTGCTCAAGACCAATAAAGAAAAAGACAGCTTCAAGTGAAGCTGTCTTTTTTATTTCATATCCCTTAAAAAATCAAGATAATACTCATCAATGTTCATATCGTCAAAATCAGTTTCCAATAGTGTGTCCAACCGAAGTGAAATAAATTTACCGTTCCCTGCAATCGCAAGATAGTAGCAATTCTCACCGCCCGAATGCCGCATTTGATAAAACGAAGAAACCTTGTAGCCGTCATCGGTTTCATATTCCTCCAAATTCCTTTTATCATAATAAGAATACATCTTCTTAATGTCCCTTCGTTCCATTGAAAGAAGAATTTTTTCCAAGGGTTTTACATTTTCACAATAGATAAAATCAACATCAAGTTCACTTACATATAATACATACTCCATATCTGTATCTACCAAGTTCATGCCTATATGTTTCAAATAACAATGAGAATTAATCAATACAGGCAAAAAAGCGTATTCGGCTTCCGGTCGGGCGTCTAACTTTTTGTCATTATTCACATAAACTGTGTTTTCGTCTTCGGGTATGCCTACAAATGCCTCTGCGGAAATAGACGAGAATAATTTAGCATTCTTTTCTATGCTATCTTCTTTTATTGAGAATCTGTACATAGATACAAAACTCAACACAAATACAGCCGCCATTATTACTCTTAATATTATTGAAATGAGTCTTATAATTCCGCCCTTTTCCGTTACCTCAAGAATAAAAGCAACTGTATCCAGTAAAAGCGGAATAAAGTAAATCATCGTAAAAAACAAGAACTTAAATACCGTTTGTTCGGGAGCTGTGATAAAAAACAGAATCCAGAGCCCGAGTATTCCCAATGCCCTCAGAACAAGCTTGATATCGCTCCATATTGTCACTGTCTTGCCATCGCTGATAGCAGGCATTTTTTCAATTGTCGGGTTTGAAAGAATAACACAAAGCTCGTCAAGATTTTTCGGATTGCTTCCGAGAGCACTTTCCATAGCAGAAATATTTTGGCTTTTTTCTTCAATATTTTCCTTTGCTTCTTCAATATTCCTTTCCAAAACATCCGAAATGCTGATTTGTTCCTTTTTCAGTAATTTAATATCTTTTATGGTGAAATCATATTTTCTCAAAAGCGCAATTTGTTTTAATTGCCTGACATCATTTTCCGTATAATCATAGCTTTTACGCCCCGTATAGCTTTCGGAACGCTTTTCGGGTACAAAAACACCGTCATCAATATAATAATAGATAGTCCTTTCGGAAATACCCGTCAAAGCTGTAAGCTCTTTCATTTTCATAAAATCACCTCGTTCTGTTATGATTATAAAATCTACAGTAGGTGTAGAGTCAAGCATTTTTTAAAAAAATCGGCGGGAGCTTTTCCCCCGCCCTACATTTTATCCTCTCGAGAAAAGATAATTTATCTTTTTGAAATACTCGGTGTCGATTTGGTCTATGGCTTCATTGGTGGTGCGGAAAAGCCAATTACCCTCTGCTCTTCCGGGAGTGTTCATTCTCGCGTCCGCGCCGAAGCCGCACATATCCTGATAGGAAATGACAGCATAAGCCGAGCTTGACCTCCAGACCGCTTCTATTATACTGCGGCAGGATTCGCTCTTTTGTCCTCCCTCACCCCAGTTACCGTTCTTAAAGCGGCAATAATCAAGCGCGAATGCGCGGTCGGTTTCGTTAGCCTCCCAAAGCCAACCGAGAATCGTATTGTTGTCGTGAGTGCCGACATAAGCCACGGAGTTGACGGGATAATTATGCGGAAGATGTAAGCTATTTGAACCTGGTGCAAAGCCGAACTGAATTACCTTCATTCCCGGGAAGCCGCTGTCCTCAAGCAGTTTTACAACGTCCTCTCCGAACACGCCTAAATCTTCGGCAAGTATTTCAACGTCGCCGAGCTGCTCTTTAACCTTATCGAAAAGCTTCATCTTCGGGCCGTCAAGCCATTCGCCGACCATTGCGGTTTCACTGCCGTACGATACTGCCCAATAGGAAGCGAACGCCCTGAAATGGTCAATGCGAACCATATCGTAAATCTCGGTCGCGTGCTTTAAGCGTCTTATCCACCACGAAAAGCCGTCCTTTTCCATTGCCGACCAGTCATAGAGCGGATTACCCCAGAGCTGACCCGTTTTCGAAAAATAATCGGGCGGAACTCCGGCAACCTTTTTGGGTTTAAAGGTCTTTTGGTCGATTTCAAAAAGAAACGTATTTGCCCAGACGTCCGCGCTGTCCATTGAAACATAAATCGGCATATCGCCGAGAATTTCAACGCCGACGGAGTTTATTTCTTCCTTCGTCTTTTGCCACTGCTTATAGAAAACAAACTGCACAAACTGCCAGAAAAGCTGTTCGTCATAAAAATCGGCTTTTCTTTTTTTTGCTTCGGAATAATCGAAAAGTGAGTCCGACCACTCCCACCAGGGTTTTCCGTCCTGACTCTTTCTCACCGCCATGAAAAGCGAATACTCCTCAAGCCATTTGTTCTCGTTATTAAATGCAACAACCTGATTTTTCAGTTCCTCGCCCATTTTTGAATAAGCCGAGCGCAATACCCTCATTCTTGAATGATAGGCAAATTCATAATCGGCTGTATAAGGCGAGCCGTAGTAGTATTCCTTTTGCACCTCTTCATGAGAAATTAAGCCCATTTCTTCAAGTCCGTTTGGATTTATGAGCATAAAATTACCTGCAAAGGCGCTTTCGGAGGCGTACGGCGAAGCAAATCTGTCGGGCGGATTTAACGGCAGCACCTGCCAGATAGAAAAGCCCATTGACTTGATTTTTTCGGCAAACTTTTTTGCGCTTGTACCCATAACGCCGATGCCAAACGGCGACGGCAGGCTGGTAATGTGCATAAGCACGCCGCTTTTACGCTTGTTTATCATAATCAGTCAAGAATGATGCCGTATGTGCCGGAAGCAGCCATAACCGCGTTGGATTCGTCGGTATCAATGTGCATTGCAAGAGCGAATTTTTCACTTACCCTTACAACAACGTCGCCGAAAACGAGTGAACGTTCAGCTGAATCGATTTTAACCGAAACTATCTGCTTATCCAAAAGACCGTATTCTTCTGCATCGGCAGGAGTCATATGAATATGCCTTTTTGCAACGATTACGCCCTGTGAGATTTCAACCTCACCCTTGGGGCCGACAAGCTTACAACCGCCGCTGCCTTCTACGTCGCCGCTTTCTCTTACAGGAGCCTTTACGCCGATGGAACGGGCGTCCGAAGCGGAAAGCTCAACCTGGTCGGCAGGTCTGATAGGTCCGAGAATAGAAACTGACGGGAAGCTGCCCTTTTCGCCGATTACCTGGATTCTCTCTTCACAGGCAAACTGACCGGGCTGTGACAAATCCTTTTTCTTCGTCAACTCGTAGCCCTCGCCGAAAAGGATGTCAAGTGTTTCGCGGCAAACGTGAACGTGTCTTGCCGATGTTTCAAGTAATACTTTCTTTTCCATTTTTTATACCTCTTTTTAAAAATATTGATTATGTAAATTTTTTTATCAGACGCTTTTGCCGAGCGTGAAAGCAATTACAGCGGCAATAATAATTAAAACCGCCGAAATCAAAGCGTGCTTTGTAAAAACGCTTCTTGCAGCTTTTTTATTTCCTTCGGTCTCCTCGGCAGTATCCGCAGGCTGATTTATGATTTTATTGTTTTTAAGAAGACCTGCGAGCATAATTACTATTGCAAAAATACAAAATACCATTGCCAGAAGCAACCATTTAAAGCTACCCGTCATTTCTTACACCCCCGAATAAGCGTTGAAGCCGCCGTCAACGGCAATTGTTGTGCCGGTGATAAAGCTTGAATATTTTTCATCGCAAAGGAACAAAAGCGCGCCGGAAAGCTCTTGAGTTTCGCCGAAGCGTTTCATTGGAGTCGCGGCTAAAATCTTTCCCGTTCTCGCAGTCGGCGAGCCGTCCTCATTCCACAGAAGCGACTTATTCTGATTTGTAGAAAAGAAGCCCGGAGCAATTGAATTTACACGGATTCCGACATCCGCAAAATGAACCGCCATAAACTCCGTAAAGTTCTTTACCGCCGCCTTTGCCGCCGAATACGCAGGGATTTTTGTAAGCGGACGGAAGGCGTTCATTGAGGTAATCATAACTATGCAGGCGTTTTCCTTACCTGCCATATCGCGTGCAAATACCTGGGTGGGAATGAGCGTGCCCAGAAAGTTAAGGTTAAATACAAACGAAATGCCGTCGGCGTCAAGGTCAAAAAAGGTTTTAACCGAATCGTCCTTGTTATCAAGGTCAATTTTTTCAAGAGTTTCTTTTGTCGTTGTGCCCTTCGGGTTATTTCCGCCTGCGCCGTTAAGAAGGATATCGCAGGTGCCAAGGCTCTCGTTGATTATTTTACGTGCATTTTCCATGCTCTCTTTTTCAAGTACGTTACAGCCTACGGCTATTGCCTCGCCGCCGTCCCTGTTGATTTCATCCGCAACCTTTTTTGCGGCAGGCTCGTTAAGGTCAAGCACGGCAACCTTAACACCCTGGGAAGCAAGCGTCTTTGCAAAGCCTGCGCAAAGCACTCCGCCACCGCCGGTTATTACGGCAACTCTTCCCTTTAAACCGGGATGTGAATACATATCATTTATCCTCCTTGATTACAATTATTTTATCTTTAATATCCTTTTCAAGCTCCTGCTTTTTTTCTTTTGAATTTACAACAAGGTACTCAACGCCGTAAATATCCGCAAGAGCCTTTACCCTGAAAGCCGAAACGTCCTCAAGAACAAAAAGCGACAGCGCCTTTACGCCCTCTCTGTCAAGAAGCTTTTTCACTTCAGCCGCCTGATTATCGTCATATTTACAGGCAAAATTGAAATTCATATTGTTAAGGTGGAGAAAGCTTTTATTTTCCGCCTTGCACAGTCTTATCTGACCGTGGATATCCTCCGCCTTTTCGTAGCCTTTGAAGCCCAGTGAAAAATCCGTCATTATTTTACCTCATAATAATTTTTATAGATTTTTATTTTACCACTTATTACTATTCAGTGCAATATTTTAGAGCTAAAAATAATAAAAACGGGTGAAAAAATCACCCGTTTTTTCATTCGTCATACACATCCCAGAGCGCTCTCTCCTGCTCCTCGGTCAGAGGGTAGCAGGGACATTCGCTGAACGCTTCAAGCTTTCTTCCCCTCATCCATATTGACGGGTCAATTCGAAGCGTATATCCCGTGCCGTCGGGCGTCAGCCACTCGTGCATAGGCGCCTCGGGTATTGCGTAAGCCGCCATAATAGCCATTATTACGCCGCCGTGAGTAATTACGGCAGTGCTTTTGACTCCTGAGGCAATAATGCCGTCGATTATCTTTTCAAAGCAGGCGCAAACTCTGTAAGAAAAAGCCGCGTTGCTTTCACCGAAGGGAGCCGCCTTTCTTGGAGATGTTCCCGAAAGCCATTCGGCAAAATCCTCGTCATCCTTGAGGTCTTCGGCGGTTTTACCCTCAAATTCACCGAAATCGTATTCAATAAGCTCGTTTATTACAGTAGGCTCCTTTTCGGGATAAATCAGCCTTGCAGTGTCAACGCATCTTGAAAGCGGACTTGTGAACACCGCGTCAACCGACGGATATTCCATCTCCTGCTTCATCTGTTCAACTTGCTTTATTCCGTCCTCGCAAAGCTTTACATCGGTATGTCCGATATACTTTCCCTCAAGGCCCTCCGCAGTCATTGCGTGCCTTATGAGGTGGATTTGGTAGGTTTTCATAAAGTGACCTCCGTATAATTTGGTTATTATGATAATATACAAACTGTTATATTTTTAATATAATATGTTTTACATTTTGTATAAAAAAGGATTTGGGGATAAAATGGCAGGAAATTTTTCAGTCCGCCTTGCGCAATTGAGAAAAAAAAGAGGAATAAGTCAAAAGGAAGCCGCGTCCGCGCTCGGCATTTCGCAGGCGCTTTTGTCACACTACGAAAAAGGCATTCGCGAGTGCTCGCTCGACTTTGTAAAAAAGGCTGCCGTGTATTATGACGTCACCTGTGACTATCTTTTGGGTATGAGTAACAGCAAGAAAAGCATTAACGTCGATTTTGAAGATACCGACGAAGTGCAGGACTCGGAGCTTTCAATAAGCACGATTTACAAAGCCGCTTCAATAATTGAAAAAACGCTTTCAAAAAAGCCGTTGGACAATGAAATAACGAAGGATTTCCTCACC
>CAKZZS010000015.1 GCA_937884975.1 uncultured Clostridia bacterium | reverse complement strand
GAAAGCGGACACTCGCAAGATAATCAAAGTGCAAATTATCTTTCTAATAATCTTATACAAGACAGATTTAGAAGCCTGCAAGAAGCAAAACAGTATTTTGAGTCATTTAATATCGGTAGCGTTACAGAAAAGATTACCAAAGGATCGTTACAAGGACTTACTAATTTTACACTTACATTAAAATCTTTGACTGGTGAAGTTGAGAATTTTAAGTTTGTGATTAATAATATAGGGACGGATAAAGAACCTATATTTGAGTATCAATTACAAAGTATTCAAGCTGCCGACGCAGGAATACAAAAATTGATAGAATCGACGCAAAAGTATCAGGCTACACTTAAAGCACAGACTGATGTTTTGAAAGCTGATGCTAATGCTTTAAAATCTCAATGGGAAGATAGCAATGGTGGTAAATCTGTTCAAAACGAAGAACACGTTGCAAAACTTAAAGAAAAATACGATAAATTAATTGCTACTATTGAAAGTCTTCGTGGTGTAGACAGTATTACTGCAACTGAGATAAAGGGTAATATCAAAGCACAAGAAACTGAAATAAAATCCCTTATTTCTGCTTATCATAATGCTGAAAAGGTTGCTACGAGTTTAAGGGCAAGAGATACGGAGACATCTATTATAAACACGAAAAATAATATTCGTGAATTTATGAGCAATCTCAATGCTTCAAAGGTTTCTTTTACTGCTGTTGAAGATGAATTACAAAAACTTGCTCAGGCTATGCAAGCATTAGATGGTGCTGCGAGTGGCGATAAGGCTGCAAAACTAAGAGAAGTTCTTAACGCTTTTGAAAACCTACAATCAAAATTTAAAGCAGAGAATACTATTGCTAAGAATTTTGACCAAGTGTCTCAATCCGTAGAAAAGGTTATTTCCGACCTTGATACTATGAGTCGTACTCCAATATTTAACACTCATAGCAATAATGCAGGTGTTATTGAGTTTCAAGATAAGATAAAAGGTTTATCTGATACAGCTAAACAAGTAAAGACTGCCCTTGACTCTCTTGGCGATAGTAAGGCTATACCACCTGAATTAAAAGCAAGAGTTGATAATCTTAGAAAGAGTTTTGATGAACTGAATGATTCTAATAAGACTTTACAGGCTAATCTGGGACAGAATGATGGTTGGGCGAGAACTGAGCGGCAGATACAGACTTTGACTGCAAGAATTAAAGAGTATATGGCTATGAATACTAAGGCTGCGAAGAAATATTCGGGACAGTTCGATGGCTTGCTTTCTGGGTTGTCTCAGGCTGAAATAAATAAGGATAGTGAAGCTGTTAGAAGATTGTCGGCTGATTTTCAGATATTACAACACGAAATTAAGGCTGCTGACGATCAGGGTAAGACTCTTGGTCAGACTATAGTTGATAATGCCAAACGTTTTAGTTCTTGGATGACATTAACAGGTGTCATAAGTACTGGTTGGCGTGAACTTCGTAAGATGGTATCTACTGTGATTGAGTTAGATACTGCTATGACTAATTTGCGAAAAGTAACTAATGAAACCGAAGGAACATACAGTAAATTTCTTAAAAATGCAATAACACAAGCAAAAGAACTTGGAATGGCGGTTACTGATTTAATTGATTCTACAAGTGATTTTGCTAAATTAGGTTATAGCTTGCCTGATGCTACAGAATTAGCAAAGGTAGCAAGTGTATATGCAAATGTTGGTGAACTTAACATTTCAGATGCAACGTCATCATTGGTGAGCACATTAGCAGCGTTTAAAATGGAAGCTAAAGATGCCATATCTGTTGTCGATCGACTTAATGCTGTAGGAAATTCTTTTAGCATATCGAGTGCAGATATTGGTGAAGCGTTGCAGAGATCGGCTTCTTCTTTGCACACTGCGAATAATACATTAGATGAGTCTATTGCGCTCATCACGGCAGCTAAACAATATTGGCTGAGGATATGGAAACATATCTATCGAATACATCTAACTGCATTGATTGCCTAAAGCTCTATGCTACAATAGTGGAGAAATCACACTATGACAGATTAACAAGTTAGAGATGAAACAATGGCTAATTTGCAACAAAGCACCCTAACGTAAAGTCGAGGGTGTGCGTTCAACGACTATTCCCTTGTCGGGTTTCAGCAATAAAATAAAGGTAAAACCCTGAATAGCTGAAACAATAGAAGTACGGCGCAATCGCAAAGGCGTGGGTGAAAATCCCTTAAATGGAAACGGTGTACCCCTAACGTTAAGTCGAGGGTGAAAACATAGTCTACTCTCATACAGAAATGTATGAGTATTTTTGATTGATTAGAAAGGTTAAAATGAAAGATTATTACAAGTGTGAATCAGTCCGTATGTGCAGATATTTATATGCGCTTGGATTTGATAAGAAGTCACAATTTGATGAAAACGGAAAAGAATATTGGTTATTTAAGAGGAGTCAGGACTTACAGAAGTCATTAGACTTCTTTTTTAGTATGAGAAAAAAAGATAAGGATAACTGGTAATGACAAAATGAAGGAGATGTTGACACAGATATGGAAATTCGTAAGTGTGTATACTGTGGAAAAGAATTTAAGGCAAGAAAAGCTAATAGTAAATATTGCTCTCTTGAATGTAGAAGGGCTTATAAAAATAGAACTGTTAAATGTCATTTTTGTGGGAAAGAATTTTTAGTACCATTAAGTAAATATAATGATTATGTTAATGGTACTCACAAAAGCATTTATTGTTCAAAAGAGTGTCAAAATAAAAGCCAATACAATCACGAAACAAGACATTGTGTTGAATGTGGAAAACCATTTGTTATTTGGAAATCAGACCCTAAAAAATATTGCAATCGGGAATGTTATGAAAATCATAGGTCTAAAAAACCTAAATTAGAAATAAAAGTATGTGTTGTGTGTGGGAAAAGTTTTGAAACTTATTATCATAGCAAGATATGTTGTAGTCAAGAATGTGCATCAATAAAATTGAGAAAAAGAGTTGTAACAACTTGTGAATATTGCGGAAAGATATTTGAACGGCAAGAAAAAGAATTTACAAAGAACACACATCATTTTTGTTCTAAAGATTGTATGTATAAATCTATGGAATGGGATTTAGAAGATATTGAGTTGTTAAGACAATATTATCGTAAAATACCTACTAAGGATTTACAAAAGAGATTGTCTAAAGAATATTCTTCTAAATCAATAAATGCAAAAGCAATAAAATTAGGCTTAACTATTCCAAGAGATTGGTCGGATGAAGAAGAAAAGATAATACTTGAAAATTATGAAACAAAGCCATTTTCTGATGTAATGAAACTTTTACCAAATAGAAGTGAATTTGCAATAAAAGGTAAAGCAAGAAAATTTGGTTTATTGGGATTTTTCTACAGAACAAAATTATATTCACAAGAAGATATTAAGTTTTTACAAGAAAATTATCTTAATATGACAAATGAAGAACTTGCTAATAAAATAAATAAGGAACCTTATGGTGTTGAGCAAAAATTAAGAATATTAGGGTTATATAGACCAAGAGAAATCAAGAAAAGTGGATATACGGATTTAGTTGCTTATACAAGGTCGAGATTGGCTATGTGGAAACAAAAAGTAAAGGAAATCAACAATTATACTTGCTGCCTTACTGGTTCTAAAAGCAATATTGTAGTCCATCATTGCCACGGCTTTAATTTACTTTTTGATGAAACAATTGAATTATTAAATTTCCCTATATATGATAATTTTCAAGATTATACTGATGGGCAATTAAATACGTTTGTAGAAGAATTTTTAGATTTACAAGAATATTATCACTCTTATGTTTGTATCACAGAGGAAATACATAAGAGGTTTCATAGTATATATGGTTATGGTGATAACACCGAAGATCAATGGAATGAATTTGTAGACAATTATAAACTTCAAAATATAGCTTAAAAATAATCAATCAAAAATACAACGGAGTTGCGATCCGTTGAAATACTAAGGAATACTGTAGTGCAAGACTCTGCTACTGTCGGCACAGCATTAAAGACGCTTTCGCTTAGATTAGTTTCAACAAAGGCACAGTTAGAAGAGTTGGGTGAGGAAACCGAATATGCTTGTGAAACCATTTCTGATTATAGAGATTTGGTTATGGGTCTTACTAATAACAAGGTTGATATAATTGGTGATGATGGACAGTATTTAAGTACTTATGAAATTATAAAGAAAATTAGTGAAGTATGGAGCAAAATGGACTCTATGGCTAAGAGTTCGTTAATGAAATCGCTCTTTGGCGCACGACAGGCAAATGTAGGTGTCAGCTTAATTGAGCAGTTTTCTGTTGCTGAAAAAGTATTAGAAACATCTCTTAATTCTACTGGGTCAGCTATGGAAGAACATTCACGTTGGCTGGAATCAGAAGAGGCTAAGTTGAAGCAACTTGAAGCATCGTTCCAATCGTTGTCTAATACGGTTGTTAATTCAGATTTTATTAAATTTTTGACTGATAGTGCAACTGGTGCGTTAAATATACTTGACGGAATTATATCAAAATTTGGCACTTTGCAAACACTTCTTCCTATAATAATGGGAAGTTTAAGTGCCTTTAAAAACGTCGGTAGGGCTAAAATGTCTGCCCTCAAAAGAGAATATGCCGACTGTAACGTGGTGGTAACACGGAACGAGCTTATGATAGCATAAGCAAGGCGTTACATAGAAAACAACCGAAATTGTATGGGTTAAACAATAAATCCCCAAGTTCAACCTGTTAGGCATTTGATAAAATGTAAGCCCTAATATAAAATGGCTTTATCTACCAAACTATAGTGGCGACATTATAGTGGCTCATCTGAAAGGAATGGGGTATGGTTACAAGGATAAAACAGGCTGATTTGCAGCGAAGCCTGTCATTGACAGGAACGTTCAGAGACTATAATGGGAACTTGGACTAAGGTTCAAGAAGGCATAGTTCCAGACTAAGGTAAAGGCACAATTACCTTAATTATTGTTAGCGTGACACATCACACGCTTTTGTGCAGTGGGAGTGATTAACCTGCTGATGTAAAAACTAATCCTTTTGAAAGGAATAAAATAATGAAAAAATATATAATTTATCTTTTGGGAATTATATTAAGCATAATAGCTATTATACTAAGTATAATAACGAAACGTCCA
>CAKZZS010000014.1 GCA_937884975.1 uncultured Clostridia bacterium | reverse complement strand
GGTAGAGCACGCGGCTGTTAACCGCGGTGTCGTTGGTTCGAGTCCAACTGGGGGAGTCAAAAAGAACAGACATCTTCGGATGTCTGTTCTTTTTGTTTTCAATTTGATGTCGAATCAACTTCACTTTGTTTCGGCATCCGTGTTGCGGCTGTTAACTGGCTCAGCCATCGCCGCGTCCGGTGGACGAAAAAGGCGATGGTTGAGCAGGAAGAAACAGGAAGAATTGCGAAGCGCTCCAAGCGAGCAAGGCGACCATGTTTCTGACCGATACTGTCGTTGGTTCGAGTCCAACTGGGGGAGCCACCATAGTGCAGTTAAATTGATACGATTTGACTGCACTATTTTTATTCCCGAAAAACCATTTATTTCAAGGGGTTTCTGCCATTAGACAAAATAAAACGCCCTGTAATAGGGCGTTATTTTAATGCTGTTTTTTCTTGCAAATCCCGTTTTTACTTGCACTCCGTGAAAATGGGCACACTCCGTGAAAATGAAATGCACTCCGTGAAAACAACAAAGTCCTATTGTGTTGAATAAAGTTTGATTCTGTGGTAAAATACATTTATCAATAAGTGGCGGTGAAATGATGAAGGTATTCTGCTGGGATTTTGATGGAACGATAACGGTTTCAAATCCGCTTTGGACAGGGTGCATGGTAGATGCATTGAAATTAATAGAGCCTGAGACTGAAAACGCATTTTTCAATGTGATAAGACCATATATGGCTTTTGGATTCCCTTGGCATACACCTGAAAATGATTATAGAAATTATACAGGCAGCCTTTGGTGGAAACAAATGGAAAACCATTTTTATGAAAGCTATATCAAATGTGGTGTTAATCCGGAAGTAGCTCACAAGGCATCAGAGAAAGTAAAATTCATTATGACACAGAAATCCCGCTATACTATCTACAACGATGCAATTGAAACCTTATGCGTACTAAACCTAAACGGTGCTAAAAATGTTCTTCTTTCAAATAATTATCCTGAATTAAGAACGGTATTAAAGGCGTTAGATATAGAAAAGTATTTTGACGAAATAATCATTTCGGCTGAAGTAGGATATAACAAACCAAACAAAGAAATATTTGATATTGCAAAAGAAAATTATCCTAATGCGGAATTCTTTATGATTGGGGATAGTGTTAACGCAGATATTATCGGTGGCAAACAAAACGGAATGACAACAATTCTTGTTCACAAAGGTTATTCAGAAGAAGCCGACTATTGCTTTGACGATTTGTCTTCAATAATTGAATTACTTCCCTGATTAATAAGGTTGTCACATTTTTTGAAGGTTGTCACATTTTTCCTTCAGGGGTGTCACATTGTATCATTTTTAGGATTTGCAGACAAAAAGAACAGACATCTTCGGATGTCTGTTCTTTTTGTTTTCAATTTGATGTCAAATCAACTTCACTTTGTTTTGGCAGCCGTGTTGCGGCTGTTAACTGGCTCAGCCATCGCCGCGTCCGGTGGACGAAAAAGGCGATGGTTGAGCAGGAAGAAACAGGAAGAATTGCGAAGCGCACCTGACGGGTGCCGTCCCCTCTGTCACTCCGTGACATCTCCCCACGCTGTGGGGAGATACCAAGCGAGCAAGGCGAGTATAAAGGTTCTGCCACAGGCAGGTTCTTATATTTCTGACCGAGTATTCGATTTTTTAAACCTATTTTGTTCTTCCTATTATTACTCATTTATGATATAATAATCTAAAGATATCTCAATTATTCTGCAAGGCGGTGTTTATAATATGGGATATATTGAAGAAATAAGAAAACAGATCGGTCATAAGCGCATTATTCTTACAGGAAGCGTTGTGATAATCAAAAATAAGGATAACGAGGTTCTTTTGCAGAAAAGGACGCACCCGAAGGGTAAGTGGGGTTTCCCCGGCGGACTTATGGAATTGGGTGAGTCTACCGTTGAAACAGCAAAGAGAGAGGTGTTTGAAGAAACAAATCTCGTTGTTGACGACCTAATGCTTATCGGCGTATATTCCGGAAAGGACTATCTTTGTAAGGCGCTCAACGGAGACGAATGGTATGTTGTTGTAGTTGCATATTCCACGGAAAACTATAATGGTGAATTAAGAGTTAACGATGATGAATCCGAAAGTCTTGAATGGTTTTCTGTTGATAACATTCCCGACAACATTGCAAAAACACATAAAGAATTACTGAATGATTTTATTAAGGGATTATAAATAATTGTCAGGAGGGATATATTATGTTCAATGCTGAAAAGGTCAGGAAAGACTGTGTGCAGTGGATAAAGGATTTTTTTGAGGAAAACGGCAAGGGCTGTAATGCCGTTGTAGGTATTTCGGGCGGTAAGGACAGCTCAATTGTTGCGGCGCTTTGTGTTGAAGCGTTAGGCAAGGACAGGGTTATCGGCGTACTTATGCCCAACGGAGAGCAGGCGGATATTGATATGGCGAAGCTGCTTGTTAATCACCTTGGAATAAAGCATTACATTATAAATATAAAAGACGCTGTCGAAGGACTGAAGAAAAATATCCCGTTTGAGCTTTCAAACCAGTCGGTTGTAAATCTTCCGCCGAGAATAAGAATGTCTACTCTCTACGCGGTTGCGCAAAGTCATAACGGTCGCGTTGCAAATACATGTAATCTTTCCGAGGACTGGGTAGGATATTCAACCCGTTACGGCGACAGCGTCGGCGATTTCAGCCCGTGCTCACACCTGACGGTTCAGGAGATGAAGCAAATCGGCAGGCTTCTTGGACTGCCCGACGTGCTTATTGACAAGGTTCCCATTGACGGACTAAGCGGCAAGACGGATGAGGATAATCTCGGTTTCACTTACGCCGAGCTGGACAGATACATTCGCGAGGGCGTAATAACGGATAGTGAAAAGAAGGCAAAAATTGACCGCTTGCATAAGATAAATCAGTTTAAACTCAAGTTAATGCCGTCCTTCAAGCCGGAGCTGTAAACTAAAAAGCACTTGACAAAACCAATAGTAATGGCTACAATAATAATCAGAGGCGAACAAATGTTCTTGCCTCTGATTTTGTTTTTAGGAGATGATAATATAACAAGCTATGAATTCAGAAATAATCCGATGTTTCTGAGAAATCAGTTCAAGGGAGTTGGAATGTTTAACTTGCCCCTTGTTAAAAAGCAGAATATCAACCTTGATTCTGTTGAGCTTTTGGGTTATGATAAATTGAGTGAAAACGAAACGGATAAAATCGTTCACTTTTTTCTCGATGACAATAAATTCCAAAGCATTTATAATCAAACTGATGAAAAGGTTGAAACGCTGAAAAAGTTTAAGGCAATCTTAACGCCTGACTTCAGCATGTATATTGAAATGCCTACAGCATTACAGTTATATAGCTGTTTCAAAAACAGGTGGGTAGGCGCATATCTTCAAAGCAAGGGTGTAAAGGTTATACCAACTGTCAGGTGGGGAAATCTTGAAAGTTTTAATTATTGCTTTGACGGAATAGAAAAAGGCAGTATTGTTGCCGTTTCAACAGTCGGATTAAAAAACGATAAAGCAAATTTTATGCTCGGCTACAATGAAATGCGTCGACGCATAAAACCCGAAGCGGTAATTTGCTACGGAAAACCCTTTGAAGAAATGAAGGGCAAAATCATTGAGGTTGATTATGCCGAAACGAATAATCTTAACAAAGGTTATTATGTAAAAAAGATTTACGGTTATGTTGAGTCAGTGTGTAAAGGCGGCGGCTCCGCAAGCGGAAGTATGTCGGGGAATCCAAAACCAAGTGGTTCAACACCAACAGGCAACAGCATCAATGAGTGTTCTATTGAAGATTTGCCGGAAAATGTTCAGGAATCATATCAAAAATATGAAAAATATGGTTGGAAAAACCATAAAGAACAATCTTCAGGAACTAAAGCTGGTAAAAAATATAGTAATAGAGATCATAGACTTCCAGAAACAGATAGTAACGGACAAAGAACTCAGTATTATGAGTATGATGTAAATAACAGATCATCTAATTCCGAAAGGGATAATCAAAGATTTGTTCGAGATGACAATGGTAATGTATACTATACCGATGATCACTACGATACATTTCGTAAGATTAAATAGGAGGACATTATGAATAGAATATATCGAATGAAAAACGAAGAGTTTGATAATCAAAAAATATTATATAAGTATAATGATACAAAGTACTACATTATGGATGGAAATGGAATCAATACTTATGAAGAATATTTTGATAAACTGTGGAGTGTGTTTAACTTCTCGGATATTCCGAAGGGTTGGCATAAAAATTATCACACCGAAGATGAATATATGACCGATGCAAAGGAAATTACGGCAGAAAAGGTCGTTTTTGTCATAATGCATTACAACAATTTCTTTAAAGAAAATTTAAAAGAAAAGGAAGATATTGAAGATTATTATGAAAACTATTTGTTGCCATATTGGGACAGTGAAGTCGAACAGGTAGTAAAAGACGGCAGGCGTAAAGACTTTAATATTTATCTTGTTTGTGATTAAGAGGCGTAACAGATGAAAACAACAAAAATCTACATTGATGGCTATGATAAGTTTGAAAGCATCGATGATTTCAAATTCAGTTTAATACATGGCAGAGAAATAGTCATAGTATGGGATGGTATTGAATACACAATACTCAAAGAAAGCGACAATAATGATAAATTTACAATTTGTCAAGCAAACAAGCCCGAAACTGAAAATGTATTTGATACAGTTGAAAATCTTTTGGAGTTCGCATTAAAAACCGGCGAAAAACTAAAAGACATCATAACTCAAGCCGAAGTCAATTGGAGAAATCTATAAGGGTTAAATAAATATGAAAAGATGCGGTAATATGAACTTTTATGATAGTTTAAAAGATTGGATAGAAGCAGGCAGAGAAATAGAATTCACCTATATGGAAAAAGAGTATTCCGTCACTTATTATAAACGTAATAATGGAGAATATGGTATTTCATTTTGTGAGTTTAATTGCGAGCCAACATATTTTATTGATGAGGAAGATTTTTTAGCAAATGCCAGAGTAGGCGAAAATCTTTTATCAGAGATTTGGGAAGCAATAACTGATATCGTAGTTTTTTAACTAAAAGTTTAAACCATAATGAACCGTATGGGCATCATTGGGATTATAAAAACCTAAATGGTTGGAAAGACGGTTACAGAATATTCCCTGATGGAACTTGGATGAGAAAAGATTTAGAATGGGAGGTTTTTAACAGTGTCAAGAAATAACGATATAATTAAAGATACTGCAGAAAAATACTATAATGACGGTTGGTTTAATAATTCCATATTTAAAAAAACAGCTTTTACTATCGGAGACCATAATCACTGTTGTATAGATTTTAAAAAAATAAGTCAGTTTGATTACCCTAATAGTGAAAAGCAGGGTTACTATTCATGTGCTGACGGAACCTGGTTCTGCACTATATGTTTTGAAGAATATGCAAAATATCGAAAATTACCCCTTGAAAGCAATACCGTTAAAGATATTGAAGAAGCGTTGAACAAACATAAAACCGTTATTATTTCACTTAAAAATGAGCAGTACTTTATAAAAAATATAAGCGGTAAAATAAATGTTGAGAACAATGAAAAAACGGTTGAGTATGAGAGCTTAACCGAAATGGAAAACGCTCAGCTCTTTTACGGAAAGCTGCTTCGGGATATTATTGACGACATTTTTGTAGGGTACAGAGAATAGTGTAAACAAGGACAGGTTGAAGCCTGTCCTTGTTCTTTTAAATAGGTCTTTATTATTTATCGTTTAAGTGATAGAATATACGATGTTACTGTTAAAAAATCTTTACCGTTTTTTTACTTTTCCTTTATCTGAGTTTTGAAAAGGAATGGTATTTTTTGTATAACGGATTTAAGGGAAACGGAGAAATGAAAATGTACAGTGTACTTGTTTGTGACGACGATAAAGCCATACTCGACTCATTGCGTATTTACCTTGAGAATGAGGGTTATAAGGTGCTTGCCGCTTCGGACGGCGAACAGGCGCTTGAAATAATACGCAACAATGAGGTTCACTGCGTTGTGCTTGACATTATGATGCCGAAGCTTGACGGGCTTAAAACGACGCTGAAAATCAGGGAGAAATACAATTTCCCGATTATTCTGCTTTCCGCAAAAAGCGAGGATACGGATAAAATTGCAGGACTCGGCTTCGGCGCCGACGACTATGTGACAAAGCCGTTTAATCCGCTTGAGCTGGTCGCAAGAGTCAAGTCGCAGATTCGCCGATATGTAAGCTTCGGCTCGCTGGAATTTAAAAAAAGCCAGCTTGTGACGGGCGGCGTGGTGCTCGATACGGACACAAAAACCGTAACCGTTGACGGCAGTGAGGTTAAGCTTACGGCAATGGAATTCAAAATCCTTGAGTACCTGATGGAAAATATGGGAAGGGTTTTATCCTCGTCTCAGATTTATGAGGCGGTGTGGAAGGAGCCGTCATATTCAAGCGAAAAGACAGTAACCGTACATATCAAAAATATCCGTGATAAAATTGAAATCAACCCCAAAAATCCGAAATACTTAAAGGTGGTGTACGGCCTTGGATACAAATGTGAAAAGGTTTAAGTATTCAATAGTTTTTAAAATTCTTTGCGTAGCAATAAGCTTTTTGAGCTTTTTTGCCGTGCTGAAAATAGGTACGGATACGGCAATATCCTATTTCTATGCGCAGGATGCTTATGTTTCCGGAAATTCAACGTCAAAAACCGAAGCAATGTCCGACTGGACCTCAAACTACAACTTCTTTTGGGCGCTTGATACGGATGTTTTCGCTGTCAGGCAGAGTGTGGCATCTGACTATGATATAAACAGCCTCCGTCAGCAATTGGCTGATAAGAAAAAAGAGTATATCGCGGAGGCGTTAAAGATTTCCGAAGAGCTCCGGAGAGAAAAGGAAGCTGCCGAAAAAGAAGAATACGTCGATGACAATGAGGATGCGGAAGAATTTGACGGGTATGATGAATACGAAACCACCCGTTATTATGACGCAAGTGATTTTGTCGGGGAATTGGAAATAAAAATCAATGACGAGTATGTCGGCGATTTTTATATCAGTGCAGGAGACACTGCCGAACAGTTGTCCGTAAAGTATGACGGCCATATTATAATGTGGGCGGACAGTTATTATGAGTCTATAGTGAATCCGGTTCACTACGGTATTTCCGAAGAAATCGGTTATTATGCCGAGTTTAAAGGAAATGAGAGCAGCAGCGTTAAGAATTTTAAGGAAAGTGATGCCCGTTCGGCAGATACATATTTTATAGTCAAGAGCGGTAAACTTGAAACTAAAGGGATAAACAGCGAAATAGCAGGATTTATTTATGAAAATTTAAAGAAACTGCCCGATATAAACGATTTGACTCTTTATGTATATCTTGATACCGGCAAACTCACTCCCGTCAGCCTTGAAACGCTTATTAACAGGGGAGTCGAGGGGAACAGTATGACCTATTCCCAGCTCTACGATATGTATAATCGCCATAAGTCAGCCGATAACAATATCGCAAGAAGCCTGATTATTGCGGCTGTCCTTTTAATCGTAAGCATTTCATTTGCGCTTATGTATTTTGAAATAACAGGTAAGAAGAACGAAGATGAGCCTGCAAAACGGCGTGTATATGATTTTGTGCCGTTTGAGCTTGGCTTGACTGCGGTTGCGGCAATTATTGCAGGCTTGATTTATTTGTTCGTGGAGTTTTTTGACTCCGCAAGAGCCAGAGCGGTTATTTCGGTGTCGTACGGAATAGCGGTTGTCGCTGTTATAAGTTGGATAGCATTGTTTGTGCTCTGCGCTTCGAATGCAAGATATTTCCGCTCGGATAAAAAGGCGCGCACGCATTTTCTGACCTATTGGTTATGCGTTGGCGTATGGAAGGTTATTTTGGCATTCGCTCACTGTATCGGCTTCGTTGCAGGAAAAATCAAAAATGCGGTTAAAAAGCTTTTCGGCGTTGTTGCATACAGACCGAAAAAGTATAAGAGAAATGTAATTGCTCTTGCCATATTATTGGCTGTAATGAATGTTGTATTCTTGAGCGTTATGGCTGTTTCTCTGCTTTATGAGGAAAGCATAGTACTGTTCCTGATGTTCTTTTTCCCGTTAATTATAATTGACAGCTATACCCTTTACAGAGTTTGCAAATACATTAAAAATCTTGACGAGATAATTGACGCAAGCTCAAGGCACGAGGATATTATCACGCCGCTTGAGAAGCTTGACAATTCGCTTCGGGTGCTTGCGTTGAATATGAAATACTCAAATTCCCAGCTTCAGGCGGCTATAAACAAGGCGGTAAAGGACGAAAGGCTTCGCACGGAGCTTATCACAAACGTCTCGCACGATCTGAAAACTCCGCTTACGTCAATTATTGTCTATGTTGACCTGCTTTCAAAATGCGATATTGACGACGAAAACGCAAAGGAATATATAAAGGTGCTTGACGAAAAGGGCAATAAGCTTAAAAAGCTCATTGACGACCTTATTGAAGCGTCAAAGGTCACGTCGGGAAACGTTACGGTTAATCCGACTAACATAAATCTTTCCGAGCTTTGCCTGCAGGCTACGGTTGAAGCGCAGTCCGATTTTGAAAAGAACGGACTTGAAATGGTTGTAAAAGCCGGTGAAAAGCAGACGTATGTTTTTGCGGACGGGGTTAAGACCAACAGGATCATTGAAAACCTGCTTTCAAATGCAAAAAAGTATTCCGCAAAGGGCTCAAGGGTTTATGTGAGCGTATATGAGGAAAACGGCAGGGGCGTTTTTGAAATTAAAAATATCTCCGCTCAACCGCTTGACATTACGCCCGACGAACTGACCGAAAGGTTTGTAAGAGGCGATAAATCAAGAAATCAGGAGGGCAACGGTCTGGGGCTGTCTATTGCGAAGGAGCTTTGCACGCTGCAGAACGGTGAGCTTGAACTGACTATTGACGGCGATTTGTTTAAAGCGAGGGTTTGTCTTCCCAAAAAGGCTACATAATAAAATCCCCCAAAAAGTAAAGGACGGGTCATCACTGACCTGTCCTTTATCTTTTAATAATGTTTTAAAAATGGAATATGCCGTATGTAATAAGCGACATTATAAGACCTGCTACAAAAACGCCGAGCGCGATTATCGGCAGGGCTTTTTTCATTCTCAAATCAAGCAGCGCCGCTATGAGCGCGCCAGTCCAGCCGCCCGTGCCGGGAAGCGGAACGGCAACAAAGGCGAGAAGCCCCCACGCCTTATATTTAAGCACCTTGTCCTTGTTCTTTTCGCCCTTTGCTTCAAGGCGGTCAAGTATTTTGTGCATAAACTTAAAACGCCGAAGAAACTGAAAAATACTGCGAATAAAAAGCAGGATAAAGGGGATAGGGAGCATATTTCCGGCATAGCAGATTAAAAAGGCCTTCAGAAAATCGACCTCAAGAATCCTTGCGGCTATCATTCCGCCTCTTATTTCAAGAATGGGGAAAAGCGAAATAATAAAAATGGTCAATTCCTCGGGTATTTTGTTTTTAAAAAGCTCAACAAAAAAATTGACTATCTGTTCAGCCATTTAATTCCTCCGCATAGTTGTTCTCTATGAACCGCTTCGCGCGGTAAAGAATGTCCTTGTCGTTGGCGTATCTTAAGCGTTTTATCGCCTTATCAAAATCAAGCCAGATGTAATCCTCAATTTCCTCGGGCTGGATAATGGTTTTTATGTCCTTTGTTGTCGCAAGGAATAATGCAACGCTTTTTTCAATTCTTCCCTGAATGGTATATTCGCTCTTATACCGAAAGCCGTCGAGAATGTCAATATGAATGCCCGTCTCCTCAAGCACTTCGCGGCGAGCAGTGGTTTTTTCGTCCTCGCCCTTTTCCATATGACCCTTCGGGAAGCCCCAGTTGGTGCTGCGCTTGTTTTTAATAAGCAAAAACCGTCTTTCGCCCATAATATCGCGAAAAACTATTGCGCCGCAGCTTCTTTCGTAAAGGCACTCAACCGAATAGCCGTAAACACTTTCCGTAGAGTCAATGCCGTCCTTCACGTCATTTATGATATAACGCTGACTTTTCGGGGAAACAACGAGCACAACGCCCTTTTTATTTTTCCTGCGCACAACGGCAATAACTCTTCCGTCAAAATTTCTTACCGGGTGAGAAATGCCGATTATGTACGCGCCTTTGATGTGGTAATGCGGTTCGACAGGCGTTTCAACGGAGCCGAAATTAAGCTTAAATTCGGCTCCGGACACCTCGTCAATTGAGCCAATGGGGTTCGTGACCCTGACCCTTATACTTTTTCCGAGCATGGTAGTCCCTTTCACTTTGCCGTCTAAAGAAACTTGCGGACAACTTAAAATACAATTGTCTGACAGACGGCCGATACGTTACCCATTATTATATATAAAACCGCGTTTAGTTGCAAGAGTAATGTGCTTTTTTAATTAAAAAAACATCTTTTTTTATAAAAAGCATTGTATAAATTTGCGTTTTGCTGTAAAATAACAAAGAATATACTCTCCGACAGACTTTGTTTTCGGATTGTGGTTTTTGGAGGTGCTTATGGACGATTTGTTTTCCAACAGTCCAAAGAACGATGATTTTGAGGATATAAGCAGTCATTCCGATTGGTCGGATGATTTTGAAGATATTTTCAGCAATTCGCAAAAGGAAATAAACGATTTGTTCAGCGAGCCGACCTTGAAAAAAGAGTCGACTCCGGCGCAAAGTAATCTGCAGACCGGTTCAAACCTTGATTTTGATATGAGCTATTTTACCGATTCGGGCAGTCAGCCGAGGGTTACGAGAAGCGCGCCGACGCAGGGTGAGAATATGAGAAAAGACAATATGCAGTATGAGGATATCTCCAGCTCCAGCGCCTCAGGCGGCAAAAAAACGAACAGGAAAAAGGTAATTATCGGCATTCTTGCAGCCGTGCTTGCCGTTATAGTTCTGGTCGGCGGCTTTGCGCTGTTTAAATGGAACGATATCATCGGTCAGCTTAACTACAAAAAGACTGAAAAGAATAAGTACATAGACGAGAATGAGCTTACAAGAGGAGACGGAATTACAAATATTCTTCTTATAGGCTCGGATACGCGAGTAGGCGACACAACGGGTACGCGCTCGGATACTACGATTCTTCTTTCAATTGACACTAAAAGCAAGCAGCTTAAGCTTACCTCGTTTTTAAGGGACTCGTATATTGAAATCCCCGAAAACGGCTACAATAAGCTCAATGCGGCGTTCAGCTGGGGCGGCTCGCAGCTTCTTATAGATACGCTTGAATACAATTTCAAGGTTGATATTGACTATTATGTTGCAATTGACTTTGAGGCGTTCAAGGATGTTATTGACAAGCTCGGCGGAGTTGACGTTGAAATTACGGACAATGAGGCAAGATATATCAACAGTCAGGACCATATGACTCAGCAAGAGCGCGACGCCTTCCCCGAAAGAATTGAGGGCGGAATGAACCACTTTACCGGCGCACAGGCTCTCTGGTACTGCAGAATAAGATATCTTGATTCGGATTTCAACCGTACCCAGAGACAGCGTAAAACCCTTAACGCTGCGCTTCAGTCGGCAAAGGGAAAGAATATTACTGAACTGCTCGATATCGCAAAATTCGGCGCAAGCCTTGTTACGACCGATATCACCAAGCAGCAGATTAACTCTTATACCAAGCAGGCGCTTTCGTTTATGAAATACGAAATAGTCGGTATGCAGATTCCTGCCGACGGCACCTGGCACAGCGAAAGCACCCACGCAGGCGATTCGCTTGTATTTGACCTTGATGAAAACAGGGAAAAGCTTAACGATTTCATTTACGGCGGCGTTTATACGGAGCCTGTAGAGGAAGAGGAAAACTGATTTTCGGGAGAGTATTATGAAAAAGGCTAAGAGCACACTCGTAAAGGAATTTAAGGTCGGTCAGATAGATAAGAGAATTTACGGTTCGTTTATCGAACACCTCGGCAGGGCGGTTTACGGCGGTATTTATGACCCCGAGCATCCGTTGGCGGACGAGGACGGCTTTCGAAAAGACGTTATTGATTCCGTAAAAACGCTCAATGTTCCCATTGTACGTTATCCGGGCGGAAATTTCGTTTCGGGTTATAACTGGGAGGACGGCGTCGGACCGAAAGAGCTTCGCCCGAAAAGGCTTGAGCTTGCCTGGGGCGTTACGGAGGACAACTCCTTTGGCACAAATGAATTCTTAAAATGGTGCAAAAAGGCAAATACTGAGTGTATGATGGCTGTAAACCTCGGCACAAGGGGAGTTGACGCTGCAAGAAATCTTGTTGAGTACTGCAACCATCCGTCGGGTTCGTATTACAGTGACCTGAGAGTTAAGCACGGCGTAAAGGAGCCTCATAATATCAAGCTCTGGTGCCTCGGTAATGAAATGGACGGTCCCTGGCAGCTGGGTCACAAGGAAGCGTATGATTACGGTATGCTTGCAAATGAAGCTGCAAAGGCTATGAAGGCGGTTGACGGCTCAATTGAAACCGTTATCTGCGGAAGCTCGAACTACGGTATGCGCACCTTCGGCGAATGGGAAACCAAAACGCTTGATATCGCTTTTGACGCGGTTGACTACGTCTCGCTTCATCAGTACTTTGACAACAGAAGAGACGATACTCCCTCCTTTCTTGCAAAAAATATGGATATGGAGAGGTTTATCAAGACGGTTGTCAGCATTTGCGATTACATTAAGGGTAAAAAGCATTCGCGCCATACCGTAAATCTTTCGTTTGATGAGTGGAACGTATGGTACCACTCAAACGGCGATTATGTTGAGCGCTGGTCAAAGGCGCCTCATCAGCTTGAGGATATTTATAATTTTGAGGACGCTCTTCTTGTCGGACTCATTCTCATAACTCTTCTTCGCAATTGCGACAGAGTTAAGGTTGCGTGCCTTGCGCAGCTGGTAAACGTCATCGCTCCGATAATGACCGAGGACGGCGGAAGAATGTTTGAACAGACGATTTATTATCCCTTCGCTCATGTCAGTAATTACGGACGCGGCTCGGTTCTTCATCAGGTTATCGACAGCCCGAAGCACGACACAAAGGAGTTTTCGGATGTGCCTGATATCGACAGCGTATCGGTCCTCAGTGACGACGAAAACGAGCTTACGGTATTTGCCGTAAACAGAAGTGAAACGGACGACGTTTTATATGAGCTTCGTCTTGTTGATATGGGTCAGTTAAAGCCGGTTGAGTGCATTTGTATGTCGGGCTTTGACCTTAAGGCTTCAAACGGCTTTGATTCTTCGCTTGTTAAACCGAAAAACGTTGAATTACCCGTTATCGACGGCGATAAGGCTGAAATTAAACTTGCGCCTCTTTCGTGGAATGTAATAAGATTCAAAAAATAAGGTGATATTATGGCAAAATGTCCAAAGTGCGGCAAGGAGCTTACAATTCTCAATTTTAGGGCGGAATGTCCCAAATGCGGCGTCAATATTCCCAATTATGACTGGGAAAGGCGTCTTGAAGAGGACGCCGATAAGGCTGAAATGTCCTTTGCAAGGCTTCACTATAAGACCGCTAACTTTAAAAGCGCAACTGTCGGAAGTCCGCTTCGAATAGTAAGACTTATTTGTACCTTCTTACCGTTAATTGCATTGGTTCTTCCCATGGCAAAATACAGCTACGCTTTTCCCTTTGTTGCAAAGGACGGAACACTGAGCTTTCTGAATATAGTGCTCAAATTCTTCGGCGACACGGGACTGTTAAGTCATCTTATCGCCCTGACAAAGGGTCAGATTATGGGTCAAAGCGCTTCGGCTATGCTTTTCTCATTCCTTGGAATGTTCCTTGCAGTTGTGTTCGGCGTGCTCAATTTCTTTGTGCTTCTCATAGCGGCGTTTAACCTGCATTGGAGACTTAATGTAATTCTTAACGCGCTCGCCGCAGGCTGCTTCGGTTTAAGCTATTTTTATATGAGTAAATTCTTTGCGCTTTCGGCTGCAGGCGGCTTTTCGGCTGTCAGCGGTTCGGTGCAGTTTGCGTTCTTCGTAGGCATAGCGCTTTTCCTTTTAAATATGGTGCTTAATATCGTTGTCGGTTTAGGTCTTTCAAAACAGAAAAAGGAGCAGCCTACAATTGACGAAGCAGCAAAAGAAGAAATTGAAAAGCTCCATATTTACGGCTACGGCTATAAGGAAGAAAAGAAAGAAAAAAAGAGTAAGAAAAGCAAGGATAAGAAAGAAGAAGCGGACGGGTAAAATTTTTTCTTGACATACTTGTATTTACTGTGATATAATGCCATTTGCCGCATATTAAGGGCGTGCGAAAACGCACACAATAAATCTTTGATTTAGCCTGATTAGCGAGACCGTAATGAAGGAAGGAAAAAAGAATGTACGCAGTCATTGAAACAGGCGGTAAGCAGTACAAGGTAGAGGCCGGCGATAAGGTCTATATCGAAAAGCTTGCTGTTGAGGCTGAAAGTGACGTAACCTTTGACAAGGTTGTTGCTCTTGGAACCGATAAGGGCTTTAAGGCAGGCACACCCTATGTTGACGGCGCTACCGTTGCAGCCAAGGTCGTTAAAAACGGCAAGGCTAAAAAGGTAACAGTTTTCACCTACAAGCCCAAGAAGAACGAAAAGCGTAAGATGGGTCATCGTCAGCCTTACACATTGGTTGAGATTACCGCTATTAACGCTTAATTATGATTAACGCAGATTTTTCCGTCTCAAAGGACGGAGTTTTAACGGGCTTTACCGTGTCGGGTCATTCGGGTTTTGCCGAGGAAGGACTGGACATTGTATGCGCGGCGGTTTCGTCAATGGCTTTTCTTACAGCCAATACCGTTATTGAGGTTATAAAGGCTTCACCCGAAATTAAGGTTGAGGACGGCTTTATATCGCTTAAGCTCAAAGACGGTGAAGACGAGCGGTGCCAGATTCCGTTAAAGGGTTTTTATCTGCAGATGAAAGAGCTTGTAAAGCAATATCCCGATTATATTAGGATAAAAGAGGTGTAAAAAATGCTTAAAATTAACATTCAGTTATTCGCTCATAAAAAAGGTATGGGTTCAACCCGTAACGGCCGTGATTCTGAATCAAAGAGACTCGGCGCAAAGCGCGCTGACGGTCAGTTTGTACTTGCAGGCAACGTCCTTGTAAGACAGAGGGGCACTCACATCCATCCCGGCAACAACGTAGGCAAGGGTTCGGACGACACACTTTTTGCTCTTATCGACGGAACGGTTAAGTTTGAAAGATACGGTAAGGACCGCAAAAAGGTCAGCGTATACGCTGTTGAGCAGTAGTTTTAAAGACAAATTTAAACCCGTCGGGACTGTTTCCGACGGGTTTATTATTTATTTGACATATTATTTTGAATGCTTTATAATTAAGGAGCAGAAATGAAAAACAAAAAACGGAGGTTTTATTATGAATTGTCCAAAATGCGGCGCTCCCGTCGCTCCGGGTACAAGCTTTTGCAGTAACTGCGGCGCTTCCTTCAGCGCTTCGTCGCAGCCCGTATCCCAGCCTGTATCCCAGCCCGTAGCGCAGCCTATTCCCCAGCAGAATACATACAACGCTTATCCGACTACTCCGCCTGCGCAGCCTGCATATCAGGCTCCCACACAGGTTCCGCCGGATTATAAACCGTTGAGCCCCTGGGCATATTTCGGATATATGCTTCTTTTCTCAATTCCGGTTGTAGGCTTTATTTGCCTTATTATCTTCTCGGTTGATTCGAGCAATATTAACCGCAGGAATTTTGCCCGTTCGTATTGGATAGCCATTGTTCTTGTAGTAATTCTTACAATTATTGCGGTTATCCTGGCTGCCGTTTTCGGAGTTTCACTCGGCAGAGAGCTCGGCGGATACAGCTATTATTTCTGATAGGTAAAAATTAACGGTATGTAAGGTGACTTGCATACCGTTTTTTTCTTTTATAACTGGTCGAGCGTAAGCTCGTAAGCAGGTAAGAATTCCTCAACAAAGACGTTGCATTCGGGACAGTCCAGCTTTTTTATAATCTGCTTTGTGCTTTTTTCCGCCATTTTGAATTCGGAATTTCCCGCCTTGCGTTCTTCAATACATTTTATCAAAGCGCTCAGTTTATCCGCCGCCTTAATAAGCACCCAAAGCTCTTTATCCTTTTCGTCCTTAAAGAACATCGGCGAAAAGTCCTCTTTTAAATCCTCGGGCAGCATATCGAGGAGTCTTTCACAGGCGTTATCCTCAATTTTTTTGAATTCACTGCGCATCCGGTCGCTGTTGTATTTTACGGGAGTCGGCATATCGCCCGTAATGATTTCGGGCGTGTCATGATAAAGCGCAAGCGCAGCGGCGCGCTCGGCATTATAGTTTTTACTGAACCTCTTGTTGCCGATTACCGCAAGCGCGTGGGCAAGAGTTGCAACCTCAAGAGAATGCTCCGCAAGGCTTTCGGTGCGTGTGTTTCTCATAAGCGCCCAGCGGTTTATGTATTTAATTCTTGAAGAAAAAGCAAAAAATGAGTTATTCATCGGTTTTCACCCTTTATCTTATAATCTGTAATTCTGTCCGCCAGAAGGCAGAAATCGTTCATAGTGAATCTTTCGGCGCGTATGTTTTCCTCAAAGCCGCATTCCTTTAAAATAAGGGAAACAGCGCTTTTTTCAATTGAGAGCCCTGCGCTTAGAGAATTGACCGCGGTTTTTCTCCTCTGGGCAAAGGCGGCTTTTACCGTCTGCCAGAAAACGGTTTCATCCTTCGGCTTTACGGGGCTTTCCTTTAAAAGCCTTAAGGAGATGACCTCGCTGTCGACCTTCGGAGAGGGGATAAAGCTTTCTCTTGGCACGAAAAACAGCTTTTCGGCTTTTGAATAGTAATTTACGGCTGCCGTAAGAGCGCCAGAATCTCTGTCTCCGACCTCGGCGCAGATTCTGTCCGCCGCTTCCTTTTGCACCATAACGATAATTTTTTCTATTTCTAACTTGCTTTCAAGCAGCTTCATAATCACGGGAGAGGTGATGTAGTAGGGGAGATTTGCGCAGACAGAAACCTTTCTGTCGCCGAATTTCTCTTTTATAAGCCTTTTTAAATCGACCTTTAAAACGTCCTCGTTGACAATTTCAACATTGTCAAAATCGCAAAGAGTTTTTGAAAGAATGGGCAGCAGTCTTTTGTCAAGCTCAATTGACACGACCTTTTCGGCTCTTTTTGCAAGCTCGGTTGTAAGAACGCCGACGCCGGCTCCGATTTCAATTATACCCGTTTCGCCGTCCGAAACTGCCTCATTGGCCATTTGCGGACATACCTCGGGGTCGATAAGAAAATTCTGGCCGAGCGACTTTGAAAAATGAAAGCCGTTTTCTTCAAGCAGTCTTTTTACAGTGCCGATATCGGACAGATTATACATCATTTCACCCCGTTCATTTAATCTGTCTGCTATTTTATCACATAATTTCAGTTTTAACAATATGCTAAACTGTGAGAAAAGACAAAATACTGTTCTAAAGGTTGAAATTAAGGCAGAATTGGTATAAAATAATCATATTGTTTTGTTTACACTAATACAGTTTTCGGAGGATATATATGAATTACCGTTTGACAAAGGCTCAGGCAAAGGAGATGCTTGAAAATAAGCTCTCGCATTTTATCGGCGTTGAGCCGCACAATGCTACGGATGAGCAGTATTATAAGGCAGTTGCGCTTGTGCTCAGGGACCTTATGAGCAGAGGACGTACGGAATTTTTTGAAAAGGGTGAAAAGAACGGAACAAAAACCGTTTATTACCTTTGTATGGAATTCCTTATGGGACGTTCTCTTAAAAATACGCTTTATAATCTTAATCTTACAAATACTTTTAAAAATGTTCTCAAGGAATACGGCGTCAACCTCGAAAAGCTTTACGAATGCGAGCCCGACGCAGGACTCGGTAACGGCGGCTTGGGAAGACTTGCAGCCTGCTATCTTGACGGACTTGCAACCGACGGATACCCTGCAAGAGGTTATTCAATTCTCTATGAGGCAGGCATTTTCAAGCAGAAGCTTATTGACGGCTGGCAGACGGAGCTTCCCGATTTTTGGCTTCCGGGCGGCGAGGTATGGCTTGTTCCTCATGAGGAATGGGCGCTTGACGTCACCTTTGAGGGAGAGGTAAAGGATTCCTGGGAAGGGACTTACCACCACGTTGAAATCGTGGATTCAAAGCCCGTAAAGGCTGTTCCGTACGATATGTACGTTGCAGGCAAGGACGGCAAGGGAATTTCGGTTCTTCGCCTTTGGTCGGCAAAGGCGGCTGCTCTTGATATGAACCTGTTCAACCAGGGCGACTATATCCGCGCGCTTGAGCAGAACGCTATGGCTGAGGTTATTTCAAAGGTGCTCTATCCTGCGGATAACCATCCCGAGGGAAAATCCTTAAGACTTCGTCAGCAGTATTTCCTCGTTTCCGCTTCGGTTCAGGATATTGTAAGACGCCATCTTCGCCATTACAATACAATTGACAACTTCGCACAGAAGGTTGCAATTCATATTAACGATACCCACCCGACAATGGCTATTCCCGAGCTTATGAGAATTTTGCTCGACGAGTGCGGCTACGGCTGGGACGAGGCGTGGAATATCGTTACGAATACCGTTGCTTATACAAACCATACGGTTATGAAGGAAGCGCTTGAGTGCTGGCCCGAGGACCTGTTCAAAAGACTTCTTCCGAGAATTTATCAGATTACGAAGGAAATTGACAACCGTTTCCGCGCGTTTGTCTGGAACGCAACGGGAAATGCGGATACCGTTGAAAGAATGGCGATTATTTCAAACGGCGTCGTCAGAATGGCAAATCTCTGTGTTGCGGGAAGCCATTGCGTAAACGGCGTTTCGGCTCTTCACAGCGAAATCCTCAAGGATACCGTTTTCAGCGATTTTTACGCTCTTACTCCTTCAAAATTCACAAACGTCACAAACGGTATTGCCCATAGACGTTGGCTCTGTCAGGCGAATCCGGAATTGGCAAAGCTTATAAAAGAGCTTATCGGCGACGGCTATGTGCTTAACGCAAATGAGCTTGAAAGGCTTAAGGCGTTTAAAAATGACAAGGCGGTTCTTGAAAAAATTGCCGAGGTCAAGTATAAAAACAAGGTTGATTTTTCAAACTATATCAAAAAGACAACGGGCGTATCGCTTGACCCCGAGTCAATATTCGATGTTCAGGTCAAGCGCCTTCACGAATATAAGCGTCAGCACCTGAACGCTTTGAGCATTGTTGCCGAATACCTTAAAATTAAGGAAAATCCCAACGGCAATTACACGCCTCACACATACATTTTCGGCGCAAAGGCGGCTGCAGGCTACTTTATGGCTAAAAAGATTATCAGCTTTATCTGCGCTCTTTCAGATATGATTAACAATGACCCCGACGTCAATAAGTACCTTAAGGTATTTTACGTTGAGGATTACAACGTCACAAAGGCTGAAAGACTTATCCCGACCGCCGATATTTCCGAGCAGATTTCACTTGCAGGAACCGAAGCAAGCGGAACGAGCAATATGAAATTTATGATTAACGGCGCGGTTACTCTCGGCACTCTTGACGGCGCAAATGTTGAAATTCACGACGCGGTGGGCGATGACAATATCGTTATCTTCGGTATGACCACGCCCGAGGTTGAGCAGTTAAAGCACAGGGGCTATAATCCGCAGACGTATTACGATAACAACGAGGAAATCAGAAAGGTGCTTGATTATCTCAACCGTAACGGCGTCAACGGTCAGTATTTCCCGGAAATCACGTCAAGCATTCTCTATAACGATCCGTATATGGTTCTTGCCGATTTCCAGGATTACCGCAACGCGCAGCAGACAATTACCGAGCTTTGGAACAATAAAAAGAAATATGCCCAGATGTCGCTTATGAACACTGCAAATGCAGGTATTTTTGCCGCCGACCGTTCAATAAGAGAATATGCTCAGAATATCTGGCATACAAAATCAGCGTTTAAGAAATAAGAACTATGGATTTTTGCTTTTATTCTTCGCGAAACAGCTTTTATAAGAATAAATTCGGGGCAATTGCCGCAGGGGAGTCTCTGCGGCTTTGTCTTCTTATGCCGAGAAGCTTCGGCGTGCATTATGCGTATCTCGTCATAAAAAAGGACGGCGAGGAATGTGAAAAAAAGCAAATGTACTGGGCAGGTATGCACTCGGACGACTGCGAAGTGTGGGATATAAGCTTTACGGTGGAGGAAAAGGGACTTTACTGGTATCATTTTGAGTACTCAACAGATTTCGGCACTTCTTCAATAAAAAACCTCGGAAATGACAGGTGCAGCGTTAATTTCGGCGAGGATTGGCAGCTTACGGTGTATTCACCCTCCTTTAAAACTCCCGACTGGCTCAAGGGCGGCATTATTTATCAGATTTTCCCTGACCGCTTCTGCTTCTCGGGGGAAAAAAAGAAAAACGTCCCGTCGGACAGAATAATCCGCGACGACTGGGGACAGGAGCCTTATTGGAAGCCGGACGAAAACGGAAAGGTGTTAAATAACGACTATTTCTGCGGCGACCTGAAGGGAATTGAGAGCAAGCTCGATTACTTAAGCGAATTGGGCGTTACCTGCATTTATCTTAATCCGATTTTTGAGGCTCATTCGAATCACAGATACAACACCGCCGATTATATGAAAATTGACCCCTTGCTCGGCACAGGGGAGGATTTTGCTTCCCTTTGTAAAAAGGCAAAGGAAAAGGGGATAGGCATTATCCTTGACGGCGTGTTTTCCCACACGGGCGACGACAGCATTTATTTTAATAAATATGAGAGATATGACAGCGTCGGAGCGTATAATTCCCAAAAGTCACCGTATTTTGAATGGTATAAATTTGATGTTTTTCCCGATGAATACAAAAGCTGGTGGGGATTCGAAACCCTGCCCGAGGTAAGAGAGGAAAACAAAAGCTATCAGAAATTTATCACAGGTAAAAACGGAGTTGTTGAAACGTGGCTTATTGCAGGCGCATCGGGCTTTCGGCTTGATGTTGCGGACGAATTGCCAGACTGCTTTATTGACGTATTGAGAAAAAGCGTTAAAAAGACGGATAAAAACGCCGTTTTGATAGGCGAGGTCTGGGAGGACGCAACAAACAAGGAAAGCTACGGCGAAAGACGGCGCTATCTTTTGGGCGACCAGCTTGACAGCGTTATGAATTACCCGTTTGCAAACGCAATTCTTGATTTTGTGCGTTTCGGAAATGCCGAGGATTTTTACGAAAGAATTATTTCGGTTATTGAAAATTATCCGAGTGAAGCTGTCAATGTGCTGATGAATCATATCGGCACTCACGACACGGAGAGGGCGATTACCTTTCTTGCCGGCGAAAGCTGTGAAAACAAGGGCAGACCGTGGCAGGCGGTCCATAAATTAAGTGAAGACGAATACAAAAAGGGCGTAAAGCTCTTAAAGCTTGCGGCTATTCTTCAATATACCTTACCCGGCGTACCGTCTGTTTACTACGGCGACGAAGCAGGAATGCAGGGTTACAAGGACCCGTTTAACCGCGGCTGTTATCCGTGGGGAGACGAAAACAGAGAGCTTATTGACTTTTATAAAAAGCTCGGGAAATTAAGAAAGGGCATTCCTGCCTTAAAGGACGGAAAAATCCGTTTTATTTCTTCAATTCTCAAATGCGTTGCGTTTGAAAGAAAAAGCGAAAACAGCCGACTTCTTGTAATCGTAAATAAAAATGAGGAAGAAATTACCTATATTCTTCCGAACGAATGGTTCGGCGCGAGTGAAATAAACGGACTTGAAACGGACGGGTGCAAGGTAATTATCCCTCCCGATACAGCGGCAATTTTCAGATAGAAAGAAAAACACCTCCAATTTAGGGTGCAAAGTAGTTTTAGTTCATAAAGCGATAATAAAATCCCCTGCATACTTTCGTATTCAGGGGATTTTTAATTGCTTTAGAGACAAAAGGACAAAGCCAAAACCTAAATATCCTTTTCGGTATCGCCCTTTTTCGGAGGTGTTTTTTGTTAAAAGCTCATATCGGCATCTACAAGATGGCAATAAAGATATTCGTCCTCGTAGTAGGTTTCGAACGTCCCTTCAACGGTGATTTCGTCGTCAAGCTCCGGATAATCCTCGGGCCACGAATGGTTACCCTCCCAGACAAATTCAATACCCTGGGAGCAGCACGCCGTAGCGTCGGGAATAATACAGGCAAAGTACTGGTTTCCCGTTTCCTCGTCAAGGAAGGCGGTGAAAAGACCCTGCATTTTAACCTTTCTTCCGATATAGGTTTCGGGGTTATTCATCATATCGAATACCGTGCTGTATGCAAGGTCCCCCTTCATAACCGAAATATCAAGCAATTCGTCTTCACTTCGGGTATAGGCGCTTTCGGCATCGGAAACCTCAATTACCTCGACAGGGGAGGCGACGTTTGCGGTTTCGCTTTTCTTCGCAGCGCAGGAACTTAACAGCATTATCATAATAAGCGGAATAATCAGTTTTTTCATTTAATTACCTCCCCAAAATGATTTTTATTATTTTATTTTATCGGTTTTTGTTTGTCAATATTTCTTTTTCATTATTTACAAATTGTTTTTATTATTTCAATGATTTTTAATGCCCTTAAAAACCTATCAAAAAAGTATAATTTTCTTAAAAAAGGCTTGACAATACGTCATTTCTATACTAAAATTGAAAACGGTTTTCATTTTCAAAAACGAGGGAGTATTTATGGGCTATAATACAAAGCAGCTTGACGCGATTCTTTCCGTTCTTAAAGAAAGCAAGGGCGCTCATGTTACTGCGGATGAAATTTATATGATTCTTTTAAATCAGGGTAACAGGGTAGGAAAAACCACAGTCTACCGTCACCTTGAAAAAATGACAAACGACGGGACTCTTCGCCGTTTTACTCTCGGCGATAACACGAGCGCGTGCTATCAGCTTGCCGACACTCACTGCGCCGAGCACCATCATTTGAGATGCTCCGTCTGCGGCACGCTTATCCATATGGAATGCGATTATCTTGACTGCCTTGCAGACCATCTTCTTAAAAATCACGATTTTATTCTTGATAAAGGCAAAACCGTAATTTACGGGATTTGCTCGCAGTGCGCAAAGGAGGAAAAGAAATGAAAAAAGCAGTATGTCTTATTCTTGTATTGGTTTTTACTTTGAGCGTGTTCTCCGCCTGCAAAAGAGACGATACCTATAAGGAAAAAACGGGCGGACTTAATATAGTCACAACGATTTTTCCGCCATATGATTTTACAAGGCAGATTGTCGGGGAAAACGCAAATTTGAAAATGCTTCTCCCTTTGGGCAGCGAATCCCATTCATTTGAGCCGAGCACTGCTGATATACTCAGCATTCAGAGCGCCGATATTTTTATTTGTATCGGCGGAGAAAGTGAAAAATGGGTTGAAAAGGTACTCGATTCGCTTGACGCTGATAAGGTGACTGTCATTTCTCTTATTGACCTCGTTGACGCAAAGGAAGAGGAAATAGTCGAGGGAATGGAAGAAGAGGAAGAAGAGGAAGAAGAGGGCGGCGCAGTTATTGAATATGACGAGCACGTCTGGACCTCACCCGTAAACGCCGTAAAAATCGTTGAAGCTATAAGTGACGCAGTCTGTAAAAAGGACAGCAGGAATGCAGAAACGTATAAAGCCAATACTGCTGCGTATGTTGAAAAGTTAAACGAGCTTGACAAGGCGTTCAGGGATACGGTATCTACCGCAAAACGCGACAGAATTGTTGTTGCGGACCGCTTCCCGTTCAGGTATCTGTGTGACGAGTACTCTCTTAAATATTCCGCCGCATTTGCGGGCTGCTCGGCTTCAACGGACCCGAGCGCAAACACGGTAAAATACCTTATAAATAAAGTAAACGACGAAAATATCCCCGTGATTTTCTATATTGAATTTTCGCAGAAAACGGTTGTAAACACGGTTCTCCAGTCTACAAGCGCAAAGGCAATGGAGCTTCATTCCTGTCATAACGTTTCGGCTGAAGATTTTGAAAACGGAGTGGGATATATTGAACTGATGAACAGAAATCTTTCGGCTTTGAAGGAGGCGCTTAATTAAAGTGGCACAGATTAAATGCGATAACGTTTCGCTTGCTTATGACGGCTCGATAATCGTATCCGACCTTAATTTTCAGGTCAATAAGGGCGATTATCTTTGCGTAGTGGGCGAAAACGGTTCGGGTAAAAGTACGCTTGTTAAAACGCTTCTGGGACTTAAAACTCCGTCCGACGGTTCGGTGGCTTTCGGCGACGGACTTGAGCAAAGGGAAATCGGATATCTTCCCCAGCAGACCAGCGCGCAGAAGGATTTTCCGGCGTCCGTTTTTGAGGTTGTGCTTTCGGGCTGTCTTAATAAGCTCGGCAGAAAGCCGTTTTTTACAAAGGAAGATAAGGCGGTTGCCGAAAAGAATATTGAAAGACTCGGAATTTCAAAGCTTAAAAAGCGTTGCTACAGGGAGCTTTCGGGCGGTCAGCAGCAGAGAGTTCTGCTTGCCCGCGCTTTATGCGCTACGGAAAAGCTGCTGCTTCTTGACGAGCCGACGGCAGGACTTGACCCCAAGGTTACGATGGATTTTTATGCGCTTATTTCCGAGCTTAATAAAAGCGGAATTACGATAATAATGGTTTCCCACGATATAAACGCGGCGGTTGAGTATTCAAGCCATATTCTCCACATGAGCCATAAGCCGCTGTTTTTCGGCACTACCGCGGATTATGTTAAAAGTCCGATAGGAAAGGCGTTTATCGGAGGTGATGAGTGATGGATATGACCTTTGCGCAGTTTCTCGAATATTTTAAGCTTCCCTTTATTCAGTACGCTTTTATAGTCGGTATTATTGTATCGCTTTGCTCGTCGCTTCTCGGAGTGAGCCTCGTATTAAAAAGATATTCAATGATAGGCGACGGACTTTCACACGTCGGCTTCGGCACTCTTGCAGTTGCTGCCGCGCTTAATCTTACAAATAAGTCAATGCTCATTTCCATACCTGTTGTCGTGCTTGCGGCGTTTTTACTCTTAAGGCTTAACGAAAGCAGTAAAATCAAGGGCGACTCCGCAATTGCGCTCATTTCAACAAGCGCGCTTGCAATAGGTTATACAATGTCATATACCTCGACTAATTCGTCAAGCGTGGACGTATGTAATTTTATGTTCGGTTCGCTTCTTACGATTAAAAAGAGCGAGGTATTGCCGTCGATTCTCCTTTCAGTCGTCGTGCTTGTAATGTTCATTTTCTTTTACAACCGCATTTTTGCCGTTACCTTTGACGAAACCTTTGCAAAAGCCACGGGCACAAAAAGCGGACTTTACAATATGCTTATTGCGTTTCTTACGGCGGTCACAATTGTAATGGGTATGAAAATAATGGGCACACTTCTTATTTCCGCGCTTATTATTTTCCCTGCGCTCACGTCAATGAGGCTTTGTAAGAGCTTTAAGGGAGTTGTTATACTCTCCGCAATTATTTCGATTATTTGCTGTATTGCAGGCATTATTGCAGGCATTCTTCTCGGCACGCCTACAGGCTCGTCAATTGTGCTTTGTAACCTTCTTCTGTTCCTTGCGTTCAGCGTTATCGCCACTTGCATAAAGCGTAAAAAGGCGGTATAATACACTTACAGCTTTCTTAAGAAGAGGTGTGTTATGAAAAAAATAATATGTTTGGTTCTTTCGGCGGTTATGGTTCTTTCGCTTTCGTCCTGCACGGGAAACAGCGTTGTCGAAAAGGCGAGAAAGGAAAAGCAGACAACCGTTGAAACCCTTGAAAACGTGTTTACGGTGCGTGAAAATACCTTCGTAGCGTCGGTTGACAGTATGTATAGGGAAACGAAGCGTTATATTGACGAATACGATTATGTAAAATATGTCGGCTTTGTTCTTAATCAGGCTGACCCCGAGGACGGCAAGGTGAATTATAATTGGGTTTGCCGTTACGGACCGGGCTGCTGCGGAAGCGGAACGACTCCGGGCTTTGTTGTTGTATATGACGGCGACCTTCCCGAGGAAAAAACCTGGGTTGAGGTTACGGGAAAGCTTAAAATCGCCAAAGAGGGCGACCCGATTTTTACTTATCTTCAGGATCTTCTCGGCACGCTTTACAATGACGACAATACGGCGGTTCCGACCTATGCGTATTTCGAAATTGAACGTATTTTAAACGCAAAACCCGAGCTTGAAACGGTGGGAATCAGTTAAAAAGAGTAAAAAAATCCAAAAAAATGAAATTTGTTTACAATTTGTTCATATTTTTGTGATTGGTTTGACAAAATGGGTTGGTAATATATAGTTGACAAGAGGGAGAGAATTCTCCCGAAAGCCAATCCAAAATATTCTTTATTTTTCTCTTTCCAGAAAGACGCCGATGCATTTGCATCGGCTTTTTTCTTTGTGAAATGAAAAACGCCATCGGCTTTTTTCTTTGTGAAATGAAAAACGCCATCGGCTTTTTTCTTTGTGTTAAAAGTCATATAAAAAGGGGACACGGTCAACTCCGTGTCCCCTTTGTTAAGATTATTATTAAGTTAGTTCATCAGTCCGTCAACAACCATATCAATGTACCATTGAATAATTCTCTGACCGAGGAAGAGCGCGAGCGCAATTCCGAACGCAAGATGAGGGCCGAAGGGAACCTCTTTGCCGTGGTATTCTTCTCCGAATTCGTTTTCGTCGCCGACTGCTTCCTCGGCTTCTTCAATAACGTCTTCGGCGGTTTCTTCCTCTTTTTTCTCAAGCGCGCGCTGCGCCTTAACCTTCTGGGCGATTTTATTTACGGGTTCAGCCTTTTGCGCTTCCTGACGCGCCTTTTGAAGCTCCTCTTTTTTCTTTTTCTTTTCTTCCTTGGGATTAAGTCCCTTTTCCTTCTGCTCTTTTCTGGTCGCTACGGAGAGATAAACAAGGGTGAAGATAAGACCGAAGACGGTTCCGAAAAGAGTTGCGAGAACGGCTGATTTCCAGCCGAGAGCGAAGCCTGCCGCAGCCATAAGCTTTATATCGCCGCCGCCTATTGCTTCAATGCCCTTGAGCTTTTCGAAGATAATTCCGAGAAGGAAAAGCACTCCCGATATAAGAACAAGACCTATGAGCTTTTCAATAAGCACGTCCTTGTCAAAGCCGTTTCGAATTACGTCACAGATGTATATCTCTACACCGCCGATTAAAATGCAAATCCACATTGAATCGGGGATAATGTTGTGCTTGAAATCGGTCCAGGAAAGCACTATAAGGCAGGAGAGAATAATAAAGTAGCCGACAAGCTCGGGCTTTAATTCGCCGCCCGTAAGGAATAAAAACGCAAGAACGTACATAATGCCGTTGAGCGCTTCGACTATCGGGTACTGCGGAGAAATCTTTGCCTTGCAGTAGCGGCATTTTCCGCGAAGGAATATGTAAGAAAACAGCGGAAACAGGTCGTACCATTTAAGGTCGTGCTTGCAGTGAGGGCAGAAGGATGAGCCCTTTTTGAAGTCAAGACCTATCGGCAGACGGTAAATAAGGACGTTGAGAAAGCTTCCGATTACAATTCCTATCAGGAAAATGACAACGGAAAGATAAATTTCCTGAATAAGTTCAAACGAATTCATTTTTTAATACCCCTTTTCTGTAAAATATATTGCGGATTACGCGTTGTAATATTGTCGGGTGAAAGAGTAAGAGCGTAGTCAAGCTCAATATTTGTTTCGGGAGTGAATACGGAGACGAGAAGCGAATTCTTTTTTAAGATTTCTGCTCCCTTTTTGGAAATGAATTTGAAATCACAGTTCACTCCGATACCGCCGAGCATATTTACCCTTGAAGCGACCGAAATCCAGTATTCCTCGTTAAAAATATCCGTTACGGAGGGCTTTATATTTATGTAGTACGGTATGCTGACCATAGGCGCAACAGTCTGAACATCCTCTTCATTTACGCCCGTGAAAAAGCACCTGTTTTCCATATTCAGAGAACGGATTATTTCATCGGCGGCAAAGGAAACGTGACTGCGCTTTAAGTCAACATTTATCTTAACGGAGTCAGAACGTTCCTTTATAAATTTAAGCGCTTCCTCAAAGGTGGGATAAACGCCCTCGGGTTCATAGTCGTGGGTCACAAGGACCGTTCCGCTTTCATCGTCAAGAATATCCATTTCAATTATATCTGCGCCGGATTTTATGGCTTCCTCAAGGCTTTCGAGCGTGTTATCCTTTGTGCCGTTACAGCCCGAATGAGCCGTGACGGTGAAATAGTCGGGCAGCTCGTATGCGGATTTAATCGCTTGGGTTTCAAGCCTTTTTCTTGCGGTTGAGAGTACGGCGGAAACAACCGTGCCGGCAACGAAAAGCCGTTTTATGGGTCTTAAATTCATAAAATCACCTCGGTAAAACTACGTTCCAGTCCGCAGGCGGAGCGTCATAGAGCACGCCGTCCTTTATAACTGCAAGTATTTCGCGAACCTTTTTGGTTTTCGGTATAGGTCTTGTCAGAGCCGAAATGCGGTCAGTAATCGCGGCGACGGATTTATACATCGGCGTGTCGGGCGTGTACGGTTCGTCGCCGTAGAAGACGTTATCAATAATCTCAATAAGAAAATCCTTAAGAAGAATGTCCCTGACGCTTTTGTCAATTTTTCTTCCTACGCCGAGTCTTTTGCCCAGGTCGCCGAGAGTCCACGTGTTAAGTCTTTTGCCTAAAAACAGCATCGGCTTCTGATATTTATAAACAACTTCCTTTTTAAGTGAAAACGCTTTTCCGAGAGTTGCCATACGGTCAACGTCATTTGCAAGCGCAAAGAAAATGTCCTCAAGAAACTCGTTAAAATGGTCTTTTACATATTCAAGCGGCTCTTTTCCGCCGAAATCCCAGTCAAAGCTTTCAACCTGAAGCGTCCGGATTTTAACCTCGGTTTCGGTGAATTCAACCTTTCTGTACGGGCAGGGATAGGCAACAAGAGAGCCTGTATTCACGTCATAAATGTCATTTCCCTTTTCGGTTGTTTTGACGGCAATATTTGTCATATGAGTATGACCCGTGAAGATATATTTAACCCCGTTATCCGCAAAAAGAGTGGTCATTTCCTCGTAATTTGCGAGCATATCCCTTTTTGAAAAAATCGGATAAATCGGAGAGGGCGGAAGCGCAGGGTGATGGGTCATAACAATGACGTATTCGCCTTTTTCCTTCGCCTCGTTAAGCTGACCCTTAATCCATTCAACGCAGTCCTCAAAGTATCCGCAAAAGTCCGTTCCGCCGCCCTTTCCGTCATCATTCATACATAAAAGACGTGTGTTTCCGTTTAGCATTACGGAATAGGAATGACTCTTTCTGTGTTCTGAAATTGCCTCGTTTCTGCCGAATTCCTTATACATTTCGTATAATTCGTCCCTCTTAATGGGGGTAGCCCTGCCAACCTTGTCGCCGACTGCTTTGAGCGGCTTATCGTGAAAATCGTGAGTTGCGGTAATGAGAAAAACCCTTTTACCGGCGTCCTTAAGGCGGCGGAGGATGGGAATAATTTCGTCATGCGCTTCCCTTGCGCCGTCGGCGACAATATCGCCGGCAATAAGCACAATGTCAATTTCCTTATCGGCAATAAGCGAGTCAACAGCGGAATTTATTATAGCTCCCGTTTCAGCCATACAGCGGTGTTCGCTGTGATAAATCTTTTCGTAACCCTTGCCCGAAACGCCCTGAGCCTGTGCCCAGTGGTGAAGGTCGGTTATAAGATAAAACTTAAGGTTTTTGTCAGCCATTTCGCACCCCCGAAAAGGTTATACTATAATATTAAAATACACTTTCGTAAAAGTCAATAAAAATACCTTTAAAAAGTTGTGTTTATGTGGTAAAATGGGTTTAAATTTTAAGGGCGGTGAGTAATTTTGGAAAAATACGGTTTAATCGGTCAGGGAATAGGTAAAAGTCTTTCTCCTTTTATTCATTCGCGCTTTTTTGATTATAACTACGGGCTTTTTGAGCTTGAGGAGAACGAGGTCGAAAAGAAACTGAAGGAAAGGGATTTTGACGGGCTGAATGTCACAATTCCCTTTAAAAAGACGGTTATGCCGTACCTTGACTTTATTGACAAAAAGGCTGAAGAAATAGGCAGCGTAAATACAATTGTGAATAAAAACGGCGCGCTTTACGGCTACAATACGGATTATTTCGGCTTTATCAAGACGCTTGAAAAGGTCGGCTTTGATGCGAAGAATAAAAAGGCGTTGGTTTTAGGCTCGGGCGGAGCGTCCTTAAGCATAAGACAGGCGCTTGTTGATTTGGGTTCAAGCGAGGTCATAACGGTTTCAAGAAGCGGTGAAAACAATTACTCTAATCTTTCAAGGCACTCTGACGCGAGTATTATTGTAAACACAACGCCTGTCGGCAAATATCCGAACAACGGCGAAAAGCCTCTTTCGCTTAACGGCTTTAAAAGGCTTGAAGCGGTAATTGATATAAATTATAATCCGATTAAGTCCGCGCTTTTAATTGAGGCGCAGAAAAATAATATCAGCGTTTCGGGCGGACTAACAATGCTTGTTTTTCAGGCGAAAAAAAGCGCCGAGCTTTTTACGGGCAAGGCGGTTGAAAACGAAAAAGCCGAGGCGGTTGAAGATGAGATAATTAAAAAAATGAAAAATATCGTCTTTATCGGTATGCCGTCCTGCGGAAAGTCCACTGTCGGAAAAATTGTTGCAAAAAGACTTGACAGAGCCTTTTTTGACACCGATGAAATGGTAAAAAAGACAAATGCGCTTTCCCCGTCGGAAATAATTGTTAAAAGCGGCGAAAAGGTTTTCCGCAATATGGAAACCGACGAGGTTTTAAAAGCGGCAAAGGAAACGGGAGCGGTAATTTCGGTCGGCGGCGGAGCAGTTCTCAAGGAAGAAAATGTTGACGCGTTAAAGCAGAATGGGATTCTTGTATATCTTGACAGACCGCTTGACGAACTGATTTCGTCCGACAGACCTCTGTCAAAGGATATTCCAAAGCTTTTTGGAGAAAGAAAACAATTTTATGAAAAAGCGGCGGATATAAAAATAAAAAGCCTTGAAACGGCGGAGGAGACGGCAAAAGCTGTTATTGAAAAACTTTTTTAACTTAATTACGGACGGTATTCACACCGTCCGTTTTTATTTTTTTAAATTATTGTTGACAAACGGAAAAATCTGTCATATAATCAAGGTGTACTAACCGAACTAATACACTTAAGAAAGGAGGCGTATGCATCGGTATGATAAGCGTAAATTATCGCGATTCGCGTCCGATTTATGTTCAGATTAAGGAAAACGTCATAAGGCTTATTCTGACGGGTTCGCTCAAGCAGGATGACAGACTTCCGTCCGTCAGGGAGCTTGCGGTAGAGCTTGCGATAAATCCGAACACTATCCAGCGCGCGTACCGCGAGCTTGAAAGCGAGGGCTACATTTACGTTGTTGCCGGCAAGGGAACCTTTATTTCACCGCAGAGCGAAGCGAGAGCAGACGTCGAAAAGCTTAAAGCAACCTTCAGGGAGGTTACTGCAAAGCTTTTATTCAACGGCGAAGATACCGGCGCTCTTAAGGCGGAAATAGATGCAATAGGTAAGGAGGTAAACCGTGATGATTGATTTAAAAACCGTTGTAAAATCCTTTGACGGATTTAACGCCCTTGACGGGGTGAATATGCACGTCAATGCCGGCTCCGTATACGGACTTGTCGGTCCCAACGGCGCGGGTAAAACGACTCTTATGAATACGCTTTGCGGAATTTATAAGGCAGATGCAGGCTATATACTTGTTGACGGCGCACCCGTTTTCGAAAATAACAGCGTAAAAAAGAGAATTGTTTATATTTCGGACGATGTCTTTTATTTCCATAATTCCACTACAGAAGGACTTAAGAATTTTTATAAGGGGATTTATCCCGATTTTGACGAAAAGATGTTTGTTGAATACGCAAAGTATTTTCCGTCAATTAACCCTAAAGCCAACATCAGGCGGCTTTCAAAGGGAATGAAAAAACAGGTTGCTTTCTGGATAGCAATTTGCTGTAAACCCGATATTCTTGTGCTTGACGAGCCGGTTGACGGACTTGACCCGATGATGCGCCACCAGGTATGGGGACTTATTATGAATGAGGTCGCCTCACGCGAGGTAACCGTTCTCATTTCCTCTCATAATCTTCGTGAGCTTGAGGACGTGTGCGACAGCGTCGGTATTATGAACAAGGGCAGGATTTTTATGGAGGCCTCGCTTGAAGAGCTTAAGACAAGGCTTATTAAGGTTCAGATTTCTTTTTCGGAGGAAATTGACCTGTCAGAGCTTAATGTCAATATTCTTCATTCAAAGCAGTCGGGCAGGGTTTATGAGCTTATAGTCGGCGGCGACAGCGAAGAAATCAGGAAAAAGCTTGATGAAAAGAATCCGCTGTTTGTTGAGGAGCTTCCTCTTACGCTTGAGGAAATATTTATTTATGAATTGGGGGAGGCAGACGATGAAGTCAAACAGATGCTTATTTAACAAAGCAATTTTCAAGTCGGATATCAAGCGCTTTTTGCCGTTTGCTATTCCGCTTCTTATAGTCGATTTAATAATCTTCCCGATTATTATTTACAGCAATTTCAATTTGCCTAACGATCCGCTTCTGTTAGAGGATTTTGTCGGCATAAGCGTAGCCGCCGAGGTTTTCTGCTTCGCTTTCTCGGGACTGTTTGCGCTGCTTGTTTTCTCGTATCTTTATAAGGCGAACAGGTGCAACGCAATTCACGCATTCCCAATAGGCAGAAAGGGACTTTTTGTTTCAAGCTTTCTTGCAGGCTATGTTCTTCTTACGGTGCCGCAGCTTATCGGCTTTGCGGTTTCGATTCCGGGAATTGTCACTGCAAGCAAGGAAACCGCAAAGATACTTTTAATGCAGTTTACCTCGATTTTTGCCGAATCGTTCATTTTCTACAGCGTCGGCGTGCTTGCGGTAATGCTTGCAGGAAATATTTTTGCAGGAGCTGTGATTTACCTTATAATCAACTTCTTTTTCCCTGCGGTAAATGCAATTACAAACGTTCTTGTGAGCAGTATTTCCGTCGGCATTTCGGATTTTGAAAGCAATCTTTTTAATTCGTTGGCATTTTCTCCGGTTACCGAGCTTGTTGCTTACAAATCGTTTGAGGCTTATGCAGGCACGGATTTAGAAGACTGGTCTTTGGCAGTCGGTTTACAGGCTTTCAATTCATATTACGAGAGAGTGGTTATTTATTTAATAGTCGCGGTTGTATTTATTGCTCTTGCGTATGTTTTCTATAAAATAAGAAAGCTCGAATGCGCAGGCGATATGGCGGCGTTTAAAATTGAGATACCGATAATCAGCGTTATAGTAATGTTTGTCGGCGGCTCTCTTATGAGTATGTTTGTAAATATCTTTGTACCGTATAAGGCGCTCGGCTTTATTTTGCTTTTCATTGCGTTCTCGTTTGTTGTATTTATTGTTACGCAAATGGTGCTTCGCAAAACGCCGAAGATTTTTACGGTTAAAAATATGCTTTTATGGGCAATTTCCTGCGCGGTAATTATTTGCTCAATTTACCTTACCTCTCTTTACAGAACTAACTACATTCCAAAGGTTTCGAAGATTTATTCAATGACCGTAGACGGTTCGTACGATATCACCATTAAGGACGAAAAGGTTCTTTTGCAGGCTGAAAAATTCCACAAGGCGCTTATTGAAAACGAAAAGCAGAAGGAAAGGAACGAGACGAGCCTTTTTGACAGGGTGTATGACTATTACAATTATGACGGTTATGACCGTTACCAGATTCAGATAGGCTATGTGCTTAAAAACGGTAAAACTGCTGACAGATATTATTCATTTACGCCAAGGGAAACAGAGCTTGTAAAAATGCTTGATGACCTTGAAACATTACAGCATCCCGACAGTGTTTTCACAAAGCTTGACGGCGTCGAGTTTACGGTTGACTATGTCCGTTGCACCGAGATAAAGGACCAGTATGACGAAGAAAAATACATTTCTCCTTACGGAGTGGACCCCACAGAGCTTTTTGCTTCGTGCGAGAAATATGTCAACGCTATGACTGAAACCTATACCACCTCAAAGGGTATTTCGGACGAACAGTATAACCGGACTGCAACTGAATACAGAGTTGAATTCGAGTGCAGCGCAAAGAGCCAGGAGGATATGAACAGACTGGGCAACAACGGAATGTATTACTACGACCCGATGGGCAATGAGATAGGCAGCCAATACGGCTACACCCTTAACGACAACGGCGAATACGAGTACGGACCCGTTTATAAATTTACCGTTACGGTTTACGTTAAAAACGGCTCCGAGCCGTATAAAATGTTAAGTGAAATAGATAATGTAAAAGCGTCATAAGTACATTTCGGCAAAAGGGTAGGGGTGGATTATTCTATCCCTGCCCGAACTTATCCAAGGAGTGATAATGTGAAATTAAGAATAGCGTCAGTTTTTATTGCCGTTGTTTTTATACTTTCGCTGTTTTGCGGATGCAAAAGACAAGCGACTTTGTCCTACAATGAGGCTATAAGCCTGACGGAAAACTATTTGACGAACAACGGATATATAGTTAAAAAGAATATTGGGGACTACCAATACGGCGAACTGACAAAAATAATAGCCGAAAAAGATGAGAAAACATATAATGTGACATTTTTTCTTGATGAGAATAAAGAAATGCCTGTTGGATATGAAGTCGAGACAGTAAATTATTATACTGACGAATCACCAATTTACAGTAAAATTGACTATAGTTTTTTTAATGGCTTGGCAAATGTGCTTAAGGATACCGACACAAATGCGAACGAAATTAAAAAAGCCGTTGAAGATAAAAGAGATTATTATGATAACGGAAATCCTGAAGGACCGGATACCGAAGGCTACAAGATGGTTAAAATATACGGGCAGAATATCGGAGAAATGAGAGTCCTGTATTATTTACAAGGCGGTGACAGCTCCAATATTGAAAGGGTTGTTGTTCAAGGAGTTTGCGGATAGTAATAAACAGCAGGGGACAGATTTTTCTGTCCCCTGCTGTTTTTAATGTGTCATTCTGAGCGAAGCGAAGAATCTCAACCGACGAAAATGCCTGCCCTCAAGGGGAAGCTGTTTTTATTCTATCTCAACTCCCGTGTAATAATGCTTTAAAATTTCGTCATATTTAAAGCCCTGCTTTGCCATACAGTCCGCGCCGTACTGACTCATCCCTACAAAATGCCCGTAACCGTTTACGGAAAAGACAAAGGAATTATCGGTGTGGCTGACGGAAAACGCGGCGCTTTTAAGAGAGAGCGCGTCCCTTATCTGCTGACCGGTGTAAGCGGCGCCGCAAACGGTAATTTCGGTTACCGTGCCAGCCTTTGAATGCTCAATATTTCCTATGTAGCTTTCGCTTTTTCCGGAGGGCGAAAAGCCGTCGAGGGAGGACATAAGCCTTACAAATTCCTCGTCGGATAAGACAAGAGTTGACTTGAAAGACGGGGAAAGCCTGTCGCCCTCGCTTGAAACGCTTTTCAGGTACGGCACTTCATAGCCCCATACCGTTTTCGCGTCCTCCGTCGCGCCAGGACTTAAGGCGTGAAAGACCGCCATAATCGGCTCGTTTTCATAGGTGATTACCTTCTTGTAAACGCTGTCAACCGCCTTTTCAAGCTTTTTATAGTATTTATCAAAGCTTTTTCCCCATTTTTCTTTCATTTGCTCGGTTGTCATATACTTTTGGTGGCGTTCGCTGTCGGAAATATCCGCTCCGTTTAAGGACTTGTCCTCGCCCTGATTCTTTTTCCACCTGAAAAAGGTGTAACACGCAACCGCCTGCGCCTTTAACGCTTCTTCATCGTAGGTTACGGGCATTTCGGCTGCAACGCAGCCTATGATATAGTCCTTTTCTTCAACCGTTAAAATGCTTTTGTCGGAAGATGAAAAAACCTTGACAATGTTTTCTTTTTTCTCCGTTTCGACAGCAGCGGCGGATGAGGTTTCTTTATTCGTTTCAGGCTCGTTTTTTATTTCAATGAGCGGTCCGTCGCTGTCGGGAAGGGCGATGAGCGGAGCGGAAACGGTGAAAATCGCAATTATGAGCGTTAAACATAAAAATCTTTTCAAATTTATCTTCCTTTCGTTTGACATTGTTTTCTTATTGTAGTAAAATAATAATTTGAATAAATATAATATATTTGTATAGACGAGGAGGGATAAATATGTCGGTTATTTCGCCGATTTCCGATGATTCCCTTAACAGTTTATGGTTGGAAATTAAAAAAAATAACTACATAAATCCCGAAAACTACGTCAGGTACGACGTCAAAAAAGGCTTGAGAAATGCCGACGGTACCGGCGTTATGGCAGGACTTACGAGAGTCTGCAGCGTTGAGGGCTACTATCTGTCCGACGGCGAGCGCGTCCCGAGAGAGGGCAGGCTTGTTTACAGAGGAATAAATATAGATGAAATTGTTGATAATTGTATTAAGGAAAACCGTTTCGGGTTTGAGGAGGTTGCTTGGCTTTTAATAGTCGGTCAGCTTCCTACGGCTCTTCAGCTTGATGAGTTTAAAAAAATTCTCGGCGAGTGCAGGGAGCTTCCGGACGATTTTATTGAGGATATGATTATGAAAGCGCCGTCGCCCGACGTTATGAACAAGGCGGCAAGAAGCGTTCTTGCGCTTTATTCGTTTGACTCTGACCCCGATTCGACGGATATTGAAAACGTCACGCGTCAGTGCGTTCAGTTAATAGCGCAAATTCCGTCTATTGTGTCTTACGCGTATCAGGTAAAGCGGCGCGTTTACGACCATAAGAGTATGTATATCCATCAGGTTGACCCGTCAATGACAACGGCGCAGTCGATTCTCCACTATATCCGTTCGGATAAAAAATTTACGGACGAGGAAGCAAAGCTGCTTGACATAGCGCTTATTGTCCACGCCGAGCACGGCGGCGGTAACAATTCAACCTTTTCCGCAAGGTGTTTAACCTCAAGCGGAACGGACACCTACTCCGCCTTTGCGGCAGGGATAGGCGCTCTTAAAGGACCCCGACACGGCGGAGCGAATATTAAAGTGCACCGTATGCTTAACGATATGAAAAACAGCGTTGAGGATATTAACGACGAGGCGCAGGTTGCCGAGTACCTTAAAAGGGTTATAAATAAACAGGCGAATGACGGATCGGGACTTATTTACGGAATGGGACACGCGGTTTACACCCTGTCCGACCCGAGGGCGAAAATACTTAAAGCGTGCGCCGAAAAATACGCAGACCGATACGGTCTGGGTAAGGAGTTTGAGGCACTGAAGCTCATTGAAAAGCTTACTCCCGAGGTATTCGAAAGGGAAAAGGGCTCAAAGAAAAAAATGTGCGCAAACGTCGACCTTTATTCGGGTATCATCTACGACATTCTCAGAATACCCGAGGATTTATTTACGCCTATGTTCCTTTGCGCAAGAAGCGCAGGCTGGGCGGCTCACAGAATTGAAGAGCTGCTTACAAATAACCGCATTATAAGACCGGCGTTTAAAAATGTGGCTCAGCCGAGAGATTATGTTCCGATAGAGGAAAGAACAAGTGATTTTGATTTAAGTAAAATCGAATATATTCCGCAGGATGAAAGGTAAGGAGAAGGTTACTATGAAAGGTAAATTGTATTTTGTAAGACTCAAGGGCTTGCTTGCGCTGTTTGTGCTTGCATTTGCGGCGGCGGTTCCTATAAGGCTCTATCAGTATTTTACGGTTATCGCGCCCTCAACGGGCTTCTACCGTTCGCTTAACTGGGCGGTTTATGCGCTTTACATTATTGTCGGCGTATTCTCACTTATAAACATTATCCTCGCTCTCTTATCTGCGGAGGCGGTCCAGAGTAAAATGCCCGAGGGCAAAAGTAAGCTTCTCGGCGTTGTTTCAATTGGCTATGCGGTGTGCTTTCTTATTGACGCGGTTATGAAAATCAGCTCGTTCGCGCTTGCATTTATCGGTTATTCCGCAGGCTCCGTCAGACTTGGAATGTGGAGATATATTACGGCAAACGGCTATGTTCCGGTTATCCTTCAGGCGATATTTGCGCTGTTTGCGGCGATTTATTTTATCGTTTTCGGCATGTCTTACCTTGCCGGAAAGGACACCTTCCGCGACAGCAAGCTGCTTGCGCTTTCTCCAATGCTCTGGGCGGTTTCAAAAATGATTTCGGGACTTATGAAGCCGATAAGCTATGTAAAGGTTTCCGAGCTTTTGCTTGAGCTGTTCGCAACGGCGTTTCTTATGATTACGTTCCTTTCGTTCGCAAGGGTTTCCTCGCAAATCAGCGAAAAGGGCGAAATGAGAAAGATTTTTGCCTACGGTCTTCCGGCGGCGCTGTTCTCGCTTGTCTGCTCGGTTCCGAGGTTCGTTCTTGTGCTTGTCGGAAAGGCTTCCGCACTTGCAACAGACTACGGCGTGGAGATAATGCTTTTCTCAAGCGCGGTATTCCTTCTTGTATATATCTGCGTGACAATGTATCTTGGTAACAGAGAGCTTCCCGAGGAAATTGAGGAAAAGCTCGAGGACGAAACGATAGACGACGATTTTCTTGCGGAATAAAGCGGAGAGGTTAAGTGGAGCTGTTTTTATCTAACTTTTTTTTAGCGGCAAAGCAGGTGCTTATTTTATACATAATGATAGCCGTCGGCTTTGTGTGTGACAAAACGGGTGTTTTTACCGAAAAGACGGCAAGGGGTACGAACTCGCTTCTGTTTTTCGTCACGACGCCTGCGGTTATTATCCAGTCCTTTCTGAAAACCGAATTTTCAAAGGACAGCGCGCTGAAGCTGCTTATCGCCTTCGGCGGCGCGGTTGCGGTACACGTTATAGGAATAATCCTTTCGTCGTTCTTTTTCAAAAAGGAACAGGACGATAAAAAGGCGGTTTACCGCTTTGCCTGCGTGTACGGTAACGTCGGGTATATGGCGCTGCCTCTCGCCCAGGAGCTTCTCGGGGCTCAGGGTGTGTTCTACTGCTCGGTAGGCGTAATTGCCTTTAACATTTTCTGCTTTACTCACGGCTCGTTTATAATGTCAAAAAAGCAGCAGGGCATAAAAAGCTTTAAGGCGAGAAAGCTTATTTTAAATCCCGGAGTGATTTCCGTTTTAATCGGGCTGCCGCTCTTCCTGTTTTCCGTAAAGCTTCCCGATATAATCGAAACTCCGCTTTACTCGGTAGCGGCGTGCAATACACCGCTTGCAATGATAGTTTTCGGCACTTATCTTGCAAATGCAAAACTGAAAAATATATTTAAAGAAAAAAATATTTTTATCACGGCGGCAATAAAGCTTGTGTGTATGCCGCTTGTAATATTCGGCGTTTACAAGATGTTCGGCTTTACGGGAATATTCCTTGTGGCGGCTATGATTACCGCTTCGGCGCCGTCGGCAAACAACACGGTTATTTTTACCGCGCAGTATGACAGGGACCTTAACACGGCTTCAAGGACCGTCACCGCAATAAACTTTATGTCAATAATCACTATGCCGCTGATAATTGCTCTTGCGCAGCAGATGTAAAGGGTGAAAAAATGAAACTGATAATTGCAATAGTTAATTCCGAAGATTCCCAGGCTGTTCTCAACGAGCTTACGAGAACGGGCTTTGCGGTCACTAATCTTTCAACCTCCGGCGCATTTTTGCGCACAAAAAATGTTACTCTGCTTTTAGGCACCGAGGACGAAAAAGTCAGTCAGGCGGTTGAAATTATAAGTCAGTTCAGTTCAAAAAGAACTCAGCCGATGCCCAAAAACGCTTCGGCATATTTAAGCGAGGGCTTTGTTGATAATTTCCGCAAGGAAGAAATAACGGTAGGCGGCGCAACGGTATTTGTACTTAGCGTTGACCAGTTTTATAAGCTATGATGAATTTTAAAGACGTTTTTGTTTCGGAAAATACGCTTTCCTCCTTTGAAAGACTTATTTCTTCCGGGACGTTTCCCCATTCGTCAATGCTTACGGGCGCTGACGAGGAAAAACTTAAAACAGTTGCAAACGTACTCGCGGCGGCTCTTGTCTGCGAAGAGGCGGACGCGCCGTGCGGCAGATGCAAAAACTGTTTAAAAAGTGAAAAGCAGGTTCATCCGGATATAAAAACGGTATCTCCGCGTGAAAGGCGAAAGAGCGTCAATATGGAGGAATGCCGTGAAATGATTATGGATTCCTATATTCTGCCCAACGAGGCGCAAAGAAAGGTCTATATCATCACAAGCGCACATACGCTTGATGAAAAGGTCCAGAACGCGCTTCTTAAAATTCTTGAGGAACCGCCGCAGTATGTTTATTTCATTCTGCTTTGCGTTAATCCCAGCGCAATGCTCGGTACGGTGATGTCAAGAGTCAGTCTGTTTACGCTCGGAAACAGTGAAGAAACCGACGAGGGTGACGGACAGGTTATGGAAATCGCCCTGAATATTGTTTCGGCACTCAAAAGCATAAACGAAATTGACCTTTTAAGAGCCACCGTTCCGCTCGACAGGGACAGACTTCTCACAAAAAGCGTAATGGAATGCTTTAAGGGACTTGTCAATATTTCACTTCGCGCAAGGCAGGGCTTCGGCTTTGACGAAACGGGGATGGCGACGCGGTTTACGGGCGAAGAGCTTATGAAGCTCAACGAAAGCGCGGACAGAATAATTGCAGCCTGTGAGAGAAATGCAAACGAAAAGCTCTTAATTACACTAATCAGCGCTTCATTGAGGCGCGCAATCGGAGGATAAAATGGCAAACGTTGTCGGTATAAGATTTAAACAGGTCGGAAAGGTCTATTATTTTGACCCGGACGGCAAGGAGTATAACGTAGGTGATTTTGCTATTGTTGAAACCGCAAGGGGAGTTGAGTGCGGCGAGGTCGCGCTCTCTAACCGTGAGGTTGACGATGAAGCAATAGTAAAGCCTTTAAAGACAATAATCAGAAAAGCCACGCCCGAGGATCTTAAAACGGTTGAAGAAAACCATGAAAAGGAGAAAAAGGCGTTTGACATCTGCCTTCAGAAGATTAAAAATCACGGGCTTGAAATGAAGCTTGTTGAGGTTGAATACACCTTTGACAACAGCAAAATTCTTTTCTATTTCACCGCTGACGGCAGAGTCGATTTCAGGGAGCTTGTCAAGGACCTTGCCTCTGTTTTCAGGACAAGAATCGAGCTTCGCCAGATAGGCGTAAGGGATGAAAGCAAAATGCTCGGCGGCTTCGGAGTCTGCGGACGCCCGTTCTGTTGCCGCACATTTTTAGGCGAATTTCAGCCCGTTTCAATTAAAATGGCGAAGGAGCAGGGCTTGTCCTTAAATCCCGTAAAAATCAGCGGAACCTGCGGAAGGCTTATGTGCTGTCTTAAATATGAACAGGATTCTTACGAGCACCTTTTGAGGGTCACTCCGAAGGTCGGCGCTGTTGTTGAAACCCAGGAGGGTACGGGAACGGTTGTTGAAAACAATCTTCTTACGGGTGTTGTAAAGGTTCAGCTTGACAGACGTCCCGAGGCGGCGCCTGCGGTTTATAACAGACGTCAGGTGAAGATTATCCGTGACGCTAAAATTCAGGTTGATGACAAAGAGCTTGCGCAATTCAAGGATATGGAATAAAAAATTAGCGTACGCTAACCAAAAATTATCTTGCATTTGTATTTTGTCTTTGTTACAATGTGTGTGAAGTAAGGATTTCTTACTATTATTTAGTGAAGAGAGGTAATTGTATGGCTTACAAGATTTCTGACGATTGCATCTCCTGCGGTGCATGTGCAGCTGAATGTCCTGTAGAGGCTATTTCAGAGGGCGATTCAAAGTACGTTATTGATGAGGATGCTTGCATTTCTTGCGGTAACTGCGCAGATGTTTGCCCCGTTGGCGCTCCTGCAGAGGACTGATTAACTAAAGTTTAAGGACCGTTTTAAAAACGGTCCTTTTTCTTTTTGCCGTATTTTTACGTCATACCGAGCAGCCGCAAGAGGGATTGTTCGGCTCGTTTCTGTCAAGCTCTCTCTCGTTGGGAGGGAAGAACTCGTTAAGCGGAAAGTCAATTTTTCTGAACGTTTCGCACGGGTCGTCTGTCTCGCACGCGCATTCTTTGTCGGGAATGCAGAAATCATAAGCCGGAATAAGCATCTGCACGTCGCGCTCGAGCTGAATAATAGTGAAAATTCCGAGAGTGACGGCTACGGCTCTGTCAGCCTGAAGAGTGATTTCTCCGTCAAAGCAGCGGCGAACTGACCTTGGTAATGCTCTGTTAGACGAGAAAAGGTTGTCGCAGCATTCATGTCTGTCACAGAGTCTCGCGTCAAGGCAAATCGGGTCAACCGTCTGAACCTTTGCCCTCGGATTTGTGCAGGTAACGGGAAGCTGGTCGTCGACCTCATCGGCGGCGTATTCGGATGAAAATACCTTTACATTGCCCTCGCTGCCGTAGAGAATACATTTCTTTGAGTATGTTGAAAGACCGCAAACGGTTACGGGCGGCGCCATAGGTGACGAAAATGCGTCAAGCGTTACCCTGAAGAAGAAGGTTACGTCAACTGAGTAACAGCCCCTGTTGAACGGTACCCTTTCGACCTCTACAAAGGCGTTGATTATTTCACAGCCTCTGCAGCGAATGCTCGTAGCGTTGTTTATAATTCCCTGTGCGTTTTCGGTAAAATAGACTCTTAAATCGGCAAGACAGTCCTTATCGGCGCAGGAGTCGTAGACTCTGTTTGTGTCAATGCAGACCGCTTCGCGGATTTGTCTTTTAGCGCAATTTCTGTTGTCGGGCATTAAAACTCCTCCTGAAAAATTATTAAAGTTGAAAACTTCATTACATTTTATGTAAGGTGCGTTTTTAGGTTACACTTTAACAAAAAACAGTCTGTCTTTTTATTCATAATGCTGTTTGAATATGGAAAGAAATTGCTATATAATTATAATAATATATTAAAAAGTTTATTTAATAACGGGAGGCGTTATTATGGCAAATAATCAATGGTACAAGGAGCTTGCGGTTTATCAGATCTGGCCGCGTTCCTTTAAGGACGGCAACGGCGACGGTATAGGCGACCTTTGGGGCGTGCTTGAAAAGCTCGATTATATAAAGAGTCTCGGAGTTGACGCTATCTGGTTCTCGCCGCTTTACTGTTCGCCGAATGCGGACTACGGCTACGATATTTCCGATTACAGAAAAATCAGTCCCGAATACGGCGACAACGAGCTTTTCAAAAAGGTTCTTGACGAAGCGCACAAGCGCGGACTTAAAATAATTATGGATTTAGTCGTAAACCATACCTCGGACGAGCACGAGTGGTTTATTGAAAGTAAAAAGAGCAAGGATAACCCCTATCACGATTACTATTTCTGGCGTGACGGCAAGGGTAAGGACGGCAAAAAGCCGCCGAATAACTGGCTGAGCGTTTTTGAGGGCGGAGCATGGGAATACAATGAGGATTTAAAGCAGTATTATCTTCACGTTTTCGCCAAAAAGCAGGTAGACCTCAATATGGACAACCCAAAGGTCCGTCAGGAGGTCAAGGATATAATGAAATTCTGGCTTGATATGGGTGTTGACGGCTTCAGGGAGGACGTTATAACCTTTATTTCAAAAGCTGAAGGACTTCCGAACGGCTTTCCGCTGCCTATCGGCACGGGACTTGAGCACTATAAAAAGGGACCGCACATTCACGAATACCTTTCGGAATTCCGTCACGACGTACTGGATAAATATGACTGCTTTGTAGTCGGTGAATCGCCGATGACAAACGCAAAAACGGCTCTTGAATTTACGGATGAACACGGCGACAAGGAGCTTGATATGATGTTCCTTTTCGACCATATGGAAGCGGACTGCTTTATGACGGATACCATTCATCTTCCGTTTAACCTTAAGAAGATGAAAAAGGCGTTTGCAAATTGGCATAAGACCCTTGACGGCAAGGGTTGGCCCGCGCTCTACCTTGAAAATCACGACCATCCGCGCATTGTTGACCGTTACGGCAACCTCAACTACAGGGTTGAGAGCGCAAAAATGCTCGCGACTATGTGCTATATGCAAAGCGGTACGGTGTTTATCTATCAGGGTCAGGAAATCGGTATGACGAATTTCCACCTGGACTCTCTTGACCAATTCAAGGATGTTGTAACTTTTAATAACTACAAGCTTTTCAAAAAGCTCGGCTTTTCCGACGCGGCTTATCTTAAAATTGCGAACACAACCAGCCGTGAGAACGGAAGAACTCCCGTCCAGTGGACAAGCGGCGAATATGCAGGCTTTTCAACTGCCGAGCCGTGGTTCCACCTTAACGAGAATTATAAGCAGATAAATGTTGAGCAGGCTGAAAATGACGAAAATTCAATTCTCAACTACTACAGAAAGCTTTTGAAATTCCGCAAGGAAAACCCGATAGTCATCTACGGCGACTATAAGGAGCACTACAAGGACAGCGACAAGATGTTTGTCTACGAGAGAAATTACGAGGGTAAGAGGATGCTTGTTGTTTCCTCGTTCTCGGATAGGGCGTTGCGCTTTGATGCTCCCGAGGGCTTTAACCTCGAAAAGGGCAAAAAGGTGCTCGGCAACTATTCAACCGAAAAAATCATTGATAACGGCTTCATTATGAACCCGTATGAAACAAGGGTTTATTTGTTTGAATAAGAAAAGCCTTCCCCTACGATAACATTTGAATCCATATTATACTCGTAGGGGTCGGGTTCCCCGACCCACAGGATTATATCTTATTTATTCGGGACGGGTGACCCGTCCTCTACGAAGGTTAATTCGGTAATTTCGAGCTTTATTTCCACGCTGAAAAGATATACCAACAAGCAAATCGGTGAGAATTTATGGCAACGGTCTTTCCACGACCACGTTATAAGAAACGAGGACGATTTTCTTGCCCGATGGCAATATATTGACGAAAACCCGAAAAAGCGGTTAATCGGTAAAGACGAATATTACAGTTAAAAAATCGGCGCTCAAATCGAGTGCCGACTTTATTTTTTAAACAATTCTTCGATTTTAACATTCAGCGCTTTAGCGATTAAATAAACCTCTTTGTCGGTTGCGAGTCTTATTTGACCTTCTAATTTTGAATAGCTTGTCGGGTTTATATCAAGTCCCATTGTCTGTAATTTCGAAATAAAATCCTTTTGCTTGATTTTTTGCTCCTTTCGCAGTTTTTCAACATTTTTGCCGATTATATTTATATTGCCGTATTCCTTTTTACGGATTTTCATTTTATCATCTCCAATATAATTTATATCAAAATTATATTGCCATTTTAAGTTGACAAAATTCCGTAACGGAATTATAATTAAAATAATTCCGAAAAAGAATTAAAAAATGAAAGGGTGGTATTATGAAAAAAATAAGAAAGATTACGGCAGTGATGTGTCTGCTTGCGTTAGTAACGGGCTTAATGTTCGCTCTTTTTATCAATTCAAGCGCGGCAGTCAGTTATACCAACGTAAAGACGGACGGAACCTTTTATAATGGGACAATTGCGGACGACCCGAAATATTATAGGTTTACCATTCCAAGCGACGGTAAGATAAATGTAAAAAACATCCTGTATACAAGAGCTAATTGTGCACTGTTAAATGAAGATTATGAGGTTGTAGCAGGATTAGGTGATCCATACTATACACAGGGGTCTGAAAACTCACCTAAAACATCTAATTTTGAGTATATTCTTTCAAAAGGCATATATTACTTAAAATGGTCAAAAGTGTATGATGGTAAATATTCATTTAATATACAGTTTTCATCATTTAATACAACAGAGAATGAACCGAATGCTCTTGCTAATCCTGATCGAATTACTAGAGGACAGACTATAGTCGCTTGCTTTACCACACAGGATGATAACGACTGGTTTGTTTTCGATATACCGGCAAAGGCTAATGTTACGGTGACTGCAATCAGATATAACAATTGTGCGGTATCAGTTTTAAATGAAGATTTTGAAGAGCTTTCGGCACTTTCTAATCATGATGGCGGTTATTGGTCAAAGGGTACTGAAGATTCGCCAAGTACAACAAAGGCTGAACTTGAATTAGTAAAGGGAAAATACTACATAAAAGCAACAAAAAATACTGACGGTAAATACGAAATTAAGCTTGATTATAATATTATTCTTCCCGAAGTAGAGAATTTACAGGTTAAGGGGACAAGTAAGAGTGCAGTTAAGCTTGGCTGGAGTAAGGCGAGCGGTGTGAACGGCTATGCAGTGCAGCAGAAAATTGACGGCAAATGGACAAAGGTTGCGAATACAACCTCAAATATTTATACTGTTTCCAACCTTAAATCAGGTACAAAGAATAATTTCAGAGTCAGAGTTTATAAGGTAATCGACGGTGTGGTTTATTACGGAAATTGGAACTATATAAACGGTTACACAAATGGCTGGATGAAAGCGAACGGATATTATTACTACCTTAAGAATAACGCATTTGTAAAGGGTTGGCAGAAAATTACAAATAGTAAGGGTAACACCTACAAATACTATTTCGGCACTGACGGAGTTATGAAAACCGGCTGGCAGAAGATTAAGAACGCAAAAGGCGTAACATATCAGTATCACTTTGGTACAAACGGCGTTATGGATACCGGCTGGAAAAAAATAACCAACAGCAAAGGTAAAACCTATCAGTATCATTTTAAAGCTAACGGCGTAATGGATACGGGTTGGCAGAAAATAACCAATAGCAAGGGTGCAACATACCAGTATCATTTTCAGGCTAACGGCGTTATGGATACCGGCTGGAAAAGTATAACAAACAGCAAGGGTAAGACTTATAAGTATTATTTTAAGGCTGACGGCGTTATGCTTACAGGTTGGCAGAAGCTTAAAGCTTCAAACGGAAAGTATTATTGGTACTATTTCCAGTCAAACGGTGTAAATGTTATTAACAAAAATGTTAAAATAGGCAAGAAAGTCTACAAGTTCAATAAGAGCGGTATTTGCACAAATCCGTAAACAGTAAAAGTAAAGAAGAGGACGGAAAATCCGTCCTCTTTTTTGTCATTCTGAACGAAGCGAAGAATCTCAACCTACAAAGTCTTCCCCTTGAGGGGAAGGTGGGCGAGCTTGCGAGCTCGGATGAGGTGTGATATAAAATAAACTTTTCCACCTCATCAGT
>CAKZZS010000013.1 GCA_937884975.1 uncultured Clostridia bacterium | reverse complement strand
TTTTTTACTCAAAAATGTCTTTTTTTACATATAAACGCGCATAGTTTTGCATTTTTGTGGATTTTAAATGCACTTTTTTGATAGTATAAGTCTGTGGATAAAACTTATTATCCGCAAATACAAATAAAGGAGTTATAGAATGAAAAGAACAAAAAAGATATTAAGCGTTTTAATTGTTTTAATAATGATTTTTCAGCTTAATGTCGCTTTAATGCAAACAGCATATGCTGTTACTCCCGGATCTGTTAGTAATCCGACAACCATTTCGGGTCAGTGGAAACAGGGAAGCGGAAGTAACAGCGGACGTTGGTGGTATAAGCACGATGACGGTACATACACAAAAAACGACTGGGAATATATAAGTGGTGACTGGTATCATTTTGATTCAAGCGGTTGGATGGATACGGGCTGGTATCAGGAAGATTCGTCATCACCGCGTTATTATCTCGGCGGAAACGGTAAAATGAGAACTGGGTTTCAGACTATAGGAAGCTATGATTATTATTTTTACGTTTCGTCAGCAGTTCTTGGTCAAATGAAAACAGGTTGGAAGACTTCAACAGATGATTGGTATTATTTTGACTCAAACGGACATATGTTAAAAAATCAATGGTTTACATTCCAGAATAACAAGTATTATTTTGGTTCGGACGGAATAATGGCTACCGGATTTCGTGATATCGGCAACTATACTTACTATTTCTATGTTGTTGATCAATACAAAGGTCAAATGAAAACAGGTTGGAAGCGTTCAACCGATGATTGGTGTTATTTTGATTCCGAGGGGCATATGCTTAAAAGTCAGTGGCTTACAGTCCAGAACGACAGATACTATTTCGGATCGGATGGAATAATGCTTACCGGTTTTCAAAACATTGGAGCGTATACCTATTATTTTATCGCAACAGGTGATGATAAGGGTAAAATGAAGAGAGGCTGGAGAGTTTTGAGCAACGGTGATCAATACTATTTTGATACCGAAGGTCATATGTTAAAAAACCAGTGGTTGACATATAATAACGAAAAATACTTCTTCGGTTCAAGTGGAAAAATGATAACAGATCACATTACTTTTGGTAATGTAATTTATAGGTTTTACTCTGACGGTCGTTGGCATGCAAAAGAATTGGATATTACCCGTCAGACGCAACATAAAACGATGTGGTGTTGGGCAGCTTGTTTGTCTATGGTAGCATCATATAGAAATTCAAATTATTTATCTCAAGAAGAAATCGTGACAAGCTTATTTGGTTCTTCTATCTTTAATTTGGGAACAAGCCCTTTAATAACCGCATCTTTATTGTATACTGCATCCGACGGGCATAAAACCGGAACGCTGGCGTTTCCCCTTTCTTTTGCTGAAATAAAAAGCGAGATTAATAATAAAAACCCTATAATTAATTGTCTTCACCTTTCATCGAGTGACCATGCGGAAGTGCTGTCGGGTTTTGATGATAAAAGTGAAACTATTTTTCTCATTGACCCTTGGGCAACAGGTGTAACGGATTATTACGATTATAGCTATTGTTTACAAGATGAATGCTATAAGGTTTACTACGATTCAAATGAAATTGGTGAGTGTATGGCAATGATAAAAAGCGAGGTGATTCAATAATGAAAGGGCTTATTAAAGGATTGTCATTTTTGATAGTTATAATTCTTTTATTGTCTGCTGTAATTCCTGCATATGCTTTGCAGAATGAGTGTTTTACAGATACAGAGGAATTATATGAAAACGAAGAAGTAATAGTTGAATCGGTTAATAAACTGATTTACGGTGAAGATAATAATCAGATAAATTCTGAATCAATAGAGAATGAAACCATCATAAAAGTATATGATTTAGAAAAAGCATACGAAGAAATTGACCAAAGCTTCTATGACGAGATAGAAGCATTGAATAATTATCGTTATAATATGTTTGTGACGAATAATAATGAAAATTTCTTATTATCATTTATTAAGGGCAAACCCGTAGACGAAAAAATTGCTCATATGTTTACGGACGAGGAATTTTCAAAGTTAAAGTCGGTCGAGGGAAAATGGTATGTTCCAATGGCAAAGAAAACACCGTACAAACTGAACTATCAAAGTGCGGTTGAAGCCTTAATCGAACATTATGACATTGAAGCTGACGAGGTGCTTTATTTAAACGGAATTAACTCTTATTCTTCGATTATTGCCGTACTGTGCAGTGAAAACAATATCATCGGCTTTATTCCTTTGGATTATTTCACAGCTAACGGTACGGATGAAATTGAAGCAGGCGGTTTTAACAGCGAAATGCCTTCAGTTTTTTCGGTTGAAGAAATGAACAACTTTTTAAAGGAAAGCTATAACTACGAGGAACAAGGCATGCTTCTCGGCGGCGGAAATGAAATAGTCAAAAAATCAAAAGATGAGAGAATAAATTTACTTTGGATAATTATACCTTTATTGACACTTATTTGTTCTTTAGCTATAATAGAAATTGTAGGGAAGACAAATAGAGGTAAAATTAAATAAATAATATATTCTTGTTACCTTTAACACATTTTTTTCGTTTATATATATGAAAGATTTTTTAAAGGAGGTTTTTAAATGAATAAAACAGGTTTATTAAAAAAATGCCTATCATTTCTTCTTGCAATAATTATTATTTCAACCATTTGTATACCTGCCTTTGCCGCAGAAACAAAGCAGGGCTGGGTAGAAGAAAACGGTAAAAAATATTATTACTATCAAGATGGTTTTCAAGCAAAAGGCGGTGTTTTTCGCACAAAAGACGGCTTGTATTATTTTGATGAAAACGGAGTTCTTTTTGAAGATACGGGCTGGATTTGTTATACTTACGGCGAAGATTATCCCGTAAAGCTTTATGCCGAAAACGGTATTCTTTGCATTGGCTGGAAAGAAATCGACGGAAAAAAATACTATTTTGCAGATGATTGGCTTGGCGGACCCGCACTTAATATATGCCAAGGATTCGCTTTTCCGATAGAAAAAAATTCAGATGGTACTTATGTTTATTACGCGTTTTATGAGGACGGCGCTCTCGCCGACGACAGCCTTGGTTGGACCGAAATCCGTAATTGCAAATTCTACCTTGAAGAAGGCGGAGTGTGTAAATTAGGCTGGCTTGAAGATGATGGCGAAAAATATTATTTCGATCCCTATATGGTATCAAACCGTTCGTGGTCAATTAAGAATGAAGAGACGGGAAAAAGCTATCCTTATGTTTTTGAAAAGGACGGAAAATTGACCCACAGAACGGGTTGGGTTACGTTCAATACAGCATTAGGAATTCAACGCTATTATGTCGGACAAAACGGTATCGCAAAGACCGGTTGGCAGACAATAAAGAATTCAAAGGGCGTTGCTTATAAGTATTTCTTTAACAGGTATGACGGCGAAATGTATACCGGTTTGAGAAATATTGAAGACGAAAACAAAAAAGTCAACACCTATTATTTCGGTGACAACGGCTATATGAGAACAGGCTGGCAGACGATTAAAGACGAAAACGGCGTTGCGCATAAATACTATTTCGG
>CAKZZS010000012.1 GCA_937884975.1 uncultured Clostridia bacterium | reverse complement strand
TACAGGCACGAAACAATTTGATAGTTTGCCGTTTACAGTTGGTTTTATGGAGTTAAATATATGATTTCAATAAACGAATACAAACAAAACCCTTGTGGCGTTTTATCAATTCCATATTGGAAAGCAGAGAAGATGAGCATTCCCGACAATATAAAAATCGTCCATAACAACAATTTCGACAAGGCGATGCTCAACGATTACAACGACAAGAAGTATTTTAGATTATTTCATAATCTAAAGAATGTTCCCACTTTCACAAATAACAATTATACCTATGGGATTATATCGAAAACTGCGATTAATGAACTAGTAAAAATGATAAACGTATCATATACCCATACAGATGTATTTGTATCTGCGGATTACATAAACGGTCTTACTAAAACAAAGGTATATTGTCCTGAACTTTGGATTGGTGCTTTTGATGACGGTAAAATAATTGGCTCAATTATTTGTGATCTTGACACGGAGATAGGTGAAGGCGTTATTGAATGGCTACAGGTCTTGCCTGAGTATAGAGGTAAAGGAATCGCTTCTTCGCTTGTATGCAAAGCATTGAACACAATGAAACATATTGCTGAATTTGCAACCGTATCAGGCGAATGTGATAACCGTACAAATCCTGAAGGAGTTTACCGCAAATGTGGATTTGAGGGTAGTGACATTTGGCATATTTTAATAAAAAATGGTGATTAAATGATTTTGTACCACGGTAGTAATACAGAAAATATTAAAGTGCTTATGCCTCGGCAGGCTGATCATGACAGACCATACATATATTTTACTACAATAGATGTTGTGTCTGCGTTCTATATTTGCAACGCTGTTCAAAGACCGTACTATTGGTTCCCTTATGGTTTTAATAAAAAAGGTTTTCCAGTTTATCATGAGTTATATCCAAATGCATTTGAAGAGATATCACAAGGTAAGAAAGGATATTTATATATCGTTGATGCTGATGAAAGAGATATAATTCCTTTCAAAAACATACCTTGTGCAAGACTTGGTACTAAACCAATACCGGTTAAAGAATGTATTGAAATACCCAATGCTTATGACTATTTTATGGAAAAGGTTGCAGCAGGTGAACTAGAAATATCAAGATTTGAAAGCAAGTCTGAAAAGGAATTACAGAATTGGTATAAAATGATTAAATCATACCTATCAGAAAAGAAGATGAGGGACATTCCGAAGTGCTCATACGCAATGTTTATTCAGCGTAAGTTTCCTAATGTTTGGAGAGAATATATCGATGAAAATTAACGAACAAAAAGTAATCGAATATGCTACACCGTATTATGCCGACAAAGATATAATGCATAATATGTGGCACATTGAACTTGTAAAGAAAAAGATAGACGAGATTATAGCAAATAGTAATTACAATATTAACTATGAATACTTAATTCTTGCTACATATTTTCACGGTTTTATTTACTGCGACGAGGAAGGAATAAAAAGCTGGCTTGCAGAGCAAGGGTACAATAAAAATGATATTGACAGTATCGTAAAAATCGCTTGGGAGTCACAAAGAAGTGAAATGCCGGAAACGATAGAGGGTAAGATTCTTCACGACGCTCATGTGCTTGAAGGTGGCAGAACTTATACTGTGGTCAAAACACTGATTACAGGTTCTGTCAGAGGACAAACACTAAAAGAAACACTGGCGTTTATGAAAAAGAACGTGCTCAATGCTAACAAATGTTATCTCCCTGAAACGATTCCTTTATGTAACGAAATGAACGAATACACCAATCAGTTCTATAATGAGATTATAGAAGATATTAAATAATGAACAAAAAATAGCTGTCAAACGAGGATGTTATTCCTTCGCTTGACGGCTATTGTCATAGGATTGTATCAAGCATCATTCCTGCAACTTCACCATTTTCAATACGAATGGCATTGTCGGTGTCTTTTGAAAAGGAAAGATAATTTATACTGCCATACCATAATAACTGCTGATCAATAACGACAAAGCATTCCGTCAGCTTTTCTTTTTGAATAAGCTTAATGCCATAATTGTTTATCAAATTATAGGTATCTCTAATATTTTCTTTTTTATTTAGACTATTAATATCTCTAGTAACAATTGTAATTGTTATTCCGTTTAAGATTATAGGCGAAAATGATTTCATCATCATTGTCAGTTTACCTTTACTGATAAATGGAGAAACAATAACGATTTCCTTTTTAGCATTTTCTATATCTGTTTTTAATATATCATAATAGTTCTTACCATCATAGATAATGTCCGTTTTTTGTAACATTTTTATATCTGTTTTCACCTTATATCCAATGGCTGAATAGCCTTTCAGGCGTTTTTGATACATACGCTCAAGAACAGGAACATTAATATCAATATAATCATATATTTGCACTTCTGTTTTTCCATCATAATCACGGTGCAATCGGCCTGCATATTGAGCGACCTTGCCTTTCCAAGCAATAGGCAGCGCTAAAAACAATGTATCCAGTCTGGGATAATCAAAGCCTTCTCCAATATATTTCCCCGTTGCAACAATTACAACTTGTTCGTTATCCGAAATCGTTTGTAACTGTTCAAGGCTTTCTCTACGCTCCTTAGCTGATGGTGTTCCGTAAAGAGTAATGATATTCTTACAGTATAACTGTAACGCTTGGGCAAGCGACAGCACATGCTCTTTTCGTTCCGTTAGTATTATAGGTGTTTTTCCACATTCAAGAGATGCATTTACATCGGAAACTATTAAACTATTTCTGCTCTCACTTTCAGCAAGACTTTTGTAAACCTGTGTTATTGTGCTTTCGTCTAAAGACACATCTCTAAACGTGGTAAATCTAGGTATAATATAGTGTTCAAAACTACGTTTTTCTGCTTGTGATTTTGCGTCAACTCTGTAACAAATCCTACCGCACTGCATAAAGATAATTGGATGATGACCGTCCTGTCTTGTTGGGGTTGCTGTTAGTCCATAAACATATTTTGCATCTGCATATTTCAATACTCTTTCAAAATTAACGGCAGAAACGTGATGGCATTCGTCAACAATTATCATTCCGTAATTACGCACTAACGCTTTTACTTCGTCGCCGTCAAAAAGAGATTGCATAACGGCAACATCAACAGTGCCGTTTAAGCTGTTTGTGCCTCCACCCAGTGTTCCTACAGGAGACCATTTCTTTCGCCTGCCTTTGCCCTTATACTCCGGCGGGGAAATATTAATTGTTAAAAACTCCTCCAACGATTTTTGCCACTGCTTCATTAGTGCTTGCGTATGTACAAGAACAAGCGTATTTACTTTTCTCTGTGAAATAATATATGAGGCTATTACGGTTTTGCCAAATGCAGTAGTTGCAGATAACACACCTATGTCATTTTTCAAAAGCGCGTCGGCAGCAGGCTTTTGTTCTTCACGCAATTCGCCGTTAAAGGTTGTCTCAATAACATTACCAGGATTAGTTTTGTCAATATAAGTATAATTTATATCGGCGTTATCAAACAGTTCTTCAAGTGGTGCTTTACAGCCTCTTGGCAAGGCAATGTAATCGTCGGTTATTTCTGAAGTTGAAATTATTCGCGGCTTATTATATATTGGCAAACGCATTGCCTGTGCCTTGTAAAAATCAGGATTTTTAAATGCGGCAAGTCTTTTTATTGTGTTTTGTGCGTTGGCGGATAATCCCTTTATCGGCACATAAAGCATATTAGCTTGCACAATTTTTAATCCAAACGGTATATCAAGTGCGGTTAATTCAGCCTTTTCTTTCGTTTTCCAAGGCTCGCTATCCGAATTTGACATCAAAGTACCAAGCTCGTTTTCTTTACAAAGCTTTGATAAAAGATATTCAAAGGATTCCGTGTTTAATCTTTTAATGCTGCTCAGAAATTCCCACTGATCATTGTACGGATAAAAGCTTTCATCAACAAAAATACTACCGCCGTTTTTACGTGCTTTTCCCTGAAGTGGAAGTGCTATTAGGTTTCCAAACCCTCCTTTTGGCACTGTGTCCTGATTAGGGAACATCCTGTCATAAGACTTAAATGAAAGATTAGCGTTTTCATTCATAGTGTCTGTCAGAATAGCGCTTCCGAGTCTCCTAGCATCGGCAGCACTTGTTTCACTTTCAAAGAATATCCATAGGTGAGCGCCGTTTCCCGAACGTGAAATTTCTATATATGATGGTATATCGTAATAATTGCAGGTTTTATGAACGGCAATTACATCCTCCCTGTATTTTTCATCGTCAAAGTCAAATACAAGGAAATTACAATTATCATTGTTCAATAACGGATAAATTCCGACTACATCGCGGCAATAATAATCTTTGCCGGAAAGATGATTAAATATATCTTTATCCGTTAATGGAGCTAACTTTCGATTGGGACACTCTCTACACTTATATTGCTTTTTATTACAAACACGGTCTTTCCATTCGTTTTCACAAACAGGCTGATAACCTCCCTTTTTTAACGATTGGTTAAACCATCTACGAGCAAAAACATCGTTTCTGCCATTAAACAAAGAGCGAAAGAGCTGAATCTTTTCATCAGGTGAGCTGTGTTTATTAATAGATGTGTTGTTTGTGTCGGGCTCTTTTTCGCTAATTCCTAATCTTTCTTTTAATTTTTTGTTTTCGGTTTTTAACTCATCATTTTCTTTGATAAGCAAATTATATTTTTCTAAAAGATCATTATAGCTCAACATTTTTTCTCTGCCTTTCGTTATATCCGTCGTCAATAATTGCGGCAAGATTGTCAATAATAAAATGCTGGACTGATTCGTTATAAAGAACAGCATAATACGGTCCATATTGACCGTCACGTTGCTCCATCGTTATACCTATGCTCTCTCCGTTTGCAGTAGGTCGCTTATAATTTGTACCGTTTACCTGAACAACAGAGAGCATATTTATATCAACAAGCCAGTTTGTTATTGCCGTAACCTTTAGCTTTTCCATATTTTCGGGCTTTAGCTCGTTGATTTTTCTTGCAATAACGGATATCGTGATTGGCTGGATTAAGTATTCGTAATTGTCTAAATCAAGCATTTGCAAATCAAACGGCTCCGGCTTGGGCTTTTTAAGATTTTTAACTCCACCGCCTTCAATCACTGCTTCCAATATATCCGAAACATAGAAAAGACAACGGGATATTTTAACGTTGTTGATAATATCGTTATTGTCAACAGCTTTTTTGCTAAACGGATTAATTCCTCTTGCTAAATCGTCAATATAATCCTTTGCGTACGCAACAAGTTTAACGTCTATTTCCATAGTCAATGCTTATTTATTTTTATGTAATCATTATATATTTTTGCTAAACGTGTGTCAATAAACCGCGCATTGTCTGAATATTATAAGCAATCAAACTGCGTATTGTCTGAATTTTTGCATATAATTATCTTGCGTATTGTCGGAAAATGTGCTAAAATACCATTAACGGAAGGTGATTATTATGATGTTTAAAAGAAAAATATATACAAAATTGTTGGATTGGAAGAAAAACTATTCCGCTGAAAAGGCATTAATGGTTGAAGGTGCAAGACGTATAGGCAAGTCAACCATTGTTGAAGAGTTTGCGAAAAACGAATATAAAAGTTATATTTTGATTGATTTTAACGATGTCAGCGATGCCGTGATTAACGCGTTTGAAAACTATCTCAGTGACCTTGACACATTCTTTATGATTATCAGCACGGAATATAACGTTACGCTTTACAGGAATGAATCCATTATCATTTTTGACGAAGTGCAGATGTTTCCAAAGGCAAGACAGTCCATTAAGAAGCTGATTAAGGACGGCAGATATCACTATATTGAAACAGGCTCGCTTATTTCCATTAAAGAGAATGTGCAGAACATAACCATTCCTTCGGAAGAGAGAAAGTTAAAGATGTATCCCATGGACTTTGAAGAGTTTTGTCTCGCTCTCGGCGAAGAAAAAATGGTAGATTATATCAAAAAATGCTACGCCGATTTAAAACCGCTCGAGGATACGCTACACTATAAAGCGATGATGCTTTTTAAGCAGTATATTCTTGTGGGCGGTATGCCTATGAGCGTTGCAAAATATATTGAAAATGACAGAAGCTTCGCAAAATCAGATGTTGAAAAGCGAGACATTTTAACACTTTACAGAGATGACATCGGTAAAGCGGACGTTAAATACAGAACGAAAGTGCAATCAATATTTGACCAAATACCTGCATTTCTTTCACAGCATGAAAAGAGAGTACGGCTTTCAAATATTGAAAAGAAGTCAACCTTCCCGATGTATCAGGACACATTTTTTTGGCTCGGTGATTCTATGATAGCCAACGAATGCTTTAATTGTAGCGACCCGAACGTAGGCTTGTCGCTGAATGAGGACCGAACTTATGTAAAGTGTTATATGGGTGATACAGGCTTGCTCGTCAGCCACGCATTTAATGAAAGCGAAATTGCAGACGGTGAATTGTATAAGCAAATACTACACGGCAATATGGCGCTTAACGAAGGTATGATTTTTGAAAATGCTGTTGCTCAGGCTTTGACTGCTAACGGCTATTCTCTATATTTTTATACGCATTATAGCGAAGAAAAGCACAGAAACGATATTGAGATTGACTTCCTCATTTCAAACGGTAGCAAGATAAAGCCGAAGATTTATCCGATTGAGGTAAAATCAGGTAAGAGATATACCACGGATTCTCTTAATAAATTTATTGAAAAGTATCATAGACGAATCGGAAAAGCATATATTATTCATCCCAAGAATCTTATGGTAAAGGATGAGTTCATCTGTTTACCGGCTTATATGACCTTTTGTTTATAAAATCATTAAACGCTGAATTCTGTAATGAGTTCTGCGTTTATTCTTATCAAACTTTACGAACAAATATTCTAAATTTTGTTGACAGAAGAACATTTGTTTGATATAATAACTTTACAAATTGAATATGTGTTTATGAGTGAATGGATGAAGCGAGTAGAATAATTAGAGAGTAAAGAGTCGTTTGAATGGTGAAGTAAACACAGACAGAATGTGTTGCTTCCCTGCAAAACGGCTCTTTTTTTGACCCTTAAAATCAGAAAGGCGGAGGCAAATGTTATCCCGAAATGCTGCCCAAAATAACCACCTGCCGAAAAAGAAATAGGTCATAATCATAGCGGGTTTTAGGGTATCCCTAAGGAGTAATTTTACCATTTGTGGCTACAAATGGTCTGCTCGTTACGACGACGCAACGCATTTTTCGGTCAGTATAATTTTTAACGAAATATTGATGTAATGTCTTGACAAGCAGACTGTTTGTAGCCACATTTGGCAAAAACAGTTATACACTTAGGGAATATTTTCCCTAAAACCTTTTGGCATTTCATAATGAATACTGTTAATGAAAATAAATCTGTCTTGCCTCACCAGAGCGTAATGCACTTTTGATGCGTTAGTGTCAAAAGTGCCATTGCGTTACTCTTGGCAAGAGTAACAGAACAAAAAAAGAAGGAGGAATCGTGAATGGGAAAGCACAAGATAAAAATTCCACTTACAAAGGAAGAATATGAAGATTATTTGAAAGTCAAAAATGAGTTTTCAAATATGCTTGACGGAATGACAGAGGAGGAACGCAAGCGTTGGTTTGCAAAATTGCTTTTCAGAAAGCCGATAGACTTTGAAAAAGAAATTGACGGTACCGTTTACTGCGTGAACACGCATTTTAATTGTCAAGCAAAAACTTCCGTTTCAGACAGGATAGACCGATTAATTGAACAGATGGGAAAATAAATCAAACATCACGCTTTAAAGTGTTGAATTTACGGTTTGAATATGTTATGATAAGTATAACCTACAATCAAACATATTCGGCTGGGAAAGGAGTTATATGAATAACAAAACAGACCGAATAACTGCCCTGTACTGTCGTCTATCTCGCGACGATGAGATGGATGGTATGTCCGGGTCAATCAAAAATCAAAGAGATATTTTAGAGAAGTACGCTAAAGAAAATGGTTTCACTAATTGCAGAGTGTTCGTTGATGACGGATACACAGGTACGAACTTCAACCGCCCAGCCTTTATGGAAATTATGGAGCTTGCAGAGCAAGGCAAGGTTGAAACCTTAATCGTAAAAGACCATTCCCGCCTTGGCAGAAACCGTTTGCTTGTCGGACAGATGCTTGAAGAAACCTTTGACGAGCTTGGCGTCAGGTATATCGCCATAATGGATAACATTGATACCGCAAAAGGTTTAGATGATACTGTTGCCTTCAAGGATTTGTTTAATGAGTGGCACGCCAAAAATACAAGCGAGAAAGTCCGCAACGTTTTCAAAAACAAAGGCAATTCGGGAAAGCCTTTAACTACAAACCCACCTTTCGGTTATATGAAAAATCCCGACAATACTAACGAGTGGATTGTTGATGAGCCTGCAGCAGAAGTAGTAAGGCGAATATTCAAAATGTGTATTCAGGGACTTGGTCCTTCGCAGATTGCTAAAAGGTTAAGAGCCGATGAGGTTATGACGCCTACGGAGTATTGGAGCAGCATTGGCAGGAACTGCGGCAAGTTACCGGAGAAACCTTTTAATTGGTCGCCTGACGCAGTATCCTATCTGTTAGCCAAACAGGAATACATTGGCGATACTGTGAACTTCAAGACAAAGCGTAAATCCTTTAAGAACAAAAAGAGCGTTGAAAATCCGAAAAGCGAGTGGAAAATCTTTAAGAATACTCACCATGCGATTATCAGCGAAGAGGATTTCTTCCTTGTTCAAGAGTTACGCAAAAACAGACGCAGACAAAACCGAACGGGAATTGTCAGTATGTTTTCAGGGAAAATGTTTTGTGCTGACTGCGGTGCTAAAATGTACTACAGCTCATACAACAACTACAAGAAAGAAAACGCAAACTTTTTCTGTTCGGGTTACGCAAAAGATTCCGAAGCCTGCTCAATGCACTATATTCGTGAAAAGGTTATCTACGCTCTTGTGCTTGAGGATATGCGGAGAGTCTTTGACCTTGTAACCTATCGCGAAAAAGAATTCGCTAAAATGAAAATCAACGACAGCGAAGAAAACAGGAAAAAGGAACTTGCTGCTAAACGCAGGCAACTTGACAAAGCCAAAAAGCGTATTTCTGAAATTGATAATCTTATCCTTAAACTCTATGAGGATAATGCAAGCGGTAAGATAACCGACGAACGATATGCTGCTATGGCAAATTCGTTTGAAGCCGAGCAAACCGAATTGAAAGAAAAGGTTCCCGTTCTTGAGGAAGAAGTCAATAACGAAAAAGACAGGCTTTTGAGTGTTCAAAAATTCATTGAGCGTGTTAAACGCATAACACGCCCAAGAAGGTTGACGCCCGAACTTGTAAATGAATTCATTGAAAAGATAACCGTATCGCAGGCTTATTATGTTGACGGTAAGCGTTTTCAAAACATTGATATTTATTACAACGATGTCGGTGTTATCAAGACGACGGTAGATGACCTTGAACGCAATTACAAGAACGGTAAACTGCTTGGAGAGCTTATCCAAGAAACCGCATAAAAAGAAAAACAGCATAACCGTAGTTATGCCATTAATCTTAATTCAAGGACGCCCTCGGGGTACTCCCTATTTATGTAGGAGGCCCTGAAGGGTGCCTTTCTGTTATGGACCCGAAGAGGATCGAACTCTCGACCTTACGGATGCGAACCGTACGCTCTCCCAGCTGAGCTACGGGCCCAAAGCAAAGATTATTATATATTCGCTTTTCAATTTTGTCAAGAAAAAATCAGCAGGGTTAAAGCCCTGCTGATTTTTTTATTCATCCTTGCCGCAGCAGTGCTTGTATTTTTTGCCGCTTCCGCACGGGCAGGGATCATTTCTGCCGATTTTCTTTCCCTTTTTGACGGGTTGCTTTTTCTCACTGCCGTCGGTTGCACCGTTTGTGGCTGTGATTTTTGCCTGCTGTTCGCGTTTTACGTCCTCCTCGGTCATAATGCGAACCGTCATAAGGTCTTGAACGGTGCCCTCGCGTATTGCGTCTGTCATTTCGTCAAAGATGTCAAAGCTCTCCATCCTGAACGCAACGACAGGGTCCTGCTGACCGTAGGAGCGAAGAGAAATGCCCTGCTTCAACTGCTCCATATCGTCAATGTGGCTCATCCAGCGCTGGTCAACGTTTTTAAGAAGCAGCTTGCGCTGAAGCTCATCCATAAGAGCATCGCCGTATTTGGCTTTCTTTTCTTCATAGATTTTGTGAGCCTTGTCTATAAGGTATTCCTTCATCTTCGTGTTGTCAAAATCCTCAAGAGAGTCGTTGCCGATGATGTATGAGAACTTGCTTACCATACCGGCGATATTCCAGTCCTCGGCATTATTAGTCGTCGGGCAGTAGAAATCAACCATATCCGTATAGTAGCCGTCTATCATCTTCATAATCGTTTCGGTTAAGTCAAGCCCGTCAAGCACCTGATTACGCTGACCGTAAATGACCTCACGCTGCATATTCATAACGTCGTCGTAGCTTAAAACGTGGCGACGTACCGCAAAGTTATTGCTCTCAACCTTTTTCTGGGCGTTTTCAATTTGCTTTGTGAGCATTCCTATTTCAAACGGCATATCGCCTACGGACTTGAAGGTGTCAAGAATCTGATAGAAACGGTCGCCTGCGAAAAGACGGAGCAAGTCGTCCTCGGCTGAAAGGAAGAACTGGCTTTCGCCGGGGTCGCCCTGACGGCCCGAACGTCCTCTTAACTGGTTGTCAATACGCCTTGATTCGTGCCTTTCGGTACCGATTATGCAAAGACCGCCTGCCTCGCGAACCTTGTCCGCTTCAGATTGAATCTGCTCCTTGAATTCCTTTTGAAGGGCGTGATATTCCTTCCTTGCGGCAAGAATTTCTTCGTTGTCCGTGTCCGCAAAGCTTTCCGCCTCGACTATCATATCGTCCTCGTAGCCGCGCTTGCGCATTTCGATTTTTGCAAGCAACTCGGGATTTCCGCCAAGGATAATATCCGTGCCTCGGCCCGCCATATTCGTTGCGATTGTTACCGCGCCGAATTTACCTGCCTGGGCGATGATTTCAGCCTCCTGCGCGTGGAACTTTGCGTTGAGCACCTCGTGCTGAATATGCTGTCTTTTAAGCATACGGCTGAGCTTTTCGCTCTTTTCGATATTTATTGTGCCGACAAGTACGGGCTGACCCTTTTCGTGGCATTCAAGAATTCTCCGGATAATCGCGTTGAATTTCGCTTCCTCGGTTTTATAGAGGACGTCGTCGCGGTCAACTCTTATCATCGGTTTGTTTGTCGGAATAGCAATAACGTCAAGATTATAAATTTCCTGAAATTCCTGCTTCTCGGTCATCGCCGTACCGGTCATACCCGAAAGCTTATCGTAAAGTCTGAAATAATTCTGGAAGGTGATGGTCGCAAGAGTCTTGCTCTCGTGCTCAACCTTAACACCCTCCTTCGCTTCAATTGCCTGGTGAAGTCCGTCGGAATAACGGCGTCCGAGCATGATTCGTCCTGTGAATTCGTCGACGATAAGCACCTGACCGTCCTGAACAACGTAGTCAACGTCACGCTTCATAACGCCGTTTGCCTGAAGCGCCTGGGTAAGATGGTGCATAAGGGTCATATTTTCCGCGTCCATAAGGTTGTCAAGGTTGAAATAGCTTTCAGCCTTTGCAATACCTGATTTTGTAAGAGAGGCGGTTCTGCCCTTTTCGTCAACAAGATAGTCGCCGTCCTCGACAACGTCGTCGGCTTCGGTCTTTGTGTCAAGCTCCTTTACAACGGTCTTTTTAAGGCTTTTTACAAATTTATCCGCCGCCTCGTATAAGTCGGTGGATTTTTCGCCTATTCCGGAAATGATAAGCGGAGTTCTCGCCTCATCTATAAGAATAGAGTCAACCTCGTCGACTATTGCAAACGAGTGACCTCTCTGAACGCGCTGTTCCTTATAAGTGACCATATTGTCACGAAGATAGTCAAAGCCCATTTCGTTGTTTGTGCCGTAAGTAATATCGGCTGCGTAGGCTTCTTTTCTTTCATCATTATTCTTTTCGTGAATAATAAGACCTACTTTAAGTCCTAAAAATTCATAAAGCTTTCCCATCCATTCCGAGTCGCGGCGAGCAAGGTAATCGTTTACCGTAACGATATGAACGCCCTTGCCTGAAAGCGCGTTAAGGTATGCGGGGAGGGTTGCAACAAGGGTTTTTCCTTCGCCCGTTTTCATTTCCGCGATTCTGCCCTGGTGAAGAACAATTCCGCCGAGCACCTGAACGGGGAAATGCTTCATATTTAAAACTCTCATCGAAGCCTCGCGGCAGGTGGCGAATGCCTCGGGAAGAATATCGTCAAGCGTTTCGCCGTTTGAGAGTCTTTCCTTGAATTCATCCGTCTTTGCCCGAAGCTCGGCGTCGGATAATTTTGAATACTCATCCTCAAGTGAAAGCACTGCCTGCTGAACAGGCATAATTCTCTTTAATTCCTTGGTTGAATAGTCTCCGAAAATCTTTTTGAATATCGACATATTTATCTCCTGAATATGACGGGTTAAAAAATCCCGAAATTATCTATTTTAAAGTATAACACACTTTTTTAAAAATTCCTATCATAAAATGTAAAAAAATTGTTAAAGGAAGAAATGCGAGAAAAATATTTCTGCAAAATAACCAAAAAAAGGGCGGTTTTTTCTATTATGCGAGGAGTCCGTTTTCGTTGACTGCGCGGTCAATATTTGGTAGAATAAAACTGTTATATTATAATATTGTATATAAAGGAGGAATTGCTTTGACTGACGCAAAAACACTCTCTTACATTAACCTGTATGCGATTCTCGGCACGCTTGAGAATCTTTGCGAGCTTGATAGCAAGGCAAAGGATTTACTTAAGGGTCTCAAAAAGCCCGTTTCAATAGGCTTTGACGTCAAGGGCGGACCGAGCGCAACCATTACCTTTACTAAAAACGGGTGCCGTATGGAGGACGGACTTCATCCCTGCGACATTAAGCTTCCGTTTTCTTCACCCGAAAAATTCAACGGTATGATAGACGGAACGGTTACTCCCATCCCGTCAAAGGGCTTTACGAAAATTAACTTTTTACTTAAAACGTTTGTTGCCCTTACAGACAGACTCGGGGAGCTTATGCGTCCGACTCCAGAGGCGCTTGAGGACAGGGATTTCTTTGAGCTTTCAACTACTCTTACGTTTTACACAATAGCAGTTGCCCTTGCGCAGATCGGTAATCAGGACGAAATCGGAAAGCACAGCGCTTCCTATATGGTTGACGGCGATATTCATTTTGGTATCGGCGACTCTCTTGCGGCGACGCTTCGGGTTAAGAACCATCACCTTGTCACGATTAAAAAGGCGCCCGAAAATCCGCGCGCAATAATGAAGTTTGCCGACCTTGACCTTGCGAGCGCGCTTTTCAATAATCAGGCGAACGCGCTTGAATGCGTATGCAACGGCTCAATTGAAATTCACGGTATGGCTTCAATGATAGATAATATGAACAGGCTTCTCGACAGGGTTGCGCTGTATCTTGCATAAAGGAGGACTGAAAAATGAGTAAATATCCCGTTTATAATCACGATAAGGGCAGGGAGTGCTTTGACAGAGCGCTTAAGGTTATTCCTGCCGGAATTTACGGTCATTTAGGTCCTTCGGAGGGACTCTGGATTCCTATCCAGAAATGGCCTTTCTATTCCCAGAAGGCGCAGGGCTCATATTTCTGGGACCTTGACGGAAATAAGTATATCGACTATATGTGCGCTTACGGTCCCAACGTTCTCGGTTACAATGACCCCGACGTTGACGCGGCGGCAAAGGCGCAGCTCGAAAAGGGCAACTGCACAACCGCTCCCTCAAGCGTAATGGTTGAATGCGCGGAAAATCTTGTTGATACAGTCGCCTCCGCTGACTGGGCGTTTTTCTGCAAAAACGGCTCGGACACAACCACTCTTGCGGTAATGACTGCAAGAGCGCACACCCATAAGAGAAAGATAATTTTCCTAAAGGGTTACTACCACGGCGATTTCCAGTGGGCGCAGAAAATTGACTATCCCGGCATTCTTCCCGAGGATGTATGTCATAACCTTGTTGCTCCCTGGTTTGATATTGACGCGCTGCAAAAGCTTTACGACGAAAACAACGGCGACATTGCCGGTCTTATCGCCCAGCCTTATGACCACGGAAATTTCTACGATAATGTACCTGCAAATCAGGAGTATTGGAAATCGGTTCGTAAATGGTGTGACGACCACGGCGTAGTACTTATCTTTGACGACGTTAGAACAGGCTTCCGTCTTGATATCGCAGGCAGCGACCACTACTATGGCATTAAGGCTGACCTTATCTGCTTCTGTAAGGCGCTTGCAAACGGCTATAATATGTCGGCTCTCTGCGGCGGCGAGCATATGAAGAACACCGTTTCGGGTATGACCTATACGGGCTCATACTGGATGAGCGCAGTTCCGTTTGCGGCTTGCATTGCCTGCATTGACAAAATGAAGAGAATCGACCTTCCGTCCTTCTGCAGAAAGATGGGAACAAAGCTTACCGACGGCTTCAAGGCTGCGGCTGCAAATAACGGCTTTGACCTTGTTGTTTCGGGCGAGCCTGCGCTGTTCTACTTAAGAATTGCAAATGACGACAGCCTTATGCTTCATCAGGAGTGGATAGCCGAATGCGTATGCAGGGGTCTGTTCCTCGCTTCGCATCATAACCACTTTATAAACGGTTCGCTTACGGATGACGATATTGCTCTTTCAATTGACATCGCTGAGGACGCCTTCAACGAGGTACGAAAGAACCATCCCGAATTAAGGTAATTAAAGGAGGAATAATATATGGCTAATTTAGCTAAACAGGAATGGCTGACGCTTGAAAAAAAGGCGTTTGACCTGAGAAATCTCTGCTTGCAGACTACTATGTGGGCAGGCAGCGGCCATATCGGCGGCGGTATGTCGGTAATGGATTTGCTGACCGTTCTTTATCACAAGTATCTTAATATCAAGGTTGACGACCCCAAATGGGAGGACAGGGACCGCTTCATCCTTTCAAAGGGCCACGCGGCAATTGCTTACGCTCCCGTGCTCTGCGACAAGGGCTTTAACGATGTTGAAATGTTAAAGACCTTTAACCTTTCTGGCTCAAAGATGGGTATGCACCTTGACTCGAACAAGGTTGTCGGCGTTGACGCTTCAACCGGTTCTCTCGGTCACGGCGTTTCAATTGCGGCAGGCACGGCTCTTGCGGCGAGACTTCAGAATAAGAGTTACCTTACATACGTTGTAACGGGTGACGGCGAGCTTGGCGAAGGCTCAAACTGGGAAGGCTTTATGACCATTAACCACTATCAGCTTTCGAACTGTATCGTCTTTATCGACAGAAACCACTGTATGATAGACGGTCCGACTGAAGAGGTTATGAAGCTTGAACCCCTTGCGGATAAAATGACAGCCTTCGGATTTAATACGGTTACTGTTGACGGCAACAATATCGGCGCTCTGTGCGACGCTATTGACGAAGCAATTGAAAGAAGCAAGGAGCCTTGTGCACCGACCTGTATCATAATGGATACAAAGAAGGGCGCCGGTATAAAGACAATGGAGGGCGACTACCTCTGGCACTACGGCGCAATTGACGACGTACTTTTTGAAAAGTTCAAAAAGGAAATTGAAGACGATTACAAGGCTCGCTGTGAAAGAGCCGAAAAGGAGGGCAAATAATTATGGCAGGCGGATTTGTATATAACGCAATAGACCAGACCGAGATTTCAACAGCTGAAATTTACGGTAAGACTCTGGCAGATATAATTATCAATGACCCGAAGGTTGTTGCCATTACCGCTGACCTTGCGAAGAGCACAAAGCTCGGCGACGTAGTTAAGGTTTGCCCCGAAAGAGTTATTAACGTCGGTATTGCCGAGCAGGATATGTTCGGAGTCGGCGCAGGTATGGCAAGAGCAGGTATGATTCCCTTTATGTCAGGCTTTTCGGCATTTACTTCGATGAGGGCGTGCGACCAGCTTCATACGGATATCTGCTATCAGAACGTAAACGCAAAGATTATTGCTACTCACGCAGGCACGTCCTTCGGTCAGGCAGGCTCTACCCACCACGCGATTACCGATATCGCAATTACAAGAGCAATGCCGAACCTTACCGTTATCGTTCCTGCTGACGGAATAGAAACGGCTCACGCAGTTCGCGCGGCTTATGAAAATTACGGTCCTTACTATATCCGCATTAACCGCGGCTTTGATCGCGTGCTTTACGGCAGCGAGGATTACGGCTTTGAGGTAGGCAAGGCAGTTGAAATCCACGAGGGCACGGATATTACCGTTATCGCTTGCGGCAGCTGTGTTTTCCAGGCTCTTCAGGCGGCTAATTTCCTTGAGAATACGGACGGCTTAAAGGTCAGAGTTCTCAATATGCACACCATAAAGCCAATTGACAGGGATGCAATAATCAAAGCAGTTATGGACACAAGAAGAATTATAACTGTTGAGGATCACTCCGTTATCGGCGGTCTTGGTTCTGCAGTTGCAGAGGTTATGGCTCAGGCAGGTAAGGGCTGCGCGTTCAGAATGCTCGGTCATCAGGATAAGTTCGCTCCTATCGGTCTTCACGAGGATATAATGTCCGAGGTCGGCATTGACACTAACGGCATTATCGCCGCTGTTCGTGACGTAATGAAAGCCGATTTCGAAGAGGACGACAACTGGGAAGACGATGTATAATCGGAAAGTGAGTTGATATAATGCATAAGCAAGAAGAGCTTTATTCAAATAAAATATTTTTCAACGCCGCGCTTCCGCTTATAAAGGTCATTGCAAACGATGTTCCGAGCCTTAAAAAGCAGTTTTCAAAGGTTCACGCCGTTATTCAGGTCAGCGCTATTGACCCCGACGCCGAAGGCGGTAAGGTGGGAATGCACTTTGTTGTCAACGGCGATGACTGGCAGGTTCATCTGAACAGAGTTGACCCGAAGCCGCACGTTGAGCTTGAGTTTAAATCAATTGAAGCTATGAACGCCTTTTTCAAGGGAAAGATAGCTCCTGCAACTCTTCCGAAAATGCGCGGAATAGCCAAAAATTTCGGCGCTTTCAAGGCATTCCTTATGACGCTTTTGAAAATGTCAAGCGTGCTTTCGGCTGAAAAACCGGCCGAGGATGAAGAGACAAAGCGGCTTATGGTCAAGTGTTTCTTCTATCTCCTTTCAAGCGGTATAAGCCAGCTTAATAAGATGGGACACACCGAAATCCACGAATGGACGAGTAAGTCTCCCGACCGAGTTTACGCCTTTGCTGTAAACGACCATCCCGAGGTTTCGGCTTATCTTCGCATTAAGGCAGGAAAATCAAGAGCCGGCAGGGGAGAGTATAAGAGAGCAATGCCTTTCTTTACGCTCCGTTTCAGAACCTTTGATGACGCGCTGGGCATTTTGCTCGGAACTGCGGATATGCTTGACGCAGTTAAAAAAGGCAACCTTATAATGGACGGCGCGCCCGAGTTCGGCGGCCAGATAGGCGCATTTATGCTTGAGGTCGGCGCTCTGGCAAAATAAAAAATTTAAGAGGTCGGTTTGAGTGAACCGACCTCTTTTAGAGTAGGAGGCGGAAAAATGAGCGAGAGAAGCGAAAGAGCAGTGGAGCTTTTTAAGGACGGCTTTAACTGTTCCCAGGCTGTTGTCGGCGCCTTTGCAAAGGATATAGGTCTTGACGAAAAGACCGCTATGAAAATATCCGCAGGCTTTGGAGGCGGAGTCGGCAGAACGGGTGAAATATGCGGCGCTCTTTCGGGCGTTTCAATTGTCGCAGGTATGCTTTACGGCGCTGTTGACGGCAGGGACGCCGAAAGTAAGGCGCATACATACGAGGAAATCCAGAGAGTGCTTAAAGCGTTTAAGGAAAAGTACGTCTTTGTAACCTGCCGCGAGCTTAAAAATCCGCCGAAAAATGACGAAAACGGCATTTCTTATAAGAGAAGACCGTGTATAAATATTGTTGAAGACGCGGTTCTTTTGGCTGAAAAGGTGATGTTCGAGAAAGAGGGGAAAACGTATGGAGAAGATTAGACAGAAAAAGCTTTCGTTTGCAAATATGCTCGGCTACGGCATCGGCGCAATAGGTCTTGACTTAAGCTACGGAATGTTTTATTCGTTTTTAAGTCACTATCTTGTAACAACGCTCGGTCTTAAAGAGGGCTTTTTGCTTTTGCTGACTCCTTTGGCGAGAATATGGGACGGAATTAACGACCCGATGATGGGAACTATTGTCGATAACACACGCACAAAGCACGGCAAATACAGACCGTGGATTTTAATCGGTGCGGTTTGTAATGCAATAGTTTTGTTTTTACTGTTCTCAAGGTTCGGTCTTTCCGGACTTCCGCTTTACATTTATGTTGCGGTTATGTATGTTCTCTGGGGTATGACGAACACCCTTGCGGACATTCCGTACTGGTCAATGATTCCCTCCTTTACAAGCGAAGAAAAAGAGAGAAATCTTGTTTCAACCGTTGCGAGAACCTTTTCGGGACTCGGTCAGGGAATAATCACAATTGCAACACCGATTATTGTTCCGTTGCTTTCGGGAAAGATGAATACCGATAAAGACGGTTACAGCGCCGAAGGCTTCTCGCGCTGGGCAGGTATATGCGGCATTTTGCTTGTTGTTTTCGCTTTGCTTTGCGTAACCTTTACAAAAGAGAGAAATGTTGTCTACGGCGAGAAAAAGAAATTTTCCTTTAAGCAGATTTTTGCGGTTATTAAGGGTAACGACCAGCTTGTTGTCTTTATGATATTTGCAATGCTTTCAAACGCAGGCTGGTACTTAACAAGCGGCACGGCAGTTACATATTTCACCCAGGTAGTAGGTGACGGCAAGGCGCAGTCGCTTTTCCAGACTATCGGCGCTGCAGGCTCGGTCATCGGTCTTGTTGTTATCCCCGTGCTTTCAAAATTCGGTCTTAACAAAAGGCAGATTTATACCGTTTCCCTTTCAACAACCATTCTCGGTTACGCGCTGATGTTCCTGTTCGGACCTGTTCTTAAAATCACAATTGCCCTTGACGTGTGTTATATTCTCGCATCAGTCGGCATTGCGTCAATGTTTGTTTCCCAGACGATTTTCCTTGCGGATATTGTTGACTACGGCGAATACAAAAACGGCGAGAGAAGCGAGAGCATCACTTTCTCAATGAAGGGCTTTTTGCAGAAGCTCGCATATACAATTCAGACGGTTATCTATTATGGCGGTCTCGGACTGTTCCATTACTCGGCACAGGTCAATGAGTGCAAGGCAAAAGGCGTAGATGTTGCGGTCAACTCACAGACTCAGGCGGCAATTGGTTTTATCGCATTTGCGGTTCCGCCGATTCTTATCGCGCTGTCGCTTATTATTTTCAGAAAGAAATTTAAGCTTTACGGAGAAGTGAGCGAGACAATTCACGATTATATTACAGAAAAAAGAGCAAGTGAAAGAGAAAAGGCAGAATAATAGCCTTCCTCTTAAGAGGAAACCAAATAAAAATCGCCCGACACATTTTGTGTCGGGCGATTTTTTATGTCATTTTGAATGAAACGAATAATCTCAACTGATTTAAGCAGTGACCCTTAACTGTTATAAAGCTGATAATAGAAGCCTTTTTTCTCTAAGAGCTCCTGATGGTTGCCCGTTTCAACTATTTCGCCGTTATCGATTACAAGAATTGTGTCAGCCTTTCTTATTGTCGAAAGCCTGTGCGCAATTACAAAGCATGTGCGGTTTTTCATCAGGTCTGCCATTGCATACTGAATCTGCATTTCCGTTCTTGTGTCGACTGATGAAGTCGCCTCGTCAAGAATGAGTACTGACGGGTTTGCAAGTACGGCTCTGGCAATTGTGATTAACTGCCGCTGACCCTGTGAAATATTAGTTCCGTTTTCGTCAAGAACTGTGTCGTAGCCGTCGGAAAGAGTGCTTATAAAATGGTGCGCTCTCGCCATCTTCGCAGCGGCTATGATTTCCTCATCCGTTGCGTCAAGCCTGCCGTAGGCGATATTGTCGCGGATAGTGCCCTTGAAAAGCCATATATCCTGAAGAATCATTCCGAATGCCGAGCGAAGCGAATCCCTTGTGAGCGTGTTAATATCCTTGCCGTCAAAGGTGATTTTGCCGCCCTTTACGTCATAAAACCTCATAAGGAGATTTACTATTGTCGTCTTGCCTGCGCCCGTAGGACCGACTATTGCAACAAGCTGACCGGGCTTTACCTCAAGATTTAAGTCGTTCATAAGCGGCTTGTCCTCGGTATAGCAGAAATCAACGTGCTCAAATTTTATAACGCCTTTCGGGTCCGTGAGAACCTCGTTGCCCTCGTCACTGCTTTCGGCTTCTTCCTCGACAAGGTTGAATACGCGTTCAGCCGATGCGAGAGTGCTCTGCAGGTTATTCATAATCTGTGCAAGGTCGACAAACGGCTGTGAGAATAGCTTTGAATATGTAATAAAGGTTGTTATTCCGCCAAGGCTTAAGGTTTTGTTTATTACAAACAAACCGCCGAGTATACATATTATAACGTAGCCGATATTGTTTACAAAGCTTATAAACGGCATAATTATTCCCGAAAGGAACTGCGCCTTGTAGCTGACCTTGAAAAGCTCGTTGTTAATATCGTCAAATTCGTTGACCGCGTTTTTCTCCATTGAGAAAATCTTGATTATATTATGGCCCGTATACATTTCTTCGATATGGCCGTTTAATTCTCCGTTTCTGTCCCACTGCTGTCTGAACCAGCGCTTTGACCTGCCGGCAATAAGAAGCGCAATAAGGGCGGAAGCCGGTACTACGGCAACCGATACTGCGGTCATTGTAAGGTTAAGGTGAAGCATCATTGCAAGCACTCCTATAACCGTTATGACCGAGGTAATAATCTGCGTAAGGTTGTTCTGGAGCGATTTATTGATATTGTCAAGGTCATTGACAACGCGGCTCAATACCTCGCCCGTAGTGGTCGAGTCGTAGTAGCGAAGCGGTAGAATAGAAAGCTTTTTGTTTACGTCGTTACGAAGAGTGTAAACAAGCTTCTGCGCAACGCCAGCCATGGTGTACTGCTGAATATACATCATAAGCGAGGTAATTGCGTAAACGGCAATTGCCTTTATAAGGATAACTGCAATTTCCCTGAATTCAAAGGCGTTGCCCGAAAGCTTATTGTGTACCTGAACGTTTATAGCGTCAATTACATTTCCGAGATAAACGGGACCGAGCACGCTCATTGCCGTACTGACAGCCGCCGCAATTGCAACAAGTATAAGCTTCGGCCAGAACGGCTTTAATCTTTTTGCAAGCTTTTTGGCGGTTCCGAGCGTGTCATAAGCCTTGTCCGTTTTCTTTTTGTAGAGGGAATATTTTGAGTTTTCGTTCTGATTGCTTTTCTTCTTACTCAAAGACGCTCACCTCCGTTCTCTGTTACGGAATACTGTGAGTCGGCTATCTCCCTGTAAACGGAGCAGTTTTCAAGCAATTCCTCATGCTTTCCTATACCGACTATTTTTCCGTCCTCAAGCACAATGATTTTGTCGCAGTGCGCAATTGTACCGATACGCTGGGCAACAAGGATAACCGTTGCCTGCGAAAGGTTTTCACGAAGCGATTTACGAAGCGCGGCGTCTGTTTTAAGGTCAACTGCGGAAAAGCTGTCGTCAAAGATGAAGAACTCCGCGTTTTTAATTAAGGCGCGCGCAATTGCAAGGCGCTGCTTCTGACCGCCCGAAAGGGTGTTTCCGCCCTGTGAAATCATTTCGTAAACCTTGTTCGGCAGGGCGTTTACAAATTCGGTTGACTGCGAAATTTCAAGCGCTCTTTCAATTTCTTCTACCGTTGCGTCCTGCTTTCCGAATTTAAGGTTGTCCGCAACAGTGCCCGAAAACAGAACCGCCTTTTGCGGTACAAAGCCGATTTTTCCGTTGAGTACGTCGAGCGGAATATCCTTAACATTTACGCCGTCAATAAGTATTTCTCCACCCGTTACGTCAAAAAATCTCGGAATAAGATTTATCAGCGTTGACTTGCCGCTGCCGGTTGAGCCGATAATTGCAACTGTCTCGCCCTGCTCAATTTTAAAGCTTATATTGTTAAGAATCGGGTTTTCCGCTCCCGGGTAACCGAAGGTGACGTTTTTAAACTCAAGAACACCCTTTGTGTTTTCGTCGGGGATAACGGGATTTTCGCTCTCCTTAACGGTTGGCTCAATGCTCAGAACCTCAAGTATTCTGTTAGCCGAAATTGTGCCGTAGGGGACCATAATGAACATCGTCGCCGCCATAACAAGCGCAACAAGAATTGCAATAAGATAAAGGATGAACGCCTGAAGGTCGCCGACGGTATTTGCAATTGCCTCGGCTTGGGTTAATGCGTCAAGACGGTTTACCTGCATTGTTGAAAGCCAGACGAGTGAAATGACCATTGCAAAAAGAATTGAAACGCCAATTGGAATAAGTAAGGCGACAATTCTGTTGATTTTAAGCGCAAGGAACGTCAGTCTGCTCGAAGCCTCGTCAAACTTTTCGTCCTCGTATCCGGTGCGGCTGAAGGCTCTTATAACCCTTATGCCGCTTATCTTCTCCCTTACAACCTGATTAAGACGGTCGGTTCTCTTTTCCATCTCGTCAAACATCGGTATTACTTTTCTTGCAACGAGGAAAACTATGAGCGCAATAACGGGAAGCGCAACAAGTATAACCGTTGAAAGCTGGGGGTTCATAAAAATGGCAAGCACCGCTCCGCCGATAAGCAGAACCGGCGCGGCGATAATCATACGGATACCGTTGACTATCATATCGGTAATGTGCTTTACGTCATTCGTCGAACGGGTTATGAGCGACGGAATTCCGACCTCGTTTATGTCGCCGGGCGAAAGTGATTCAACCTTTGTGAATATTTCGCGGCGAAGCGTTGCGCCGAAGCCCATTGACGCCTTTGCAGCAAAATAATTACCTATAATTGAGGTGATAATTCCGAAAAGGGAAATCAAAAGCATCTGAAGTCCTGTTGTCAATATATAGATTATTTTGCCTTCCGTTACGCCATTGTTGATAATTTTTGAAAGCATCAGCGGCAGGATAAGTGTTGTTGCATTATTGAACACCATAAAAAGCATTGCCAAAGCGGTCTGAAATGCGTAAGGTCTTAAGTACTTTAATATTTTAAACAACAGCTCATCCTCCTTTCATATAAATTCACAGATAACCGAGTTGGAAAGCAGAAATCCGTTTTGCGTCAACGAAAATCCGCTTTCATCTATATTAACAAGTCCTTTTTCATTAAGAAATCTTGCTTTTTTCTTTTTTGCTTCGTCAAACGGATGGGAAAATCTTTTTTCAAATTCCTTAAAGGAAATTCCCTCTGTCAGACGGAGCTTTAACATTATATATTCCTCTTCGCTGCCGCCGTCGCCGTCGTCAACGGGGGAGCAGCCGTTTAAAAACGCCCCGATATCTCTCGGATAATAAAATCTTTTGTTTTTTATAAACGAGTGAGCCGAAGCGCCGATTCCGAGGTATTCCTCGCACCGCCAGTATTTAAGGTTGTGGCGGCTTTCGTAACCCGAAAAGGCAAAATTTGATATTTCGTACTGTAAAGTATTTCTACTTGTCAATTTGTCGCAAAGATACAAATACAGTTCAGCCGTTTCGTCTTCGTCGGGCAGCGTCAGCAATTCCCTTTTTTTATAAAGGGGTGTGTTTTCCTCTAATTTTAATATGTAAGCGCTTATGTGCTTAACTCCGAGGGAAAGCGCAAAGTCAACCGTGGAAGAAAGGGTTTCTTCGGTTTGACCCTGTAAGCCTAACATCACGTCGGCGGAAACATTTTCAATTCCTGCCGAAAATGCTGATTTTACGGCGTTTTCAAGCTCTTTTGGCGTTGTGCTCCTGCCGAGAAAGTCAAGCTCTTTTTCGTTTGCCGACTGAAGACCGAAGGACAGTCTGTTCACCCCGACGTCTGCCGCCGCCTTTAAAAATTCGGGCAGTGAAGAATGCGGATTTGCTTCAACCGTAATTTCCGCGTTATCGGTTAAAAACAAATCTCTTGCTTTTTTAACAAGTCTCTGAATTTGATTATCGTTTAAAAGGCTCGGAGTTCCGCCACCAATGTAAAGTGTATCAGCTTTACAGTCGTACTTTTCCCTGTATTCGTCAAATCTTTTTAAAAGCGCGTTTACATACGCTTCCTTTGTCGTTTCGTCTGCCGAAAAGGAATAAAAATCGCAGTAGCTGCACTTTTTTTCACAGAACGGAATGTGGACGTAAAGCCCGATAGGTTTAGTCATCATCTAACTTAAGCACCGCCATAAACGCCTCCTGCGGCACCTCAACCGTACCGAACTGGCGCATACGCTTTTTACCCTCTTTTTGCTTTTCAAGAAGCTTTTTCTTTCTTGTGATATCGCCGCCGTAGCACTTTGCAAGAACATCCTTTCTCATTGCCTTTACGGTTTCTCTCGCAATTACCTTTCCGCCGATAGCTATCTGAATGGGTATTTCAAACATCTGTCTCGGGATATTTTCTTTTAATTTTTCGGCGATTTTTCTCGCTCTCGGATACGCCTTGTCGGCGTGAATGATGAATGAAAGCGCGTCAATGCCGTCGCCGTTAAGAAGCACATCAAGCTTAACGAGGTTGCTTCTGACATAATCCTTTAATTCGTAGTCAAACGAAGCGTAGCCCCTTGTACGTGATTTAAGCGCGTCAAAGAAATCGTAAATAATTTCGTTAAGCGGCAGGTCGTATGCAATATCAACTCTGTCAGCGGCAAGATAGGTCATATCCTTATAAACGCCGCGTCTGTCCTGACACAGGTCCATAATCGTACCGACATACTCCGGCGGAGAATAGATATGAGCCGCCGTCATAGGCTCCTCGCTGTAATTGATGGTCGCAGGGTCGGGATAATTGGTGGGGTTGTCGATAATTACCGTTTCGCCGCTTGTAAGGTGGATTTTATATTCAACGCTCGGAATGGTTGTAACGAGGTTGAGGTTGTATTCTCTTTCAAGTCGCTCCTGAATGATTTCAAGGTGTAAAAGTCCTAAAAATCCGCAGCGGAAGCCGAAGCCCAGCGCGCCCGATGTTTCGGGTTCGAAGCTCAACGCCGCGTCGTTTAACTGAAGCTTTTCGAGCGCTTCCCTTAAGTTTTCGTAATCCGCGCCGTCCGCAGGATAAATTCCGCAGAAAACCATGGGATTAACCTTTCTGTAGCCGGGAAGAGGCTCCTTCGCTTCTTTTTCGGCGGTTGTGACCGTGTCGCCGACTCTCGCGTCACTGACTGTTTTTATTGAACCCGTCAGATAACCGACATCACCTGCTTTGAGCACGCCTCTGTTTTCCATTGAGGTTGCTCTCATTACGCCTGCTTCGACAACATTAAATTCGGCGCCCGTCGCCATCATTTTCATGGTGTCGCCGACCTTAACTGTGCCGTCAACAACTCTTACGTAAACTATTACGCCCTTGTAGCTGTCATAGACCGAGTCGAAAATCAGCGCGCGAAGCGGCGCGTCGTCGTCGCCCGAAGGGCAGGGGATATCCGAAACGATTTTTTCAAGCACCTGCTCAACGTTTACGCCCGTCTTTGCCGATATTTTCGGCGCAGAGGAGCAGTCAAGCCCGATAATATCCTCAATTTCCGCCGCAACTCTTTCGCTGTCAGCGGCAGGCAAATCTATTTTATTTATTATAGGAACAATTTCAAGGTCATGGTCGAGAGCAAGATATGTATTCGCAAGCGTCTGCGCTTCGATTCCCTGGGACGCGTCAACCACAAGCAGCGCTCCCTCGCACGCGGCAAGCGAACGCGAAACCTCATAGTTAAAGTCAACGTGACCGGGAGTGTCAATGAGGTTAAGCTCGTACTTTTCACCGTTTTGTGCCGTGTAGTCAAGGGTGACAGCATGGGATTTAATGGTAATGCCGCGCTCACGCTCAAGCTCCATATTGTCTAATAACTGTTCGGTCATATCTCTTTTAGAAACCGATTCCGTAAGCTCGAGCAGCCTGTCGGCAAGAGTGGACTTGCCGTGGTCGATATGAGCGATTATTGAAAAATTCCTTATGTGTGTTTTCTTTTGTTCCATATATACCTCTTGATGGATTTCAGCTTATTTCACTCTGGAAGCCTTCGCCTACGATTTCGCTTGCGTTGGTTATCATTGTAAATGCGTTAGGGTCAATTTCTTTAACGATTTTATTGATATTCGCGATTTCGTGCGAACGCACTGCGCAGAGAATCATATCCTTGTCCTCTCGCGTATATCCGCCCTTTGCGGGGATAATGGTCGCGCCTCTGTCAAGTCGCTCCGTTATAGCTTCGGTCATTTCGTCAACCTTTGAGGTGACTATGAGAAGCAGCTTTCCGCCTGCCGAGCCGTAAATGATGAAATCAATTGTTTTACTTGCAACAAAAATGGTAATTGAAGCGTAAAGCATACTTTCAAGGTTTTTATAAACAAGACCCGAAATGCCGACTACAATTGCGTCGCAAAGTAAAAGCACCTTTCCGAGCGAAATGTTCGGTCTGAATTTATGAACAAGCTTTGCTATGATATCCGTTCCGCCCGTTGTCGCGCCCCTCATAAATACGAGCGAAAGCGCAAGTCCGCACGTTACTCCGCAGAAAATCGCCGCAAGCAGAGGATTATTTGTATAAGGGGGAATCCATTTTTCCAGCAAGTCAATAAAAATTGAACAGGAAGCTGTTGCAACAATTGTTCTTGCAAGGAATTTCGTGCCGAGTATTTTGAACGACAGGATGTAAAGCGGTATATTCATTACGAATACCATTACACCGACCGGCAACTGGAAAAGATAGTTCAAAAGGGTTGAAATACCCGTAAGTCCGCCTATTGAAATATGGTTCGGCGTGGAGAACATATTTACCGAAATTGAGTAGGATATTCCGCCCAGTATATAAAAAAGATAGTCTACAAATGTGTCAAAGATTTTTTTCTTTGTGATTTTTATTTTTTTCTTAGCCAATTTTATCACTCCAAATTAAATCGAAAAGCTCCGTAATTCTTTCACTTTCACCGTTAAGAAAAAGGAAACCGAAAAGAGCCTCAAGTCCTGTTGCGTAATGGTAATCGCCCTCGCTCTGGTTTTTGGGCGTGTGCCCTGCGTGTGCGTTACGTCCGCGCTTGAAAACGGACTGCTCATCCTCCGAAAGAAGCGGAAGAAGCATTTTTACCGCCTGCGCCTGCGAGGCGGCGTTTACATATTTTACCGATTCCTTATGCAAATCGTTTACGGGACGCCGGCTGTCAAGAGTCAGTCGCTTTCTCACTTCCAGCGTATAAACCGCGTCGCCGACAAATGCAAGGGAAAGGGGATTAAGCATATTTGTTTTATTCAACATATTCAAACTCCAGGTCATAAATACTTACCGTGTCGCCCTCCTGAATGCCCTTTTCCCTTAAAGCTTCAAGAATACCCGAAGAATCAAGAACACGCTGGAAATACTGAAGACTTTCATAGTCGTCCGTGTCAACTCTTGAAAGTATTTTGCCCAGCCATTCGGCTTCTATGACGAAACGGTCGTCTATCTGCGTGACGGTGAACTGACCGTCATTTTTACCCGAAAGCGCGATTTCAAGCGGAACCTTCTCGCTTTCGTACCTTTTTACGGGCGGAAGAGAGGAAAGCATTTTTGCAACCGAGTCAATAAGCTCCTTTGTGCCGTAGGAAATCGGCGCGATTATTTCGTGATATTCAAGCCCCTTTTCCTCTTCAATGAATCTTCGGAAATTCTCACGCTGTTCGTCGGAAGCAAGGTCGATTTTATTTCCTGCAACTATTTGCGGACATTTCGCCAATTCCGGATTAAAGCGTTCAAGCTCTTTGTTTATGGCTTCGAAATCCTCTTTCGGATTTCTCCCCTCGCTGCCTGCAACGTCAACTATATGAACGAGCATCCGGCACCTTTCAACGTGCCGCAAAAATTCGTGACCCAAGCCGACTCCGTCGCTTGCGCCCTCAATAAGTCCGGGAATATCAGCCATTACAAAGCTGCTCTCGGGACCCATCGAAACAACTCCCAGAACGGGAATAATCGTTGTGAAATGATAGTCGCCTATAATCGGCTTCGCTTCGCTTACAACTGAAATAAGCGAGCTTTTCCCGACATTCGGAAAGCCTAAAAGTCCGACGTCGGCAATGAGCTTTAATTCAAGCGTTATCTCCCATTCCTCACCGGGCGTTCCGCTTTTTGCAAAACGGGGAGTCTGTCTTGTGGGAGTTGCAAAGTGGATATTGCCCCAGCCGCCTTTGCCGCCCTTTGCGGCTACGAACGGTTCATCCGTCGACATATCGCAAAGAACAACGCCGCTTTGCGACTCCTTTATGAGCGTGCCCCTCGGAACTCTTATAATAAGATCTTGACCCTTTTTTCCGTTGCAGTGCTTACCCATTCCGTCCTTGCCGTTTTCGGCTGTATATTTTCTTTTGTACCTGAAATCCGCAAGCGTGGAAAGATGGTCGTCAACCTGGAAGACAACGTTTCCGCCCCTGCCGCCGTCGCCTCCGTCGGGTCCGCCCGAGGCAACGTATTTCTCACGGTGGAAAGCTACTGCGCCGTTTCCGCCGTTACCTGCTTTAATTTTAATTTTTGCGCTGTCAACAAACATATCTTTTCTCCGTGTGGAATAATTCGATTATAAGCATAATACACTAATTATATATAATACCATAATTTATTGAAATAATAAATACATTTAAATAAAATAATCACGTTTTATGACCGAATTTTTACATTTTTTTAGTAAATTTTTCCGAAAATCCAATAAATTGTGGTTTTGTATATTGACAAACACAATATATTGTGATATTATCCCATTGAAAAGGAAAAACAGGCGGAAAAATATTTTTCAAAGTCCGTTTTATAGGACTGAAAAATTAAAATTTTCGAACATTTGTGTTGACAAATTAAAAATTGGTGCTATAATGGGACTTGTAAAGAACAAATGTTCAAATGTGTTCGGAGGTAATTATTATGACATTATCATTTGCAGTTAAAACACTTATAGAGCTTGCGCTTATACTTTTACTTTCCTACGGCTTTTACCGCGAAAGGGACGTAATCCGTTTTGAAAAGAAGGTCGGCAGGTTTATCCGCTTTATGATAAACAGCTATCGCCGCGACTTTACGCGCAAAAAGCTCACTGTCCACAGCGGTAACGCTTCTCACAGCGACAGAAGGGCAAATGTTGCTTAAAAACAGAAAAATCCTTTCTATTTAGTTTTCTTTTTTAATTTCCTTTCTTTTAATCCCCAAAGGAAGCGGAGTGAAGGCGCTATGCTTTCATTCCGCTTTTCTTTTTGTTGACAAACCGTCTTGTTTATATTAGAATACGTTTCGGCAGTTCGAAACCATCCTGCCGGGGGATTTAATCCCCAAACCAAAACTAAGGAGAAAACAGAATATGAAAAACAGAAAAACCGTAAGAATTACAATGACGGCTGTAATTGCCGCTATGTATGCCGCGCTGACCTATGCGCAGGGTATTCTTTTGCCGGGGACAACGACTGCGGCGGTACAGTTTCGCGCGAGTGAGGCTCTCAACGTCCTTACCCTGTTTACGCCTGCGGCAATACCGGGACTTACTCTCGGCTGCATTATTTCGAACATTTACAGCATCAGCCAGGGACTTCCGCTTGATATGATTTTCGGCTCGCTTGCAACGCTCGGCGCGACTGTGTGCATTTATTTTCTTAAGAACGTAAAGCTTAATGGCTATCCGTTTCCTGCGATGCTGATGCCGGCAATATGGAACGGAGTTATAATCGGATGGGAAATCGAGGCTTTCTTTATTGACGGGCCTTTCCATTTCGGAAGCTTTCTTATTCAGGGTGGACTGGTTGCTCTCGGTGAACTCGGAGTAATGCTCGTACTCGGCACTCTTCTTTACTACGCGTTAAAGAAAGTAAATATTGAAAAACATATAAATAATAACTGAATAAAACAATAAGCAAAACAGCCGCTCTTTCGAGCGGCTGTCCTGCTTTTGAAAGGAGAAATGAAAAAGTTTTGGGGGGTGGGATAAACGGTGTGCGACTTCCGTTTATCTTGATTATATAATAACACACAATTTTTAATAAATCATATAAAATCTGTGAACTTAAAGTTAACTTTTTATTAAGGAACGTTAATATTTTATTCATAATTAGGTTGACTTTTCAAAAAGTAAAAATATAATTATATGTGTATAATCTTTTAAAGTAAAAGCAGGTGAGAAAATGTCTGAAAAATATATTCTCGGCGTTGACGGCGGCGGAACAAAAACTCATTGCGTGCTTTACGGTCTTGAGGACGGTGACAGTTATCTTTTCACCTTCCCCACCTCAAACCATGAAAGCCTTCGGGGCGGCTACACCCAGCTTGAAAAGGTGCTTGAGGAAATTGTTTCGATTATTTGTTCAAGCAGAAATATTACCGTAAACGATATTGTCCGTTCGTGCTTTAATTTAAGCGGAATTGATTTCCCGTATCAGGAAAAGCTCATTTCCGATATGATAGAGAATACGGGACTTCGCAATTTTATTCTCCGTAACGACACTTACGCCGGAGTCAAAGCGAATTGTGAAAACGGCTACGGTATTGCCGCGGTAAACGGCACGGGCTGCTGTATTGCAGGCGTAAATGAAGAGGGAAAGTCGATTCAGCTTGGCGGACTCGGTGACATTTCCGGGGATATCGGCGGCGCTCACCATATGATTAAAAAGGCAGTCCAGGCGGTTTACGATAATCTTTTCAGAGGCGGAGAGGATACTCTTCTTTCAGAGGAGCTTGGTAAGGCGCTTTCGACAGATGTAAGTAAAATTACCGAAAAGGCTTTCCAGGCGTTTGAAAGAAACGACGAAAAGCTTATCAGAAAAATGGCTATTGCGGTTTACTCCGCGGCGGACAAAAACGATAAAAAGGCGTTTGATATTCTTGAGGAGATAGGCGATTATTATGTTGACAATATTATCGCGGTATATAATCTTCTCGGCTTTAATCCTTCAACACAGGTGCCCGTCACTCTAATCGGAACGCAGTTTATCAAGGGTGAAAACCCTGCGATTATAAACAGAATAAAGTCAAAAATTGAGGGCGACGGCAGACCGTTTAAGGTTTCCGTCTCGTCCGTTAAGCCCGTTGTCGGCTCTGTCCTCTGGGCAGCGGAGCTTGCAGGCATTTCCGCCGAAGAGCGCAAGGATATAAGAGCCGCGCTTGAAGGTATCTGATTCTTTAAACCGAAGGTCCGCAGAGAGCTTCGGTTTTTGCGCTTTGCGGTGTTGACAACCGCAAACAGTGGGTATACAATAAACTGATTTTTATTTATCACTATGTTAGAGGAGAAGATGAAGTGAAAATACTTATTGCCGGCGGCGGTAAGGTGGGCGACACGCTTGCCCGTCAGTTATCGGCCGAGGGACACGATTTAACGCTTATAGACTGTAACGCTTCGGTGCTTGAGTCAATTATGGACAAGTACGACGTTATGGCGATTCAGGGCAACTGCGCCGTTAAGGACGTGCTTATTGAGGCAGGCGTCGAGGACGCGGAGCTGCTTATAGCCGTAACCGCTACTGATGAACTGAACCTGCTTTGCTGTATGACGGCTCACGGAATTAACAAAAATCTTCATACAATTGCGCGTATCCGTAATCCCGAGTACAGAAAGCAGTTTTACGATATGCGCGACACCTTTGCGCTGTCTATGACGGTTAATCCCGAAAGTCAGGCTGCAGAGGAAATCGACAGGCTTATCAAGTACCCCGGTTTTCTTAAGCTTGACACCTTTGCAAGGGGCAGGGTTGAGATAGTTGAGTTGAAAATAACCTCGGACAGCAAGCTTGTCGGAACTAAATTGAGTAATATGTATTCAACCGTTAAAAGCAAAATTCTTGTCTGCGCCGTGCTTCGCGGAGGCGAGGTAATTATGCCCGACGGTAATTTTGAGTTCAAAGCCGACGACAGAGTTTTCGTCACCGCTTCGAAGAATAATCTTGCAGGACTTCTTGAAAACCTCGGAATAATCTCCAAAAAGGTTAAAAGAGTTCTCATCTGCGGCGGCGGAAAGTTAAGCTATTATCTTGCAGGCAGGCTTGAAAACAGCGGTATTTCCGTAAAGATTATTGAAAAGAACTCCGCCCGTTGCGAGGAGCTTGCGCAGCAGCTTGAAAATTCAACAATAGTCCTTGGCGACGTGAGCAACCGTTCCCTTCTTGAAAGCGAAGGCATTTCAAACTATGATGCCGTTGTTTCTCTGACGGGTATGGATGAGGTTAATATAATGACCTCGCTTTACTCTCATATTTCAGGCGTACGCCATGTTATTACGAAAATGAGCAGGGTTGACAATTCGAGCTTTCTTGACTCGCTTCCCATTGGCAGCGTTGTCTGCCCGAAGGAGCTTTGCTGTAATAATATTGTCCGTTACGTCAGGGCGATGGGAAATCAGACCGGAGCTGCCGTTGCGGTTCACTTTATTGCCGACGGTATGGCGGAAGCGGTCGAGTTTATTGCCGACGAGAGCGTTAAGAATTGCGGAGTGCCGTTAAAGGATGTAAAGCTTAAACCGAACATCCTTGTTTCCTGCATTACTCGCGGCGGCAGAACCGAAATCCCCGACGGTAATTCAAGCTTTGAGGTCGGCGATACGGTAGTAGTTGTTACAAACAGCAATAACACGGTTTATAAGCTTAACGATATATTTGAATAATTGGTGGGTAAGAATAAATGAATTACAGGATGATGGGAAAAATCATTTCCGAGATTTTAGCCTTTGAAGCGGCATTTATGATTCCGCCGATATTTATATGCGCAAATGAAGGCGCAACGGGCACGTTACTTGCGTTTGCGGTTACAATGCTTGCCACTTTTGCGGTTGCGGCGGTTTTGTTCCTGTTTTGCAGAAATGCCAAAAAAGGCTTTTATGCGCGTGAGGGACTTGTATGCGTCGGTCTTTCGTGGCTTATTATGAGCTTCGTCGGCTGTATTCCCTTTTACATTTCGGGTGAAATTCCGAAGTTTATTGACGCGTTTTTTGAAACCGCGTCGGGCTTTACTACAACCGGCTCGTCAATTCTCACCGATATTGAGGCTCTTTCAAACGGAGCTCTTTACTGGAGAAGCTTTACTCACTGGGTAGGCGGTATGGGCGTGCTCGTATTCCTGCTTGCAGTTGCGCCCAGAGAAAAGAAAAACGGCGGCTTTACAATGCACCTTCTTCGTGCTGAAAGCCCCGGACCGATAATCGGCAAGCTTGTTCCGAGAATCAAGCAGAGCGCAATGATACTTTACGTTCTTTACGTTGTGCTTACCGTTCTTGATTTTATCTTTCTGGTCTTTGACCCTCAAATGCCCGTTTTTGACGCCGTATGTACCGCTCTGGGCACAGCAGGCACGGGCGGATTTGCCATTAAAAACGCAGGAATGTCCGTATACAGCCCCTATGTGCAGAATGTATGCACGGTATTTATGCTTTTGTTCGGCGTCAATTTCACCTGCTACTATTTCCTTTTAATGCGTAATTTCAAGGGATTTTTAAAAAACACGGAGTTAAGGGTTTATATCTGTTGGGTGCTCGCTTCAATAGGTATGATTTTTATAAATATCCGTTCCCTTTATGAAACAACCGAGGAAGCGCTTCGCCACGCTGCATTTCAGGTCGCCTCGCTCACGTCCTCAACGGGCTTTGCCTCAACGGACTTTGACCGCTGGCCAACGTTTTCAAAGGCGATACTGTTTACAATGATGTTTATCGGCGCGTGCGCAGGCAGTACGGGCGGCGGCTTTAAAATCCAGAGAGTACTGCTTCTTATAAAGGATTTGCGCAGAAATATCCATCAGGTTATCCATCCGAACGAAGTCAGAACTGTCAGTATGGACGGTCAGAGAGTAAGCGAAAGAGTGCTTAAGAACACGGGTATGTATCTTACGGCTTATATTCTTATTATTCTTATAAGCGCGTTTCTTGTTTCTGCGGACGGCTTTACGCTGACGACAAATATTTCGGCAGTTGTTTCCTGCACAAATAATATGGGACCCGGCTTTGAACAGGTCGGACCGACGCTCAATTTCGCCGGATATTCCGCATTCTCAAAGCTTGTACTTATAGGCGATATGCTTGCAGGACGACTTGAAATTTTCCCGATACTTGTTCTCTTCTCAAGAAGCACATGGAAAAAGTCATAAAATATAATGTCATTCTGAGCTTCAGCGAAGAATCTCAACCTTAAAAAGCCTTCCCCTTGAGGGGAAGGTGGCAACCGTTTGGTTGACGGATGAGGTGTGATATAAAATAAACT
>CAKZZS010000011.1 GCA_937884975.1 uncultured Clostridia bacterium | reverse complement strand
TACCGCCTCCTTGCATGATTCTACTATACACAAAACCGGGGAGATTTGCAACCGGCTGAAAGAAAACCCGCATTATGCAGTTTGTAAAAGCCAAAAATTCATTTTTTCCGGAAAGACGTTGAAAAAACAGACAAAAACTGCATCATTTTCTGTTTTTCAAGTGTATTTATAGCGTTTATCTGCAATGCTATCATAATAAATGAACACATTATGCTTACTAAACATACGGAAAATATTACCGATACCCATATACTCTGTCGTTTAATCATTCCGTCACCTCGTTTTTGTCTGTTTCAATTCATAGCGTTCCACCGTTCAATTACTATTTCTTTAAGTTCATTACGTTTGCCGTCAACAGACTTCATACAGTCAGGGCAAAAAACTCTATATATAGGAGTTTCTTCTGAACCATAAGACTGTATTACTGCCTTACCACCGCAAGAACAATCCTTGATTTGTGTTGTTGTTTCATTCATCTTTATCACCTGCCTTTACCCACATCTTAATCGGTTTCTCAATGTACAGACCGTTCGGAAGATTAACACGAATGGTCTTTTCGTATATCTTTCCCACCTTACCACGATAGTATCTACCGTTTTCGGGCGTTTTAAGCATTACTTCATCGCCAATTTTTAACTCTGCCATTATGTAGTATCACACTCCCTTATAACCTGTATCAGTTCCTCTGTATTTGCCAAATCCTGATTTACTAAATCGAGATGTGTTTCAAGGAACTTAATACACTTTTTACTCGGTTGCTGATTGAAACACCAACCAGAAGCTGATGGACAACGCTCCTTGAAAGGACAAATGTTTGTGAAAGGTGGCATTATGTATTCTCCTTTTCGTTCCAACTTATTTTAATTCCAGAACTTTCTTCATAATAATCTTCAATTTTTTCTACTTTATAGCCCAATAATTCTAACTGTTTGATTAGCTCGTTCTTGAATTTCCATATTTTGCTGTTTTCTATTAAAATTGCTTTATCGCCCTTTTTAATAGCTTCAAGAATACTATCTTCAAGAGTATCAATATACTTGTTCGCCATATCAAGCAGAACTTTATCAGTCCGTTCATTTGCTTCTTTTGCCGAAAACACTCTGTTCACCTCCAAGTTCATAAAATAGATTTTTTATTCACACTTAATGTTTAACTCCTATATAATCAAGAACATCGTTCATTCCTAAACCACCCTTATCCCACGGTCGCATACAATATTCATAGAGTTTCGGGTGTGTTTCTTTAAGCTGCTGAAAACGATTGGGTTCTTTTTCAAGATGACAACCGAAAGCACAATATGCACAACCTGTTCTTTGATAACCAGTAAATGAATACTTACCATTTTCGTTCTGAACAATCTCACCATAAACAGAAGCGTAAGGAATATCATTTTTCAGTATGTACTCAATAATGTCCTGTTCAGTCCAAAAACTAATCGGAGCTGAATGTGGTTCATCAGCATTGAAAGCATTACAGCCATTTAAGATCCATACATTTTGTCTTGCTCGACTTTCACAAGCCATAGTTCCTACAATTTTCTTTAGTCCTGTTTCTTTTGCAAATTGACGTGAAGGATTTTTCTTCATAATATGACAACATCTATGCGATATTTTAAATGGAGCATCAACAAGGTATTTGTATTTTTCTTTGTTATAGGCAGATTTACTTCCATCTTTTTTAGTAAGCAGTCCATTAAATTCTTTATAAGCGCTTGAATCTTCTAATGTTCCTTTTCTTTCAGCATTATGATATTCGCTAACCCTTTTAGCAACTTCTTTACTTATTACGGGATAGCCATATTTCTCAATAACTTTTCTGAATGTAACTCTTTCTGTCTTTCCAGTGTTTTTGTTATATTCCTTTGGATAATCAATAATTAGTTTTATTGATATTTCGTATTTATTTTCAAGGTATTTCTTAAAATCTTTAACGTGTTTACGGATTTCCGGGAACTCTAATCCTGTATCGGAGAAGTATAAAATTAGTTCATAACAATGTATTTTACATACTTGTGCTGCTATATCGGCTAATACTGTGCTGTCTTTACCGCCCGAAAAAGCCAAATAGCATTTACCTTCCCAAGTATTATACCATTCAATAAGTCTTGTTTGTGTTAGTTGTACTTTACGATCTAAAGGCAAAGCCTGTAATTCTGTGAGCTTTTGTCGCGTATGGTTTTGGCGATCATTGATTAAAACTAATTTTTCATTATCTTCCATGTTTTTATTTCCTTTCTATCAATGGTGCTTAAAAGCCTGATTTTATTAAGAATTTTGCGCCTCACAAACCGCTTAACCAAGCCATTTGTTAAAGTGACTTAATAAAATTATTTTGAGAATTTTTAACCTATCCACTTTATTGTAGGGAACCCGTTAAATCCTTTCTCCCAAACGAACCAAGCATAACATACCGCCGATGACTCTTTACCGAAAATACCATTCTTACCGCAATTTACTCTATTCACAAATACATAAACTGTTTTAGGAGGATATTTTTTAAATAATTCATATCTTTTCTTACTTTCAAGAAACTGTATTTTAAGAAACATTGCAACCTTTACGGAGTCCATTGATATATCAAGTGCGTGTTCGGCAAACTCAGTTGCCATAGAATACGGTGGGTTTGTTATAATGTCAGGTGAAAAATTTAATTGGTCTTTTGTCATAGTAAGGAAGTCTTGCACTTTTGTATCGGCATAACCGCGATCAGTTATATCTATAGATTGAACTATGTGACCATTTTGTTTTAAGACATCTGCTATGTGACCACCGCCTACAGCGGGTTCTAATATGTAATGATTAAATTCTTCTCTTTTTAATAGTTCTTCAACAGCTTTTGGCGGTGTGCAATAATAATCTTTATCGGCTCTGTCATCTGCTGAATGATTACTTGCAGCCAATGTTGAATAAACAGCTTTACTATTTCCAGTCCAGTCTTTTGCCATTTCAACCTCCGTTATAATCAATATATTTCAAATCAAAATATTTTTCTGCTATATCAGGAAAATCACGTTCAACAAGTTTTATTGCTCTTACATCTGCACATTCAGTCTTAACAGTCTTTTGACTTGCTTCTGCAAATTCTCTGATGCTTTTCTTTTTAAAGAACGCTGGCTGATTACACCATCGAGCAACTGTTATGTAAATTCCACGATAAGGACTCATCTCATAATCTTTATATCTCATTATATAAGGTAGGCAACCAAATGACATAAGAATTTTAATTCGTTCAAATAAATCTTCAATATCTTTACGATAGAAATTATCATCGTAGTGTCCGGGATTATCATGATTAAATCCACAGAAGACATAAAATTTAACATTTTTCTTTGTATGACGGCGTATCATTTCTAACCGATTTACTATTAAATTCTTATCTTTGATGTTGTCAAAAGCGAAAATGATATCCCCTATCCACCTTGCTTTATTGAACAAATACTCGCACTTTTCATCAGTCATGAGTCGTTCATCACAACCTTGTTTGAATTGAAATCGCTTTCCTGTTGCTATTAAATCGTCAAATACATCTTTCCACTTTGGTGAAGCAAAAATATTATCATCGAGCAAACAGATATATGGTCTATTCTTATCAATAAACTCGGATAATGAACTATGCAACTCACATTTACTGTAATTTCTATTTACACAGAATTTACATTTTCTTATACAACCTCGTGTAGTAAAACCTATTGAGTAATCTGTATAATACTGTAAGTCTTTTGCTTTTACTCCTGCATCAAGCTGTACTTGCACCCATTCATCATATAAATGATAATCGGGCATAATATGTTCTATTTCTTCAGGAAGTTTAGGCGATTTGTCATAATAGAAACCAGTGCCACCATACTCTACGTTAGGTAAATTAAGGATTGGGTTGTCCTTGTAAAAATTAGCGATATTAACCTCAGTTTTCAGTAACTTGTCATCGGGTTCATTCGGTATTTCAGTGTCCATAAAAACCTTTGAAATAGTCACTTTGTCATATTCATCAAGATTGTCGTAGTCAAGTTTGAGACTTACATCATAACCTTGAGCCTTATAATATGACGAAAGTTTCATACAAGCGAGATTTGGAAATCTGTGTTTTTTACGTCCGATAAGATCAGCATCAATAATTGCTACTTTTTTAACTGTAATCACCTTCTTTCATGCGAGCTGTTTAGAACACTTGTTTTAAGCAGTATCAATAGTTTGTTATAAGCACTTTAATATCTTTATCAGACTTGTCCTTCTTATGATAATTTGAATTTCCGTAAGAATTATTTATGTAATGTATATTGTATCTATTTTCATTAGCCCAGTCTGCAAGCGTAGTATTTATCGCTATATTGTTTGACAAACCCCATTTAAGACCTTGAACAGACCAACTTTTAAGCATTGTTCTTAAATCATTTTCGTCTTTTTCAGTCCAACCATCCTGCTCATTATAGGTCGCTGTCGAATTAAGATACAGTGGGTCGCAGTATATAAAACCCTTTCTACTTGCTTTCATAGAGTCGTACCCTCTAAAGTCAGAATTGTAAAATAGTATTAACTTATTATGTAGTTCCTCGGAAAACCTTATAAATTTTTCTCGAAGCACCGGACTAAATGAACTTCTGTTCTTACCAAAAGGCATATTATATTCGCCTTTTGAGTTGAACCTTATCTGATAGTTGAACGCATAGCAGATAATCGTATAAAGCATTAACGGATTTTTATTCTCACTCTTGTTATAGTCAGAACGTAGTTTTAGGAAACCGTCTGCGTTTTCTTTTGAGAGATTGTATTCTTGTATTAAACTGTCAATATATTTCAATGCGTCCTCGGTAGATATTTCTTTAATAGTTTTAAGAATTTCAACTACCTGAGTATTGTTGTCATTGTAAATTATTTGATTTGCCTTTACGTTGACGCTTACATTAGCTCCACCGCCAAAGAGATCGAGAAAACTTGTCATATCCTTTGGAAACAGCGGAATAATTTGAGGTAAGATTTTATACTTTCCACCAACATAGTTGAGAGGACTTTTTACATATTCGCTCAATTTATCACTTCCTTTTAGGCTTCTTCTTAGAACCAACATTCTAAGCATAAAAATCGTGTTATTTTTGCTCATTTTGTGCTATTATTGCTCATATATAAGCCGTTTTTGTATGTAAATAATCGTTCTGTCGCCTTGCTTCTACTTGCGTTATCAAGAGTAGTTATTAAATTTTTGCTCCATATACATTCAAAATCATCAGGCGCATCATATTCACTGCATAAAACATAATTATCTTTGCTTATGTCTCTTATCCAATCCCAATAATGGTTATAGTCAATTCCGTCTTGATACCCTGTTGTTCCCTTATAAGGTGGGTCACAGTAAATGACCGCACCTTTAGGAACCTTTATATCACGGTAATCGGAACAAATGAACTTAACATCTTGTATCGCAGGAACTTGTCTTATTACATTTCTTACTGCTTCATCATAATAATTACGGACTGTTCCCGCTTTTGTATGGACTATTCCTGCATAACCACCAAACCATTTGGCATTATATGTAGCACAAAATCCAGCGAGAGCGACTATGTGAGAAGGGTACTTGTCTTTGTTCTGACGAATATCATCATACAACTCCTTGTTCATAGGTTCGTTCTGTATCTGCCAACCACTTTGTAATGCTTTCCAAAAATCAATCAAATAACTATTCTTGTCGTATGCAAAACGAGATTTACACTTAATCTCGGAGAGAGTATTGCCCCCCCTACAAAGGGTTCGACATATAGCTCAATACCATTATCATCAATACATTTCTGTATGATAGGTACTATATCTTTGGCTATTCGCGCCTTTGAACCGACATACTTCATTCTTTGTCGTCTCCCCATTCCATAGGCACACCATATTTTTCAGCAGCGAGTTTTCTTGCTTCATATTCACGCTTACGGTCAAGTGCTTTAGCTCTTAAAACTCTACGTTCACGGTTTCTCTTACGCTTTTCTTCTCTTTTGCGCTCATTTTCTGCGTCCTGCTTTAACTTTTTTATTAAAGCCATTTCTTTTCTCGGTTTCCTAATAAGCCAATAATCAGCTTCGGCAAAGAAATCATTTCCACTATAATACTTTTTAGCTACCGCATAAGCAAAACCAGTAAGTCTATCGGGTTCATCGCCCATTTGAACTGTTGCCTTTGTGGTAGTACCATCAGACCATTTAAGAACTGTTGTTCCCTTTTCTTTGTTGTAGAAATAATCTACTATCTCAGGCTGAGATGATGTATAGAGATCACCGAGATTAAATTTCTTATCATTGTCAAGCGACTCACAGGACTTGTTGTATTCATAATCTTTTTCATCGCATTTTTCTGTACAGCTATGTTGTTCACTTTCGCAATCACAATTGTAGGCAGATTTATCATCATCGTAAACTTGAATCGACTTACCATTTTCAAACTTTACCTTAATAAATTTTTCAATATCATTTTCGGGTACATCTGCTATATACCAAATAAAACTCCCATATAATTTAACTTTGATAGTATATGTATAACCACAATCCTCACCGTTAATATTTCTTTGAGTCCATCCAATAACCTCACCATAAATATTTGACAATTTAATATAAACCTTGTCACCATACTTATACTTATTCATTTTAAATTACCTCCTTTATTCAATCCAAGCTAAAACGCGATTATAAATACTGTCATATACGTCATATTTTCCAGCATTTACGAGATTTTTAATTTCATTCTTAAACGTCTCAAAATCATCAAACTTAATATCTTCTATATTGCATTTGAGTTTAGGCAATTTCCTTGCATCTATTTCATCTGGATTATCATAATCTCCATATTCTCTTTGATCCCTTTCCCATTCATAAGTTTCATATTCGCTATATACTTTAAAGGAAATTCGTTTCTCATCAAGATATATAAATACGGAACCTTCTGCCCAGAGTCTTGTGCCATCAATAAATTCAGAAGTAACTGAAATAAGTCCGTCATCTCTACCATTACAGGGCTTATATTGATGCTCTACCATATCACTCGTAGTCATATATTCTCTATCTTCATCTATTAAGCCAGCACCAGTGATTTCTAAAAGACGAATTGCCGTATGAACATCTATCAGTTCTCTTGTAGGAACATTTGCTACCTTGATTATTTTATCAACAAGGTCTAATGCAGTCGTTGTGTATGCAGACCAATGATAATAAGAATTAGCAAGGCACTTTCCATTATTCCATATTTCAATATTTAATCTCTGTCCCATTCTGATTTACCTCCATTTAATACATCATTTTCTACTTGTCAAGGCATAACTATCCCGTAAAATGTCAAGTTACTATAAGTCTGTAATCCTTTTCGCTTTCAAGGGGCATGTTTATCCCTATTTCAAATCCACAATTACATTATACTACAATCCTATTTGCTTGTCAAGAGTTTTTAGTAAAATATTTTCGCTTTTAGAAAATATTTTTGTTTTAAGAATATACTATTATAATATAGATGATTAAAAGCAATCTTCAATTAAGATTTTCTGACTTATTTCTTTCTAAATCCCTAAATCTTACTAAACCACCTGTACTCCAATCAAAGAAACAGCTCCAAATCATACCGTTCTCGGCAACATATTGTTCGATTTTAACTAAATTCTTCTGTCTTTCCTTATCAGTCTTCCCATCCCATAGCTTATAATCATAAGGATTTTCGCAAGGAATACACCTTGTAAGACCGTCCATTTGAATAAAGTTATTGCAGATGTAATAAGCAAAGATAGCAAAATCTTCCTTGCTAAGCTGTTCGTGAAACTTATATGCGTAATGATCTGAAATGGTAGTCAGAACATTTGCTCTTGCTATCAGCAAAGAGTCGCCTTGATATTCATATCCGAAACAAGCCTTTAGAGCAATATCGGCGTAGGCTATCCACATAGCTTTATCATCAGTGTTTTCGTTTATTACACGAAGTTTACGGTCAAGAAAGCCTACCCTATCAGGCACAAGTATTGGTTTACCTGTAGCTGCATCATATCTACTTGTTACATAAGGAGCCTCACCACAAGTTATTTCAAGCCAAGTCATTTTCAAGTATTCCATAAAAGTCTTGCCATAGGAACTAAAATCAATCTTATCTTTACTTGAAAACACCGACTTATCATCAGGCAAATCCACTCCGAACCAACCGTTATCTATCAAATTATTCATTTTCTCAATAATCCAAATAGGCGTGAAAACTTCTGCCTTATTTTGCGTACGTTTCTTTTGGTCTTCTGTGTTCTTTGTGTATCGTGGCTTAATAGCGTCGGGATTTGCTTTTAGAAAGTCAATAATAATCTCATCAGTGAAGGATTTACCCTCATAATTGTTAGTTGCAAATATGATATTCTTGCCGGTTGTATTATCTCGGAGCAGAAGCTTTACTATATCAGGATAATACTCAATCAACTGCTTAACTGGCATTGTATCACTTCCTGTTCAGCCAAAGTCTCTCTGGTGATGTGCTTGTTATAACCATACTCACCTGTATCTTCAATGTAAAGATGATTTATTTCACCATTCTTTAGCATATTTATGTACTGGTTATATTTCTCTTTATATACTCTTAATGATGTTTCAGTTTGTACAACAGGTGAATATAAAAATCTCATTGTCTTTGCGCCATCAGAACAGTGCTTTGAAGCCTTTTGATAACACTTACTACACAAGCGAGAAGGATCGCCATTAGCTTTCATCTGCCCGTCTAAAGGCTTGCCACAAGTAACACACAGTCCTAAACTATATTTCATTTCTCTTGGAATACAACCTTTTTTGAGATTATGTTTGTGATTTTGTTTTCTTGTTTTAGTTCTACAGAAAGCACAACTCTTATATCCTTCTGTAAGAGGTCTTGATTTGCATTTAGGACAGATACCTTTCTCTATAAGACTATTACGATAATCTCTATCGTGTTGTCTTATTCTTTCGTTATCAACAATTCTTTTATCTCTATGTCGTTTAGCGTCTTTTACCGAGCAATCATAGCAAAGTGATCTGCCATTAAGAGTATAAGCATCTTGCTTTCTGCATTTGGTACAAAAATGACCTTGCTTTAACCAATAGTAGGTGTCTCTATCATATTCAGCCCACATAATTCAATTCCTTTCGATTTGAAGTGAAATTTTATGAGGTTAATTTTTTAATCTGATAAATAATACCTTTCAATCTATCTATTTCATCTATTGCTTTACGCAGTCCCGTTGAATCAATTGTCAAGTTGCCAATAGAACTTGACATATATGATGTTGTTGGAGTTGCTATAATTGCCTTTAATTTAATGTTCTCCTCCATAAGAGAAGAAATTTCATCTGGTTCTAATCCTGTATCCTCATAAGCAGCGAGACGATCCGCAGGTTCTCCATAACAAAATTGTGCCGTATATTCCTTAATAGGTATTGCATTATCACCCATATTTTTTACTGTTATTCTTTTCTTTAACATATTACATACCACCTCTCATATTCCAATTATCAACAGCCTGTATTATCAGTTCTTCCTTCTTTACACAAGGCTCAAATACATCTACTACTACAGCAGTATTTTCATTACGTACATCACCTCCAACTGCTCCACCTCTTGCAAAACAGCAATTACATCTTACAGAATAAGTATAATGCCTTACTCTGTTGTAATAGTGTTTACTGGGTGGTGATGATTTATGCTCGATTTTTAATTTATTGCTGCCACAGAAAGGGCAAGGTTTAAGTCCCCAATCCATATTTATTCACCACCTTCTTCAACAGGATAAAGTCTATTCCCTGTCTTGACTGAACCTTTTTTCAATACTTCTAAATACGATTTTTGCTCTTCGTCTGTGAGCGATCTTGTTTTGATTTCGTATGTATCAGGAACTTCTATAAGAGGACAATTAGGATTACGGGATCTCCGATATTCAGTTACATCTTCTCCGAGTAACTGACATATATTGCACAGAATTTCAGTTCCATAAAAGAATGATTCACAGCAAAAACAGGTTTGGCATCTATGAGGAATTATTTTGTTTCTGATTAAAATGCTCATTTAAATTCCCTCCATTCCCCTATCTTTTTAACCTGACTTCTATCGTATATAGCTTTTCTTCTATTACCTTTCAGTAAATCTACTAAATCAATAGTATTTATATTGGGATAATCTAAATGCCAATCTGTAGTTAATGATGCTTCAAAAGCGCTTATATGATCTTCAAATACATTGAACTTAATGAATTGTTTGTCATTTTCGTGTTCAAATTGAATACTGCCATTAGCAACAGGAAGTATATCCATATAAAATGGCAAGTAATCAAATAATTCGTAACATGATTTTATTTGTTCTTTACTAAATGCCTTTGCTTCATTGTCATTCCAATTATCTTGAAGCAAACTAATGTCTATTAGTTGTCGAAGCATCTTTAATTCTTCTGAATATCCAAGCATCTATTCCACCTCATTCCCATTCATATTCCCAGAGTTCCAAGTATTAACCAAATCTTCTAATTCATAGAACAATATTCCACCCATTGCGGTTTCATCACCGTCTGTATTTAGAAAACATTCACCGTGACCTTCGTGATGAAGTGTATAAGCTAAACAACTCCACGGGTCGTTCTCGTATTCACAACCGAGACTGCCATGTATATTTCCCTCTTCATCGCAAACTCTTATATAAACTTCTTTGCCGCAGAACGGGCAGGGTATTAATTTAATATTATCCATAATTTCATTTCCTTTCTTATACTCTTATAATCATATCAGCCTTAATTAAATCGTAAGTAATGTCAAGTGCTGTTCTTATATCACGATATCTATAGTTTGGTCTTTTATGAATGCGAGGATCGTCATCTTCCCATTCAATTATCTCATATAAAACAGGAGATACAAATATCATTTTCGTGCCACGAGCCACACAAAGATAGTAACAATTACTTTTGCCATAAGGTGATTTACATTTCTTAAACCCATATTCCTCAAACTCTTTTAAATCAACTCTCGGTTTTAACATCTCAATTACTTCCCTTCATCCAATCTTCAATAGACTCTTGTATTCTTTTTGAATAATCAGACATCTCATACTTATCGCATACCCACATATCAACTACACCTTCATTAACTGTGTGCATTTTACGAAATGTAAATCTAATTTCTTCTGCTTCACATACATTGTCTTCGCTATTATATTTACATACGACACAAGGTCAAATGATTTTAGGCATTGTTGTTATCCTCACTTTCGTTCATTTTCGCTCCGCAATGGCAATATGGTAAGTTTTCTCTTTTTCCTCTCGCTTTCCTACCGCAAACGCTACATTGCCAGCTATCTCGTCCGCTGCTTACTGTTTGCTCAATCCAATGTCCGTGAACCATAGGAATATATTCTGTTTCTGCATCTGTAACAACGTTTATTTGAAACAAAACATCATCGAACATATCCCTCGCAGCCCAATATGCTGTATCGCTACTGTAATTTTCCGAACTCGGCTGTATTCTTGCCATTGCATTAAGTAAATTTATCTTTTTTATAAATTCAGTCACGATTTCTGAACCTCCTCATTCATAATAGCTCCGCAATTAGGACAAAAATTATAATTTTGTAATTCTATTATCTTGCCACATATAGAACATTTCTCACTCCAATAAACATTACCTCGTGGATGCTTTATTTTTATCCAGTGTCCATGATTTTGAATTATAACATTATTTTTACTTAAATAGTCAGCAATATCGTAACAAATATCATCATTGAACTCTTCAAAATCATCAAGTGACATAGTACCAATTGAAAATGCGCTCTTATCTCTTGTACACATATATGCCATACATCCATCCGTACCGAGTGACAATTTCTCTATACTTTTTAGGATAAAGTTTCTTAACCACATCGTATGACATACTTAAAGTACCACCCCACGGAGTTCTGCTTATCACAATACTTGTATTTTTATGAACAATATCAAAAAAGTTATTGTAAGAGGCATCTGTAATTGTACCTTCAAAACTTACTTCACGATTACTTTTATCATATTCTTTAAACCTATGATACATTTTCTTTATAGCAGTTCCAGCATCGTTTTTAGGAGTAAGTGTAAATTCTTTTACATCACCTAAATCGGGATCACACTTTTCGGGCGTAAAAGTCATAGTAGATAAGAATTCTTCGTTCATTATTCATTTACCTCGTTTTCATTCTTACCTTTTAATTGTTTCCGCTTAACATATACTTCGTTCGGATTTTCTTTGACTAACACTGTACAAGCACATTTCGGACATAACACATAAGGAAACTCCCAATGAGTGAAAATATCAGTTATTTTATATTCAAATTTTGTTTTACAATCAGGACATATTATTATTTTAGGTTCCATATTTATTGAACTCCTCCTTAAAATCCACCTTATAAATATCAATACCGTGTTTTCCCATAAAGTAGTCCCACGGTGCCATAAATGTACCTATCCACTTTTTATCTATTGTATCATAGAACACAGAATACGATTTACCATTACTTTCATATTTACGCACAAGATCAATAGTATTTATTATAGATTCTTCCTTAAACTTTGTATCATTCATAAAAGTATGTCCTAAGATATTTAGTTCTTCATCAGTCATTTTACCACCGTCCTTAAAATCCAGTTTTTAATCAGTAAAATCACGCTATTATTGCGTTATTTAAGTCATTATTACTCATTTCTGCTATTCTTTTACAAGCGATATTGTAATATTTCTCATCAATTTCAGTTCCGATAAACCGTCTGCCAGTCATAACACTTGCTATTCCTGTACTGCCTATTCCCATAAACGGATCACAAACAAGTTGACCTACCTTTGAGCTATTTTCAATAAGAATTTTCATAAGTTCAACGGGTTTCTCTGTATTATGGTAATTTTTCCCATTTTCATCTTTAATCTTTTTATTAGGGATTGACAGTATGTCCGAAGTACCGCAGTTGTTAATTTTGATACCACGTCCCTTCCGAAAGAACATTATGTATTCGTATTGACTCATATAAAATGTACCCATAATTTTATTACCCTTATCCCATATAAGGCACTTTATAAAATGAAAACCGGAATTTGTAAAAGTGTTAAGCATTTCAATAAGATTTGTATGATTAGTCATTACATAGCAATGACTTCCATCTTTGAGAACTCTGTAAAATTCTGGTGCATATTCCTTACAGTTGATGTTGTTATAAGTGAATACTTGCCCTCTTTTGTTTATCTCCTCTTGCAACATTCCACCGCTATTACCTGCACTACCTCGTGAAGTTGTCGGATAGGGGGGGGTCGGTTACAATCAGGTCTATTGAATTATCAGGTATTTTCTTGAATACTTCCATACAATCTACATTCTTTAATGTACAATTATTCATTTTGACCTCCTTTTAACAGTTCACACATAAATGTATTCCTTGCTAAATTCTCTTTTTTCTTGATACTCCTATTATAAGTCTCCAATTCACCTATAAGAATACATTTCTCTTTAGCTCTGGTAACACCTACATATAAGAGATTTGAATTAAGCATATAGGTATGAGCCTTCGGAGCGAAAACTATAATGTATTTTGCCTGACCGCCTTGGCTCTTATGGAGTGAAATTGCATATCCCAATTTTATAGTACCAAGCTGCGATTTTGGAATGAAAATCAAATTCTTATTGCCAAAGTCCACTACTATCCCATATTCACCTCTATCATATACCACATCAACTATCTTTCCTATCTCACCATTTGAGATAAAGGTCTTTTCATCATTACAACCGTATTGTGTGTAGATATAAGATTTGTAGTTGTTTACACACTGGATAACAAGATCATTTACTCTGTATTCAATCTCACCATACTTTACATACTTGCTCGATTCAGGATTGACTTCAAACTGTATTCTCTTATTTATCCTTTGAGTGCCGTAGTCGCCTATGTTCTGACTTACGAGAATGAGAATATCGTTTTTATCAATACCTTTTTCTAACAGTTTCTTATACAACTTTACGATATAATTGATAGCCTTCTCTTGTGCCATTGGAGTATAAATAAAACCTTTGTCATCACCAATGATTTGAGTATCGGTATTGTTTTTATCAAAACTCGGCTTACCAGTACGAATATCTGTTGCTACTGTATTGATACCGCCTTTACCATATCGGAATATCTTTGTAAGACGTACAGTAGGTATTCTATCTGAGTTCAAGAAATCGTGCAGGAGATTACCACAAGCAACAGACGGGATCTGAGCATCATCACCTATCAATAAGAGTTTTGTTTTAGTAAAGTCTATTGCTTCAAGTAAATGTCTGAACAAGAATATATCTACCATTGAGAACTCATCGAGAATAACTATATCACAATCAAGTTTTGTTTCTTCGTTGTAACTCCAAGTCTTAGGTGGCTTAAAGCCTAATCCTCTATGAATTGTCGAAGCGGGGTGATTAGCGTAATCAGCAAGTACCTTTGAAGCGCGACCGGTGGGGGCTAATAATAAAGCGTGTTTATTGTTATCATTCAAAAGATTTATCAAAGCCTTTGTTGAAAAGCTCTTTCCGCTGCCACCGTTTCCTACGAGTATTGTAATAGTATTTTCACATACACTCTTACAAGTCTGTTTCTGCTCATCGGACAGTTCAAAATCATCTACCTTGTAATACTTTGTATAATCTACATTCCATACATTCTTTATCGTCAAACCTTCTCTAATGCGGTCGGCAATATACTTTTCAGTATTATAGGTATATATCTTAGCTACTTTAGCGCTATCCCTATCAAAGTGAATATCTTCTTCATTTTTAAGAACATCAGCAAAGTTATGTATAGCTTCGGAAACTATCTCCTTACATTGCTTATGTAATTCTCTGCCATCAATATAAGTATTTCCCTCACTTTCACTTTGTTCTATAAGGAATACTATACAAGATTTCATTCGTTGGTAAGAGGAAATCAAGTCGCAAGAAAACTGAATTATAGACTTTTTATCTTGCTTTATTCGTTCTTTACTCTCTTTTTCAAGTTTCAGCAGCAGTTCATCAGCACTTTTAAATCCAACTCCACCCAGCTTGCAAAGACATTCATACGGATTTTCAACCAAGTTATCCCGGATTTTTTCAATTGAGGGATAAGTGTCATAGAGCTTTCTGATAATTGCTAAACTGAATACACCACCATATTCTTCAACTAATTCAGCGAGTTTAAAATTCTCTATGACTTTTCTCTTGATTACTTCAAATGTGTATTCTTTAATACCTTTGGTCTTGTTAAGATCTATATCATCAAGATCATCGTTTACAATTCTGCTTACTATGTTAGGATATGCTGCTAACAATGTCTCTGTCTGTTGCTCTGTAATAACACTTAAAAGGAACTGTCTACTTGTCTCAACAGTCTGTGGAACATCTCTACGAATGTTTTGTACTGAATAACCATACCCATACTTCTTATCCTCTACTGCTATGCCCTTTACGGTATATCCACAGTCAATATCAAGTTCTTGAAAATTGCCTTTTATGGTAATACCGCCGTATGTATTCATTTTTAAATGTTGTAATTCAGAAGAATTTTTAAAAGACGGTTCACAACTATAAATCTTGAAATCTGGACTATTATAAAGGCATTTTCTTGTAATCACTTTAAAACTGACAATTTCATTTTCGTTTTCATTCTTATTCATTGTATCACCGTCCTTATTTTATTACTTCATAATTATTGAGTATTGGTTCAGTTTCATCTGATACTACCCACTCATCTCCGACAAGTTTTCTCTTGAACTCAAGGTCAAATTCCTTAATTCTAAGCACTGAAAACATACCAAATGGCTGATTCTTGAATATGTTTGCTCTTTTAATTCTGCTCTTTACTTCTTCGCCAGTCTTAATATTTCTTGCTGTGAATCTCGGTTTTGTAGTATCTTTACCCTGAATAAAATCAATAATGATATAGTATTCTTCGTTCGCTTTTGAATTTGTATAGGTGATATATTGTAGATACTCCATTTCAAACTTGATATTATCTATGATGTTCATAGGTTTATCTTCAAGTTGTTTTATCATCTCTTTAAGAAGTCCTATATTATCAATATCCTTGTAGAGAGATTTCGTCTGCTTTGCTGAATACTTTTCAAGTAGATATTCAGGAATACCCAACTTTTTAACATCACTATGCTTTATCTGCTTACGATTTGCTATTTTGTCATAAAGGTCTATGATATTTAAAAGATATTGGTTATTCCCAAACTGTTTAAAATAGTCAAGACCTGTTAAAATAGTAAGCTGACGAGAATTAACAGATGTTTTTTCTTCTATATCATGAATGAGATCGACAAAGTTAGTATATTTGTTTTTTGAAAGTTGCAGAAGTTCTTCTGCTATCTGTGGATTACAGTATTTGATAGAAGCTATTCCTTGATATATAAACTTCTCTTTCTTGTCAAAAGTATAATCTGCACCAGATTTACCAAAAAAGATAGGTTTAATCTCATACCCTCTCTTTCGGATATACTCTTTAATCTTTTGAGATTTCTCTTTATCAGATGAATAAATATTAAGTGCAGAAGCGAATGTTTCTATCGGATAATAATGCCTTAAATACCCACAAGCAAATCCTAAGAATGAATAAGGTTGAGCGTGGTTCAATGAGAAAAGGTAATCGCTTGCATCAACTATAACCTGTAAGAAATTAACAATTATCTCTTCAGCCTTTTCTTTTTCTACGCTATAATCATCTTTCATCGTTTGGATAAACCCCTTGATATAGTGTGTTCCTTTACTACCATCAAGGTTTATCATATATCCACCGTCTTTAATAACAGGAATATCATTCTCTGTGCCTGTTTTCTTTGAGAAATGCCGTCTTACTATATCAGCTTCGCCCATTGTAAAGCCGCAAAACTTATGAAGAAACTCTATGATCTGCTCTTGATAGACAAGGAAACCAAGCGTAGGCGAAAGGAACTTGTTTAATTCATCATTGCCATTATCACGATAAATACCGTGCGAAAGCTCGTCACGATACGAAGCCCCGGCAGGACGTATGGCTCCATTCGCCATAGACATTAAATCTATATAAGAGAAATTTGGATTTTGTTCCTTAATTCTTGCTATTACATCAGGTTTTAGAATTTCTTTCAAATAGTCTCCTGCAAAATCCGACTCGAACTGAAAGATAAGTGTTGTATCTTTAGCTATGTCATTCCACACATTCATATCTGTGAAATCCATATTATCAGGAGTCAAGAATGGTATTCCTGCTGCTTTACAAGTTTTATCTATCAACCCTATACAGTCAAGTCCTAACACATCAAGTTTTACATAATTTAAAGAGTCGATCTCTTTCATATTTATCTGTGATATAGGTCTATCATCAGAAGCAATATAAAGAGTACCAAAATCATCATTTACATCTGTTGGAGAAACTACCAATCCTGCTGCGTGTCTGCCAAGACTTGTTATAGTACCTTCAACTATATCAACATAATAGAAAAGTTCCTCATATTTCTGCCTAACTTTTTCATCTACAAATTCTTTTCCATTCTCTTCTTGAACAAGATTCGCTATCATTTGTGTTTCATCAGGTGTCATACCCAACGCTCTACCCACATCTTTAATAGCTCCACGCATTTTAATAGTATTAAACGTGACTATATTACAGCAATAAACTTCTTTCTTGTTGAATAAATAATCTCTTACTCTCCAGCGATCCTCACTATACCAATCGCTATCTACATCGCACAGACTTACTCGTTCGGGACTCATGAAGCGTTCAAAATTCAAATTGTATTTTACACTATCAACATCTGTTATACCCAACAAATACGCTATAACGCTCCCTGATACGGATCCTCTTGAATAACCATAATGAATACCGTCTGCTCTTAACTTTGACTTATAGTTTTCTTCAAGAAGCATAAAGTTTATAGCACCATTATGTATATAGGTCTGCAATTCGTATTTGATACGCTCTTGATATTGTTTGTAATTAGGATATTTGTCAATCCCCTTTTGCTTGACACCCTCATATATCTTTTGCTTTATGACTTCCAAAGGCTTATCATAGAACTGTGGATATTTCTTTGAATAGTCAAGTTTAAACTCTTCTACGCTGTCAGCCATAACATTAGTGTTCTCTATGGCTTGTAAAAATACTTCTTCAGGTAAGGCGTTTTGCTTACGGTAAGCCTCTACCAATTCATCATAGGTTTTGAATACCAAGTCCCAACCATCTTCCTCAGAAAACTTTACACCTTTGGACTTTTGCATTATTGCTCTACCCTTTAAATGTTCTTGATTAAGAGCGTGAGTGTCAGTACCGGCAATAAGAGGAATACCATATTTATGATTTAAAGAATAAAGATACTGATTATATTTAGCCTGATGAGGGTCATTATGGTGTTGTATTTCAAGATAACATCTATGCTTATTTTTCACAAGGAAATCTATAAATCTATCCTTGATAGTTTCATTTCCTTTAAATAAAATACCGCCTAAACAAGCTGTAGTAATTATGATATTATCAGAAGTATTTATCAACTCATCAAAGGTTATTCTCGGATTATAATAGAAGTGTCCGTCTCTTAAAAAAGCATTTGAAGATAACCTATTAAGCTCTACAACACCATCATAGTTCTTTGCAATAAGCACGCAATGGTAATTATCACGAACTTTTTCTTCTATAGACTCTGTTACATAAAACTCTTCTCCGTGAATATATTTCATTCCAGCAGCTTCAATTTTGGTCTTTTTATGTACCCATTCTAATATACAGCCATGTTCAGTAAATCCGAGAGCTTCCATACCAAGTTTTTTAGCATATTCTATATAATGAAAGTATTTTGTAACACTGTCTATGTTAGTGATTCCATTTGATAGATCGCTGTGAAGATGATATATTGTATATACACTCATTTACATCACCTCAAATCCCATTGAGCCAATCAAAATTATCATCGTTATCACTATTAGGAGTTGGTTTACCTATAGTCATAAGGTTATTTTCATTTTCAAGTTTGTTCAGATACCTGTCGTATGGTTTATGCAACTTACGACTAAAACCGCATAACGTAGCAAAATAATAACTCTGTTTCTCTACCTGTTCAGGATCATCGAAGAATACTTCTTCTTTACCTGTCTGCTTATACTGCTTTTCTTTATCTCTTATTTCTGATATAGTGTTCTGTACAAAATCTGTCCAATGTTTAACAAGTTCTTCTGTAAGGTCAATATATACAAGACAATCCCTTACCTTAAAATGATTTTGAACACTTAAAGGCAGACAGCCTAAGTCATTTGTATCTAAAAATTTGTCCATAAAAGGCTCTTCGCCGGTATAACCTTCCTTTTTAGCCCACATCTTGACCGAATTATAAAGTTTGTTGCCTATTTCACTGCGTTCTATCTCTCTTGTAGTAGTCTTGCCGTTTGCTTGCTGACAATCCACATTTACATATTTCAGAAAGTTCCACGCTATTTTTATTTTGTTCCACGGCACTCCCATTTGATGAAGTCCGAGAGCATAGATAACAAGCTGACCACTTTCCTTTGTAGCTTTCTCGCCACGGTACAACGATGAAGATTTCCAATCAATAATATTGAAATTCCCATTTTCATCTTTATAACAAGCATCTATATAGCCTTGTATTATCTCATTTCCTATCTTTACCGTAACAAACTGTTCTATCTGCACCTTATCAGCTAATTTCTTATGATTCTTAAAGAAATGAAGCAAACATTTATAATACTTATCCTGTATTTTCTTGTTCTTTTCTTCATCATTACGGTCAAATTTCAGTTCAAGTATCTCAATGCTCGACAACCAAGCATCTTTAAAGGCGCTCTCCATAGCAAACCGATCTATCTCGCCTAAGTAGTATTTCTCGATAACAGAATGAGCTAAACCACCCATAACAGGATAAACACAATCAATTCTGTCTTCTTCTGCGTTGATGACATACTTTAGAAAATACTCATAAGGTGAATTAGCGTATGTATTGAGTCTTGACCACGACCATAACCTATCTACATTATTCTTTTCACATATTTCTCTGATCTCTTCATCTGTTTTTCTCATTTTCTTTTCCTTTCTGATATGTATTTCGTATGCTCTTTATTATCGTAAACTACTCTATACTTGAACAAATATTGAAATATCTTATTACTTTTGTCTGCCGGTGACTCCTTATCTTTTAGCAAATCATACTTATCATATATGTAACTCACTTTGCGTATTCCATAAAATTTCTCGCAACAATGTCTGATATGCTGTAATGATATATCCTTGTCAAAAGCTATCACTATCTCAACATTCAAACCAATAAGTATTCTTGCTTGTTCATCTGACAATTCATGACCGCTTAATGCAACCCCGGTGGAGTCGTTCAAACTATCACGCTTTAATACCGACTTCTCAGCTTCATAAACTATTACATATCCTGCTTGTTGTATATCCGAATGGTTCTCCCACAAGCCAAAAAGGTTCATCTGCTTAGGATAACTCGGCGTAATGAAGTATTTCGGAATGCCAAATAGATCATAATTTTCTACCGAGGTTCGCATATTAAAGCCTAACAACTCACCAGTCGCCCAATATCGCAAAGGTATCACAGTTCGTTTTCTTTTATAACTATAAGCAAGTCCGAACTTCTTTACAGTTTTACCTATGATGCCTTCCCGAAAAAAATCTATATGTACATACGGAACAAAGTCCATAAGCTCGTTTTCTGAAATCGCTTTTATCTCTGATACATCTTGTCTGTATCTCGATGACATAGCCCTTTTGAATACGTCCAAAGGGTCTATTTTCTTTTCTTCTTTTTTATCTTTTTCTTTCTTTATCGTAAGTTTCAGTCCTAATAACTTATGCAGATACTTGACTGTATCAAAAAAACTGAAATCCTTATTTTCTAATGATTTATTATATTGAACAAGTGTCAGCAAATCTGCTTTATCTCCAAAGTATTCTGTTCGCGTGTAGTCTTTACAAGAAAGGTATTTGTCATTTCTTATATTAATAGCAGATTTATTGTCACCGTTCACATTTGAACAAGAGTAATAGTTCTTATCTTTATGAAAAACAATATGACCGCAGCCGATCTCAGAAAGAATATACTCTACTTTATTGTTTTCAAATATATAATTCTTTAATTCGGCTACAGTCATAAAAATCACTTCCTCAAAAATCTATCGGTACATTAGTGCGACCGACTTCTTTTAGCGTATTCTTACTTAAATCGTGTTCAACAACGACCTGATAAGAATTTGCTGAACCCTCGCGGTTCTTTATAATGAATATGAGTTGATATTGCTTATCTTTTTCAAGTTTAACAGGTTTTTGAGATTTGCCATTCTTACCGCCCATCTCGAAAACTTTTAACTCCCGCTTTTCGCCGGTATATTCATCTTCAAATACATTCCGTATCATTATGCAAGTGGAAACAGGATCGACAATATTCTTTGCCATTCCTATATTATCTTGTGTATAATATCGCTGTCTGGCAGAGCCTTTATTAAGCTGGAAGGTTATCAAAATATGAAGATTTTTTGCTTCTGCTTTTACCGTATCGTTAATCTCTACCATATTCTGCTGCATTTCAGCCCAAAACTTTTCACTGACCTCACCACTGTCAAGTTTAAAAGTATCAAGTATGAAGTATTTGACACCCATGCTTGCATACTTATTCAAGACCTTTATGACTTTTTTTGTCTTATAGTTCTTAAAAGGAATTATAGTAATAAGCCTATTCTGTGTTTTGTTATTTAGCCATTCTTTAGCTTTTTCAAGTGATTCCCATACTTCTTTGCTATAATGACCATCTCTGACTATGTATTTTGCAAGGTCATCTTTGAATATGTTATTGCATATCCATACAAGAAGTTCTCTCTGCCACTTCTTTTGACCTTCCTCATTCAACATTATTACAATCTTTTCTTGATTTTTTATAATGCTGGGAAGTGTAGCATTACGAGCAAATGTGGATTTACCTACGTTTGAAAGACCACCGACAAGAGTTATACTGCCTAATGCTTGCCCACCTGTTTCTTTTGTAACCATTCCGAGATCGTGATAAGGAAGTCCGACAGCCAATCCTTCGTCAAGTTCTTTTAACAAGTCATCAATGCCATCGTTTATATCATAACTTACAATATCATAGTCAATATTGATAAAGGTATCATTCAACAGAGCTTCCTGTTCATCGTAGATTTCCTCTGAGGTCATATCACAATAGTCAGAAAGCCTGTCATTAACAGGGAAACCAAGTTTAGCAAGTTTTACAACTACATTCCACTTACGGAGTTCATTCACATATCCCTCAAAATTCTCTACCTCTACATAAGAACTTGCCTTGACAATGGTATCATATCCACCATATTCCTCATATTTTGCTCTTAACTTATCATGTTTTTCGAGATAAAAGCCTATGGTTATTTCATCAATAACATTCTTTTTCTCTTTACAGACTACATCATCTACTATCTTCCAGTACACTTTCCAAATATTATTGGAAAATTCCTCTAATTTCAGATTAGTGGAAAAGCACAATTCGGGATCCTTGTAAAGAATAGCTACAATATTAGCTTCACAATTTAGCTTAAACTCTTTGACTTTTCGAGCGGTTTCAGCTAATTCTTTTTCAAATGCTGTCATTTTAGCTTTTTCAGGCGTTTTTACCACCACCTTACCAAAGATTCTTCAAACGGGGATTTGTCATAGGTTTTGTTTTCTGCTTATACTCACTGCTCTCGTGTTCAAATATACCTGTATCCATATTAGTAATCTTTTCTTCTGACTTTTTTGCGTTTTGAACGCGCATATACACATCATTAAGATTACTGTCGATTATTTTACAGATATAGTTGTACTTATGGTTTTCATCTGTAAAAGTATTATGGGCTAACCCGGCTAAAATCTGTGGACGGCATATTTTGAAGGCAATAAGTATTATTGAATACGGATATTCAGCTTTATCAGAAACATTCTTATTCTCTATGAGTTTCCCCGTTTTTAAACCTTTTAAGCGTAATACTAATTCACGGGGAAGAGATTGGTTAGAATCATAGCAAAGTATTTCAGTTTTAACATACTGATAAAGTTTATCAAACTCAGCTTTATCTATCTCTTTCTGCTTTGTTTTGCTTATTTCTTCTGCCATAATCTCATTCCCCTTCATTAGTTTTAATCATCTATGAGTTCCAGAATTGCGTCCGCAGCTTCGATAGTAGTTACCTTAGTAGGGTTATCAAAACCGAGTTCCTTTGCTTTTGCAGCGAGAGGTCTTACTTTGTCAAGATCGGACTTGTTATCCTTGATAAACTTCTTTATCTTGTCGAGACGCTCATTAAGAGCCTTTTCCTCGCGGTTCTTCTCTTCCTTTTCGGCTACCTTTTTGAGATTTTCTGCTTCCGCTTTCTCCTGCGTTTCCTTAGCCTTTTCAAAAGATACACCGGACTTTGCCTGTTCTGCCTTGATAGCATCTGTTATTGCATCTATGAAAGCATCTGCGTCAAGGTCAATCTCAGAAACGATACTGGGAAAACGGCACTTACAATCAAGATTGTAGTCATCGGCTCTGAAAGATACCTTTCTTGCTTCATCTGCAACCTTATTCCTTGTGATCTCTTTACCCTTAATATCCTTTCTGCCGAGCTTTTCAGTTACGATAGTACGGTCAATGTAAGCAACACCGAGAATATCCAACTTAGTCTTAATAGCATTAAAGTATCTCTGTGCCATATTAGCTGTTATAACCTGATATGTCTGACCTGTAATCGGGTCTTCTATATCCTTTGCTTTTGTATGTACGATAACAATAAACGAAAGACCGACTTCTTTAAGTGACCATATTCTTTCAAGAACAAGGTCTATTACCATATCAAGACCTCTACCAAAACCTCCTGCAACTGAATTTATGCTTGTTGCCAGCTTGTCCGAGTTCTGTCTGTTCCAACGAGCAATAACTTCATCTTCGGCAAGTTTGAACATCTCGTCGAGTGTATCAAAAACTACAACCTTTAAGTCCTTATAATCAGTTGTTCTGTTGTCAACAATATCATCACAAATCTCGTCAATGGTGTCCCAATCAGGAGCCTGCTCAGATATGATACCTGTCAAGCAGGAATGTCCTGACTCCTTACCTATATCAAGCATTATGTAACCGTCATCACCGACAAGTTTCTCACATACATTCTTTACAAGTGTTGTCTTACCGATACCCGAAAGACCTGCAATTCCGATGTTATAAGCCAGCGGATCAATGAGTATGTCCTTTTTTTTACCAAATTTTCTTGCCATATCGAATGCCTCCAATATTAAAGATTGTTAAGCCAGCTATCATCATTTCCACTGTCGGAGCTGTCGCTATCGCTACTATCATCATCATTATCAGGGAAAGGATAATCGTCATCGTCAACTTCGGGTTCGTCCTTTTCAAGCATAAAGTCAAGAATAAGATCTTCGTCCTCATACTTTTTTTCTGTCTTCATTATCTTAGGTACTTTCTCTCCACCTTCAAGTTCAACTATCTTGATAAGAGGCTTACGGATTACCATTCTGCGCTCTCTGCCAGAATTTACAGTACACTTTGCAAGTGCTTCTTCAAGAGTGTAAACACCGAGGTCGATAAGTTCCTTTACATCATCAGGGAGATCGTCTTCTGTAGCTGTAACTACTGCACCGCCCTCAATAAATTCACCCTCAAAGGTTATTTCAGTTACACCCTTTGATACGGTAAACAGCTTATCAACAGCCTTCTTGGTACGTTCAGGATTTGTCATATCAACTTCATACTCAAAAGTCTTATTGTACGGAACAAAAGTCTTTACTTCCTTGCCCTTCCATTCCTTGACATAATCAAGCACCTTTGCATTGATAGGAAGTATGCCTGTTTCCTTATCAATCTTGCCCTTGCTATCCTTGTTGAGAAGCATAGTCTGCGTGAATACTGCACGATACTTTGATACATCATCAGCCTTTGAAAGAGTAATTCTTGAAATCTCCTTCTTGCACTGAGTATTATCGTTATAAGATGAATATTTAAGTGTGCCTGTCACAGTAATAATCATTCCGTCCGTAAGGACTTCCTTTATGTAAGCAATTGCGTCATAAGCTGACAGGAACTTCTTATAAAAAGGCTTGCCTTTCGTATCAAGTTCAAGAGCGACTGTAAGGAAACACATATCACCAATGGTTTTCAGTATCTCTTCATCGTTTCTGTCGTCCCAATCAATCTCAAAACGATTATCAAAATCGTCCTTGCCGTCCTCAGTCTTGCCGTGAACATAAATCAGATTGTCTCTGTCGATACCATAACCGCCCATAAGTTCAGAGTAGATAGTACCGTTCTTATCACCACAGAACACTCCGAGATTGAGTGAGTTATAGACCCAGTTGCTCTTTTCTGACTTCTCATCAATCTTGAATGTATAGTCATTGATTTTGGCTTCACCTGTAAGTGTAAATGTGTTTGACCAATTTTTCTTTTCCAGCTTCTTCTTTTCTTTCTTCGCCATAGTTTAAAATTCCTCCAATTTTTTTAATTTTCACTGATTAAAACGTATCTTCAAATGATTTTGTATTTAATCGGGATTTCACCGTTATTAGGGTAAAAATCTATTATAAAGCCTCTTAAAAAAGAGGTTGATTACTTTGGTCTATGTCTATTCTGTCATAGACAAACACCGCATTATCTTTTAATCTGTCTCTAAACTTTTCAGGTATTTTGCCTTGATTTCATAGATTATTCGTTGTATATGTATCACCATTATCGTATCTAATAGTGAACCTGTGTCCACCAAATCCTAAAAAGTCAAAGTCATTATCAGGAACTATCGGTTTATTCCTATTAAAGTGATAGCTCTCACCATCCATAATCGCGTATTCATACGGGTTTGCTTCTTGTGCCTTACACTTTTCAAGCCAAAAATGGTCGTAAAAACATTCTCTGCTACACAAGATAGCGTTGCCATACATACTCTTCTCTATCTCTTTCCCGCAAATTTCACATCTCATATCACCACCTCACTCGTTATACTTAATAAGAAATTCAGGACTAACAGCCTTGAAACTTTGCTTGCCGTCAAAACTTCTGAACACTATACCTTCGCGGAGAGTATCATAAAGTTCACTCTTATCTGTCGCATATTCAAGAACTTCTGCCACGCTCATACCTTTTATATCAGCAGCTTCGTTTATGATCGGTACAAATTTCAGTCCAAACTCACCGAGAATTTCCTTTGCCTTTACAGAGCCAAGTCTGCCAGTTGGATAAATCAGATTGAAACAATACAAATAGGGTTCAGTAACCTTGTACTTATTACCCTGTACATTAGGAGCTATGCACTCGCCCTGTATGCAAACCCACTGATAATCGCCTATCAGTCTGTGAAGGATATTCTCAATATCATATTTCTTTGCAACAGACCAAAACGATGAATCATCAGGAATGTACTTACGTAGATTTCGAGAACATACGGCAAAATCAAACTTGTCCTTACTCCACGGGAACCTACCCTTAATTCTTTCAAGTGTAAATGTTCCTGATTGACCGTCAACCTTTTCAGTCGCTACCCACTTGCAATCCATATTAAGATAGTATGGAGCGTTTTGTATTCTCGTTTCGTCGGTCTTACTTACAAAACGTGGGAAGCCCTTATACTCTTTCTTATTCTTTGTAAGCAACTTACGGATAAAGGGTATTGCCATAAGCCACCGAGGATAAGTCTTTTTAGGTGCGACTTCCTTGATAGATGTATCTTCCTTATCCATAGTAGGCTCGTATTGTGTAATCCCCATAAGATCGGTTACGTCTTGACCTATCTCGTAGTCACCTTCGGGCAGGATAGATAACGGGAAACAGATACCCTGACTTAAAACTCCGCTCATTTTCATTGTTTTAATACGATACTTCTTCTTTTCAAGAAAAGCGAACTCAGGTCTGTCACTCGGAAATACAGAATCTATTTCACAAAAGACTACCTTATCACCTACCTGATAATCTGACTTTTGTACTATGACTGTCCAACCGAGAACTCCCGCAAGAACTATTCTATCCTTACCCTCAATTGGATTTAGCCATTCAATTTTCTCGATATGTGCTAATGCTCTATCGCTCATTCATTATCACTCTCCTTGTAACCCTTTTTAAGAAATGCTGTTATTTCACGATCTGAAAACCCTTCTAATAAAAGTGATTTACAATATGCCATTCTATCATAACAGTATTTTTTGTACTTATTTACGACATTATCATCAAGTACACCAGTAAATATTCTTCTTCCGTAAAACCTATGATTTTCACAAGAACAGTTAAAACATTCACACAAAGATTTTTCACGTTCTTCATCATCAAGAGTATAATTATTAACGCTTATCTTAGGCTCTCTGCTTCCACAAACATATTCATAGTCGATGTATGTATCCGTATGATACGTTTTATCATTGTAACAAATACGATCATTCTGAAAACTAATATCATTATCACAAGTATCGTAAGTCTCAACGCGATAATCCGTATAACTGTTCTTTCTGTTTTTTATAGAACAATATTTTTTACCCTTTTCTTCATTAAGAAATACCGCTTCAATACGATAATCAGAATATTCTCCTGCTGTAACGATATAAACAGTAGCCATATTATTTACCTCCACTTAAAACAAAAATTTAATTGACTTATTTTCTCTTACTTCATCAACCACTCTTGTCATATTCTCATATCCATTACCATACAAGCTGCGCAACTGACAGTCCTTGTATGTCACATAACCACGACATATCATAATGAACGTAATTACAACAAGGGCGAGATATGGCGGTTCGTAATTGGGTTCGTACATTATGATTCACCTCTCAACTATTATCTGTCTTTCTGCTTCTCTTTGAAAAACTTATCAATGTCAAACCACTTATCTTCTATGATATTACCTATCTTTTTGACCGTTGAGTCTAAACCGTTATACTCAAATCTAATATACTTACCTTTGAGGTCTTCCCAACGACTTACACCAACAACGTCCATAATTCTCATCATAGCTTCAAGTCCATCGCCGTGTTTAACTTCAAATGTATCAGCCCCTAAATACCCATGACCGATACAATATCCACCAATTGAGCCACCTAATGCTCCGCCTTTAATAGTTATATAAAAAGTTAGGCAACCGTGATCTGCCATTGTTATTGATACATTTATAATCTGTGCGTTTAATATTTCCATATTTTTTTACTCCTTTCGCACCCAATAAAACGGATATTCAATCACGCTTTATTCTTCAATCCAAATTTAATTCTTTTCCATCATAAACATAATTATCACATTTTCTATACTTGCCATTATAAATTTGTAACACGCCCGTAATATTACAATACGTTTCATCAAATGAATTTCCGTGTTCATACGCCTTTTCAAACCTACAATTAACGCAAGTAGAGCAAGCCTGATTTTTTATTAACTGTTTATATAAATTTTGTAAAGTCTCTCTTTGTTGTCGCTTTTCTTCTTCTGTTGGAGCAAAGACTTTTCTAAAATCAACGAACATATAACTCCTTTCTATGAACCTATTAAAATTCACCATTCATTGGGTAATGGCAAATAGCTTTTCAACTACCTTAAACTGATTTTCTTTGTTTCTATCGAGCGTCCTTGTAAAAGGTTTCTCCCAGACGCAAGTGAAATCGTCAGGTGCTACTTGTTCAGATATGTAAACTGTATTATCCTTTGATAATTCACGCATATAGTCCCAAAACTCTGCGGAATTAAATTTTCTATTTTGATATGTGGTTGTATTCTCATAAGGTGGATCGGCATAAACTACCGAGCCTTTTGGAATGATAACATCTTTATAATCTTGACAAACAAATTCAGCAGTAGTTAAGTTCACCATATCTTTAAGTAAGCTCCTCTTGCTTTGGTCAGCATAATTTGTTCCCGTTTTATTCCTTGCATAGCCACCAAACCACTTTCCACCAAAACTACAACCGAAGCCAACAAATCCTGCAAGAGCCTTATCCTCGTTTTTATGTTCTTTTATATATTTGTACTGTTCCTCGGATATGTGTTCAGGCAATTCATATCCCTGTTGAACTGCTTTGAGTAGAGCAATCAGGTATTCGTGATTATCATTACAAATTATCCTATTGTACCCTGTAACTTTGGCTTCAACAGCACAAGAGCCACAAAATAAACTTACGAAAGTCTTATTACTCTCTCTCTCTCTCTCTCTCTCTCTGAGAAATTACCATTGCTATATCCTTCGCTATTCGGGATTTCCCGCCTTGATAACGCATTACTTATCACCTCCGCTATTGGTTTACAAATTCTACTTTTACCACCTTGATATTGCAAAATTATCACCTCTTCATTTCAGCATTTCGCTGTCTGCGAAACTCATACTGTATTTATTCCGTAACGCATTTGCGAAGCCATTTACGATTTCGTCTGCTTCTTCATAAGTGTCACGGTAATAAGTATAGTGCTTATTTCCCAAACTCTCAATTTGACTATCTTTGGGTAACATACCCTCTTGCCAGTGACGCTTGATTTTCGCGATTGTAAAACCAATGTGTCTGTTTACTGGGTATTCTTCTATCCTGACAGCATATATGGTTCTTGCTGTACATTTACCAACGTGAGGAGAACAATCGAATTGAGATATACTTGTATTAAGATTTGTATGAGCCTTAACAAAATCACATTGTTCGCAAAAATCCTGTTTGAAAAAGTCATTCATACTGTCGCGCCATCTCTCTTTTCAAACACCAAATTATTCTGTTGTCTGAAATAACCGTTATCTATATTCTCACGCCATTTAGAAGATTGTCTCATTAACTCTGCCTTTTTTACATTAGCTTTATAGCAATCAGGACATAATCTACTTGGATTAGGCTTGATAGGTTTACAGCAGCGAATACAGTAAAGACCACTGTATCTCATCTCTTTTGAAATAGAGCCCTTTTCTTCACGCTTCGATCTTTGATATTTCTGAGATTTACGCCTGCACTCCCAACAAGTCTTATATGTATTATCAGGGAGTTTATGACCGCATTTTACACATAATCCATTTTGCCTGCGTTCTTCACGAACACGTCTGTTCCGTTCATTATTACGGTCTTGTGTTTTGCGTTTCTGTTCTTTTGATACAGACATACGATATTTCTCTCCGCGTTCGGAGTCTTTATATGCACAATCCCCACAAAGAACTTTGCCTTTTTCAGCTTTCTGTTTATGACAATGGACACATATACCAATACTTTTGTAATAGTGATAGCACTCTTTATTGTACTGCCTCTTGTATTCAAGCGACTGAGCCATATAATCAACTTCCTTTCAAATATAATTATTATTGGAGCAGACAAGTACGATTTTACGTCCTCTTCTGCATAACCGCCCAGCCGGAACCCTAAGTGGTTGAGCGGTATTTTTTTGCCAAATAAATCTTGGAAAGCAGAAGCCTTAGAATTTTCGTCTTTCAAAACTACAATAACATTTCCTGCATGAGCTGAAGGAGTTGATGAAAAGAGAGAAACTTGCGCACGTTCCTCAGTGAAATTCATAGATTGAGAAAAATCGCATTTTCCCGTTTGTACAGCCGCAATCATTCCAGATACGCTGGTCGGAAAAACTTCAAGCCCGTAACCGTGAGCCTCGCAAAATCTTACGGCAATATCAACATCATAGCCTACAACCCGATTATCTTTAATATAAGCTAAAGGAGGCCAAGAGGTATCAACGCCCATCTTCAGAACGCCGTTAGGAGCAGGAAGGTTTGGATCG
>CAKZZS010000010.1 GCA_937884975.1 uncultured Clostridia bacterium | reverse complement strand
ACACATGAGTGTATTTTCCGCTTTGACTTATAACATGCAAAAGCACAAAAGGAGAAAACTATGCCATTTGACTATAAGAAAGAGTACAAGGAGTTTTATCTTCCGAAGGACAAGCCGTCGTTTGTGACGGTGCCGCCCATGAATTATCTTGCCGTGCGTGGCAAAGGCGATCCCAATGCGGAAAGCGGCGAGTACAAGGAAGCTATCGGCCTCCTTTACGGGGTTGCATTTACCATCAAAATGAGCAAGAAGGGCAGCCACCAGATCGAAGGATATTTCGATTATGTGGTGCCTCCGCTGGAAGGCTTTTGGTGGCAGGAAGGCGTCACTGGAGTCGATTACACCCATAAAGAGAATTTTGAATGGATTTCTCTCATCCGGCTGCCGGACTTCGTGACAAAGGCCGATTTTGACTGGGCCATTCAGGAGGCAACAAGCAAGAAGAAAACAGACTTTTCAAAAGTGGAGTTTCTGACCTACGATGAGGGGCTCTGTGTTCAGTGCATGCACATCGGCCCATACGACAATGAGCCTGCAACTGTGGAGCTCATGCATCAGTTTATGTCTGAACAAGGGTATATCCTTGACATTACTGATTCGAGATACCACCACGAAATTTATTTGAGTGACGCAAGAAAGACCGCGCCGGACAAGCTGAAAACCGTAATCCGGCACCCGATTAAGGCGGTGTAAGCTATGGCCTCCAGCAAAGACTATCTTGATTTCATTCTGGATCAATTATCCGACTTAAAAGAGATCTCCTGCCGGACGATGATGGGAGAATACATCCTTTACTACCGCAGAAAGATTATCGGTGGGATTTACGATGACAGATTCCTTGTCAAGCCTACTCCTTCTGCAAGAGCCATGATGCCGGAAGCGGAAATGGAGCTGCCATATGAAGGTGCAAAGGAAATGCTGTTGGTCGATAATGTTGAGAGCAGAGAGTTCCTAACGGCGTTGATTGACGCTATGTATGATGAGCTCCCTGCATCGAGGAAAAAGAAGGTTTGAGATACTATGAATACAGAGATTGATATCAGCAATGTCACCTTACATACAGACCGCATGATCCTGCGTCCTTGGCGTCAGACTGACCTGGATGATTTATATGCCTATGCTTCTGTTGACGGCGTTGGTCAGATGGCAGGCTGGAAACCCCACGCATCCAAGGAAGAATCCCAAAAGATTCTGGATATGTTCATCGGTCACAAGAAGACTTTCGCTTTGGAATATCAGGGCAAAGTAATTGGCTCTCTCGGTATTGAGCAATACAATGAAGATCACTTTCCCGAATTTGCAGATAAAAAATGCCGTGAGATTGGGTATGTGCTCTCGAAAGAGTATTGGGGGCAAGGACTGATGCCGGAAGCGGTGAAGGAAGTGATCCGGTATCTTTTTGAAGAAGTTGGTCTTGATGTGATCTTCTGCGGTCATTTCCTGTGGAACAAACAGTCGCAGAGGGTTCAGGAAAAGTGCGGCTTCAAGCATTACGTCTTTGATACATACGAAACAAAAGTAGATACCACGGAAGAAGACGAGGTGAATATCCTCACGAGAGAAGATTGGCTGGCAGAGAGCGTTGTGATTAGAGATTATGCCGCATTTGATCGCAATGAAATTATGAACCTGTATACAAGCGTCGGCTGGACAAACTATACTGACCATCCGCAGATGCTGGAAAAGGCATATAAGAACTCATTTTGTACACTTGGCGCATATACCGCGCAAGGAAGGCTGGTTGGCATTATAAGAGCCGTGGGCGACGGAGCTTCTATCTTGTTCATTCAAGACATTATTGTGCTCCCGGAATTCCAGCGCAAAGGAATAGGAACCAATCTCATCAGAGCAATCATCTGCCGTTATCCCGATGTATATCAAACGGAACTCATGACAGACAACACGGAAAAGACCATTGCCTTTTATAAGTCGCTTGGTTTTACGCCTGCGACTGAATTTGGTTGCTTGGGGTTCATGAAGCTGAATACGTGATTCAAGAAAAAAGTTCAGGAAAATTGAAAGTAGGTATTGACCTTACAGCAAACTGCAATGATATAACGGTTTCAGAAAGGAGGTGCCGGATATGACGATCAAAGAATTCTCGCGTCTATGCGGCTGCAATCCTCAGACTCTTCGGTACTATGACCATGTGGATCTGCTGAAACCGGTTAAGGTGGATTCTTGGACAGGATACCGCTATTATGATGAGGATCAGGCACTGCAATACGTGAAAATCAAAAACCTACAAATGGCTGGCTTCTCAATCGATGAAATCAAGGGGCTTCTTGATGCTGATAACGATACCATGTTCAAGGCGTTCTCAGCGAAGATAAAGGAACAGGAGGACCGTCTGCAGAAAACCAGAGAAATCCAGCAGTCATATCTGAGCGAAGTTCAGCGCATGAAAGAGAAGGTTAAAGAGTTTCGGGAGGCAGTACTCTCTCTTATGGAAGACTATGATCCCACTGATGAGTTCGGTATTTCAACCGATGAGTACCGGGAAATCGTGGACTCCCTGACCACTTATCTGGACACTCACGAATTCACCAAGGGAGATTTTGATTATGATCTGTCTGATGATGGGGATGCCGCTCGTGAGGAGCCGGAATACCTCAATGTCCTGAATAATCCGGATTTTGAGGTGATCTATGAGCAGCATGGGTGGGAACATGCTCGGGAAGTCATTGGAAAGTTCACTGTTCCTGATGACGGAAAAGAATACATGCTGCTGTTCACTATCTCAAAGGATAAGGAGAATCAGACAGCGTTTGCAAACACAGCTCTTTCCGTTATGCTCGGGGCGAATCTGAAGTCCCGCGAGAGAACATGCCAGAACAGTCAGAAGCTTGGCTGTAATGTGACGGTCTCTGAAGACGGTCAGAATCATTTTTGGCTCTTAAAGAGAAAATAAGCCGTATAATCAACTTTACAACCCAGATACACTCTTCATTGAAGGAGGTGCAGCCGATTGGCCGCACCTCCTTTTTGACTTTCTGTTACCCTCTTGTAATTTTCTCCGAGATGAGTATAATAACGATAGTGGGATTTGAAATCCCAGATAGAAACAGAGGTGCTGGTATGAGGACAAAAGACCAAGGAACTCTCGACAAAATACTGAAGTTCGTAAACAAGTATTATCAAGAAAATCGTGTTGCTCCTACGATCAGCGAGGTTGCTGCTGGCGTCGGTGTGGCCAGATCGACAACTCATCGTTACATTCAGGAACTTAGCGATAGAGATTTACTTGATTACGGCAGAGGTATTCTTTCCGCGCCTGAGAGCGCCAAAATGAAGACGGCCTACATTGCCGCCCCGTTAGTTGGCTCGATTTATTGCGGCTCTCCGGAAGAGGAAGAGGAAAACGTCGAGGAGTATGTCAGCCTTCCTGTTTCTTTATTTGGCAAAGGAGACTTTTATATTCTCCGGGCCAAAGGCGATTCGATGGTCGATGCCGGTATCGCCGAAGGCGATCTGCTGGTGATAGAGCGTAATTGCCCTGCTTCCGAAGGGGATATAGTCGTTGCGCTCGATCAGGAACAGCAGAACACGCTAAAAAGGTACGTTGGCTTCGACAACGACGAAACGTGCTTTATCCTTGCTTACGAGAATGAAGCACGGTATCCGGGAGAGGTCATAAAACTGAAGAGCTTCGAGGTTCAAGGTGTAGCTCGTCACGTAATAAAGGCTCTCTAAAACAAATTTTCTTAATGGATGGGAGATGTTTTGGTTGAACTCTGTTGACGTGAAATGTCCGATTTGCGGGGCTATGAATGAGTCTCTTAATTTAGAAGAAACCGATGGGTGGATGGAATGCGAGAACTGTGGAAACGTGGTCCAGATAATGAAATACGTTAAGACCAGGCGTGTACCGTGCTTTCAGATGCACGATTGTCAGGTGCTCGTACCGCTTTCGCAAAAGTAATGGCAAAGGAGTACGGCGATGCTGGAGGATTGGACGATTTACTCCTGGTATTGCCCGAACTGTAGGAATGAAGTTGCGGGGCTAAAGAACAGTAAAAACCAGATAAGAGTAAAATGCAAAACTTGCGGATCTGAAATGGTCCGTACAATAGTTGGACGGAGGCATGATGTAATTGACGTCTACGCTCCGTCAGGGCAGGAACACAACGATTTAGAATTAAGGAGATACTGACATGACGATGATCGAGAGCTTCGTTAAAGAGCGCAATGAGGCGCTGTTTAGCTTGGATAGAAGGAAGATAGAAGCTTACCTCGTCAAGTATGGCGAGGGTGAAACCGCAAAAGCCCCTGATATGCTCTTTTGGGCAAGCGTTTATAAGGCTATCTGCGGAATTAAGGGAGCACCGAGGGATGTATTGGAGAAAGCCCATACCTGGCTTTCACGTAATGGGTTCTCTATTCCGTCCTAATAGGTAATCTGACAACTGAATCAACGGCATCACGACGGAGCGGTCGGGCTGAAACAGGGCCACACTAAATCCGATTCCAGGTCACTTGACCGTGCGGCAGAAATGCCCGAATCCAACCGGTAGTTATTCCAGACATACGTGAGAGGCCACCGGCAAGGCAAGACACTATAGCTCTATCTATAGGTCTACCTTGTCGGTGGCCTTTTTCTTTTTCTCACCGACAAACAACAAATACATATTCGCAGCCTGAAGTACAAGGGCCAAGGATACAAATACGCTGATTTCAAACTCTTTTGAAAAAGCAGTATGGGTACCCTTAGATTTCTGCACCCTTTTTCAGGCAGGCAGCATCGGGAGTCCTTTTCGCCAGCGTAGTTGTGTCCTTTGGACCGCAGCAGGCGGAAAGGACTTTTTATGCGCGTAAAGTGGCTCTGCTATGTAGCAGCGTACCCGTGATCTCCGAATTTTTGACCTCAACTCAAAAATTCAAAATTCAAGGAGATTACGGAAATGAAAAATACGTTTTTGGTTCTTAATGACCCGAAGAATCCCAAGTCAGGATTGCGTGTAGCAACATCGGCTGAATGGGATCTGATATTGAAAGCAAATAAAAAATTGCCGCGTGAACAGCGCAGATTCTTTATCACGGACTCTTTTGAGGACAGTGGCGAGATTGACTGTATGTACATCGAAACTACGCGAGAAGAGTATAACAAGTGGCACGCTCAAGAGATGAGAAACTATAGAAAAAACAAATGGGCAGAAGATATATCTATGGTGTCCCTTTCAGAACCAATTTCGAGCACGCAGGAAGAGCTCGAATTAGAAGATACGATATCAAATGACCTTAATATCGAGGAGTGCATAGTTAATTCAATCTTGCTCGGTGAGTTGAGAAACGCGCTTGACAATTGGAATGAATGGGCAGTTGAGCTACTTGAGTATTGCCTTAGAGGTCAGTATAGTTCCTGCACTAAGGAGTTAGTCGAGAAGTGGGCTGTTTCGAAAGCTGTTGTTGCGAAGAGAAAACATCAGTTTATTAGCTTCGTCAAGAATTTTCTTTCATAAGGTGTTTACTTTTTGGCTCAAAACCGTGCGGTACATGAGTAGAGAGAAAAACAAAAAATGGGGGTACTTCATGAACAACAGAATTTGCAAAGGTAATCTCTACTATGCCGATCTTGGAGAAACAGTAGGATCAGAGCAAAGCGGCTGTAGGCCGGTGCTGATCATCCAGAACAATGTTGGCAATAGATACAGCCCTACCGTTATTGTTTCGCCGCTAACAAAACAGTACAAGAAGATGATGCAGCCTACTCATGTCGCGTTAGGACACAGATTTGGTTTGACTGAAGACTCAGTCGCTTTGCTTGAACAGATTCGCACGATTGACCGACTGAGGCTCCGCAGATACATCGGAACGGTAGATTCAGAAACGATGAATCAGATAGACCGGGCAATAACTATCAGCTTCGGATTGAAGGAGGAGGTGTAGACATGACACAAAAAGAAAAACTAGAGCTGGTACCGGTGTGGCTTAAGACTACACTGACTCTTGACGAGGCTACTGCTTACTCAGGATTAGGCAGAGACAAGCTCATTGAGCTTTCCATGAAGGACGAGCTCGGACTGGTTCTTTGGGTAGGCCGAAAGAGACTGTTTAAGCGTCAGAAGCTCGATGATTATATCAATAGGGAGTATTCTGTGTGAGCCTGACGTCAAATGTGCAAACCGGTCAATATTGGCTGGTTTGCACATTTGGAATCCTCCAGCGATTTCATTATTATAAGAGCACTAACAACGAAATGGAGGGCTCTATATGAAATACGAGGAAAAACTACGAATCGTTCCTGTTTGGGAAAAGGCAATGCTGACCGTGGATGAAGCTGTCGCATATTCTGGGATCGGCAGAGACAAGCTTATTGAACTGGCGGAAAGGGAAAGCAGCTTGATCCTTTGGGTGGGCAGTAAGCGTCTCTTTAAGCGTAAAAAGCTCGATGAGATCATTGAAAACGTACATTCGATTTAGGAGGTACATGATGGGTAAAACAATAAAAAGGAACGTCCGGTTTGATAGTCATCATATCCGGCTGAAAAAGGGCGAGACAGAGAAAGCAAAGGGCGGATATGAGTATCGCTGGACAACGGACGACGGAAAACGGCATTCTGTTTTCGCCCCAACGTTGGAACGCCTGCGTGAGATCGAGGAGGATCTGATTGTTGACGAACATGACGGGATTAAAACAGATGTAAAAGCTCTCACAGTAAATGACTGCTATTGGCTCTGGAAAGATATGAAGAGGGGCGTTAAAGACAGCACATTTAAGAATTACATCTATATGTACGAAACTTTCGTGATGCCGACCTTCGGACAGAAGAGAGTGACGCAGGTTAAAAAGTCAGATGTAAAGCGTTTTTACAATCGCCTCGCGGATGACAAAATCCTTAAAATCTCGACTATCGACAATATCCACAATATTCTGCATCAAGTATTCCAGGTTGCCGTGGATGACAATTATATCCGTCTGAATCCAACAGACAAGATGCTCAAGGAATTGAAGATCGCTCATAATCATGAGGTTGATAAGCGCAAAGCATTGACCCTTGCCCAGCAGGAACTCTTCATCGACTTCATTCAGAAGTCGCCAAAGTATCAGAGGTGGTATCCGGTATTCTTTATCATGCTTAATACCGGAATGCGAGTAGGTGAGCTCACCGGGCTTCGATGGAAGGACGTTGATTTTGAGAACGGGTATATCGACGTTAATCATACGCTTGTATACTACAATCACAGGGATGCACTTGGGTGCTATTTCAGCATAAACACGCCAAAGACTGAAGCTGGTACAAGAAAGATTCCGATGGCAAGCGGAGTACGAGAAGCTTTTGAATTGGAAAGGGAATATCAACGCGATACAGGAGTTGAAAATGTATCAAGGGTGGACGGCTATGATGACTTTATCTTCGTGAATCGCTTTGGACAAGTTCAGCATCAAGGCACATTGAACAAGGCGATCAAGAGAATCATGAGAGATTGCAATGATGAGGTCATTGAGAAAGAAGGCATCGAGAACGATCCTGTTCTGCTTCCGAACTTTAGCTGTCATACTCTTAGACACACCTTTGCTACGCGATTGTGTGAAAGCGGAATCAATGTAAAAGTTATTCAAGATGTGCTTGGCCATGCCGACATCTCTACCACGATGGACATTTACGTTGACGTAATGGATGAACTGAAAAAGAGAGAGATCGCTTCCTTTGACAGCTACATGGCGAAGTCAAGGGAGACCATCTGAAACATGGGCTTGCAGACTTTATAGTTTGCAAGCCCAGATTACTTTTGCACATTTCACAGATAGAGCATTACCGGATATACTGTTTATGCTAACGGGGGAGGACTCGATATGAAGAACAGTATTTCCGAAATGCGACCGCAGCTTATCTCTGAATGGTCAAAGAAAAACTATCCGATAATGCCAAATGAGGTTCCGTATGGTTCAAATAAACAGTATTGGTGGATTGGTCCCTGTGGGCACGAATGGCAGACCAGTGCAAAAGCAAGATCGGCTGGAGAGAAGTGTCCAATTTGTTCCAACGCTCGAATCATACCTGGAATAAATGATCTACATACGCTTAGACCTGAGCTATGTGAAGAATGGTCGGACAAGAATAGGCCTCTGGAACCGACGATGGTTAGCCTTGCAACACATAAGAAGGTTATTTGGAAATGTAAGCTGGGGCATGAGTGGACTGCCTCAGTTAAGAGCAGAACTCTGAATGGTACGGGATGCCCATATTGCTCACATAATGCTGTGCTTCCGGGTTTCAATGATCTTGCTACAGTTTTTCCAGAAGTTGCGTCAGAATGGTCCGACAGGAACTTGCCGCTTCTGCCATCGCAAGTTACTCCGTTCAGAAATAAGAAAGCATGGTGGAAATGCAGTAACGGCCATGAATGGTATACGCTCATATCAACAAGGTCCGGAGGGAGCAAATGCCCATATTGCAGCGGGATCATTACCCTAAAGGGCTTCAACGACTTCAAAACACTTCATCCTAATCTTGCGGCAGAGTGGTCTGATAAGAACGGCGACTTGACGCCGGATCAGATCAACGAGAAATCGACCAAGAATGTTTGGTGGAAATGTAAGAAGTGCAGCTATGAGTGGAAGGGGGTAGTAAAGTCGAGAGTAAATGGACGGCAATGCCCGGTGTGCTCTGAGCGAGAGGTGTTCGGCGGATATAATGATCTTGTAACAACAGACCCACAGATTGTTATAGAATGGGATCGCACAAGGAATTCAGGGGTAGAACCATCCAGAGTATCACGAAATTCTCTTAGACCGGTATGGTGGAAATGTTCTTTAGGACATTCGTGGAAGGACAGGATTTACAGTCGAACAATAGATAAGGCTCCGTGCCCGACTTGCGAGGCAGAGTTTAGAAGAATGCTGCCACAACTGATGCTTTTGCGCTATGCCAAGGATAACGATCTCGCTGTAAACCTGAATGATACTAAGACGGTTGGGATAGAGGTTGACGCCTACATACCTGATTTCAACACCGTTTTCGCTGTAATAGACAGGACGACAAAGAGTCTGGATAACACCCAAATGGTTATAGAACATATTTGCAGAAGAAGTGAAATTAAGTATGTGAAGCTGGATACCCGCAAAGCTCCGGAAGAAGTGTGCAATGATATCAAGGCGGCTTTTCGAGCAGGCAATATCTTTATCAGGACAGACAGTGAGGAGGACGTGAGAACAGCTCGTAAGCAATTCGGATTATGGCGTCACAAGAAATACAAGAACGAAAAAGGCTCAAAACCTTGAAATGGAGAGCTTTTTATGCTACAATGTTTTCACAACGCGATGTCACGTTTTTTCTTGCAGTTCATCGAAAACCATACCTTTTCTCCAATTCTCCAACTCTCCAATTTACTCTCCAATGCATTAGGGATTGAGCTAAAATAGCAGTGAATAGTGTATTTTCGATGTGTGAGGAAAACAATTGGAACGGGATTGTGAGGGTTTAATAGTGATTGAACGTAGATGCAATGAAGAAATCCCGACAATGAAGAGCCTTGATAAGGAATAATTATGTTCGGAAAAAAGAAGCAAAAGAAGAAGGATGCTTTATCAAATAATAAAAAGCCTGAAAAGAATGCCGAAAAGAAGCAGAAGAAAGGCTTTTTGGACTTGGATGAAGACGAGTTTGAGGATTTGATGGAGGATCTCGATAACTATAATTAAGCTTAAATTAAAAATCCGCAGACATATTTCGCCTGCGGATTTTGTTTTTATAATCTGGTTATATAAAAATAAATATAATTGGATATTTATTATAGTCAGAAAACGCATATAATATTTTTATAAACGGAGGGATAGTTTATGAAAAGAATACTTACAATTCAGGATATTTCGTGCCTTGGAAAATGCTCTTTAACAGTGGCTTTGCCCTTGCTGTCGGCGCTCGGTCACGAAACCGTAATTCTTCCCACGGCGGTTCTTTCGACCCACACTATGTTTGAGGGCTTTACGGTTAAGGACCTTTCCGACCAGCTCCGGCCTATTACTGCTCATTGGAAACAGCAGGGCTTTAAATTTGACGCCATTTATACCGGCTACCTCGGAACAGAGGAGGAAATTGAAGAGGTTAAAAAGATAATAAGTGATTTTGCGGATGAAAATACGCTTGTCTTTGTTGACCCTGCAATGGCTGATAACGGAAAGCTTTACCCGGCGTTTGACTTGGCATACGCAAAAAGAAACGCAACTCTTTGCGGCATAGCAGATGTAATTGTTCCGAACATCACCGAAGCGGCGTTTATGACCGATACCGAATACAGGGAAGAATATGACGAGGAATATGTCAAGGCTCTTCTCAATAAGCTTGTCGGACTTGGAGCGAAAACCGCTATACTTACGGGAGTTTCCCTTTCCGAGGGCAAGACGGGAGCTATGGGACTTGACAGTAAGACCGGCGAATATTTCGTTTACCAGAATAAAAAAATCCCTGCCGCATATCACGGCACGGGCGATATATTCTCGTCTGTTTGCGTAGGCGCGTTGCTTCGGGGACTTTCAAGACAGCAGTCAATTGAAATCGCTGCTGACTACACCGCAAAGACAATTGACGTAACAAGAAATAATCCCGATAAGCCTTGGTACGGCGTTGACTTTGAAGCAACAATTCCCGAGCTTGTCGATAGGGTTGAAAAACTAAAATAAAAATGTCATTCTGAGCGAAGCGAAGAATCTCAACCGAATAAAAGACCTCCCTTTTTCGGCATTACCCGAAAGGGAGGTTTCTTTTTTTTACTATAGGGTGTTACTTGTCAGGAGATTTATGGCTTTTTTAATTGAAGACGAGGAAAGAACAGGCGGATTATTGCAGATAAAGTCCCTCATTTCAATTCTTTTTTTGAAATCAAAAATCGGAATGTTGTTTTTTTCGCCCGATATTATTACATTTGCTTCGGGGTCTGAAAAATAAACAATTGCATTGACATAGGCTCGTATTCCGCTTCGCCTTAACACATTTGCAAGTCTGTAAACATGCGTTCCGACCTGTTTTACGGGACTGTAGAAATCTTTTTCGTGCTCAATGCCGTATTTATCGGTTTTAACCTTTTTCCAGTCATGTGCGTCATAATCGGCGTAAACAGTGCCTTTCATCGTTTTAACTTCAATTATGTATACGCCTGTGTTGCCTATGACAACATTATCAATTTCGCTTGTTTTTCCGTCATAAGTAACCTTGACGTTCCGTATAACTGTGTAGTCCGCAGGAAGAAGCTGTTCAAGAAGAATTTCAGTCTTAAGCTCGCCTATTGCGCCGTACCGTTCCTGCTCGCTTACGGGAACTGTAAATCCGTTCGATTCTTTTTTAACGCTGAAGGAAAAAACAATTCTGATAATTGCAACAGCAACAGCGACAAAAGCAAAAATCAGTAACGGCAAAAATTCGGTCTTGAAATATAAAAAAATAAGTAAAGCTGAAATAATAAGTAAAACCAAAACGGATTTAAACGAGCCATTTGGATTTTGCGGCGCGCTGCGTTTGACTTTAACTTCACTGCTTCCTTTAATAACATTAGCCATTTATAATAATCCTTCAAATAATTATTTAAAGCCCCCTTTAAAAAGGAGGCTTTATTGTGTTATCAGAATAAACCGCTGATATTTCCGTCGGAGTCAATATCAATTTTGTACGCGGCAGGTACTTTCGGCAGTCCGGGCATAGTCATAATATCTCCGGTGTAGGCTACGACAAAGCCTGCGCCTGAAGAAAGTCTTACGTCGCGAACTGTCAGCTTATAGCCTGTCGGAGCGCCGAGCTTTTTCGGGTCGTCCGAAAGGGAGTACTGGGTCTTTGCAACGCAAACGGGAATTTTATCCTTGCCGATTTTTTCGATTTCAGCAATTGATTTTTCGGCAGCAGCCGTGAATACAACGCCGTCAGCGTGATAGATTTCCTTTGCGAGAGTTTCAATTTTTTCTTTAATTGATTTTTCGGTTTCGTAGAGGGGATGGAAATTTGACGGCACAGTGTCAATAACGTCGCAAACAGTCTTTGCAAGCTCGGTTGCGCCGTCGCCGCCCTTTAAGAAAGCGTCCGAAAGAACTGCCGTAGCGCCGACTCCCTGACAGATTTCCTTAATAGCCTCAATTTCGGCGTCCGTATCGAGATAGAAATGATTTATGCAAACAACAACCGGTACGCCGTATTTCTGAAGATTTGAAATATGAGCCTTAAGGTTAGCGGCGCCGATTTTAAGGGCTTCAACATTTTCGTTTGAAACCTCTTTGACATTTACGCCGCCGTTGTATTTAAGCGCTCTTGCGGTTACAACAAGCACAATGCAGTCGGGCTTGAGACCTGCCATACGGCACTTTATATCGAGGAATTTCTCCGCGCCGAGGTCTGCTCCGAAGCCGGCTTCCGTAATGCAGTAATCCGCAAGCTTTAACGCAAGCTTTGTTGCGGTGACGGAATTACAGCCGTGAGCAATATTTGCAAACGGTCCGCCGTGAACAAGAGCAGGTGTGTTTTCAAGCGTCTGAACAAGGTTGGGCTTTATTGCGTCCTTAAGAATAGCCGCCATAGCGCCTATGCACTGTAATTCATTTGCGTATACCGGCTCGCCGTCAAGATTATATGCAACAAGAATATTTCCGAGCCTCTTTTTAAGGTCGTCAATATCCGTAGCAAGGCAAAGGATAGCCATAATTTCACTTGCAACCGTAATCATAAAGCCGTCTTCACGCGGTACGCCGTTCATTTTTCCGCCGAGACCTACAACGGTGTATCTCAGTGCGCGGTCGTTCATATCAAGACAACGCTTTATAAGAACTCTTCTCTGGTCAATACGTAGCTCGTTGCCCTGCTGAAGGTGATTGTCAAGAACTGCGCAAAGCAGGTTGTTTGCAGCCGTGATAGCGTGCATATCGCCCGTAAAGTGAAGGTTGATGTCCTCCATGGGGATAACCTGGGAATAACCGCCGCCTGCGGCTCCGCCCTTGATTCCGAAAACGGGACCCATTGACGGCTCGCGAAGCGCAATTATTGCGTTCTTACCGATTTTTTCCATAGCCTGTCCGAGCCCTATGGTCATTGTTGTCTTGCCTTCGCCTGCAGGCGTGGGACTTACGGCAGTGACAAGAATGAGCTTTCCGTCCTTTTTGTTTTCAAGGCGTTTTCTTAAAGACAGGGGAAGCTTTGCTTTGTAGTTGCCGTAGAGTTCAAGGTCGTCTGCGCTAATACCGAGCTTTTCGGCGATTTTTGCAACGGGAAGCATTGTGGCTTCCTGCGCGATCTGAATGTCTGACTTCATCAGTTGTTGGCCTCCTTGACTATTGAATTTAATCTTTTTCGCGTTTCGCCCGACCAGGAGTATTCGCTCATATACTGACCGTAGTAATCCTTGATGGCTTTCTTGTCGCCCTCAAGAAGCGCATAGCTGTCGCACTCGAAAAGCGAGGTGTCAACGCTGCGCTGATTTCTTGCGTCAATAAGTATTTCCGAAATATCCGCGTCGGCAAGCGCAACGCGAAGGCTCTTGAGAACCTTTCTGAAAAGGGACTGTACGCTTTCGTCATACTCTCTGTCAGCCCAGAGGATGCTGATAGCCTGCTCGGTGCTGACGGTTCCGCCCTTGCGGTCAATGAGAATTGCAAGCAGCTCCTTCGATTTCGCCGAAGCAAAATGAACGATTTTTCCGTTTACAAATATATCGAAATGACCGAAGGTTTTTACGCTTACCTTCTTTTCGGAATTTACGTTGATGATGTGGGATGCCTTGATGATATTCTGCTCTATCATTTCAGCGCTGTAGGGCTTAAGGACATAGCCTATAGCGTCAACGCCGAATGCGTCAAGCGCATATTCCGTAAAGCCTGTAACAAACACGATTTTGATGTTTTCGTCTTCCTGATGAAGCTTTTTTGCAAGCTCAATTCCGCTCATAACGGGCATTTCAATATCAAGAAACGCAACGTCAACCTTTTCAACCTGGGCGTATCTCAACGCGTCCGCAGGGTTTTCAAAGGTGCGAATATCCGTAATGCCGCTGATTTTTGAGCAGGTATACTGGAAATCGTCAAGAGCAAAAGGCTCGTCGTCTACTGCAATAATTCTCATTTTCAAATTCCTTTCTCAGTAATTTATTTTCGTTTCGTTTTCGCCGAAATTGGATTTTTTGGGTAATGTGACAAGCGTGTCGGTTCCCTTGTCAATAACGCTTGAAACCTCAATGGTAGCGCCGAGCATTGTTTCAAGCCTGTTTTTGATATTTGAAAAACCGACGTGGCTTCTCTGGGCGGAGGAGGGGTCTTTGGCGATAGGATTCTGCGGGTCAAAGCCTATTCCGTCGTCCTTTATTTCAACATAGTAGTTATTCTCGTCCTCATAGGTGTGAATCGTAACCGTTCCGCCCTCGGGTCTTTTTGTAACGCCGTGCTTAATTGAGTTTTCAACAAGCGGCTGAATGCTTAACGTCGGCACAAAGAAATCGTCCGTTTCAATGTCATATTCAATTTCAAGCTTCTGACCGAAACGCATTTTTTCGATTTCGCAATAGTGCCTTATATGGCTTAATTCCGTGCGGAAGGGGATGGGCTTTTTCTGCGTAAGCGAGTCCATATTACCCCTTAAGTAAAGCGAGAACTCAACAATTGCCTTTTCCGCCATTTCCGTATCTCTTCTTACAAGGTACTTAATAGTGTTAAGCGCGTTGTAAAGAAAATGCGGCTGAATCTGGCTGAGCATTATTGACATATTCGCGTCCGCAAGCTGGGTTTCAAGCTTTGCGGCGTTGAGCGCTTCCTTCTGGAGAACGGCGTTATCCATTGCGTGGATAATAACAATAATAATCGCAAACGCAAGAAGTGTAAGCGGCATAAACATTGAAACGTGGGTCTGGATAAGTCCGTTAGTGTAAAGAAAGTCAACCGCAAGACCGACTGTAACGAGTGAATAAGCCGCAAGAAAAGCAATGGAATTTCTCGTTTTATTTATTACGCAACGGCAGATTTTTTCAATTAAGTAAAGGTCAAGCGGAAGCGTTATGACGTGAAGAATCGTTGCATAGTACGGGTCATAGAACGGGTCGTCAAAGAATACCGCGGTAAGAATTGCCGCAATAAACATAATGGAAAACGCAGTAATTGCCCGTGAGCTGACTCCGACGGGAAGAACCCTTGTCATATAGGTAAGCGAAACGAGCTTAATAATAAACGTTGCCGCAATAATAAGAAGCGAAACGTATTCATAGCTTAAGTCAAAAAACAGACTCTGCGTGACGATGTATCCCTCGTTGCTTATCATCATTCTGTACGCAAGCAGAATGCAAAGCGCAACTCCCCAGAAGGAGTAGGTCTGCTTGTTTACAAAAAGCTTCTGGATAAGCAGGAATATGCCGCAGAAGAAAACTATTCCGAAAAAGGCGTATCTCAAGCCGATTGAGGCGTAAACGCTGTCCTCCGCCTGTTCGTAATTTCTTATAACGGGAGACATCGTAAGTCCGGACGTCTTTTCCGACGAAACCTCAACAATTATCTCATGCCGTCCACTGCCCACAGAGACCGGAAGCTCCATTCGCCGCTGACTTGAAACGGTTTGTTCACCCTCTTTTATAACAGTTCCCGAGGTTGTGACGAGTATTCGGTCAATAAATATCTTATATGCGCCCGAAAAGTTCGGAATATAAAAGCAAACGGGCTGCTGCGCGTGAATATCCTTAACGATAAGTCTGTAGCTTGCGTGACCGATTTTTGAAAGGGTGGGACCGTTTTTGAGAGAATAGTAAATAAGGTGAGGAACGGCAACAATGTCGGTAATTTTCGGGTTTTCAATTTCATCCGAGCAGATAAACTGCCTTGCGTAAAATTCCCAGTCGCCGTTCATATAATAAGCTCTTCCCGAGTCAAGGTTGACGCCTTCAAACGAGGTCAGCTCGCCGTTGAAATGGGGAGTAACGCCGCGGTTATTAAAAAGGTTCGCTAAAAAGGGAAAGGCAAAGATGGAAACCGCGCACAGCGTAATAACCAGTACGAAAAGCAGATTTGACTTTGTACTGCGTTCAAGCTTTTTTACCAACATTTTTCACCTCTTTTGCGACACTATATATTCTATTATATATTAAAACTTTAAATAATACAATACCAAATATCGACTCATCTTGCAAACAGATTAAATTTGTGATAATATAAAAAACCGTAATAACAAAAGGGTGAGTTCATCTTATGAAAATTGCAATTATCGGCGCAGGCGCGTCGGGACTTTGCGCCGCAATTGAGGCAAAAAGAACAAATCAGAATAACAGCGTAATGCTTATTGAAAAAAATCCGCGTGTCGGGAAGAAAATACTTGTCACGGGTAACGGGAAATGTAACCTGACAAATCTTCAGGCAAAGAGCGAAAGGTATTTCCCGTCGGGGGATTTTACCGATTATGCTTTAAGTAAGTACGGCGTTGAAGAAACGCTGAAATTTTTTGAAGAGCTGGGCATGTATACCTATGCCGATGACGAGGGCAGGGTTTATCCGCTTTCAAATCAGGCTTCGACGGTGCTTGACGTACTGCGCTTTGAGTGTAAACGTCTCGGCGTTGAAACGCTCTGCGAATATAAGGTCAGAACGGTTGAAAAAACTCATAAAGGCTTTATTATAAACGGCTCTTTCTTTTTCGACAGGGTTATAGTCGCCTGCGGCGGAAAGAGCAACCCCATTCACGGAAGCGACGGAAGCGGTTATGAAATCCTTAAGTCCTTCGGTCATTCTTTTAAGAATATAAGACCTGCTCTTGTTCCTCTTATCTGCTATGACTTTCCGAAAAATCTAAAGGGCGTGCGTTCGGTTTGCGAGTGCGTTCTTTACGAAAACGATGTTGAGAAGGCGCGGTGCACTGGCGAGGTTCAGTTTACCGATTACGGACTTTCGGGAATTCCTATAATGAACCTCTCCGGTTTTGCGGATATCGGAAACGGTGAGGAGTATACCGTAACTCTTGACTCGGTTCCGAGCCTGACGCTTAACGAGGTGCGCGAATATATTTCGGGCAGAATTGAAAAGGACAAAAACGGACTTAATGAGAATCTTCTTTCGGGTATTGTTAATAAACAGCTCGGGCTTGCCGTTTTAAAGCTTTGCTGTGTTTCCCAAAGCGGCTTTATAGGCAATATCGACCCTCATTCGGTTGACGAAATAGCTTCGCTTTTAAAATGCTGGAAAATAAAAGTCAAGGATACAAAGGGCTTTGATTTTTCCCAGGTTACTGCCGGCGGCGTTTCAACGGATGAATTTAATCCCGAAACGCTTGAGTCCGTTTTTACAAAGGGACTTTACGCGAGTGGAGAAATATTTGACGTATTTGCAGAGTGCGGAGGCTTTAATCTTCAGTGGGCGTTTGCTTCGGGAAGGCTTGCCGGAAGAAGCGCGTCGGAGGAAGAGAAATGATAAGAGTAAACGATTTGAAGCTGCCGCTTGACCATGAAAAAGAGGATATAAAAAAAGCCGCCGCAAAGGCGCTTAAAATAGGCGAGGGGAGAATTGACGGCTGGAGCATCTTCAGAATGTCCGTCGATTCAAGAAAAAAGCCCGATATTTTCTTTTCGTATTGCGTTGATGTTAATGTGTCGGGCGACGAGGAAAGAATACTTAAAAATATCCCTTCGAACAAGGCTTTACAGGTCAGCGTATATAACTATGAAATGCCCGAAAATAAACGGCATTCTTCTTTTCGCCCCGTTGTAGTCGGCTTCGGACCGAGCGGTATGTTTTCCTCACTGCTTCTTGCAAAAGCGGGACTCAAACCCATTGTTCTTGAGCGCGGTCAGGACTTTGACTCGCGTAAAAAAAGCGTGGACAGTTTCTGGAAAAACAGGGTGCTCAATACCGAGTCTAATGTTCAGTTCGGTGAGGGCGGCGCAGGCTCGTTTTCGGACGGAAAGCTGAACACGGGCATTAAGGACGCAAGGTGCAGACAGGTTTATCTTGACCTCGCCGAGCACGGCGCGCCGAAGGAAATACTTATTTCCGCAAAGCCCCATATAGGTACGGATAAGCTCGGCACGGTTGTTAAGAACATCAGGAAAAAGGTTATTGAGCTTGGCGGCGACGTAATTTTTAACGCAAAGCTTTCGGATATAATTGTTGCAAACGGCTTTGTTCAGGGCGTCAGCTACGAAAAGAACGGCGAAACCGTCGATATTGAAACTGATACGGTTGTGCTTTGCATAGGTCATTCCGCGCGCGATACGGTTGAAATGCTCTACAAAAAGGGCGTAAAAATGATGCAAAAGCCGTTTTCGGTAGGCGCAAGAATTGAGCATCCGCAGGAGCTTATAAACAAAGCGCAGTACGGCGAGGCTTACAAAAACCCGGTTCTGCCGACTGCTGACTATAAAATGGCTTGTCATCCGCCGCACGGCAGGGGAGCGTACACTTTCTGTATGTGCCCAGGCGGTACGGTTGTCTGCGCTTCAAGCGAGGAGGGCGGAGTTGTTACAAACGGTATGAGTGAATATCTTCGCGACGGCGAAAATGCAAACAGCGCAATTCTTGTCGGCATTGAGCCGGAATTTTTTCCGTCAGAGCATGTGCTTTCGGGAATGTATCTTCAGCGCGAAATTGAGAAAAAGGGTTTTGAGCTCGGCGGCTCGACTTATTCCGCGCCTGCCCAGCTTGTCGGTGATTTCTTAAAGGATACTCCCTCAACAAAGCTCGGCTGCGTTAAGCCGACAATTCCGACGGGAGTTGTAATGGGTGATATAAGAAAGGTTTTACCTCAAAAGGTTACTGATACAATGGCTTCGGCAATAGTCAAAATGGACGGAATGCTTCACGGCTTTGCGCTTGAAGATGCGGTCCTTACCGCGCCCGAAACCAGAAGCTCCTCACCCGTCAGAATTCTTCGGGACGAGTTTTTCCAGACAAATATCAGAGGACTGTTTCCCTGCGGCGAGGGTGCAGGCTATGCAGGCGGAATTGTTTCCGCAGGCGTTGACGGAATGAGAGCAGCGGAAGCGGTTTTAAAGGACGAAACATAAATAATATTAAAATGAAAAAAGACCTTGTACTTTTCGGTACAAGGTCCTTTTTATTAAACTGCACAGTGGTCGCAGCTGTTTTCCTTAAACTGCTCGGGGTCATATTCGATTCCGTTTTTATCGTAATAGTCCTTGACGGCGGCTTTTACAGCTTCTTCGGCAAGAACGGAGCAGTGAATTTTAATCGCAGGCAGTCCGTCAAGCGCTTCAACCACGGCTTTGTTTGTCAATTCAAGCGCCTTATCAACGGGTTGACCCTTAATCATTTCCGTAGCCATTGAGCTTGACGCGATAGCCGAAGCGCAGCCGAAGGTGTTGAACTTTACGTCCTCGATTATTCCGTTATCGTCAATTTTAAGAAATATTTTCATTATATCGCCGCAACGCGCGTTGCCGACCTCGCCTATGCCGTCCGCATTTTCAATTTGTCCGACGTTTCGCGGATTCATAAAGTGGTCCATAACCTTATCCGAATAGAGTGCCATTATTTTTCCTCCTCTTTTATTTTTGCCCAGACGGGTGAGAATGAACGCAAATGTTCAACCACCTCGGGAACGCATTTGACAATGTATTCCATTTCTTCTTTTGTGTTGTATTCGTTTACCGTAAGTCGTAACGAGCCGTGCGCGATTTCAACGGGAACGCCTATCGCGAGCAGAACGTGCGACGGGTCAAGGCTTCCGCTCGTACACGCCGAGCCGCTTGAAGCGCAGATGCCCTTTGAATCAAGAAGCAGTAACAGGCTTTCGCCCTCGATTCCCTCAAAGCACATATTGACGGTTCCCGGGAGCCTTTTTTCTCTGTCGCCGTTAAGACGGCTTCTCTCAATTCCCTTAAGCCCGTCAATGAGAATGTTTCTCATTTCCGTTACCTTTTTTGTATTTTCCTCAAGATTATCAACTGCTTCCTTTAATGCGGCAGCCATACCGATAATTGCAGGCAGATTTTCCGTTCCTGCGCGCTTTCCTCTTTCCTGCGCGCCGCCTTCAATAAGGTTTTTAAGAATTATGCCCTTTCTTACATACAAAAATCCAACGCCTTTCGGACCGTGGAATTTATGCGCTGAAGCGGAAAGCATATCACAACCGATTTTTTCAACGTCAACAGGAATGTGACCGACTGCCTGAACCGCGTCCGTGTGGAAAAGAACGCCGTGCTTTTTACAGATTTTACCGATTTCTTCAACGGGCTGAACAGTGCCGATTTCATTGTTCGCCGTCATAATTGTTACAAGGCAGGTTTTATCGGTAATTTCCTTTTCAATATCCTTAGGATTTATAACTCCGTTATCGTTTACCTTTACAAGAGTTATTTCAAAGCCCTCTTTTTTAAGAGCGGTAAGGGTGTGAAGAACCGCGTGATGCTCGAAAGCGGAGGATATAATATGGTTTTTACCCTTTCTTAAGCCTATGGAAGCGGCGGTACGAATAGCCTGGTTATCCGCTTCGCTTCCGCCCGACGTGAAATAAATTTCCTTAAACGACGCGTTAATTGCGTTTGCAACCGTTTCTCTTGCATTTTCAAGATCACTTTTCGCTTTTTGACCGAGAGTGTGAAGAGAGGAGGGGTTGCCGTAGTTTTCTTTTAAAAACGGCAGCATTTTTTCAAGCGCAGTTTCGCTTAATTTTGTTGTTGCCGCATTATCTGCATAAACAGTCATAAAAGACCTCCTTGAACTTTATTACCTATTGTTTTGGTAGGTAAATACTAACACTATTTTTATTTGTTGTCAATAGGGTTTTTATGCAAAAGTTAAAAAAGGTTAGTCTTTGCTAACTTTTTTGCTTTTTTCTATTGACATTTTTGAAATTGTGTGATATATAATATATGGTTAGCGTTGGCTAACTCAAAGGAGGAATCTTATGATACCGCTTAGTGTAATCGGCGACGGTAACGACGGAATTATAAAAAAAATCGGCGGTAAGCCCGAGGTTAAAAAGCATCTTGAAAATCTTGGCTTTATTGTCGGAGACAATGTGACCGTTATTACCGAGCAGAACGGCAATATAATAGTTAAGGTTAAAGAGACAAGAGTTGCCATAAGCCGTGAGATGGCATCGAAGATTTATGTTTAATTAGTTTTAAATAATTTTCATATACAAAACTGAAGGGGGTAAAAAAATGACGCTCAGAGACGTTAAAATCGGTCAGACCTGTAAGGTAAAGCGTATCCACGGTGAAGGCGCGCTCAAACGCAGAATTATGGATATGGGAATTACCAAGGGCGTTGAAATCTACGTCCGCAAGGTTGCTCCGCTGGGAGATCCGGTTGAGGTTACCGTAAGGGATTATGAGCTTTCCATCCGTAAGGGTGACGCAGAGTTAATCGAGGTAGAGTAATTATTTTTTTGTTAATCAGTTAGCTTAAACTAACTGAAGAAAGGATTAAGTTATGGGTATTCGTATTGCGCTTGCAGGCAACCCGAACAGCGGTAAAACTACGCTTTTCAATGCTTTGACAGGCTCTAACCAGTACGTCGGCAACTGGCCGGGCGTTACGGTTGAAAAAAAGGAAGGTAAGCTGAAAAAACACAGCGACGTTACAATAACCGACCTTCCCGGTATTTATTCTCTTTCTCCGTATACAATTGAGGAGATAGTTGCAAGGGATTATCTTATTGATGAAAAGCCCGACGCTATTATCAATATAGTTGACGGTACAAATCTTGAGAGGAACCTGTATCTGACAACGCAGATAGTTGAACTCGGTATTCCCGTAGTTGTAGCTATAAATATGATGGACGTCGTTAAGAAAAACGGCGACAAAATCGACACAAACGAGCTTTCCCGTCAGCTCGCCTGCAAGGTAGTTGAGATTTCCGCTCTTAAGGGTACGGGAATTGAAGAGGCAGCCGAGGAAGCAATAAAGGCTGCGGCAGGAGATCCCGTTGTACCCCAGCACAATTTCTCGGGCGCTGTTGAGCACGCTCTCGCGCACATTGAGGAAGCGGTTGTTCACGATATGCCTCTTGAGCAGCAGCGCTGGTATGCAATAAAGATTTTTGAAAGCGACGAAAAGGTCCTTGAAAAGCTTAGTATTCCGGAGGATACTCTTTCTCATATTAAAGAGGATATTGAGTCGGCTGAAAACGAGCTTGACGACGACGCGGAATCAATTATCACAAACGAAAGATATGTTTACATATCCTCAATTATTAAATCCTGTTATAAAAAGGCAGGCAAGGGTCAGCTTTCAACAAGCGATAAAATCGACAAAGTTGTCACTAACAGAATTCTCGGCTTGCCGATATTTATTGTAATAATGTTCCTTGTTTATACCATTTCCATGGCGCCGTCAGCCTTCGGTACAGGACTTACCGACTGGGCGAACGACGGACTCTTCGGAGACGGTTGGCATCTTTGGGGCGGCAGTAAATATGAAGAAGCCGTTGACAACTATGCGGACGAATATCTTTTCTCAAACGAAAAATTCGTTGCAACTCTTGACAAAGCCGTTGATGCAGGCGTTGTAGGCGCGGATGATGTCAAGGCAACCGTTGAAGACGGCAGCTGGGCTGACTTTGACGAGCAGTACGGCTTCTACGGCGACTCTCTTGCAGAAGAGGGCTATGACCTTTCCGAGTATGTCACATACGCTATGGGCGACGAGGAAGAGGGAATAGACCCTGCAGGCGAGGTTCCCGAGCCCGAAAGCTACGGCGTATGGGTTCCGGGTGTTCCCGTACTTGTTGAAAAGCTTCTTGAAAAGCTCAATGTTACAAATGAATTTGTAACCGGACTTATTCTTGACGGTATTGTTGCAGGCGTAGGCGCGGTTCTCGGCTTCGTACCCCAGATGCTCGTACTTTTCCTTTGCCTTGCATTCCTTGAAAGCTGCGGCTATATGGCTCGTGTTGCTTTCATTATGGACCGTATTTTCAGAAAGTTCGGACTTTCCGGTAAGAGCTTCATTCCCGTACTTGTAGGTACAGGCTGCGGCGTTCCGGGCGTTATGGCTTCACGAACTATTGAAAATGAGCGTGATCGCCGTATGACGATTATGACTACGACCTTCATTCCCTGCGGAGCAAAGCTTCCCATTATCACAATGATCGCCGTATCTCTTTTCCACGGCTCACCGCTTGTTGCTACGAGCGCATACTTTATCGGCATTGCCGCTATTATTTGCTCGGGCATTATGCTTAAAAAGACAAAGATGTTTGCAGGCGACCCGGCTCCCTTTGTTATGGAGCTTCCTGCATACCACTGGCCGACAGTCGGCACTGTGCTTCGTTCAATGTGGGAGCGCGGTTGGTCGTTCATTAAAAAGGCAGGCACAATTATCCTCCTTTCTTCAATTGTCATCTGGCTCGGCTCCGTATTTGGAACGGTTGACGGCAAGTTCGGCTTTAATCCCGATGTTGAGCTTGAAAACAGCGTTCTGGGTATGATAGGAAACGTTGTCAAGACTATCTTTGCTCCTCTCGGCTTCGGCACGGGAGAACCCGGTATCAAGGCTACAATCGCTACGGTAATGGGACTTGTTGCCAAGGAAGAGGTTGTCGGCGTATTCGGCGTACTTGACTTTGAAGGTCTTACAAGACTTGCGGCTTATTCCTTCCTCATCTTCAACCTTCTTTGCGCTCCGTGCTTTGCGGCTATCGGCGCCATCAAGAGAGAGATGAACTCTGCAAAATGGACTTGGTTCGCTATTGCTTATCAGTGCGGTCTTGCTTATGCGGTTTCGCTTTGCGTTTATCAGATAGGCTCGATTTTCACCGGAAACCTCAATGTTATTGGACTTATCTTTGCTATTGCCGTACTTGCTTGCTTCTGCTATCTTCTTTTCAGAAAGAATAAGTATGACGACAACCATCTTACGGTATCGACAAAAGCAAAAAAGTAATAAACAGTTAAAAACCGGGGAGGATAACTTATAGGTTATCTTCCCCGAAAAGAAAAAAGGAGGGCGGAAAATGTCACAGCTTATTGAGCTTTACGGCGGAACTGTTTTTGTTGTTCTTATCGTTGCATTACTCGTCTTTCTTGCCGTTCGCAGGCTTGTTCTTGATAAAAAGGAGGGAATAGGTCCCTGCGGTCAGAAATGCTCTCATTGCGCAAATGCAGGGCATTGTGAAATAGAAAATGAAATTAAGCCGGAAAATACTCCGACTGCCTGCAACGGCGTTTGCAGCGGCTGTCCGTATTCGGCTTCATGTCATAAGTAAACTCTTGATTATGTATAAAATAACTCTTAAAATTGACGGGATGATGTGCGGTATGTGTGAAGCGCATATCAATGACACCGTCAGAAACAAATTTAATGTAAAAAAAGTTTCATCTTCTCACTCAAAGGGCATTTCTCAAATCATTTCGGTAACCGAAATTGACGAGGATTTGCTCAGAAGAGCCATCGACGAAACGGGCTACACTGTAACCTCCATTAAAAGTGAGCCCTACGAGAAGAAGGGATTTTTCTCCTTCGGGAAATAAGTACATTTTGGACGAAAAAGGAAGCGGATTCGTTTTAACGAATCCGCTTTTCCTTATGTTTTTTATTTTATTAAATCCCTTATTACCTCGCCTGCAATGATAAGCCCTGCCGCTGACGGCGTAAAAGCCGTACTGCCCGGATAATCCGCAGAAACCGAAATCGGTTCCTCCTTTGAATAAACCACCTTGAGGCTGTCAACTCCTCTTTTTCTTAACTCCCGTCTCATCACTCTTGCAAGCGGACAGACGGAGGTTTTATATATGTCGCTTATTTCAAACATTTCCGGGTGAAGCTTATTACCGGCTCCCATGGAGCTGATTATTTTCGCGCCTGCCATTTTTGCATTTACAATAAGCGCGATTTTTCCGGTTACGGTGTCAATTGCGTCAACAATGTAATCGTAAACCGAAAGGTCAAATTCATTTTCGTTTTCGGGCGAATAGAATTTCTTTACAGCGTTTATTTTTATTTTCGGGTTAATATCCTCAAATCTTTTCTTTGCGATGTCAACCTTGTATTGCCCGACGGTTGAATGAAGAGCAATAATCTGTCTGTTAAGATTTGAAAGGCTGACCGTGTCGAAGTCAATAAGGTCAAGTGTGCCTACGCCCGAACGCGCTAACGCCTCCGCGCAAAAGCCGCCCACTCCGCCGACTCCGAAAACCGCAACCCGACAGGAGGCTAATTTTTCAATTGCCTCTTTGCCTAAAAGTAATTCGGTTCTTTCAAACTGATTTTCCATTTTAATCCTTTGAACGCATTAAATTCAGCGCAAGTTCGGCGGCGTTTGTAAGCTGGGAAACGGTTGTATATTCGTCGCAGGAGTGACAGTTATTCATTCCGCAAGAAACTACAAGTCCGTTAATTCCCTTCGGTACATACTGGTTATTATCGCTTCCGCCGTAGGTTTCAACAATTGACGGCTCAAGTCCCATCTGACTGCAAACCTTTTTGAAACGCTCTGCAACAGGGTGGTTTTCGTTAACATTATACGCCTCAACACAGGTTTCAGACTCGATTTTAACCTCTGCTCCGTACTGCGAAGCAACGGTATTTATTATATCGGTAATTTCGTTGAGCTTATTTTGCGCAAGAGAGTTGTCAAAGCTTCTGACCTCACCCGTGAAAACGGTGTGCTCCGCGACTACGTTTGTAGCTGTTCCGCCGTTAATCGTACCGATATTTACCGTCACTCCGTCATATTTTCCGCAACGGATTTTTGAAATGGTTTCAGCCGCGCATTTTAAGGCGTGAACACCGCTTTCGGGCTTGAATGCCGCGTGGGCAGCCTTGCCGTGAAGAGAGACGGTGTAGGTGATAATTGTAGGCGCCTTGTTTGAAGCCTCGCCGATATCGCCCGAAAGGTCAAAGACATAGCATTCCTTTGACTTAATACGTTCAAAGGGAGCGTGAGAAGCGCCCATACAGTGGGTTTCCTCGGAAACCGTGAAAACCGTTTCAACGGGGCGGAATTTCTCTCCGTTTTCCTTAAGAACTCTCAATGCCTCGATTATTGCGCAAACGCCTGCAAGGTCGTCCGAGCCGAGAACCGTTGTGCCGTCGGAGGTGATTTTGCCGTCCTCGTGAACTATTGCCTTTTTGCCGTGAGACGGCTCAACCGTATCCATGTGAGAAGAAAACATAATTGGTTCAAGGTCAAGTCCGCCGTCAATATACGCGTAAAGGTTACCCGAATTTCCGCCGATTATTTCACCTGCGTTATCCTCGTAGGCTTCAATGCCGAGTTCTTCTAATTTTGATTTAATTGCGTCGCACATCTGTCTTTCGTGAAGAGAGGGGCTGTCAATTGAAACCAATTCCTTAAATAAATCAATAAGTCTTTCCTGATTAACCATTTTAATTACCTCGAAAATAAAAATTACCCATATATTATAAAAAAGTAATGAAATCTTGTCAAGAAAGACAAACTACTACTGCAAACGACTTGGCATGAAATCCGCCCCTGCAAGTATGAAGATGATAATACCGTGTAGGGGCGGGTCTCTGCGCCCGCCCGCAGAGTTAACTGCAATTTAATCAGTCAATACACTGATTTCTTCACCCATTTTCATTTATTAAGTTGTTTTACAAGTTGATTTGAGTAAACAGCCGCGCCTGTTACAAGCACGCCCTGAATAACCGACTGGATATTGAATCCGTTGACAAAAACCGAACCGATAAGACCAAAAAGCAAAAGAATAAGCGGTATGTATTTATCGTTTATCTGTTTTATCTGTTTAAATATAAGTCCGAGTACATTGAGAAACGGTATTAAAACGAGCGACTGCTCAAAAAGATATTTTTCCATTTTACACTCCTTTAAAAAATGTCAGAAAAACCGTGCCTATTCCGGCTCCGAGCGCGCCTATAAATGCAAAAACAAGCTTGTCCCAGAAAAGGGAAGGACGGCTTTTAATTGAGGAAAGGCTCTCCTTTACCTCGTCAAGACTCTGTATAAGGTTGTCAAGCTTCGTGTTCGTCTGCGCCTGAGCTACGGCAAAGCCGTTTGCCTTGCCGTAGAGTATCTTGACGTTATTTTCAAGCTCGTTCACCCTGTGCGCGTACATTTCGTATTCACTCATTTTAAATCAACCCACCCCGTTACATAATTTACTGTGGGAAGTTTTCCAACATTCTTTTTTGAATTTGTAATGCGGTATCTTCCGTTTACCTTTTCGCCGTCGTAAATGTAGTATTTACCCGTAATACGGGCGGACGGCTTATTTGCGGTGGAAGAAACATAAAGAGCTGCGTTTTTAAGATTTACGACTTCACCCTTTTTATAGGTTTTTTCCGTCGGCTTTACGCTCTGCTTTTTAAATCCGTTCAAGCCGTATTCCTTCATTATTGACGGATAATCCTTATACGCTCTGTCAAGGTCAACTCTACCGGAAATTCCGTTTATTTTTCCGTTGTCCGAAAACTGCCATAAGCCGTATTCGCCCTTGTAGGTGCAGGAGCTGTTCCACTGCGCAACCCACACGTCAAAGCGTGAAAGCCTTTTCATATCAAGCTTATCGGTAAGAAACGACTTTGAAGAATAGATACATACATAATAGCCGTGCTTCTCAATTTCTTCGCAGAAAGCGTAAGTAATATCCGTAAGAAGCTTTTTGGAAAGGGAAGTCTGCGTTTTGTCTTCAATATCAAATGCAACCGGATACTCAAACTTTTTGCCCTTAAGGTACGAAAGGCAAAAAGCTGCTTCCTGCTTCGCTCTTTCAACCGTTGTAGCGTATGAATAGTGATAAACTCCTATCGGAACGCCTGCTTTTCTTGCATTTTTATAGTTTTCCTTAAATCTTTCGTCAACCTCGCTTCTGCCGTAGCCACCGCGAATAATTGCGAATTTAACGCCGTCGTCTTTAACCTTTTCCCAGTCTATAAGACCCTGAAAGGTAGATACATCAATGCCTTTTTTCAACTTTTACAGCCTCCTTAAAATAGTCAATTAAATCACTCGGACACTCAAACTGATACATCATAACGTATTTAAGAGAGTTTTTCAGTTTATCATACGCTTTGTGCGACTGTCTTGTGACAGTGGACTTGTTCACGCCGAGCGTACGGGCAATGGAAGTGACATTTAACCCGTCATACCACATAAGTCTGATAATCCTTTTTTGCATATCGTCAAGCTCGTTTTCAATTGCCAAGCGCAAAAGACGGCTTAACATATTCTTTCGTGAAACCGAAAGAAAGGAGCAGACAGCGTTTTTATCGCTGACTCCGATAACATCAAGGTTTTCAGACAAATAAAGATACTCCTCCTCGTTTATGGGAACGGGAGAGGGGATATTCTCCACATTCATAATAATTACCTCCTTAAATGATAAAAACACCCAAAAAGGGTGTCTTAAATAATATTATTTCGAACATTTGTTCGATTACACTTTTAATTATAGCGAGTAAATACATATTTGTCAAGTAAATTTCTTGACAAAATTTCAATATAATAGTATTATATTTTCGTTATAAAGCGTTGACGAAGAATGACGGTATTTTTATCATTCCAGAGAGGTTCCGTTTGCTGAAAGGGACTATGATTTTTACCCGATACCACTTCGGAGTGCCGCCGAAATAAGGCGTGCCGGTCGCCCTGCGTTATAGGGGCTAATGAGTGGCAGTGAAAACTGCAATTTGGGTGGAACCGTGGAGCATTCGCTTCATCCCAAGGCTTCGTGCTGTATTGGGATGGGGCTTTTATTTTTACCAGTTTTGGAGGTTAAAAAATGATTAATGTTACTTTGAGAGATGACGTAAGGGAGTTTGAAAGCGGCGTTACCGTTGCCGAAATTGCAAAGAGCATCGGTATGGGTCTTTATAAGGCGGCTTGCCTTGGAAAAATCAACGGTGAAACGGTTGATTTGAGAACGCCCGTAACATCTGACAGCACTGTTGAAATTCTCACATTCGATTCCGACGAGGGGAAGCGCGCTTACTGGCACACCGCGTCCCACATTATGGCTCAGGCTGTAAAGCGTCTGTATCCCGAAACAAAGCTCACTATAGGTCCGTCAATTGACAGCGGCTTTTACTATGATTTTGACTGCGGCGACAAGCCGTTTTCGGCAGAGGATATTGAAAAAATCGAAGCCGAGATGAAAAAGATTATTAAAGAGGACCTGCTTCTTGAAAGATTTTTGCTTTCCCCCGAGGAGGCAACCTCGCTTATGGAAGAAAAGGGAGAAACGTATAAAATCGAGCTTATTAAGGAGCACGCCGATAAGGGTGAGGATATTTCGTTCTATAAGCAGGGCGAATTTACCGAGCTTTGCGCAGGCCCCCATATTATGAGCACGGGTCTTATTAAGGCTTATAAGCTTATAAATACAACGGGCGCTTATTGGAGAGGCGACTCAAAGAATAAGATGCTTTGCCGTATTTACGGAATAGCTTTTCCGAAAAAGGAACAGCTTGAGGAGTATCTCAAAAAGCTTGAAGAAGCCAAGAAGCGCGACCACAGAAAGCTCGGTAAGGAGCTTGAGCTGTTTATGACGGATGAGCTTGTAGGTAAGGGAATGCCTATGTTCCTGCCGAAGGGCTACACGCTTTGGAGAATACTTGAAAACTACATCAGGGATAAGGAAATCCAATCGGGCTATCAGCACGTTCTTACTCCCTGCGTAGGTACGGTTGACCTTTATAAGACCTCGGGACACTGGGACCACTATAAGGACAATATGTTCCCTGCAATGGAGGTTGACGATGAGACCTATGTTTTAAGACCGATGAACTGTCCTCACCATATGAGAATATATGCAAATTCTTCCCATTCCTACAGAAATCTTCCCGTAAGAATAGGCGAAATTGCCCACGATTTCCGTTATGAGGCTTCGGGTACTTTAAAGGGCATTGAAAGAGGCAGACATTTCTGTCAGAATGACGCGCATCTTTTTGTCACTCCCGAACAGATTAAGGACGAATTCAAAAACGTTGTTGATTTGATTTTTGAAACGTATAAGGATTTCGGAATTACCGATTACCGTTGCGTGCTTTCGCTTCGTGATCCCGATGACAAGGAAAAGTACCACGATGACGACGAAATGTGGAACACCGCGGAGGAGTCTCTGCGTCAGGTGCTTGACGAAATCGGACTTGAATATACCGAAGAAATCGGCGAAGCTGCGTTCTACGGTCCGAAGCTTGACGTAAACGTTAAGCCTGCGGTAGGCGCGGAATACACGCTTTCGACCTGTCAGCTCGACTTCTGCCTTCCGGCAAAGTTCAACCTTCTCTATGTTGATAAGGACAATTCCCAGCGCACGCCCGTAGTTCTTCACAGAGCTATTCTCGGCTCGCTTGACAGATTTATGGCTTATCTTATTGAAGAGACAATGGGCAATTTCCCGTTGTGGCTTTCACCCGTTCAGGTTAAGCTTCTTCCCATAGCCGACAGGCATCACGACTACGCAAGAGAAATTATGACTCTTCTCATAAGCAAGGGCATTCGCGCCGAGCTTGACGACAGGAGTGAAAAAATCGGCTATAAAATCCGTGAGGCGCAGCTCCAGAAGATTAACTATATGCTCGTTATAGGCGACAAAGAGGTTGAAGAAAAGACTGCTTCCGTCCGCCGCCGCGGTGAGGGCGATATAGGCTCAATGAGCATAGACGCGCTTGTTGAAAGGCTCACAGAAGAAATCAATTTAAAGGCTCTTAACTGATTTAAAAAAATATTTTTGGTGGTGAAAATATGGCTAACAAACCGCTTACCGTTACGGTAATTACCGACACGCACTACTATTCAGAAAAATCGGGTACGTCGGGTAAGGCATACGACTTTGCAAATGCTAAAAGCCAGAAGCTTCTCAAAGGCTCAAGAGAGGTGCTCGAAGCGGCTTTCAGGCAGATAAAAAAGGACAACAGAACCGATATTGTTCTCCTTTCGGGAGATACTACGAATAACGGCGAATTAACCGCGCATGCCGAGTTTATTGAGATGCTGCGCGACCTTAAAAACAGCGGAAAAAGAGTTTACGTCATTACCGCTACCCACGATTATCAGGGCGACGGCACTGCCGAGGGTTATGACGGAGACAATAAAATCCGCGTCCCTGCCGCAAAGCGTGAGGACTTATACGAAATGTACCGTGAATTCGGTCCGGATGAAGCAATTGCTGTTCATCGCCAGACGATGTCCTACGTTATTCAGCTTTGTGACGGCTACCGTCTTTTCGCCCTTAACGACGACTCAAACCTTCGCAACGGCAGCGGCTTTCCGGACGACTGCGTTGAATGGATAAAAGAGCAGGCTGAAGACGCAAGGAAGAATAACCAGTTTATTATCGCTATGACTCATCACCCGATGATAGCTCCGTCTCCTATATATGAGATAATCGGTTCGGGCGATATGCAGGGCGACTATAAGGTCAGACGCGAGCAGTTTGCGGACCTCGGCATTCAATTTATGCTTACGGGTCACACCCATGTTCACGATATTGATAAGTACGTTTCCGAACGGGGAAATTATTTTTACGATATCGCAACCGCCGCAACAGTCGGCTATCCTGCAACAATGCGTTCAATAACCTTTGACGCAGAAAGCGGTAAGGTTGACGTAAAGACCGATTTTATTACCGAAAAGGTTGATATTGATACAAACGGTCTTTCTTTCCAAGATTACCTGAAAGAACAGCTTATCGGTATGGTTCGTGACGTCGTCAAGGCTGCAGGCGAGGATATTGACACCTTTGCGGATATGGCAACGGCTATGAGCATTAAAAAGAAGCTCACCTATAAAATCGGTTGGCTTATTAAATACCCTGCAAGGTATCTTAATAAGCTGACAATAGGAAAGGTCGGTAACTGGACAAGAAAGGAAACCGGACTTAAAAAGGCTGACTATGCCGCAATTAAGGACAGAAAGGTTGTTGATTTTATATGCGACCTTGTTGTAAACCTTTACGGCGGAGAAAGTCTGTATCCTCCGGAAACCCCCGAATATAAAATTACAATAGGACTGCTCAATATCATTGACAGCATAATGAAAACGCTTCACATCAATTTCAGAAAGCTTGTCAAGGTTGTTGATAATACCCACGATTTGGTTGAGCCGCTTCTTTATAACAACGGAATTGATTCCTATGACGCGGTTCTTCCGATTATGCCCGTTTACGACGAGGGTCATAAGGCAGAACCCGTAAAGGAGCCTGAAAGACCGCAGACGGTAAACAGGAGCCGCAAGGGACCGTTCATAGTAATTATCGCAATTCTCATTCTCATTTTACTTATTCCGTTTTTGCCGATTATCGCGATTATTTTCTTAATCGGATATCTGAAAAATCAGATTAAATACGGGGATTATATCAAGGGTAAAAAATATTAAGGGGAAAAAACAATGAATAATCATATTAAATTAACAATTTGCGGTACCGAATACCGCCTTACCACGCCCGACGCGCCCGAATACGCAATGGCGCTTGGTCTTGAGGTTGAAGAAAAAATCAGGGATTTGAGAAAATCAAATCCCAATCTCTCGCTTGTTCAGGCAACAACCCTTGTTGCGCTCGACTACGCGGACGCATTGAAGAAAAACGATTCCTCAACCGACAATATGCGCGTTCAGGTTAAGGAGTACCTTGAGGACGCCGCAAAGGCAAAGGGCGAGAGGGATTACTACAAGCGTGAATTTGAAAGACTTAAGGCTGAAATAAAAAGCGGTCAGACAAATCTTTTTGACTGATGAAAACTGAAATTTTAGCCCCCGTCGGTAATAGCGAATCGTTAAAAGCTGCTCTGAACTGCGGTGCGGATGCGGTCTATTTCGGCGTAGGCGATTTCAACGCAAGACAGAATGCCGAAAATTTTTCGCTTGAAACGCTTTCGGATACGGTTTCGCTTTGCCATAAGCGAGGAGTAAAGGTGTATCTGACGCTTAATACGCTCGTAAATGACGGCGAAATACAGAAAATAGAAAATGTAATTGAGCGTGTCACGCTTTCGGGCGTTGACGCGCTTATTTTGCAGGACCTCGGCGTAGCTCGGCTTGTAAGGGAAATTTCTCCCGAAATGAAGCTGCACGCCTCAACCCAGATGTCCGTCCAGACGCTTTACGGAATTGAAAGGCTTGAAAAGCTCGGATTTTGCAGGACGGTTCTTCCGAGAGAGCTGAATAAAAACGAAATTGAATACATAGTAAAAAATTCTCCGCTTGAAATTGAAATGTTTGTCCACGGCGCTTTATGTATGTGCGTTTCGGGTCAGTGTCAGTTAAGCGCATTTTTGGGCGGACGAAGCGGCAACAGGGGAAAATGCGCCCAGCCGTGCAGACTGCCGTTCAAGGTTGACGGCGGTACGGGTTATGACTTAAGCTTAAAGGATCTGTCGTTAATTGAACAGCTGGGCTATCTTGAAGAAATCGGCGTTTCCTCGTTTAAAATCGAGGGAAGAATGAAAAAAGCCGAGTATGTGGCAGGGGCGGTAACCGCCTGCAGAGAAGCGCTTGACGGAAAATATTCCGAAAAGAGAAAAACTGACCTTCAAAGCCTTTTTTCTCGTTCTGGCTTTACGGACGGCTATTATGAAAACAGGCTCGGACGGGATATGTTCGGCACAAGGACAAAAGAAGATAAGCTTGACTCCTCAAAGGTGCTTGACGAGTATAAAAAGCTTTATTTAGTTTTGCAAAAAAAGAGAGAAGTTACGTTTGATTTTTATGCCGCAGTCGGTGAAAAACCTGTGTTAAAAGCGTTTTGTGACGGCGAGACGGTTAAAGTAACGGGAGAAGAAAACTGCGAAAGGGCGGTAAATGTTCCTCTTTCGTCGGAAAGGGTTAAAGAGCAGCTCGAAAAATGCGGCAATACGCAGTTTGAAGCAAAAGAAATAAGAGTAAATATTGAAAGTGACGCAAGCGTTCGTGTTTCTGCTCTCAATTCGCTTCGAAGAAAAGCGCTTGAAGAAATTGAAAGCCGCTTTGCCGACATTAAAAATAGGGAAATACGCGTTTCCGACGAAAGCTTTCCTAACCGTAATTCGAGCGAAACCAAGAGGTATTTAAGGTTTGAAAACGCCTCTCAAATACCCGAAAACATAATTGCCGACAAAATTATTCTTCCTCTTGACACTGATGAAGAAATAATAAAAAAATACAGCGCCGCAGTTGAAATTCCGAGGGGGATTTTCGGCTCTGCGGACAGAATATACGAAAAAATCCTTTCATTGCCTTCGGACGAATTTTTCTGTTCTACTCTTGACGCGGTCGAAATGGCGTTAAGGGCAGGGAAAAAGGTTATTTCTTCACCTTTTCTTAATATTTTCAATTCATATTCTGTTTCCGAATGTGAAAAAATGGATATTTCGGAAATAACGGTTTCAAACGAGCTTACTTTAAAGCAGATTTCCGATTTGAAGGGAACAATTAAAAGGGGAATTGTTTCTTACGGAAGAATGCCGCTGATGATAACAAGAAACTGCCCTGTAAAAAACGGAAAAACGTGCGATAAATGCAATAAACAGTCCTTTCTTACCGACCGAAAGGGCGTGCGTTTCCCCGTCAGGTGCTCGTTCGGTTGTTCGACTGTTTTTAACAGCGTTCCTCTGTATATGGCGGATAAGCAAAGGGACATTAAAAATGTCGATTTCCTTCTTTTGTATTTTACCGTTGAAGATAAAAATGAGGTCAAAAAAATCCTTTCGGATTATGATAATGAAAAAACACCCGACTTTGAATTTACAAGAGGGCTTTTATATAAAGGAGTACTTTGATGTTAAAACGGTTTATCTCTTATTACAAACCGCATAAATTATTGTTCTTTATGGATATGGCTGCGTCCGTAGCCATTTCGCTGTTGGGTATGGTCTATCCCGTTATGACAAATAAAATGCTCAACGACTTTATACCGAACAAGAAATATCGCTACATAATTGTTTCAGGCGTTTGCGTTCTTGTACTTTATTTTATAAGAATGCTTCTTCGTTATTTTGTTCAGTATAAGGGACATATGGTTGGTACGCGTATGCAGGCGCAGATGAGAACTGAGCTTTTCACTCATCTTGAAAAGCTTCCGTTTTCGTTTTTTGACGACCACGAAACCGGCTCAATAATGACAAGAATGACAAACGATTTGTTTGAGGTAAGCGAGCTTGCGCACCACGGACCCGAAAACATACTGACAAGCTCGATTATGATAATACTCAGCTTTATATACCTTTGCACAATAAATATAAAGCTCACCTTGCTTATTTTCCTTTGCGTGCCTCTTCTTGTTGCGGTTTCGCTTCATTACCGTAAAAAAATGCGAAAGGCATTTGAGGAGAGAAGAGAGTCAAACGCAGCAATAAACGCCTCACTTGAAAGCTCGATTACGGGGGTCAGGGTTACAAAGGCTTATACCAATTCCGAAAAGGAGCTTGAAAAGTTTGAAAAAGGAAACAAAATGTTCACCGAGGCGAGCAGGAAATCCTATAAGGCGATGGGCAAGTTTTTTTCGTCAACCTCATTTGTCACGGATGTTTTTAACGTCGTAATCCTTATCGCAGGCGGACTTTTCCTTTACGCCGGGAAAATCAATTTCGGCGAATATTCAACCTTTATCGTTTCCGTTAATCTTTTCATTCAACCTGTCCAGACGCTGATAAACTTTATGGAACAGTGGCAGAACGGCGCAACAGGCTTTAAGAGATTTATTGAAATTATGGACATTCCCGAGGAAAAGGATTCACCGAACGCGGTTGATATCGGTCGGGTGGAAGGAGATATTGAGCTTAAGGATATATGCTTCTCTTATACCGAAAATGAGGAAGAAGGCGTAATTGACCACGTTTCAATGAAAATCGGGAAGGGAACAAAAATGGCTCTTGTCGGACCGTCAGGCGGCGGAAAAACAACCATTTGTCACCTTATACCGAATTTCTATAAGCTCGAAGAGGGCAGCGGCTCAATTTTAATTGACGGCAAGGATATAAACAGCGTCACTATGGAATCCTTAAGACGAAATATCGGAATTGTTCAGCAGGATGTTTTCCTCTTTTCGGGAACTATTAAGGACAATATCCGTTACGGCAAGCTCGACGCAACGGACGTGGAAGTAATTGACGCTTCAAAGAAGGCTAATCTTCACGACTTTGTTATGAGTCTTCCCGACGGCTATGACACCGAGATAGGCGAGAGGGGAATTAAGCTTTCGGGCGGTCAGAAGCAGCGCGTGTCAATTGCAAGGGTGTTCCTTAAAAACCCGTCGATTCTCATTCTTGACGAGGCGACGAGCGCGCTTGACAACAGTACGGAGGTGCTTATCCAAAGGTCGCTTGACGAGCTTTGTAAGGGCAGGACAACCCTTGTTGTCGCCCATAGGCTTTCGACAATAAGAAATGCGGATAAAATCGCCGTTGTCACCCACGGAAAGGTATCCGAATTCGGCACTCACGAGGAGCTGATGAAAAATAACGGGACGTATAAACAGCTTTATGAGCTGCAATTCCGTGAAGACTGAAAATTCAAATTGAATAAAGGATCGGAAAAGGGCTTAAAATCTCCCAAACTCAAACGCCCGGACCCGATCCTTATTATTTTTTTCGCTTATTTTTTTGACTGTCGGAATTAACCCGAGGTCTTATTTTTTTACTCAAAAATGTCTTTTTTTACATATAAACGCGCATAGTTTTGCATTTT
>CAKZZS010000009.1 GCA_937884975.1 uncultured Clostridia bacterium | reverse complement strand
TTAAACAACGTGAAGTACGTTTTCAAGAAAACGCGTGAAATGTTCCTTCGGAACGTTAAGGTGTTTCGTAGGGGACGGGTCTCCCGTCCCGAATAAATAAGATATAATCCCGTGGGTCGGGAAACCCGACCCCTACGTTTTGCGGATGATTATTAAATTGTTCGAAGTCGCGGTGGTGCTTTATGCGTAAATTTTCCTTTTCTTTTATTTTGTCAACACACCGTTGTCCGAATACATAAGAAGCAAAATCTGCGCCTCGTTAAATGTTTTTGTATCAATATAGACAAGAACCTCCTGCCCTTTGTCATCAGCGCAATGAAATTCACAGCAAAGCTTTTCGTCTCCTGCCGGAGTGGGAATTACCGCAAGCGCATTACCCTTTATATGAAGAAGCGGACTGATTTTCTTTTCCGCCTTTGTGAAAACGGAAAGCGGCTGACTTGAAACTCCCCTGTTTTTATGGCTTAAAAGATAGTTTCTTGCGTCAACGGAAAGAATTTTTCCGTCATACATCGAAACGCTGACCTTTATCAAATCGGGATAACATTTTACGCCGTTTTCTTCAAAAGCAAAATTTACCGTACAAACCCCGTCGTTTTCCGAATGATAGCTGTCCGCCATCCCCTCGTAGCCGATTTTTTCAAGGTATTTCTTCGCCTTGTCCTTTGCCTCGTCATACGTTAAAGCGTCCTCCCCTGTATATTCGGAGGAAATAATATAACTCAAATAACCTCCCTTTTTCGTCACCGCGCAGGTGGACTTGTCCGAAACAAAGACGTAGCTTGCAACCGTCCCGTCCTCCATCTGGGAAAAGGAAATATCCTCCTCGTCCGCGCCAAGGTAAAAAGCGCATTTTTTCTTTGCCTCGGTGACGGATATCTCCTGCTTTCCGTTGAGAAACTCCGCCTCCTTTTTTTCAAGGTGGTCCGAAAACGGCCCGTCATAGATAAGCGACGGGAAATCCGTTACAGCCTTTGCGGTATTTTCAAGCGAGGTTGAAAGAGGCGTTGCGTCATTTTTTACGTCTGAAATGTTCCCCTGCTTGCTTATTACCTCAACCGTTCCGTCAAACACCCCGTCACGAAGAGCCGTGGTTGACTCGTGAAGCGCCTTTGCATATTCAAGAAGCTCGGAAAGCCTTGAAATATCGCTTTTTGAAAGCTGTCCGCCGTCAGCTGCCTTTCGGTTAAGACTCATCATCAATTCGCCCAGCTGTGAAAGGAACTTGTTTGTTTGGGAAAAATCAATGCTGTCGTTCGGTATTTGAGAAAGCATTATTTTCGCCCCAGACGACAGCCGCCAAAGCTCGGTTGAAATATTTAAAATCATCGGCGGAGTTGTGGCGTAAATTCCCTTTGAAAGGGTTGAATCAATTGAAGCGACGTATTCGTCAAGCTCGCATACCGACTGCTGAATTTCGGCTCGCTTTTCCTTTTCAAGCCTGTCCGCTTTCAGAAACGATGTCAGCGCAACAAGCGAAAACGCCGTAATTACCGCCAGAAAGAACGATATTTTTCTTATTCTTTTCCTGCGTTCCATTTTCAGTCTCCTTTTTGTAATATATATAAATTTATTTTTATTAAATTTTTGTTAATTATACAGTTTTTTAATATATATAATTGAAAAAAAAATAAATATATTATATAATGTATGCTGTATAACTTTGCGGACGAAAAGGATTTGCTCCGTTAAAAAGGGAGGAGAGACACTTGACGGCATATTTTGACAACAGCGCAACCACAATGCCGTGCGAAGCCGCTGTAGAAGCAGCGAAAAAAGCCTGCCTTAAAAACTGGGGTAATCCGTCGTCGCTTCATTTTAAAGGACTTGAAGCAAAAAAGCTTATTGACCTTGCGAGGAAAAATGCCGCTTCGCTTCTTTGCTGCGAGGAAAGGGAAATTTGTTTTTCTCCGAGCGGAACGAGCGCAAATAACACGGCTGTTTTCGGCGCGGTGAATGAAAAAAATAAGGCGCTTAATAAAATCGTCACTACAGCGGTTGAGCACCCAAGCGTTTCAAAATGTATGGATTTTCTTGAGGAAAAGGGCTTTGAGGTAATAAGACTTAAGCCCGATTCGGACGGGTTTATCTCCTTAAACGACCTTGAAAACGCAATTGACGAAAGAACCGCGCTCGTTTCGGTTATGGCTGTAAACAATGAGGTCGGCTCGATTTTGCCCTTTGAAGAGCTTAAAAAAATCGTCAGGCGTAAAAAGTCAAAGGCTCTTGTTCATATTGACGCAGTTCAGGCGTTCGGAAAAATCCCGGTTAAGGCTTCTTATGCCGATCTGATAACCGCTTCCGCCCACAAAATACATTCCCTTAAGGGCGCCGGTCTTCTCTACGTTTCAAAAAACGTCAGAATCAAGCCGTATCTTCTCGGCGGAGGTCAGGAAAACGCTGTTTTTTCGGGAACGGAAAACGTTCCGTCAATTGCGGCATTCGGCGCGGCAATTGAAGAGGCAAAGGACGTTTCAGCCCATCTTGAATATGCTTCTTCGCTTAACAAATATCTTCGCCAAAGACTTTCGGAGTTTGATTTTGTTTGCTTTAATTCGCCCGAAAACGCCCTGCCGTATATACTTAACATCTCGGTTTCGGGAATTCCCTCGCAGGTCACGGTAAACGCACTTAGTAACCTTGGCGTTTGCATCTCGGCAGGCTCCGCCTGCAGCAAGGGACACAGAAGCGAAACCCTTGTTTCAATGGGACTTGACTCAAAGCGAATTGACAGCGCGGTGAGAATCAGCCTTTCAAGATACAGCACAAAAGAAGAAATCGACCTGCTTTGCGACAGTCTTGAAAAAATTACAGACAGCTTAAAATAAAATTTCAGGAGAAATAAATTGAAAGAAATCATTCTTGTAAAAAACGGCGAGCTTGCCTTAAAGGGACTTAACCGTTCATCCTTTGAAGATATCCTTATAAAAAATCTCAAAAGACGGCTTCGCCCGTTCGGAGAGTTCGAATATAAAAAATCCCAGTCAACTATTATGATTATTCCTGTCGGCTCCTGCGATATGGACTCCGCTTCAGACGCAGTCTCAAAGGTGTTCGGAATTGCGGCGTATACTCGCTCGGCTGCCGTCGAAAAGGATATGGGAGCAATACTTGAAAAAGCCCCCGAGTACCTTAAGGAAATCCTTGAAAACGCGGACACGTTTAAGGTAAACGCCAAAAGAAGCGACAAGGCGTTCCCCTTTAAATCTCCCGAAATCTCGTCCGAGCTTGGCGGAAGGCTGCTTGAGCGGTTTAATCACCTTTCGGTTGACGTCCATAACCCCGATGTTACGGTAACGGTTGAAATCCGTGACGAATACGCCTTCATTCACGCCGACCAGATTAAGGGCGCAGGCGGTATGCCCGTAGGCACGGGCGGCAAGGCGGCTTTGCTTATTTCCGGCGGAATAGACAGTCCCGTCGCAGGATATATGATGGCAAAACGCGGCATTTCGCTTACCGCGGTTCACTTTGCCTCCCCTCCCTTCACCTCCGTTCAGGCTGAAGAAAAGGTGCATTCCCTGCTTCGTCAGGTGGCAAAATACAGCGGACACATTCACCTTATAACAGTCGGCTTTACCGAAATTCAGCAGGAAATCAGGAAAAAATGTCCCGAACCGCTTTTCACCCTTATTATGAGAAGATTTATGATGAGAATTGCCGACAGGCTTGCGCGTGAAGACAACTGCGCGGCGCTCATCACCGGGGAAAGCGTCGGTCAGGTCGCAAGTCAGACGATTTACGCCCTCGGCTGTACGGACGCGGTGACAACGCTTCCCGTTTTCCGTCCGCTTATCGGTTTGGACAAGGACGAAATAATCTCCGTTTCAAGAAAAATTGAAACCTTTGACATATCAATTCAGCCGTTTGAAGACTGCTGTACGGTATTTACGCCCAGACATCCCCGTACACGCCCGACGTTAAAAATGCTTGAAGACGCGGAAACCGCGCTTGACGTTGACCCCCTTATAGAAGCGGCTGTTAAAAATATTAAAATTACGGAAATTGAGGCGTGAAAAATGAAGCTTGAAGAGAGAGCTGTAAAACTACTGACCGAGAAAAAACTGAAAATCGCATTGGCGGAAAGCTGTACGGGCGGACTGCTTGCAAAAAAAATTACTGATGTTGACGGCGCTTCAAAGGTTTTTGAATGCGGAATTGTCTGCTATTCGGACCGCGTTAAAAGACATCTTGTCGGTGTAAGGAGTGAAACTCTTGAACGCTTTACGGCAGTAAGCGTCAAAACCGCAAAGGAAATGGCGAGCGGAATAAGGCAGAGGACGAACGCAGATATAGGCGTCGGCATTACAGGCTACGCTTCGCCCGTTGAAGGACTTTCGGATGACGAAAAGGTAATTATTGTCGCCGTGTCCGATATGAGCGGCGTATCGGTCGAGTCCTTCAGACCCAACCTTACGGGTCAACAGGGCGCCAGAGCGCTTAACCGTGAGCGCGCGGCTGACCTTGCGCTTCAGATGATAATTGAACTTATTGAGGGTGATAATCAATGACGCACGACTTCCTTGACGCCCAGGGTAATATCCACGTTACTCCCGAGCAGGCAGAGGCGTATTACGAGGAACTTAAGAGGACAAAAAAGAAAGCCCGAAGCGTGGCTCTTAACGCCCTGCTTGTAATCCTCGCTTTAATAATTGTCGCAACCGGCGTTTATACCGCCGTCACCTTTGCCGATATTCAGAAAAGCAAAAAGGAGGCTCTCGCTCTCGCGGAGCTTACCACCTTTGACGTAAACGAAGGCGCCTTTGACAAAAACTATGACGGCGTTGTATTCCCCGAGGGCATACTTGAAGAATACAAGGCTGCATACGCGGCAAACAATCATCTTGTCGGCTGGATAAAGGTTCCCGAGACGACAATTGATTTTCCCGTTGTCCAGTGCGAAAACAACGACGCTTACCTTCACTACGACTTTTACCGCAATCCCAACGAGCGCGGAAGCATATATCTTGACTGCAGGAACGATATTGCAGGAGACGACACGAGCTTTATCGTCTACGGTCATAATTTCTATGACGGCACTATGTTTTCACCTCTTGAAAACTACGAAAGCCTCGATTTTTACAAGAAGGCTCCCGTAATTGAGTTCAACACCGTTCTGCAGAAGAAAAAGTGGAAAATCTTTTCCGTTTTTATCACAACCGCCACCGCCGGTGAAGACAACGGCTATGTTTTCAATTACATCTATCCCTATCTTAAGGATGATAATTACAAGGCGTTTCTCAGTGAGCTGATGAAGCGTTCGATGATAAATACAACCGTTGACGTAAACACGTCGGATAAAATTTTAATTCTTTCAACTTGTACTAAAATGCTTGACTATTCCGCGTCGAACCGCGCTGACGGAAGATGCGTTATAGTCGCAAGAGCCGTAAGGTCCGGCGAAAGCGAAACGGTTGACGTTTCAACCGCAACCTTTAACAATAATGCTAAATACCCCCAGATTTGGTATAATAAGAATAAAATCGATAATCCCTATATAAACGACGACAAGTGGGAACCGCTTGCTACGAGGTAAACTATGACACCCGAAGAAAACAACCCGAATATCAGCCGCACAGACTCATTTGAGGATTTGAGACGGCAGTTGAAGCTCGACGACGACGAGGGCGGAGTATCGCTTTACGACGAGCTTATTCACGACGGCAAAAACAAATCCCCCGAAACAAAGGCGGCAATTGACAACATTTATAAACTGCTTGCGGACGATGACGAGGAGGAAAATGAAATCCCCGTTAAGGTTTCTTCGTCCACAAGAAAAATTATAAACGAGGATTTTTCGTCCCGTAACGCTGATACAGCCGCTTCAAAAAGCGAAAGAAAAGCTAAAAAAGAGGAAGAGCTTGAAAAAAAGCTTTCCGAAAAGGAAGCGGAATATTCAAAAAAACGCAGCTCAAAAATGCTTGAAAAGGAAGCAAAAAAGAAAGAAAGAGTTGCTGCAAAACAGCGTAAAAAGAATATTAAGCTTGAAAGAAAAAAGGGCGTTAAAAAGTCGGATTCGGCAGATAAACTCAATGCTCTTGCAAACAACGAAAATGCCCCTGTTATCAACAGGGCTTCCGCCGCCGCTGAGGATATTAAAATAAGTAACGCCGGCGTGCTTGAAATCGAATCGGCGCTTGACGCGGCTGATAACGAGGACGTAAACAATATTTCAATGTATGAGTTTGACCGTTCCGCCGATTATAAGGAGCGAAAGGGTCTCAACAAATTCCTTTATAACACCTTCCCGAATAAACGCGATCCGTTTAAGGAAAAGCTTCGTAAAACCGTAAGCATTCTTTCCGTTCTTACCATTATCGGCTGCGCGTGCTATTTCGGCTCTCTTTATATCCAGAAGCAGAGAAATGTTTCCCAGACAACGCAGCTTCAGCGCTACATTGTTGAAACCGAGAACGAGGAACAGGTTCAGTCCGAATGGGATAAAATTAAGGCAGAATATCCCGACGTTGAATTCCCGGGCGGAATGAACGTCAAATACGCCCGTCTTTACGCTTTAAATCCCGAATTTGTAGCGTGGCTTAGCATTCCGAATACCCAGATAAACGTTCAGGTCGTTAAGGCGGAGAACAACGAGAAATACCTTAAACAGGACTTCTACGGTCAGTACAGCCGTTACGGCTGTCCGTTTATGGATTTCCGCGATAACATAAGAAACCTGAGCATGAACACCATTATCTACGGTCACCACATGAAGGACGGACTTATGTTTGCCGAGCTTTCAAAGTACGAAAAGCCCGAAGGATTCGAAAACGCCCCCGTAATTTCGCTTTCCACTCTTTACGGAGACTATAATTTCAAGATTTACGGCGTATTCATTACTAACAGCAAGCCCGAGGACGACAACGGGTACCTTTTCAATTTCATCTTTAACCACCTTACCAGTGACGAGGCGTTTGAAAGCTATATTCAGGCAGTAAATGAAAGAAGACTGTATGACACGGGTGTTGATATTCAGCCCGGCGACAAGCTGCTTACGCTTTCCACCTGTACCTATGAATTTGAGGACGCGCGCCTTGTAGTGCTTGCGCGTATGGTGCGTCCCGGTGAAAGCCCGACCTCTCACGGCACGGTAAAAGTAAACGAAAATCCGAGATATCCTGCAAAGTGGTATGAAACCAAGAAACAGGATAACCCGTATGAGGACGCGGATAGGTGGTATCCGTCATAATAAAGGCAATTTATATCATTTATATAAATGAAAGGACATCAGAGTAATGAGAATCAGAATGTTTTCTCTCTGCGCTCAAAGAGAGCTTGCGCAGAGAAAGCTTGAAGCAAAAATTGCCGACGCGCTTCACGGCTTTGCTTCAAACGAGCTTGAGTTCGAGGATTTCTCCTCTCCGCAGGATATGCTTGCACCTCTTGCCCAGAGCTTGAAAAACGAGGCGATCACGGTTGTTGCGGTTGAAAAACCGGCGTACAACAAGGTTAAAAAGAAGCTTCTTACGGCTATGGGCTACACGCTTTCCGAAAACAGCAATATCAAGCAGCTCGTAAGCGAAAAGGAAGGCGTTGACGAAAAGAAAATTGCCTCCCACTCGCTTTTCCCCGAGGGCGCAATGATTTTTGAGTCAAACGACGGTATGTTTTCCGGCTTCTCGGTTACAAAGGGCGATAAATTCTTCCTTATGCTTCCGCTTGACAAGAACAGAATTGACGGTATGCTTGAGGATAAAATTATTCCTTATCTTATCAGCCTTTTCGGAAAACCGCAGCCTGACGAAGACGCGTTTGTCCCCGCTCCGAAAAAGGAAAAGCAGAGCTTCTCAAATCCACTTGTCAGAAGCGTGAATCTGCTTAAGGAGGCTAATTCAAGAGTTGCCTTCTGCGCAAATAAGCAGGAGCCGATTATTGACAGCGTTATTAAGTCAATTGAAGGCTCGGACGATTTGTTTGTATTTGCCCCTCACGTTGAGGACAGAGGCGATATTGACGTTGTTTCGTATTCCGTTCAGTTGGCAAGAGCCGCAAAAAATCTTTCCCACACAGAGCTTGGCGCCGTAATTTCCGACCCGTTTGACGACGACAACGGCAGGGGCGTCTGCATTTCAATTACCGACGGCGAAAAAGCTATTGCAAGGCGCTTTTACGCTGAGGAAGGCGAAACGGACGAAAGTCTTGTTTCCGCCGCAGCCGAGGAGGCAATCGCGCTTCTCGGTCAGAATGCTTACGGCGTACTTTCCGAAAACGCCATCGGTCCGGATAACGCTCCGGTCGAAAAGGTTGCAGGAAAGAAAACAGTTAAAGCAATTCTCATTACTTTAGTAATAGTTCTCATTCTCTGCCTTGGCGCAGGCATTGTTTTCAGGGTTCTTGACCGCGAAGATCCCCCCACAACGGAGCCGATATCCACAAAGGCTCCCGTTATTACCACAACCGAAAAGAAGGAAACAAAGCCTGCCGAGGAAAAGGACCTTATGGTTCATATCGTTGACCTTATCAAGGGTGACGAGGAGCACGTTGTCGATATGAACGACACCGAGCCGAAAACCTTTATAAGAAACGGCGAAGAAATGGATGCAAAGGAAGCTCTCAGCCTTATTCTCCAGAACGCCATAAACGACGAAGACGACTGGGACGAGGAAGCTCTCAAGGCAATGGCAGTCGTACTTTATACAAACCTTAAGTACAGAGATAATAATTTCGATATTTCCGATGTAAAGCTTGCAAACACCGCCGACGCCGAGGTAAAACAGGCTGTTGACGCAGTTTTCGGCGATTACCTGACATACGAGGAAAAGATTGTCCCCGTTCCCTATCACCGTTATTCGGCAGGCAAAACCGCTTCTGCACAGACGGTTTACGGTGTTGAAATTCCTTACCTTGTACCAGTTGATACAGAATCAGACAGGAGGACCGACGATTACAAGTACGATATTGAAGTCACCACCTCGGAGCTTAACACAGCCGTTATTAAGGGAACCTCCCACAACCTGTCGGAATTTTCAAGCGACCCCGAAAACTGGCTTAAAATCACCGCTCGTGACGATGCTTTTGACGGCGACACGGGCTATGTTGAAACCATTGAGGTCGGCTCGGTTAAATTCACGGGTTACGATTTTATAAAGCTTCTTGATAAATTCTGCGCTAAAAAGGTAACCTCACTTTGCTTTGACGTAGAATACGACAGCACGGATAAGGTGTTCATTTTCACCTGCTACGGCTACGGAAGCGGCGTTGGAATGAGTCAGCGCAGCGCTATAAGAATGGCAAAGCGCGACAACGATACCTATGAGGAAATCCTTGAATATTTCTATCCCGACACGGTTCTCCAGAAAGGCGAAGCGAGTCAGAAGGCAGAAGAGGAATCTTCAACCGAAAGAACCTCTGCAAACAGAACTACCGCGGCTTCGACCACGCGTTCTACAACTGCTGCAACAACTGCGGCAACAACTGCTGCAACAACCGCAAGGACCACGACTCAGGCTCCCTCCACCACAGCGCCGACTACAGAGCCGTCAACCACTAAACCCTCTACCCAGGCGCCGACCTCGGCTTCCACCACCGAGGATGAGGACGCGCTTTTGGATGTTTCGGAATAAAGGAGTACATATATGAGAATACTTGTTACCGGCGGAGCCGGCTATATCGGCTCGCACACCTGCGTTGAGCTTCTTAATGCAGGCTATGACATCACTGTTGTAGACAATCTCTATAACAGTAAGGAAGCCGCTCTTGACAGAGTAAAGGAAATCACGGGCAAGGATTTTAAATTCTTTAAATGCGATATCCGCGACAAGGAGGGTCTTACAAAGGCTTTCAGCGAGGATAAAATCGACGCCGTAATTCACTTTGCCGGTCTTAAAGCGGTCGGCGAAAGCGTCTACAAGCCGCTTGAATACTATGACAACAACATCGGCGGCACACTCACTCTCTGCGAGGTAATGCGCGAAAACGGCTGTAAAAATATCGTTTTCTCTTCGTCCGCTACGGTTTACGGAACTGAAAACGAATCTCCTCTCAACGAGGAAATGAAAACCGGCGGCACCACAAATCCTTACGGCACAACAAAGTTTATGATAGAGCTTATTCTTAAGGATTTGTACGTTGCGGATAACGAATGGAGCGTTACGCTTCTGCGTTATTTCAACCCCATTGGCGCCCACGAAAGCGGAAAAATCGGCGAAAACCCCAACGGCATACCGAATAATCTTCTTCCCTATGTCACCCAGGTTGCAGTCGGAAAGCTCGAATGTCTTACCGTTTTCGGCAACGATTACGATACGCCCGACGGTACCTGCATACGCGACTATATCCACGTTGTCGACCTTGCAAAGGGCCATCTCAAGGCGCTTGAGGACAGCTTCAAATCCAACCGAGTTGAAGCGTACAACCTCGGCACGGGTAACGGCTACAGCGTGCTTCAGATAATTGAAGCGTTTGAAAAGGCTTGCGGTTTTCCGCTTAACTACAAAATCGGTCCGAGAAGAGCCGGCGACCTTGCGCGTCTTTATTCTAATCCCACAAAGGCAAGAGAAAAATTAGGCTGGGTTGCTCAAAAGACAATTGACGATATGTGCGCTGACTCCTGGCGTTGGCAGAAAAATAATCCGAACGGATTTGAAGACTGATAAAGCCTATGAGTAAAAACCGCAAGAATAATGCAACTAAAATATCCCTTCCGCTGATAGTTATCGGTGTTGCAATGTGTTTTTACGTTGCCATTTTCGGCCGCGGCGATGCGGATACGGCGACAAAAAACACCGCTTCGTCAAATCAACAAAAAACAACCGTCACCGAGTTACAGCAAGCTCGACAGTATTCGTTCAGAACCGAAAAAAGTCTTAAAGACCACTTTAAAAAGCACGGCGCGGACACATACTGCAAGTCCGCCGAGGAATACCTTGAAAAGGCAAATGCAGTAATCAACAACCCGAATGCGCTTTACAAAACCGAGGCTGAAGACGGTGACAGCATTTTCTACATTGAAGAAACCGACGAAATCGTTTTTCTTTCAACTGACGGATACATAAGAACATACTTTATCTGTTCGGGTAAGGATTATTTTGACAGGCAGTAGTAACTCCGTAGAGGACGGCGTCCTCGACGTCCCGAAAAATCAGACAAAAAAAGTGGGCAGTTCAAATGAACTGCCCATTGTTTTTATTATTATTTTATCCCAATATTTCTTCAATTTTTCTTAATGCAATAAACAAATCCAGCGTATCAACTTCCTCGACCTCTCCCCTGTCAACCGCTTCCGCCGTTTCGGGGTTTATCGGAAGCTGCGCAAGAAGCGGCAAGCCCAGTTCCTCCGCCGTCTTTTCGCTCTTTCCCTCGCCGAAAATGTAAATTTTCTTTCCGCAGTCGGGACATTCAACAAAGCTCATATTTTCAACAATTCCGAGTACGGGAATATTCATAAGCTTCGCCATATTGTAAGCCTTTTTGACTATCATTGAAACCAAGTCCTGCGGCGTGGTGACTATGATAATTCCGTCAAGCGGAATTGACTGGAACACCGTCAGCGGAACGTCGCCCGTTCCGGGAGGCATATCAATAAACATATAGTCAAGGTCGCCCCAGATTACCTCGTGCCAGAACTGCTTTACCACACCGGAAATTACGGGACCTCTCCAGACTACGGGAGCCTCATCATCCTCAAGAAGAAGATTTATTGACATTATTTCAACGCCGTTTTTGCTTTTGTTCGGAATTATTCCGTCGTCTGTTCCCAGCGCCTTATCCTTAATGCCGAATGCCTTTGGAATAGACGGGCCGGTAATATCCGCGTCAAGCACGGCGGTTTTCTTTCCGTTTTTATTTGCGGCAACCGCTAAAAGCGAGGTGACAAGAGATTTTCCTACGCCGCCTTTACCGCTGACTACGCCGATAACCTTTTTTACGCTTGATTTTTCGTTAAACGGCTCTCTGAAATCCTTTTGATCGCACTTTGACGCGCAACCCTCACATCTGCCGTTACAGTTTTCACTCATTTTTATTACCTCTTTTATTTCTCAGCTCCGAAAAAAAATCGGAAAGTATTTTTGCGCATTCATCCTCCATTACGCCGCCCAGAACAGCAGGCTTGTGCGTAAATGAAAGCGAAAACAAATCCGTCACCGAGCCGCACGCGCCGTTCTTTTTATCGTACGCGCCGAAGGTGACCTTTTTTATTCTTGAATTGATAATTGCGCCTGCGCACATCGGGCACGGTTCGAGAGTAACAAACATTTCGCACTCCCATAGCCGCCAGCCGCCCAAAGCCTTGCAGGCGTTATCAATTGCTTCAATTTCAGCGTGGTACAAGGCATTTTTACCCGTTTCACGCCTGTTTCTGCCCGTGCCGACTATTTCCCCGTTACGGCAAATAACCGCGCCGACAGGCACCTCTTCATCCTTAAGACACTCCTTTGCAAGAGAAAGCGCCCTTTTCATCATTTCCTCTTCAAAGCCCATATCGGTTATCTCTCAATTGTTCCTGCCGTTGCATAAAAAACGTAAATAAGGCTTACTATCATCGGCACGTTGATTAAAAACGCACCGGTTTTCTGCGGAAGGGAAAGAAGCGAGGTGTCTTTCTGAAGAACAGGTCTTTTCTTATCAAAGAAATAAACCAAGAAACACACAAGTCCGATAATGCAAATAGACATTGCGTAAATATCAAAAACCGAACCTATTATTTTATCGTCAAGCCCGAACGCATACGCAACCGTGACAAGGCTTGAAACAAAATTGTTTATAAAATGTATCGCTATTCCCGGCCAGATACTGCCCGTTGCAATAAAGACGTAGCCAAGAGCAATTCCGGCTATAAACGCAAACGGAGTCTGAATCATATTTCCGTGAAGCACGGCGAAGATAAACGAGGAGGTTATAATAGCAAACCAGTCGCCGTATTTTCTCATCGCCTGAAGAACGCCTGCGCGAAGGGTAATTTCCTCAACAAACGCAGGAACAAGCGCGGTGCTTATAAGAAAGATGACCGCCTCAAAGGGAGTTGTCGGCTCGGCAAATTCAGGTTCGGTAAAGACAACATCAAAGGCTTTCTGTAAAAACTGGTCCATATACCCTGTCGCAATACTTCCTGCAAGGCAGGCGGCAACTCCGAAGGGTATGAGCAGCAGCGCGTGCTTTTTGTTTGCGGGCGCGCCGAAAGGAATGAACGAAACATGCTTTTTGTCAATAACGCGTCTTACTATGAAAAATGCTCCGAGCAACGCAATAATGCTGACAAATATCTGAACACAGTTTGAAAACAGCGCGTTTGTATCGTAAAGCTCACTGTTTCCGCTCAAACGAACAGTCAGAACAATAAGCGCAACGCATAAAACCACATAAATAATTATTCCGCAGCCGATAAGCGTACTGCGCCGTCTTAATTCACGCTTCTGGGAAGCCTTTTTCTGCATTTCAACATACTGCTGCTGATACTGCTGGGGATTATAACTGTAAGGATTATAAGGGTAATTACTCATCTATTGCTCCTTCTGCCGCACCTTGTATTTCGTTCCCCTCTTCTTCGCCTTGGTCATCTTCAATTCTCGCCGTTACCGCAACGCTGACAATGCCTTCCTCGGTACGCATTACGCGAACGCCCTTTGAGGTACGCGAAAAGCTGCTTATATCAGCGGCGGACATACGGATAATAATTCCGTCAGCCGAAATCATAATTACGTCGTCATTATCGTCAACCATTGCAACGGCGGCAACCTTGCCATTTTTATCCGTCTTATAGTTAATGATACCCGAGCCGGCTCTTGACTGCAGGCGGTAATCGGAAATATTGCTCCTTCTGCCGAAGCCGGTTGTGCTGACGGTAAGAACCTGCTTGCTTTCGTCAAGCACGCACATACCGACTACTTCGTCATCGCCTTTTAATTTAATTGCTTTCATTCCCCTTGCGGTTCTGCCTATGGCTCTTGCGTCTTTTTCATTAAAGCGAATTGCCATACCGTTTCTTGTTGCAACAAGAAGCTCGCTGTTACCGTCTGTCAGCTTGACCCAGGCAAGCGAATCGCCCTCGTCAAGATTTATTGCATTGATACCCGATTTACGGATATTTTTGTATGCGTCAAGGTCAGTTCTCTTGATAACGCCCTTTCTTGTAACCATACAAAGGTATACGTCCTCTGTTTCAAAATCGGGCACTCTTATCATTGTTGTAACCTTTTCGTCGGTCTCAACCGGGAGAAGATTAACTATATTCATTCCCTTGCCTGTACGGCTGCTTTCGGGAATTTCGTAACCCTTTAACCTGTAGGCTCTGCCCTTTGTGGTAAAGAACATTATATAATCGTGGCTTGAGCAAGTGAACATTGTTGAAGCAACGTCCTCCTCGCGCCTTGTCATTCCCTTAACTCCCTTGCCGCCTCTGTTCTGCGCCTTATAGGTGTCAACGGGCTGACGCTTGATATAACCCATTGTGGTAAGAGTGTAAACACAGGTCTCCTCGGGAATAAGGTCCTCAATATCAACCTCTCCGCTGACTGCAGCAATTTCGGTTCTTCTTTCGTCACCGTATTTCTCCGCGATTTCCCTTGACTCTTCCTTGATTATTTCGTCAATTCTCTTTTCGTTGGAAAGAATATCCGTAAGGTCGGCAATTCTCTGATGAAGCTCCTCCAATTCGTTAAGGATTTTTTCGATTTCAAGACCTGCTAACTGTCCCAAACGGTAAGCAACGATAGCCGAAGCCTGGGGGTCGTCAAAGCCGAATTTATCCATAATGGCAACCTTCGCCTCTGCCTGACCGCCCTTGCAGGCGCGGATGGTTGCGATAATCTCGTCAACAATGTCAATTGCTCGCGCAAGACCCTCCAAAATATGGGCTCTCTCCTGCGCCTTGGTTAAATCGAACTGCGTCCTTCTCTTTATTATATCCCTCTGGAAAGCGATATATTTGTCGAGAATGTCGCGAAGCGTCATAATCTTCGGCACTCCGTCATCAAGAGCTAAAAGAATTGCGCCGAAGGTTACCTGCATATCGGTCATTGAATAAAGCTGGTTTAAAACTACCTGGGCGTTTGCGTCGCGCTTTACGGTAATTTCAATGTGCATTCCCTTTTTGTCGGAGTAGTCCTGAATATCGGCAATGCCCTCTATTCTCTTGTCTTTAACAAGCTCGGCAATTTTCTGAATAAGTCTCGCCTTATTTACGGCATAGGGAATTTCCGTGACAATAATCTTGAAACGGTCGCCCTTTGATTCAACTATTTCAGCCCTTGCGCGGACGTAAATCTTACCTCTGCCCGTAGCATAAGCCTCGCGGATACCCCTTGTACCCATAACAAGGCCTGCCGTTGGGAAATCGGGTCCCTTGATATAGTGCATAATATCGTCAAGAGTTGCTTCGGGGTTATCAATAACACAGCACATTCCCTCGACTACCTCACGCATATTGTGAGGAGGAATATTTGTCGCCATACCGACTGCGATACCCGTAGTTCCGTTTACAAGCAGATTCGGGAAACGCGCAGGCAATACCGTAGGCTCGTTTTCCGTGTCGTCAAAGTTCGGCGTCCAGTCAACGGTGTCCTTTTTAATATCCTCAAGCAGCTTCATAGCCGTCTTTGAAAGACGCGATTCGGTGTACCTGTAAGCAGCAGGTGGGTCACCGTCAACCGAACCGAAGTTTCCGTGACCGTCAACTAAAATGTGCCTTTGTGAAAACGTCTGCGCAAGACGTACCATTGCGTCATAAACCGAAGCGTCACCGTGGGGATGATAGTGACCGAGAACGTCGCCGACAGTGGTTGCGCACTTACGGTAAGGATTAGTCGGGTAGAGATTATTCTTATACATTGCGTAAAGAATACGTCTGTGAACGGGCTTTAAGCCGTCACGGACATCCGGCAGCGCACGGGACACAATAACGCTCATTGAATAGTCAAGGAACGCTTTTCTTATTTCGTCGCTTATTTCAACGTCAATAATTTTCTGATTGTCGTAATTTATCTGCTGTTCAGCCATTTTTCTCTCCCCCTTCCTTAAATATCAAGATTCTGAACAAATTTAGCGTTTTTCTCAATAAACTCGCGTCTCGGCTCAACATTGTCGCCCATAAGAATTGAGAAATTCTCGCTCGCCCTCTGCGCGTCCTCAACGGTTACGCGAAGCATTGTTCTGTATTCGGGGTCCATTGTGGTTTCCCAGAGCTGCTGCGGATCCATTTCACCAAGACCCTTGTAGCGCTGAATATCACACTGACCGCCCAATTCTTCAATTATCTTATCCCTCTGTTCATCCGAGAATGCGTAAGCGCTCTTTTTACCCTTTGAAACCTTGAAAAGAGGTGGCTGCGCAAGATAGACATAGCCCTCCTCGATAATCTGAGGCATATAGCGGAAGAAGAAGGTAAGAAGAAGCGTCCTGATATGCGCTCCGTCGACGTCGGCATCCGCCATAATGATAATCTTGTGGTATCTTAATTTATTTATATCAAAATCCTCGCCTATACCCGTTCCCAAAGCCATAACAACGGGAATGAGCTTTTCATTGGAATAAACCTTGTCCACTCTTGCCTTTTCGACGTTAAGCATTTTACCCCAAAGAGGAAGAATTGCCATGTGCTCACGGTCTCTGCCCTCTTTTGCGCTTCCGCCTGCCGAGTCACCCTCTACGATGTAAATTTCGCACTTTGTCGGGTCCTTGCTGATACAGTCGGCAAGCTTTCCGGGAAGCGAGTTGCTTTCAAGCGGAGATTTTCTTCTTGCGTTATCTCTTGCCTTTCTTGCGGCTTCTCTTGCCCTTGAAGCATCAAGAGCCTTATTGAAAATCGCCTTTGCTATTGACGGGTTTTCTTCAAAAAATGTGCCCATTTTATCAACAAGCATTTTTGAAACAAGCGGAGTAATATCGGTATTTCCGAGCTTTCCCTTTGTCTGACCCTCAAACTGCGCCTCGGTAAGCTTTACGGAAATAACAGCCGTAAGACCCTCTCTTACGTCCTCGCCCGAAAGGTTTTTGTCGTTATCCTTTAAGAGCTTATATTTTCTTCCGTAATCGTTAAATACCTTTGTCAACGCGTTTTTAAAGCCGTTTTCGTGGGTACCGCCGTCAATAGTCCTTACGTTATTTGCAAATGAAAGTATGTTTTCGTTATAGCTGTCATTGTACGCTAAAGCAACCTCCGCGCTCCTGTCGCCCTTGACAACGGAAAAATGCATCGGCGTTTCGTGCAAAGGATTAAGTCCCCTGCTCGTATTTATATATTCAACAAACGAGGAAATACCGCCCTCATAGCAGTAAACCTCTTCAACCGTTTCGTCGGGATTTCTTAAATCCGTAAGCTTTATTGAAAGCCCTGCGTTAAGAAAAGCCTGTTCACGAAGACGTCTTTGAAGTATTTCAAATTCATATTCAGTCGTTTCTGTAAATATTTCGGGGTCAGCCTTAAAACGGATAAACGTACCCGTTTCATCCGTGTCGCCTATAATATCAAGGTCGGAGGCAATTTCACCTCTTTCAAAGCGCTGCTTATAGACGTGGCCGTTCTGGCTTACCTCAACCTCCATCCATTCGGACAGAGCGTTTACAACCGAAGAGCCTACGCCGTGCAGACCGCCCGAAACCTTATAGCCGCTGCCGCCGAACTTACCGCCTGCGTGAAGCACCGTAAGAACAACCGTAACCGCAGGGAGTCCCTCTTCCTCATTTATACCGACAGGAATACCTCTTCCGTTATCGCGAACCGTAATAATATCGCCCGGTAAAATTTCAACCTCAATATGAGTACAGTAGCCTGCCAATGCCTCGTCAATTGAGTTATCAACGATTTCATAAACAAGGTGATGAAGTCCTCTCGGTCCCGTCGAGCCGATATACATACCCGGACGCTTTCTTACAGCTTCAAGTCCCTTTAAAACCTGAATCTGATCTGCTCCGTATTCGCTCGTGACGGCGGTATTCATACTTTCCTCTTCGTAAATTTCGTTCTTGTTTTCGATTTCCATCCAGTGAAAACCTCCTAAAAAATGTGTGAATATATGTAAATTCAATTATTTACGTTTAAATAATGTATTTGTCGCAAGATGAGTTATATATATTTCTCTTTCCCCGTTCTTAACGCTGACAACAAAGGATTTCGGCAAATCAAAGGAAACATATTTCGTTTCTCCCTTTTTTTCAGCCGCGTTAAGAAAGTCTCTCGTACCCTTTTGAACAGTGGTGTTATCCAAGTCAAAAATACCTATTATACTTTCGGTTCTTATTACTGTATCCTGTCCCAACTGCAAATACATTTTATAAAAGCCTTCCGTCTTTCATTTCAAAGGTTTTGCCCTCGCAAAGACGCAAAACCTGGTTTTCGTCACAGCAGGTAATAAATACCTGCCAGTCCTTGATTTTATTTAAAATATAATCCTGTCTGCTTTCGTCAAGCTCGCTCATAACGTCATCCAGAAGAGCAACTGGCTTTTCACCCGTAAACGAGCTTACGATTTCCGCTTCGCCGAGCTTTAACGCAATTGCGCAGGAGCGTTGCTGTCCCTGTGAGCCAAAGCTCCTTGCCGAAAGAGAATTAACCGTTATTTCAATATCGTCCCTGTGAGGACCGACAGAGGTACTTTTCTGTAAAATATCCTCTTTTCGGTTTTTCTTAATGAGCTTCATCAGTTCAAAATATATTTCATCCTCGCTCATTGAAGAAAAATCCGCAAGACTGCTATAAGAAATACCCATCTCCTCCTTGCCGTCGGAAAGACCGGAATATATTTCCTTTGCGGCGGGAGTAAGCTTTTTAATGTAATCAAGTCTTTCCTTAATTATAACGGTCGCAAGCTGACAGAGTCTTTCATCCCAAACGTCAAGCGTGTCAAGTAATTCCGAATGATACTGGACATCCTTTAATAAAAAATTTCTCTGATGAAGCGCCTTGTTGTATTTTTGTAAAAACGCCGCATATCTCGGTTTTAACTGACAAAGCGCAACGTCAATAAAACGCCGTCTTGCCGCAGGACCGTCCTTTATTAGAGAAAGGTGAACAGGTGAAAAAACAACCGTTGTAAACTCGCCGATAAGCTTTGACGGTGAAGACAGTTCAACTCCGTTTAGAAAGGCCTTTTGCTTTTTTTCATTTACGATTTTTGCCGTCTGTTCCCTTTCAAACGCGTAAAATTCAAGCTCGGCAACGGAAAAGCTTTCGTTAAAGTTGACAAGCTCCGAATCCTTGCTTGTCCGAAAGCTCTTACATCCCGTAAAAAGCCACAGAGCCTCAATAAGATTTGTTTTTCCCTGGGCATTCTCGCCGAAGATTATATTTATCCCCTCCGACGGAGAAAAGGTCAAATCCCTGATGTTTCTGTAGTTTTTTAATGTCAGCTTTCTTACCTTCACGCCCCTGTTACCTCAACAACATTCAAACCGTATTCAAATCTGTCTCCGATATGAAGCTTTTTACCCCTCATTTCGCAGACCTCACCGTTTACAATAACCTCTCCATCCTGAATAACAGCCTTTGCGTGACCGCCGCTTTGAACCAGATTTGCAAGCTTCAAAGCCGAATCAAGACGGATAAAGTCAGTATCTATTTTTATTTGGCTATTTCTTTTTTGTGCAATTTTTGCCTTTATTTGTTTCATTTTTAATCCTTTTTAAGCCTGATGGGAAGAACAAGGAATAAGAAGCTGTCTCCTTCATTTGGAACAATGATAATCGGCTGAACGGGCCCGTTTAATTTAATAACAACCTCATCACTGTCGCAGACTCTTAACGCGTCAAGTAAAAATTTATTGTTAAAGCCGATTTCAACCTTATTTCCTATAACCTTTGCAGCCATTTTATCATTTGCAAGACCCAAGGTTGTTGAAGACGAAACTCGGATTAAATCGTTATCAAAAATACAACGGATAGGGCTCTTATTTCTGTCCGCAATGATAAGAGAAACTCGTTCAACCGCTTCAATAAGTCTTCTTAAATTAGCCTTAACGTCGGTTGTGCTTGACTGCGGAACAGCTGCCTTGTAATCAAGAAATTCGCCGTCAAGAAGACGTGAAACAATGCTGTAATTTCCGATTTCAAAGAGAATATGTCTCTTTGCAACGCCCATTGAAACGGTAACGTCGCCATCGGGAATAAGCTTAATAACCTCTGTAAGAGTCTTTTTGGGAACAACAAAGTTCTTTTCTTCTCCGTCATAATCAAAACTTTCGTTTCTTATTGCAAGACGGAAGCCGTCAACCGCAACAAGGCAGATAGAACCCTTTTTAATTTCAAATTTAACGCCTGTATGAACTGCTTTTGACGCATCATTATCCGCAGCTGCAAAATATGTCTTTTTTATCATATCCTTAAGAATATCGCCCTTAAGAACTATCGGAAAACCGCCGGAAACAGACGGAAGCTCCGGATATTCGGCAGCTGAAATTCCCATAATGCTGTATTCAGTGTCACCGGAAACTATTTTACAGGTTTGTCTTTCATCTGAAGAAATTGAGCAGATTTCTGCAGGAAGATTTCTTACGATATCGCAAAGATATCTTGCGTTGATAATGACTGCGCCGCTCTCTTCAACTCTTGCGTCGATATTTGTTACTATTCCTACCTCAAGGTCATATCCCGTAAGAGTTAAGGTGTTTCCCTCCGCCTTAAGTAAGATACCCTCAATTGAAGGAAGAGTTGTTTTTGAAGAAGCCGCTCTCTGAACATTCTGGCAGGCTTCGTTAAGCGCGAGTGTATTGCATGTGAATTTCATATTATTTATCTCCTTTAAAAAATTTGAATTTTTTATATAAAAATAATTATAAAAAATAGTTGTATTAGTAGAGATTGTCTAAACTGTTTAAAACAGGTAAAAATGTATATTTTAAGCAAAAAAACCGCAATTTTTTATTTCTAAAACTTTTTTACGGATGTCTAATGTATATACAAATAAAACCTGTATGTTCAAAACCTTATGTTTATAAATAATAACTTGTCTATAATTCCTGGATATTTTTAATTAAATCGTACACCGTTGATTTAAAAGAAAAATTTGATTCCATCTTTTTTTCAACACCGTCAATTGAATGCTTAACCGTCGAATGAGTTTTTCCGCCGAAAACCTTTCCTATATCAATAAGCGACATATCGGCTGTTTCACGCATTATATACATTGCAACCTGTCTTGCATTGACAATAGACGCGTCACGTCTTTCAGAACGGATATTTTCGGGAGTAACTCCGAAGGTCTTACCCGTTTGGTCAATAATCATTTCAATTGTCGCTTCAACCGGCCTTGAATTATTAAGAATATCCTTTATGGCTTCCGAAGCGATTTCAGTTGTAGGTTCATTTCCCTGCATCTGACAAAGAGCGTTTATCTTTTTTACCGCTCCTTCAAGCTGACGGACGTTGTTCTTTATTTTATCCGCTATGAAATCAACAACCTCATTTGAAAGGTTAAGCTTGAAATATTCAGCTTTATTTTTAATAATCGCCATTCTTGTTTCATAATCGGGCGGCTGAATATCGGCTAAAAGTCCGTTTTCAAAACGCGAACGAAGTCTGTCTTCAAGACTCTGGATTTCTCTGGGCGGTTTATCTGAGGTTAAAACAACCTGTTTTCCGTTTTCGTAAAGGGTGTTGAAGGTATGGAAAAATTCCTCCTCCGTCTGCGTCTTTCCGGCAATAAACTGAATATCGTCTATAAGAAGAATATCGCAGGTACGGTATTTGTTACGGAACGCCTGAGTATTCAGAGTCTGTAAATAAAAAACAAGTTCGTTTGTAAAGTTTTCACTTGTTGTATATATTATATTTGCATCGGGATATTTCTTTTCAACCTCAAGACAAATAGCGTTTAAAAGGTGAGTTTTTCCGAGTCCGCTTCTTCCGTAAATGAAAAGAGGATTATAAAATCTTCCCGGGTTAGATGCAACATTTTTAGCAGCCGCATAAGCAAATTTATTTGACGGACCAACAACAAATGAAGCAAAGTCGTTTATAATTTCATTTGAAAAAGAATAGTTTTTTTCTTCAGAAGCCTCACTCTGGCGCTCTTTAAGCTCATTTTCATCAGTGGTAATATAAATTTTTACATTAAAGCCCATAACGTTTTCAAAGGCGTCATTTAGTAAAGTGAGGTATTTGTCAAGAATTATTCCGCGTTTGAAATCGTCCTTAACGTAAAGAGTGACCGAATCGTTTTCAAAGCCTATCGGCTGTAACGGGTCGATCCAGAGGTTAAACGCAGTTTCGTTAACCTTTTGTGAGCAGTACTTAAGCACCGCCTCCCAAATTTCCATAAAGGAATCCATTTTTTACATCCTTTCCCTTTTCTACAAGTTATTTAAAAATTGTCTAAAACTTTTATTTCAAAAATTGACCCAAATAACATTATAACATTAAATGCGTCAGATTACAATAGGAAACTTAAATTAAATATATAATTATAATAAATATATAATACTTATATTATAGTAAAAAATCAGTAAAAATATATCGAATAAAAAAATATTTTTCCTTTCCCGACACAATATATTGTTGTTTTATAATTACTTAATGCAAATAATGTGTTTTTATTTGATTTAAAGGGATTTTAAAAAATAAAATCATTGACAGAAGCGGCTTTTTTGTTATATAATACATTCTCACAGTGTAATTATTTATACTGAATCAGTATGCAAAAATCCTGCAAAACAGTTTCGTGCAGGTATAATATAATTTTCAGGGAGGAAACGTGATGAAAAGAACATATCAGCCTAAGAAGCGCCATCGCAAGATGGAACACGGCTTCCGTAAGAGAATGTCAGACAGAAACGGCAGAAAGGTTCTTGCCCGCCGCAGAGCAAAGGGCAGAAAGCAGCTCTCTTACTAATGAGGGATTAACGTGACCGATACCGTTACACTTAAGAGTAACTCCGATTTTCGCCGCATTTATGCGCGCGGAAAAGCCTATACAAATCCTGCACTGGTCATTTATGTTATGAAAAACCGTGCGGGAATTTGTCGTATAGGAATAACTACAAGTAAAAAAATCGGAAACGCAGTTGAGCGAAATCGGTCAAAAAGGGTTATCCGCGCCGCCTTCAGTCAGTTGAAAAATGAAATTGACGGCGGATTTGATATAATATTTGTTGCGCGCGGAAGAACCAAACACACAAAGTCAACCGTGCTTTGTGAGATAATGAGAAAACAGTTTTTGTCAGCCGGAGTAATTAAAAATGACTCAAGTGTTAATTAAGCTGATTAAATTTTACCAGAGAAGAATTTCTCCCCTGCTCCCGGCAAGGTGTAAATTCTATCCGACCTGTTCAAGCTACGCCGTTACGGCGTTTGAGCGGTTCGGTTTTTTTAAGGGACTTTTACTTACTCTCTGGCGGCTTATAAGATGCAGTCCGCTGACAAGCGGAGGTTATGACCCCGTACCCGAAAAGAAAAACAAACGTAACGGAGAAAACCAATGAAATTCAGAGAATGGCTTGCGGTCCCCTTCGGACTTGTTATTGCCGCATTTTATTCAATTACAGACAACTATCTGCTCTCGCTTTTACTTCTGGTTATTCTTGTTAAGCTCATACTTTTGCCTTCGCAGATTTCAATGCAGAAAAATCAGGCAAAACAGCTTCGCTTAAAGCCGAAAGCGGACAGAATCCGTGAAAAATACGCTTCAAATCAGCAGAAGATGAATCAGGAGCTTCAGAACCTCTATTCTCAGGAGGGCTACGGCGCTGCAACAGCAGGCTGTCTTCCGATGCTCATTCAGCTTCCGATTATGATGGGCGTTTACTTTGCGGCTAACTACTCGCCTCTTACAAATATTCTTCGTATTTCAAAGGACGTTGTAGAAAACCTTAAAACTGCGGTTGCGCCTTATGTTCAGGCGGCGACAAGCGCCGCTGCGACCAAAGCCGGTGCAGGCGCTTCGTCTTATCAGGGCGAAATTGACGTAATCAAATACCTTGATAAAATCGATTTGAATTCAGTTGACGGCGTTACAACCGAAATTGCAAATAAAATCACTCACTTTGCGGATAATTTCAACCTTTTCGGCATTGACCTTACCGTTACGCCGAGCTTTAAATCCTTTGACAAGTATTGGATAGTTCCTGCGATTCTTCTCGTAATCACGCTTGTCCAGAGCTTTTATATGCTTGCGCGCCAGAAAAAGACAAACCCCGAAATGGCAAAAAATCCCTCGACAGGCTGTATGACCTTTATGTCGCCTGCGATGATGATTTGGTTTGCATTTATCCTGCCGACAAACGTAAGTGTATATATGATTCTTTCGAGTCTTCTTTCACTTATCCAGATGTTTATTCTCAATTATACTCACAGCCCCAATAAGGTGCTTTCACGCCTTATGGTTGACGAAACAATTTATCGTCGCTCAAAGGAAGCGAGCATGAAAAAGGCGCTTGATAACGCGCAGAAGGATTAAGAGGTAAGTTTTTATATGGTAAAAGAAGCTATCGGTACGGGCGCAACCCTTGAAGCAGCTACAAAAGCGGCTAAGGAGAAGCTTGGCGCTCCCGAGGAGGTTGAGGTCAAAATTGAGGTCCTTAAAACTCCCCAGAAAAAGATTTTAGGTCTTTTCGGCGGCAGTGACGCCGAGGTTAAGGTCAGCTATGAGGTTGCTGACGAGCCTGTTAAAAAGGAAAGAAAAGATAAAAGAGATAATAAAAAGAACGCAAATAACAGCAAAAAGCAGAACAAGCAGCCTGCAAAAGAGGTTGTTGTTGAGATTTCAAAGCCCTTTGAAAATGTTGAATTAAAGCCTACAAACGAGTATGACGACGCAAAGGAATACTTAAAGGCAATGATTCTCGGTATCGGTATGGAAAGCTGTGAAATCGAGGTTACCGCAAATGACGAGGAAATCAATTTCGAGGTCAGCTGCGGCGACGATTACGGCATTATTATCGGCAGACGCGGTGAAACGCTTGACGCGCTTCAGTACCTTACAAGAATGGTTGCAAACCACGGCAAGGGAAGCTATAAGAGAGTCAGCGTAAACGTCGGAGACTACCGTGAAAAGCGTGAAGAGGCTTTACGCATTCTTGCGCGCAGGCATGCCTCAAGAGTCGTAAAAACAGGAAGAAGCATTACTCTTGAACCGATGAATCCTTATGAGAGAAGGGTTATTCATACCGCAGTTCAGGAAATCAGAGGCGCTACCTCCTATTCAACGGGCAGCGACCTTGACAGAAGAGTTACTATTGCTCCCGACGGCTCAGTTAAGGCTACGCGTCAGTCATATCAGAGAAATGACCGCCGCAGAAGGAACGATTCGCCTGCTTCAAATGAGGTTCAGGCGCCTGCAAGAGCTCCGAAGAGCGATTTTGAAGGCTCCTCCCTTTACGGCAGAATTGAGCCTGCAACCGATAAGGAAGACTGATTTTAAGGGGAGTTGCTACTCCCCTTTTATTTTTATTTAAGGTGATAGAATGTCAACAGTTGCCGCTATTTCTACGGGACTTGCTCCAGGCGGTATCGGAATCGTGCGTATTTCCGGTGAAGACGCTTTTTCCGTTGCCGAAAAGGTATTTGTTTCAAAAAACGGAAAGCTCCTTAAGGATTTAAGGGGCTATCAGGCGTTGCTCGGAGCGGTTAAAAGCGAGGACGGCGAACTATTTGACGAGGTTGTAGCTCTTGTTTACAGAGCGCCGAAAAGCTATACCGGTGAGGATGTTGTTGAATTTAACTGTCACGGTGGGCTTTTTGTTACCCGTCAGGTGCTTCGCAGCGTACTTTCCGCAGGCGCAGCCCCCGCCCCTGCAGGTGAATTTACAAAAAGAGCGTTTTTGAACGGAAAAATTGACCTTGCAGGCGCGGAATCCGTTATGAATATCATCTCTTCGCATTCCGAGCAGGAAGCAAAGGCGGCTTTTAACACTCTTGAGGGCGCGTTGAGCAAAAAGCTTTCCGAAATAAACGGTATTCTCATTTCCTCCTCCGCTTCGCTTGCGGCGTGGGTTGATTATCCCGATGACGAAATCGAGGAGCTGTCAAGCGGTGAACTTGTTAAAAATCTCAACACTGCAAAAAAGGAGCTTGAACAGCTTATAAACCGTTTTGACGCAGGAAAAGCCGTAATAGGCGGCGTGAGAACGGCGATAGTCGGCAAGCCGAATGTCGGAAAGTCCACAATAATGAATCTTCTTCTCGGCGAGGAGCGGTCAATAGTCACCTCGGTTGAGGGGACAACCCGTGATATAGTTGAAGAAACGGCTGTTATCGGTGCGGCGACCTTAAGACTCGCGGACACTGCAGGGCTTCGTTCCTCGGACGATGAGGTTGAAAAAATCGGAGTTGATAAGGCTAAAAAATGGCTCGAGTCCGCCGATTTTGTACTTGCGGTATTTGATAACTCAAGACCGTTTGCAAATGAGGACGAGGACATTGTTAATCTTGTAAAAGAGAAAAAATGTGTTGCGATTATTAACAAGTGTGACCTGCCGACAGCGCTTAACAAGGAAATAATTATACAAAACTTTTCGGATACGGTTGAAATCAGCGCAAAAAATCCCGATGACAGGAAATTATTAAGCGACTCAATTGAAAAGGTGCTTGAAACGGCTGATTTTGACCCGTCCGTAGCCTCTCTTATAAACGCAAGGCAGAAAAACTGCTGCGAGAACGCTTTAAGGGAAATTACACAGGCAATTGAAGACCTTGAAAACGGCGTAACCCTTGACGCAGTCAATGTTACGGTTGACTGTGCAATTGACGAGCTGCTCGTACTCACGGGTGAAAAGGCTTCAGACGCCGTTATAAATGAAATTTTTTCACGTTTTTGCGTAGGTAAATAGTATGGAGTATTTTGCAAAGCATTATGACGTTGCCGTTATCGGCGCAGGCCATGCCGGAATTGAGGCAGGGCTGGCGGCAGCGCGTCTCGGATGTCAGACTGTCATTTTTGCAATAAATCTTGATTCGGTGGGAAATATGCCGTGCAACCCGTCTATTGGCGGAACGTCAAAGGGACACCTTGTCCGTGAAATTGACGCGCTGGGCGGTGAAATGGGAAAAGCGGCGGACAGCACAAGCATTCAGTCGCGAATGCTCAACCTCGGAAAAGGTCCTGCCGTTCATTCGCTCAGGGCGCAGATAGACCGAAGAAAATACTCTGAATATACGAAGCACGCTGTCGAAAAGCAGGAAAACCTTGATTTAAGACAGAGTGAAATTGTTGACCTTTATAAGAACGAGGATTCTCTTTGGGTGCTAAAAACCCGTCTTGAGGCTGTTTATACCGCAAAGAGCGTTGTTCTTGCAACGGGAACTTTTTTAGGCGGAAGAGTTTATATCGGCGACGTTTCATTTGAAAGCGGTCCTGACGGAATGTTTCCGGCAACTGCTCTGTCAAACGCACTTAAAAAGCTTAATCTTCCGCTTCGCCGATTTAAGACGGGAACTCCTGCAAGAGTGAACAGGAGAAGCATTGATTTCAGTAAGACCGAGCTTCAGCAGGGTGATGAAAAAACCGTTGCGTTTTCCTTTGACAGCGCAAAAAAGCCCGAAAACAAGGTTGCTTGTCACATTACCTACACGAATGACGAAACTAAAAATATAATCCTTGAAAATCTTCACCGTTCACCGCTCTACAGCGGAAAAATCAGCGGTGTCGGACCGCGTTATTGCCCGAGCATTGAGGATAAAATAGTGCGTTTTTCGGAAAAGAAAAGGCACCAGCTGTTTATCGAGCCTTGCGGCGAGGACACCGAGGAAATGTATCTTCAGGGAATGTCGTCCTCGCTTCCGGAGGATGTTCAGCTTAAGTTTTTAAGGACGATTCCCGGGCTTGAAAATGTTGAAATAATGCGCACTGCCTATGCAATTGAATATGACTGCGTTGACCCGTTAGCGCTTTCACCAAGCCTTGAATTTATTGACTTTTCCGGACTTTTCGGGGCAGGGCAGTTTAACGGTTCAAGCGGCTATGAGGAGGCTGCGGCGCAGGGACTTATTGCCGGAATTAACGCCGCAAGAAGCGTTCAGGGAAAGGAGCCCTTTGTCCTCGGCAGGGAAACCTCGTATATAGGTACTCTTATTGACGATTTGGTCACGAAGGGTTGCGCCGACCCATACAGAATGATGACGTCCAGAAGCGAATACAGACTTCTTTTAAGACAGGACAACGCCGATTTGCGTCTTACCGAATTCGGACATAACATAGGACTTGTCGGGAAAGAAAAATACAACCGTTTCCTCAAAAAGAAGGAAATGATAGCAGAAGAGCTTGAAAGAGTTGAAAACACTGTGCTTCCGCCGACTGACGAGCTTCAGAAATTTCTTGTTTCACGTGAAACATCGCCGCTTAAAACCGGCGCAAGAATATCCGAGCTTATACGCAGACCGCAGTTGAATTATGACCTTTTAACGCCCTTCGACAAAAACCGACCCGATTTGCCCGACGAGGTATTTGAGCAGGTTGAAATTGAACTTAAATATGAGGGGTATATTAAAAGACAGCAGGCGCAGGTTGAGGAAATGAGACGTCTTGAGGTTAAAAAAATCCCCGAAAGCCTTGATTTTAATGCAATTGACGGACTCCGTCTTGAGGCGAGAGAAAAGCTTACAAAAGCGCGTCCGCAGTCTGTCGGTCAAGCGAGCCGTATTTCGGGAGTAACGCCCGCAGATATTTCCGTTTTGCTTATTTTCCTTGCCAAGGAGGGCATAAACTGATGATAGATACCTCTTTATTAAAGGAAAAGGCTTCATTTTTCGGCGTTTCGCTTAATGAAACGGCACTTGAGCGGTTCGATAAATATGCGCAGCTGCTTATCCGGACCAATAAAGTGATGAATTTAACGGCTATAACCGAGCCTGAAGAAATAGTTATAAAGCACTTTGCGGACAGCCTTTCGGCGCTTAAATATGTTGATCTTCCCTTCGGCGCTTCGGTTGTTGACGTCGGAACGGGAGCGGGCTTTCCGGGTGTTGCATTGCTTATTGCAAGACCTGATTTGGAATTAACCTTGCTTGACAGCCTTAACAAAAGACTTGTTTTTCTCCAAAATGTTTTAAACGAACTGGATTTAAAGGCTCAAACCGTTCATCTTCGAGCTGAGGAGGGCGGCAGGGATAAGCTTTATCGCGAAAAATATGATTTTGCCTTTTCGAGGGCGGTTGCCTCGCTTCCCGTACTTTGCGAATACTGTTTGCCGTTTGTTAAGGTCGGCGGTGAATTTGTCGCTTTGAAGGCTTCTTCTGCCGACGGTGAAATCGCGCAGTCCGAAAATGCGTTAAAGCTTCTCGGCGGCGAAATAATTTCAAAGAATACGTTTGAGCTTTTCGGCAGGGGAGAGAGAAATATTATAAGAATTAAAAAAATATCGCAAACTCCGACAAAATATCCGCGACAAGCTGCAAAAATCGCTCAAAAAAATCTGTAAAAATGCCGAAAACCCTTGATATATAGCCTTTTGTGACAGACGAAAATGCTTTATTTTTTCACCTTTGTGTGCTAATCTTTACTTGTAAGGACAAGCCACGGAGGTGAATTTTTAATGTTCAAATCGCAACTCAAGCCGACGGTAGGGGATACGGTAATGCTTTTGCCGCAGAGCAAAATAAAACCTAATCCGAACCAGCCGAGGAAGCACTTTGATTATGACGAGCTTGAGGGCTTGGCACAGAGCATTCGCTCAAACGGGATTATTCAGCCGCTTACGGTCCGTAAGACCGAGGACGGGAATTACGAACTGATTTCGGGTGAGAGACGGCTTCGGGCGGCAAGACTTATAGGCTTAACAAGGGTTCCTGCAATTATTGCCGACGTTGACGAGGAGCAGTCAACACTGCTTTCCATTCTTGAAAACATACAGAGAAGCGACCTGGACTTCTTTGAAGAGGCGCTTGCGCTCGACAAATTGCTTTCGGTTTACGGAATGAGTCAGGAGGAAATCGGAAGAAAGCTCGGAAAAGCTCAACCGACTCTTTCAAATAAGCTGCGGCTTTTAAAGCTTAACGAGCAGTTAAGATACGAAATTTCACGGGCAGGCCTTTCGGAACGTCACGCAAGGGCGTTGCTGAGGCTTGAAGACGACGAAATGCGCTCACGGGCGCTTTCCATAATGATAGACAGACATCTCAACGTTGAGGAGAGCGAAAGGCTTATCTTCCAGATGAGCAAACGCTCCGAGGAGCCGAAAGGCACCGTAAAAAAAGGTTTTCGGGATATAAGAATTTTTATAAACACGCTTAATCACGCCGTTGACGCCATACGCAGAGCCGGAATTGACGCAGACTCTGCAAAAAGCGAAACGGATGAGTATATTGAATATGTAGTCCGCATACCAAAGCAGGCTGGAATGTCCGCAAGGTCTGCAGGATAACGTTTGTTCACATCGGTATTACGCCCGAAAGGGCTTAATATAGCGGGATTTCCCGCACCCATATCCTTCTCTTTCACACCCCACATCCACAAGCGAAGGCGTTCACTGTTATGGCGGACGCCTTTGCTTGTTTTGGCACAACAGTGAGACGGGACAGCAAGGTTTTGGCTTTGTTCTTTCGCCCGTAAAACAATTGAAAATCTCCCGAATACACAAAGTATGCGCTCGATTTTGTAATCGCCTTACGGTCTGAAATTACTTTGCCAAAACTGTAATACACCTTAAAACACAGGGTGTTTTAAGGCTTACTGTCCGTCTCACCGTTGCGCCACGGCTTTTCAGTGAGACGGGACAGCAAGGTTTTGGCTTTATTCCTTTTGAATAAAATGTTTCACGTGAAACTTTTTTTGCAGAATTTTTTGTCAAAGAACCAAAAATCGGTCCGAAAAACAGTAAAAACTCTTTTATTTTTTATATTATTATGGTATACTCTGTAATGTTGAGGTGAAAATATGGCAAAAATCGTTTCAATAATAAATCAGAAGGGCGGAGTGGGAAAGACCACAACCGCCGTAAATCTTGCCGCATCGGTCGGCGCTCTGGGTAAAAAAGTACTGCTTGTCGACATTGATCCCCAGGGAAACTCCACAAGCGGATTTGGCGTGAATAAAAGAAATATTGCCTTTTCAACCTATGATTTGCTTATAAACGGCGCGTCCGCAAAGGAATGCGCGGTTGTCACCAAGTTTAAAAATGTTTCGATTATGCCGTCGGATATGAATCTGGCAGGCGCAGAGGTTGAAATGATTGCTCTGGAAAACCGTGAAAGTCTTTTGAAAAAGGCGCTTCTTGAGGTCTGGGAGGAGTATGACTATATCTTTCTTGACTGTCCGCCGTCATTGGGAATTATTACCATTAACGCGCTTTGCGCCTCTGACACGTTTTTAGTGCCCATGCAGTGCGAATACTATTCTCTTGAGGGCTTGGCACAGCTTATTTCGACGGTTCGACAAGTAAAACGCCTTTACAACCCTCATATTGAAATGGAGGGCGTGCTGTTTACAATGTATGACAGCAGGTTGAATTTAACCCAGCAGGTTGCGTCCGAAGTCAAAAAGGCTTTTCCGCAGAAGGTCTATTCGACCGCAATACCGAAAAACGTAAGATTATCCGAGGCGCCGTCCTTCGGCGAACCGGCAATGTATTATGACCGTTCCTCAAAGGGCGCAAAGGCTTATACGGACTTTGCGGAGGAATTTTTAAAAAAGAGTGAAAGGAAGCAGTGAGTATGGTAGTTAAAAAAGGCGGTCTGGGCAGAGGCTTTGACAGTCTTTTCCTTGACAACACCGTTGAAGAGAGCGCGAATACGGCGATAATGCTTAACATTGACGACGTTGAGCCTAACCGCGCCCAGCCGAGGAAGGCTTTTGACGAAAAGGCGCTTAACGAGCTTGCCGAAAGCATTTCGCAGTACGGCGTGCTCCAGCCGTTGCTTGTCCGCCCGAGGAAGGACGGCAGCTACCAGATAGTTGCAGGCGAAAGGCGTTGGAGAGCGGCGAAAAAAGCCGGATTAAAGGAAATCCCGGTTACGGTAAGGGATTTGAGCGACGACGAAACTGCGGCAATAGCGCTAATCGAAAATCTCCAGAGAGAGGATTTAAACCCGATAGAGCAGGCGCAGGGACTTTCGGAGCTTATTGAAACCTACGGTTTAACGCAGGAGGAGGCGGCGTACAGAGTCGGAAAATCAAGACCTGCGGTTGCAAATTCCTTAAGGCTTCTCAAATTGCCCGAGGACATACGCGACGGCGTTTCCGAGGGTAAGATTTCCGAGGGACACGCAAGGGCGCTTCTCGGCTTTGAAAACGAGGAGGATATGCGTCAGGCGGCTTCGCTTATTTTAAAGGACAAGGCGACCGTCCGTGAAATCGAAAAAATGGCGAAGGCAAAAAGCGCAAAGAAGCCCAGAAAATCAAAGAAAGCCGCTTCCCGTGACGTTTATTTTGACGAGGTTGAGCTGTCTTTGACCGAGACGCTCGGAAGAAAGGTTAAGCTTCACTTAAATCCCGGCGGAGGCGGAAAAATCGAAATTGAGTTCTTTGACAAAGAGGACTTGAAAAAAATAGCAAACGAAATCGGTAAGGAATAAGGAGAAAGAAAAATGCTTGATATTAAATTTTTGAGGGAAAACCCCGAAATAGTTAAACAGAACATCAAAAATAAGTTCCAGGACAGGAAATTACCCCTTGTTGACGAGGTAATCGAGCTTGACAGAGAGTACCGCAATGCGCTTCAGGAAGCGGATTCCTTAAGAGCAAACAGAAATAAGATTTCAAAGCAGATAGGCGCTTTAATGGCGCAGGGCAAAAGGGACGAAGCCGAAGAAGTCAAAAAGCAGGTAACCGAAGCTGCGGACAGACTCGCTGCCCTTGAAAAAAGCGAGGAAGAGCTTTCGGAAAAAATTAAAAAGATAATGATGACAATTCCCAACATCATTGACCCGTCAGTGCCTATCGGTAAGGACGACAGCGAAAACGTTGAAATTGAAAAATTCGGCGAGCCTGTTGTTCCCGATTTTGAAATTCCTTATCATACCGATATTATGGAGACGTTCAACGGCATTGACCTTGACGCCGCAAGAAGAGTCGCAGGCAACGGTTTTTATTACCTTCAGGGAGATATTGCGCGCCTGCATTCGGCTGTTATTACCTATGCAAGAGACTTTATGATAGACCGCGGCTTTACCTATTGCGTTCCGCCGTTTATGATTAGAAGCGACGTTGTTACGGGCGTTATGAGCTTTGACGAAATGAGCTCAATGATGTATAAAATCGAGGGCGAGGACCTTTATCTTATCGGCACGAGCGAGCATTCGATGATAGGTAAGTTTATTGACACGATAAACGACGAAAAAGCCTTGCCGCTCACTCTTACAAGCTATTCTCCCTGCTTCCGCAAGGAAAAGGGCGCCCACGGAATTGAGGAGAGGGGAGTTTACAGAATTCATCAGTTCGAAAAGCAGGAAATGATAGTTATCTGTAAGCCCGAGGACAGTCCATATTGGTTCGATAAGCTCTGGCAGAATACGGTTGACCTTTTCCGCTCTCTCGATATTCCCGTAAGGACTCTTGAGTGCTGTTCGGGCGACCTTGCGGACCTTAAGGTCAAATCCCTTGACGTTGAGGCGTGGAGCCCCAGACAGAAGAAATATTTTGAGGTCGGTTCGTGTTCGAATCTCGGCGACGCGCAGGCGAGACGCCTTAAAATCCGCGTCAGCGGCGAGGATGGCAAAAAGTATCTTGCCCATACGCTTAATAACACTGTTGTTGCTCCGCCGAGAATGCTTATTGCTTTCCTTGAAAACAACCTTAACGAGGACGGCAGCGTAAATATTCCCGTTGCGCTTCGTCCCTATATGGGCGGAAAAGAAAAGCTTATTCCGACAAAATAATAAAATCGGTTCGCGTGAACTTATTTAAAAACGAATAATAAAAATAATCCTGCATATACTAATCCCAAACTATTAAAAGGTGGTTAGAATATGCAGGATTTTGTCGGTTCGGACGGCGATACGGTAAAGCTTTTAAGAGAATGTGACGCAGGGGTGAAAATGGGCGTGGAGTCCATTGACGACGTGCTTGATAACGTTAAGGACGCGACCTTTCACGATTTGCTGTCGGTTTGTAAATATGAGCACCAGAAATTGGGAGCCGAGCTCGGAGCGCTTCTTGACGAACATTCCGACAGCGGTAAAAATCCGAATCCGGTTGCAAAGAGTATGAGCTGGATGAAAACCAATGCAAAGCTGCTTGCGGACCCGTCGGATAAAACAATAGCCGACCTTATGACGGACGGCTGTAATATGGGCGTAAAATCTTTAAGTAGGTATATAAATCAATATACTGCGGCAGATGAGAAGTCAAAGGATATCGCCGAAAGGCTTGTGGATATTGAGCTTCAGCTGACAGACGATATACGGAAATATTTGTAAAACCGTGACTGAGTCTAAACTCAGTCACGGTTTTTATCGTTTTTTGCGGTTGATTTGGGTAGTAGGGGACGATAACCTTAGCGTCCCGTTGCCGTCAATGACGGTAATTGCCCGTAAACGGGCAACGGGTTGCCGAGTCGTCAACCCCTACTGATTTGGCTTTGCCTTGAGAGGATAAGACCTTTTATTTTGACAAAAACCTATTATTTATCACCGCATAAAAAACATATTCGTCAAACCATTTTCCGTTCATTGTGTAATGGCCGTCAGCGCCCGTGAGCGCTCCGTTTGAGTCCTGCGCCTTGAAACGGACGGGAATGCCGCTTTCAACCTGAACCCCGTCAAGGGAGAGATAATCGCAGGGCAAAATGCGTTTGTATTTAATCGAGTCCGTTTTTGACATTGTCCTGTCCGAGCCGAAAACAGACTCATTATCGTTAAAATCGGTGTCGAGAATGCCGAGCATGGCGTTTGCCTGCTGGCGTGTATCGGCGCAGATTATAACCTGCTCGTCGTTTTCAAGCTGTTTTGCGCATAGCAGCTTTATGTCGGCAACAGGAAGATAAAGAATATCCCTGCTCCCGTTCCTTTCGAGCCTTTCGTCCGCAACAACCGTATAGCTGTCGATCGGAGTTTCACAGCAGTCGCGGAAAAAATCAACAGGCGTTACGTTTTCAAGGCGGTGCGCTTCTCCGCTTTTGTCTCTGTAGTTCCAATTAAAGCTTTCTTTCGGAGTGCCGAACTGCTCCGAAAGAATTGTTTTTACGTCCTCAAGCAAAACGGCTTTTAGCGTTTCAAACGAGTTTTCATCGGCTGCGCGAAGCTCGCTCGCGAAGAGCAAAAGACGGTTTTTAAGAAGCGTCAAAACGTCTGTTTTATGGGCGTGAAAGCCCGTGCCGAGCATAGCGTGAAAGGGGACTATGCCGTGTTTTTTTATAAGGCGTGAAAACGAAAACCAGTCTCCGTCAAGGGAAATCGGATTTTCAATAAGTCTTTGAACGGCGGAGTAGGAAAGCGGCTGCCTTGCCGTTTCTATGATTTTATCAGCAAAGCTTTCGCTTTTTTCGAGCAAATCAAAATACAAAAGATAATAAGGCGATAACTGAAAATTCGTCTGAGTAAGATTAAGCTTTCTTTCAACCTTTTGCCTTATCGGATTAAGGCAGGCGTATATCCAGGCTATCGGGAAGCCCTTTGAGTCGCATACGCCCTCATCCCACAGGTCAACGGAATATTCGTGAGAAATGTTATATTTTTTCATTAAATCATATCCTAAATGTTGTCAATTGTTTTTGCTTCCTCTCTGCGCCGTTTAAGCTCGGTTTCAACCTTTTTACGCTCCTCGGGAGTGTAGCGGATAAACAGCAGGGGAATTATGTATAAAAGACTTGCAAGCGCAGGCGTGAGAATAATCAGCGGCCAAATCCAGTTGTCAAACGCCGCCGTCTGCGTGCCGACGTAAACCGCGCCGGGGACATCCTCGACCGCCTTGTAATGAAGAAGGTGAAGCGCAAGCGTTGTAAGACCTAAGGTAATTCCGCTTGAAATCTTTGTAAAGGAGGTCTGAATTGAAAAGGTGATACCCTCCGTGCGCTTTCCCGTTTTATATTCCATATAGTCAATACTGTCGCAGAAAATTGAGGTCTGTGCAATTGCGTTTGCGCCCATAGGGATATTTCCAAGACCGATTATCGCAAGAGCTATCCACAGCTTGTTTCCCTCAAAGCCAATGAAAAACGCAATAATTCTGACAATAAGATTTAACGCCTGCATAAGAATCAGCGCGTTGACGTAGCTTTTACACCATTTTTTAAGCTTGTCGGCAAAGACCATTCCGAGCATACCGGGAACGCTTGTGATTATGCCGTAAATTGTGGTAAGACCCAAAGCGCCGATAATGCTGTTTTCGCCCAAAAAATCCGCAGGGATTTCGTATTTGAAGAAATACACAACCATACTGCCGCCGAAGCCGACTGCGCCGAGAAGATTTGAAAGGGTGACGAGCATAAGCATTTTATTTGAGAATACAATTTTAAAGCTCTCCCAAAGACTTTGCTGGCGTTTTTCCGGCTCGGGATGAATTCTTTCGTTGGCTTCCTTACAGCGTATTGCCATCATCGCGCCGCCCAGACCGAAAATTACCGCGAAAACGACCGTCATAAACGCAAGAGAACGTCCGGTTATATTGGCAACCATCTCAAGCGCCATAGGTATTCCTGCGGAGCCGACGGCAAAAACGCACGAGCCAATTGTCCTTGCCCACTGAACAAAAACGTCACGCTCGTTTGAATCGGGCGAAATGCAGGCGGTAATGCCCCACATCGAAACGTCCTGGAAGGTGTACGCAAGGTCCCAGCAGATATACATAATTATGAAATACGCGACCTTCAGCCAAAGGCGGTCCGACGGAAAAACAATGAACAAAAGGACCGTGAAAATTCCCACGGGCAGGGGAGTGTAACGAAGAAACGGTCTTAATTTTTCGCCGTTTTTAAAGGTGTGACGGTCTATCCAGGAGCCTACTATCGGGTCGTTTATTCCGTCCCAGATTTTCATAATAAGCACAAGCGCCGTAACAGTCAGCGGAGGGAACACGGCAATATCCGTCATAAAGAAGGAGAAGAACGAGCTTCCGATGAGCGAATACAAAAGGTTCTGACCGCTTAAGCCGAAATAGAAATTTCTTTTTTCACGCGGAGAAATGTATTTTGTCATTTTTTCACATCCCGAAATTATTGTATCTTAATTATAAAAAATAAGAAAACCAAATTCAAGTGGCATTACATACAGTTTTTACGCCTGCCTTTATTGCAAATGCTCAAAAATTTTGATATAATCGCAATATACTTTATTTGGAGGAACTGCTATGAGTGATTATAAATTAAATACAAAATGCGTTCAGGGCGGCTATACGCCGAAAAACGGCGAGCCGAGACAGATTCCCGTTGTTCAGTCAACAACCTTTAAATATGACACGAGCGAGGATATGGGAAAGCTGTTTGACCTTGAGGCAAGCGGATATTTTTATACTCGTCTCCAGAACCCGACTAATGATTACGTTGCGGCAAAAATTGCCGAATTAGAGGGCGGAACTGCGGCAATGCTCACCTCGTCTGGTCAGGCGGCGAATTTCTTTGCGCTTTTCAATATCTGCGAAACGGGCTCTCATATTGTTTCGTCCGCGTCCATTTACGGCGGAACCTTTAATCTTATTGCCGTTACAATGAAAAAGATGGGCATTGACGTAACGTTTGTAAATCCCGACTGCGCCGAGGAGGAGCTTAACGCGGCTTTTCAGGATAACACCAGGGCGGTTTTCGGCGAAACAATTGCAAATCCTGCTCTGACGGTGCTTGACATTGAAAAATTTGCAAAAGCGGCTCATTCGCACGGCGTTCCGCTGATAATCGACAACACCTTCCCGACCCCCGTAAACTGCAGACCTATTGAATGGGGCGCGGATATAGTCACTCATTCGACAACTAAATATATGGACGGTCACGGCGTTGCAGTCGGCGGCGCGATAGTCGATTCGGGAAAATTTGACTGGTTCGCTCATAAGGATAAGTTCCCCGGACTTACCACTCCCGACGACTCGTATCACGGCATTACATACGCCGAAAAATTCGGCAGAGAGGGCGCTTTTATCACTAAATGCACCGCGCAGTTAATGAGGGACTTCGGCTGTATTCAGTCACCGCAGAATGCGTTTTACCTTAATCTCGGTTTGGAATCGCTCCACGTAAGAATGCCGCGTCACTGCGAAAACGGTCTTGCGGTCGCATCCTTCCTTAAGGGTCACGAAAAGGTTAAGCGCGTTTCTTATCCTCACCTTGAGGGTGATAAATACTATGAGCTTGCGAAGAAATATATGCCTTCGGGCGGTTGCGGCGTAGTTTCGTTTGAAATTGAAGGCGGAAGAGCGGCTGCGGAAAAGTTTATGAAGTCCCTTCGTCTTATGGCAATTGAAACTCACGTTGCTGACGCGAGAAGCTGTTGCCTTAACCCTGCGACCTCGACTCACAGACAGCTGACTGACGAGCAGCTTGAAGCGGCAGGAATTCCGGCAGGCTTAATCCGTATTTCCTGCGGTATTGAGGACAAAGAGGATTTGATTAACGATATAAAGCAGGCGCTTGAACAGGTTTAAAATTTATTAAAAGAATTGAGCCTCCCTTTTCATAAGGGAGGCTGTTTTTTGTAGGCGGATAATATCTGTCCCTACATTTTTTTACTTTCTTTTTCTGAAGTCCTTATCAATTTCTTCCGACCAGTCAGCCTGAAGCGGAGCGCATTCGCGAACGCGTGAAACTGCGTTTGAAACCGTGCTGTAGACCACGCTTGTACCGCATTCGTCGGCGTGGTAATTAACGGCCCTGTCGCGGTTAATTCCTATGTGAGAAGCCGTTTCAACCGCGTCAATATTTGCGCCTATAAAGAGAAATTCCCAGTTGTTCTTTTTCTTTTTACTCTCTATCATTTTTTTGACCTTATCGCTTGAAAACTCCTTGCTCGCGTTCTCAAGTCCGTCTGTGATGATGACAAAAACTGTGTTTTCGGGCACATCCTCTTCTCTTATATACTTGTGGATGTTTTCAATATGGACAATGCTTGTACCTATGGCGTCAAGCAGAGCCGTACAGCCACGTACCTGATAGTCCTTATCGGTCATTTTTTCGATTTTTTCGAGTGGGACTCTGTCGTAAAGTGTTAAAATTTCGTGGTCAAAAAGGACAGTCGAAACAAAACACCTGCCGTCCTTTTTCTTCTGGTCCGTAATCATACCGTTAAAGCCGCCTATTGTGTCGCTCTCAAGACCCGACATTGAGCCGCTTCGGTCAAGGATGAATACAAGCTCCGTAATGTTGTTATTGATTTTTTCTGTTTTTTTCATAATAAATACCTCCCTAAAAGTTTATTTGTTTTTTCTTTTTACCGTGAATGAAAGATTGAAAGGTAAGCCGACAATTTTGTTTTTGTACTCCGAAAAGTCGAGAACGCAGCTGCCTTTTAAGAGCTTTTTCGTTTCTTCAAGGACGGAGAATAAATCGTCCTCACTTAAAATATAGGTTTTACCGCCGTCCTTTGTCCAAGCTCTGCCGACGTCTGCGCCAAGATGGATGTTTTCATAACCGTCCTTTGTGAGTAACCCGTTTATAAGCCTTGAAATTGACGATTTACTTCCCGTGGGCATTTCTTTTATTCTTTCGCCGATTTTTTCGGAAAGCATTTTTACGGCTTCCCTTTTGTCTGTTTCTCTTTTTGCCACAAATAAAAACCTCCTGAAATATGAATTGACCTTCTGTTTACAATTCACATTATAGGAGGTTTATTTTTTATTTGGTCGCTTTATAGGCGACAAATTCTTAATTGAAAAACGGTCAGGTGATTTTATGAACCCAAAAGCTGTTGGTCAAAGGCAAACAGCGTTTCGTTGATTTTAAAAATATCATAAATGCCGTGACTTATAAAATATTCAATAATAATATCGAATTTAATGCTGTGCGAAAGCGCATACCCTGCCTTTAAAGCAGCTCGCCCGTTTCTTCAAGGTTCATTTCGAGCGCTATTGCAAAGGCTATTGCCGTAGGCTTGCTCGGTTTATAGTGAGCGTCGCTTCGGATTTTTGAAAAAAGCCGCCTGTCAATGTTCGCCTTTTTGTAGCACTCGCTGTCCGTCATACCCTTTTCGTCGATTTTTCGCAGTAGCATTTGCGAAAAGCTTTCGTCAACAGTTATCGGTATTTCGGCTTGAGCCGAGGTGTCAGCGGATGAAAAGAACCCGAACGGCGAAATATTCTTTGGCTTTTCTATAGGGGCGGACGCGCAGGGAAGCTGCGTGGAGAATGTTGACATTTCCCTTTCAAGCATAACGGAGGTCGTGTCAGAATTTTCAAGTACGTAAGTGTCGTCAATTAACTGCTTGATATCCGAAAAGTATTTACCGCTTTCAAGGAATGAGTCGCGGTCGAAAACGACGATATATATTGTCATATCGTTCTCTCTTAAAAATTCAACGCAACGGCGCACGGCGATATCGAACGCCTCTCTTTTCGGGTAGCCGTATACGCCGGCTGAAATGAGCGGAAAAGCAACGCTTTCGCAGTTGTTTTCCTTTGCAAGCCTTAATGAATTGTCATAGCAGCTTTCAAGAAGCGCCCTTTCGTTTCGGCTTCCGCCCTGCCAGACGGGACCGACTGTATGAATAACGTATTTCGCGGGCAGATTATAGCCCTTTGTGATTTTCGCTTCACCCGTTTTGCAGCCGCCGAGAGTTCTGCACTCTTCAAGAAGGGACGGTCCTGCCGCGCGGTGAATTGCGCCGTCAACTCCGCCGCCGCCGAGAAGCGTCTCATTTGCGGCGTTGACTATGGCGTCACATTTCATTTTTGTAATATCGTTACGGACTATCTGTAAAGGCATTTTTTCACCTGCTTTTTTTATTTTAAATATTATAGCATAAAACGGGTAATAATAAAAGTATTATAATAATCTATATTTTGTGTCGGGCGCAGGCGGTTTTTCAACCTCTTGTATAGGCAAAAATTTAATGAAAAACAAGCCAAAAATTTAATTGACAAACAGGTCCGATTATGATACAATTCATTCGCTAAAACGGATTTCTCGGATTAAGGAGTAAACTGTTTAACAGTGTTCACCTGCCTTCTTCTGTGAAATCACGTTAAAATTTCAATGAGGTGAAAAAAATGACAAAAGAAGAAAAGCAGGCTATAATGGCCAAGTACGCTACTCACGAGGGCGACACGGGTTCTCCCGAGGTTCAGATCGCGGTCCTCACAAAGAGAATTAACGATTTGAACGAGCATTTCAAGGCTCATCCGAAGGATCATCACTCAAGAAGAGGACTTCTTAAGATGGTCGGTCACAGAAGAAATCTTCTTGCTTATTTGCAGAAGGTTGACATCGAGAGATACCGTTCGATTATCGCTCAGTTGGGTATTCGTAAATAAGTTTTTTCGGGGCAAGCAGAGTGTTCTGCTTGCCTTGATTTGCTTTTTAGAAACGTAATTTTTCGGGGCAAAAACACAGGTTTTAGCGGTAAACAGAGTTTTTGAGATTTATTTTTTTAAAGGTTCTGTTTATTGCTAAACAGGTTTTTGCCTCGGTGAAAAATAAAAAATGAAAGAGGTAAAAACTATGTTTTTCAAGAACTTTAAGGTTTGGGAAACCGAGCTTGCAGGCAGAAAGCTTACCCTTGAAACGGGTAAAATGGCAGGCCTTGCAAACGCATCCATCCTTGCGCGTTACGGCGAGACAGAGGTTCTCTGTAACGTAACCGCATCCGCAAAGCCCAGAGAGGGCGTTGATTTCTTCCCTCTCTCGGTTGACTATGAAGAAAAAATGTATTCTGTCGGTAAAATTCCCGGCTCCTTCCAGAGAAGAGAGTCAAGACCGAGTGAGAAGGCAATTCTCACCTCCCGTTGTATCGACAGACCTATCCGTCCGCTTTTCCCGAAAGACTTAAGAAACGACTGCTCGGTAGTTGCAACCGTTATGTCGGTTGACCCCGACTGCTCGCCCGAAATTACCGCTATGATCGGCGTTTCGGCAGCTATCGCCATTTCCGATATTCCGTGGGACGGCCCGATTTCAGGTGTAAATGTAGGACTTGTTGAGGGACAGATAGTTATTAACCCCAACCTTGAGCAGAGAGAAAAGAGCGACCTTGTTCTTACGGTTGCTTCCACTGCGGACCTTGTTGCCATGATCGAAGCAGGCGCAAACGAAATTGACGACGAAACAATGTTTGACGCCATTATGGCAGGTCACGAGGAAAACAAGAAAATCGTAAAATTCATTAACGAAATTGTTGCCGAGGTCGGCAAGGAGAAATTCACTTATGAGTCCTCCGATCCCGATCCCGAAATCTTTAAGCAGATAGAGGATTTCTGCATTGAGGACGTTAAGAAGGCTCTTGACACCGACGACAAAAACGTTCGTGACGCTGCTCTTCTTCCTGTTTATGAAGCGGTTCACGAAAAATTTGACGAGCTCTTTGAGGAGCATCCCGAAAAAATTGACGAAATTATGTATCTTGTTCAGAAGCACGTTGTCCGTTCCTGGCTTAAGGACGAGCATAAGCGTGTTGACGGCAGAGGCATTGACGAAATCCGTCCGCTTAACGCAGAGGTTGACCTTCTTGCGCGCGTTCACGGCTCGGGTCTTTTCACAAGAGGTCAGACTCAGGTGCTCTCAATTGCAACTCTTGCTCCCATGAGCGACGCCCAGCAGCTTGACGGCCTTGACGAACAGACCGAAAAGAGATATATCCATCACTACAATTTCCCGTCATATTCAGTCGGTGAAACAAAGCCCTCAAGAGGCCCCGGCAGACGTGAAATCGGTCACGGCGCGCTTGCTGAAAAGGCGCTTCTTCCCGTTATTCCGTCTGTTGACGAGTTCCCGTATGCTATCCGCGTAGTAAGCGAGGTTCTCTCTTCAAACGGCTCAACCTCACAGGGTTCTATCTGCGGCTCAACTCTTGCTCTTATGGCAGCCGGCGTTCCGATTAAGGCTCCCGTTGCAGGTATTTCCTGCGGTCTTATCACGGGCGACGAGGGCGTTTACGGCGACTTTATGACAATGGTTGATATCCAGGGTCTTGAGGATTTCTACGGCGATATGGACTTTAAGGTTGCCGGCACGAAGAAGGGTATCACCGCTATCCAGATGGACTTAAAGGTCCACGGACTTACTCCCGAAATCATCAAGGAAGCTTTCGCAAAGACTCATAAGGCAAGAAATTATATTCTTGACGAGATTATGCTTCCCGTTATTTCCGAGCCTCGACCGGAGCTTTCAAAGTACGCTCCGAAAATGCTTTCAACGAAGATTAACCCCGAGAAAATCGGCGACGTTATCGGCAAGCAGGGCAAGGTTATCCAGAAAATCTGCGCTGAATGCGACTGTAAGGTTGACGTCGAAGAGGACGGCAGAGTTTATATTTCCGCAATCGACCTTGATAACGCAAAGAGAGCGCTTCTTATGGTTGAAACAATTGCAAACGACCCTGAAATCGGCGCAATTTACGCAGGTGTTGTCACCCGTCTTATGAGCTTCGGCGCGTTTGTTGAAATCGCACCCGGCAAGGAGGGACTTGTTCATATAAGCCACCTTGACGTAAAGCGTGTTGAAAAGGTTGAGGACGTTGTAAACGTAGGCGACGAGGTTATGGTCAAGGTTCTTGAAATAGACGACCAGGGCAGAATTAACCTTTCTCGCAGGGACGCTCTTATTGAGGTAAAGGGTCTTGTTCCCGAAAACGATATTTCGGAAAGCTCAAGACGTCCCCAGCACAAGAAAAACTTCAATAACAGAAGAAGACGCGACGACTGATTTTTAATTTAGTGCGGAGCGGAATTTCACCGCTCCGTTTTTATCAAATTTTTAAGAAGGGGATTAAACAATGTTATTTGCACAGGACATTGGTATAGATTTAGGTACGGCAAACACTCTTGTCTACGTTAAGGGCAAGGGAATAGTTCTTCGCGAACCGAGCGTTGTTGCGGCTGATATTACACAAAATCCCATAAAGGTAGTTGCAGTCGGCAACGAGGCAAAGGAAATGATAGGCCGTACGCCCGGTTCAATTAAGGCTTACCGTCCTCTTAAGGACGGCGTTATAGCCGACTTTGAAATAACGAGTGAAATGCTTATGGCTTTTATCAAAAAGGCTATCAGCTCTTCTCCGTTTTCAAGGGCAAGAGTTATGATTTGCGTCCCGTCTGGCATCACAGAGGTTGAAAGAAAAGCGGTTCACGACGCGGCAAAAAGCGCCGGAGCCAGATATGTCAGCCTTATTGAGGAGCCTCTTGCGGCGGCTATCGGCGCCGGACTTCCCATTAAGGAAGCTACGGGCAGTATGGTTGTTGATATCGGCGGCGGTACAAGTGAGGTTGCGGTTATTTCACTCGGCGATATTGTTACCTCCCGTTCGGTACGCGTTGCAGGCGACAATTTTGACGAGGCAATTATCAACTATATCAAGAAAAAATATAATCTTCTTATCGGCGAAAGAACAGCCGAGGATATAAAAATCAAATTGGGTTCGGCTTATCCGTATGACGCCGAGGGCGCAATGGACGTTAAGGGCAGAAACCTTATGGACGGCCTTCCGAGGAACATTGAAATTACCTCTGCGGAGGTCCGTGAGGCTCTTACAGACCCGGTTGAGCAGATTCTTGACGCAATAAGAAGCACTCTTGAAAAGACTCCGCCCGAGCTTTCAGCGGACATTATTGACCGCGGCATTATGCTCACGGGCGGCGGTGCAATGCTTCGCGGTCTTGATAAGCTTATTGAGGCTGAAACAAAAATGCCCGTTCACGTTGCGGAAAATCCGCTTGACTGCGTAGTTGACGGAACGGGAATGTGCCTTGAGGGCAATTTCTTCAGAGGCGAAAGATAATTCGCTTTAAAAAGGAAAGCTTTTATGAAGAATTTTTTTAAAACAACTTCATTTAAAATATTGGCTTTGATGCTCGCGTTCTGTCTGCTGGGAATTTTCTTTGCGGCGGTAACGAATAACGGCACAAGCCCCGTAACAAGCGTTGCAGGTGTTGTTTTCAGCCCCCTGCAGCGCCTTGCGTCTTATGCGGCTGAAAAGTTTGAGAACTTTTCGGGCGCGTTTGTTTCCGCGTCGGAATACCGCGAAAGGGTAAGGGAGCTTGAAAACAAGGTTATTGAGTATCAGAGTCAGCTTGTCGATTACGAAAAGCTCAAGAAAAAGGTTGAAAGCTACGAAAACTTCCTTGAGGTTAAAAACGATAATCCCGATTATAAATTTGCCGCGGCTTCCGTTATAGGAAGGGATTCGGCGGATGTTTTCGGCTCGTTTACCGTAAACGCAGGCTCGTCCGACGGAGTTACGGTGAACTGTCCCGTAATTTACGGGGAGCACCTGATAGGAGTTGTCAAGGAGGTTAATGTTTCCTCCTGCGTAATTCATACGATTTTTAACCCGAAGGTCAACATCAGCGCTTATGAAATCCGTTCGGGTGAAATAGGCTATGTAAATTCAAATACAAATCTTGCGCTCAAGGGAAGATGTATGCTTTCCGGTCTCGACGGAAACTCCGTTGTCACGAGCGGAGGTATCGTTTGCACGTCGGGAATCGGCGGCATTTATCCGAGGGGACTGATTATCGGAACCGTGGTAAGCGTCGAGGCGGACGAGGCAAACGTTTCATCAAACGCAATAATTGAGCCGGATATTGATATAACCACTCTTCAGGACGTCTTTATCATAACCGACTTCGGGGAGAAGAAATAATGGAAAAGCAAACCAAAATTCTTCTCAAGCGCAGGCTTCTTATTGCGGCGGTGATTATTCTTTGCGCCCTGCTTCAGTTGACCGAGGGGTATTTCCCGTCACTTTTCGGCATTCACGTCTTTCTTCTCGTTCCGCTTTGCGTTTGCATTGCAATTTTTGAGGGGGAACGCTGGGGAGCGGCTTTCGGAATTTTTGCAGGCGCGCTCTGGGATTTGTCCCACGGCGGCGGAGACGGCTACAACGCGCTGCTTTTGTTTTTAATATGCGCGGTTGCAGGAGTGCTTGTAAGATATCTTATGCAGAAAAATCTTGTCACAAGTCTTGTTCTGTCAGCGGCTGCCTGCCTTTTATATTCAATTCTCTACGTTATGTTCTTCATTTCCGCGCAGGGAATCGAACGGCCGGCGTACCTTTTTGTCAGGTACTATTTTCCCGGCGCGGCGTTCAGCTTTCTTTTAACATTCATTTTCTATTTTGTTATAAAAAATATTTCAAAAAAATATACGGTTGAATACTGAAAAACGCATTTAACCTTTAACGGAGGTGAACAAAATGACCCGCGATGCTCTTAAAAGGGATAAGCGCAGATATGCTTTTCTTATCGGGCTTTCGGTTGCGGTGCTCGTTGTGTTCGCCTTTGCGCTTTTTTCGGTTCAGATTATCCACGGCGAAGAGTATTCCGCCGCTCACGACGCATTGAGCGTAAGCAACGTCACCGTTGAGGGAGCGCGCGGACAGATACTTGACACAAACGGAAATCCGCTCGTTACAAACCGTCAGGGAAACAGCATTATTTTTGACGGCTCGTATTTTCCGTCCGCAACAAAGCAGTCGGAAAGAAACGAGATTATTATTGCGCTTATAAAGCTGCTTGAAAAAAACAAGCTCGAGTGGATAAACGCGTTACCCATTGAGCTTGACAAAAACCTCAAGCCCGTTTTTATTGAGGATATGGAAAGCGATATCGCCTTTCTTAAAAGCAAGGACTATCTTTACCTGAACGATTACGCCTCTGCGCAAAACTGCTTTGACGCGCTTGTTGAGCGTTACGAGGTAGAGAGTTACCCGATTAAGGACCAGATAAAGATTATTTCCGTCTGCTACAATATGAAAAAGCTCCTTTTCACGACGGATAACCCCTATGTTTTTGCCGAGGACGTGCCCGAGACAATTATCTCCTATATAAAGGAGAACAGCGATTTTTACAGGGGCGTTGACGTCCAGATAGTTACTTACCGTGAATACGTTACAGGCTCTCTTGCGCCGCATATTTTAGGCTATGTTGATTCGATAAATGCCGAGCAGTATGAGGAGCATAAGGCGGACCTTGAGGAAAGGCTTGCGGTCCCCGGGCTTTCAAGCGATGAAATCGCCTCTATTAAGGCGAAATACGGTTACGGACTTAACGATAAAATCGGTCAGTTCGGCATCGAAAGCGCAATGGAGGAGTATTTAAGGGGCAAGGACGGAATAAGAACAACCACTGAGGACGCAAACGGCAATAAAAAAACGGGATATACCAAAAATCCCGTTCAGGGCGACACGGTTATTCTCACAATTGACACTACGCTTCAGCGCATCGCCCAGGAAGCGCTTGAAAAACGTATCAGTCAGCTCCCCTATAACGAATATCTTCCCGCGGCAGGCGCGGTAGTTGCCGTTGACGTAAACAGCGGCGCAATTCTTGCGAGCGCAACGTACCCGACGTTTGACCTTAACACATATAAAAAGGACTATTCGCTTCTTACTGAGGATAAGGCTTCTCCGCTGTGGAACAGGGTTCTGCAGAACACCTATGCTCCCGGTTCGACCTTTAAGCCGGCAGTTGCCTGCGCAGGACTTGAGGAGGGCGTTATCACTGCATCTTCGACCTTTACCTGCAACGGCGTTTACCGCAAATTTACCGATCAGACGTTTAAATGCCTCGGAGTTCACGGGAATATTGACGTCCGCGAGGCGCTTAACCAGTCGTGTAATATTTTCTTCTTTGAAACGGGTTTGGAGCTTGGAATAAATAAGATGAACACCTACTGTAAGCTTTTCGGTTTAGGTGAAAAAACAGGCGTCGAATTAAGCGAGGCAAGCGGAAATCTTGCGTCAATTGAATACAGAAACTCCCAGGGCGGCACCTGGTACCCCGGCGACACGGTTCAGGCAGCCATAGGCCAGTCGGACAACCTTTTCACTCCCGTTCAGCTTGCAACCTACTGCGCAACAATTGCAAACGGCGGCACGAGGTATCAGGCCCATTATGTAAAAGCGGTTAAATCCTACGACTTTACAAAAACGGTTGTCGATAACACGAAGCCTACCGTTCTTAACGAAACCGGCTTTAAGAAAACGACCTTTGACACCGTAAGAGAGGGTATGCGCAGGGTCGGCGCAAGAAACAGCGCGCTTAATTCCTGCCCCGTAAACGTTGCGGCTAAAACGGGTACTGCGGAAATTACGAAGATAGTTGACGGAAAAAACGTAAGCGGCACAAACGGCTTGCTTATATCCTTTGCGCCGTATGAAAATCCGCAGATAGCAATTGCCATTGTGGTTGAGAATGCGGAAACGGGTTCGTCAACCGCCCAGATAGCGGCGGATATTTACACCGCTTATTTTTCACAGGTGGGCGAGGCTGAAAGAGTTGAAAGCTTTAATACGCCTTTGAGGTAAAGAAATGCATAACATTTTTCTTGTTGCCAGCGGAAAGGGCGGCGTGGGTAAATCCTCCGTCACGGCTTTTCTCGGCAGAGCGCTTGTAAAACTGAATAAAAAAGTGCTGCTTATTGATATGGACGTTTCTCTTCGCAGTCTTGACCTGATTTTAGGCGTTACTGAAAAATGCGTCTATGACTGGGGCGATGTGCTTGAGGACAGAGCCAACGTTGAACAGGCGACGGTCAAGGGTGAAAACGGTAACCCTGACCTGCTTTGCGCTCCCGTCAGCTTTTCCGAAACCATTTCTCAAAAGGGACTTGAGCCGATTATCCAAAAGGTTAAAGGGGAGTATGACTACATTTTTCTTGACGCGCCTGCAGGACTCGGCGAAATGCTGCGGCTTGGCAGTGAGGTTGCCGATATGTCGCTGGTGGTTGCCACTCCCGACGAGGTCTGTGTAAGAAGCGCAGGCGTTGCGGCGGATAAAATGCGTGAATACGGCTTTGACGGCGAGGCAAGACTTATAATAAACCGCTTTCGTAAAAAGGAGTCAAGAAAGGGCAGATTTCTCAACGCCGATTCGGTTATTGACAAAACCTGCGTAAGGCTTATCGGAATCGTGCCGGAGGACAGCGCAGTCGCCTTTTATTCCGTAACGGGCAGCCCTCTTTCTTCAAGAAATTCCGCGTTTAACGCCTTCCTTCGGATAGCAAAAAGGCTTGAGGGCGAGAATGTGGAGCTGAAATTTGCAAATTTATAAAAAGAATTGTTGAATTCCGAAGATATTTTTGTTATTATATTTATAATTATTCATTATCGGCGTTTATTTTTATTGTGAATGGGAGGGAGAATATGAATATCGCCTTAATTGCACACGATGAGAAAAAAGAGCTTATGACACAGTTTTGCATTGCGTATTGCGGAGTGCTTTCCCGTCATTCGCTTTGTGCCACGGGTACAACCGGAAAAATCGTTTCCGAGGCGACCGGACTTAAGATTAAAAGATTCTTAAGCGGTCAGCAGGGCGGCGACCAGCAAATTGCCGCTATGATTGCCTGCAATGAGATTGACCTGCTTCTGCTTTTCAGGGATCCGCTGAATCCCAAGCCGCATGAGCCTAAAGAAGCAACTCTGCTTCGACTCTGCGATGTTCATAACATCCCCGTTGCTACGAATATTGCAACTGCAGAGGCGCTGATTCATTCTCTTGAACACGGCGACCTTGACTGGCGTGACATTGTCAACCCCAAGGAAAAATGATTATTTTCGGGAGTACAGAAGCTGTACTCCCGTTCTTATGTAGGAGTAAAGAATATGGAACTTGTTACAAAAGCAATAAAGGGTACTGTTGACACCCTGCCGAATGAAAGCAATAAAATCCAGTATCTTGAAGCGGCGATGCGTGAGACGGCTGAAAATTTCGGCTTTTTTGAAATTCGCACGCCTGTTTTTGAGCATACGGAGCTTTTTTCGCGCGGAGTCGGCGAAACCACGGATGTTGTTCAGAAAGAAATGTATACCTTTGACGACAAGGGCGGCAGAAGCATTACCCTTCGTCCCGAGGGTACCGCCGGCGCGGTCAGGGCTTATCTTGAGCACGGTCTTTTCAACGACGGCGCTCCGCAGAAGATGAGCTATATAACCTCCTGTTACCGTTACGAAAAGCCGCAGGCAGGCAGGCTTCGTGAGTTCCATCAGTTCGGAGTTGAAAATTTCGGCGCGTCGAGTCCCTCGGCTGACGCGGAAATCATTTCGCTTGCCCGTGAGATTTTTGACTACCTCGGAGTTGAAAACATAAGCCTTGAAATAAATTCAATAGGCTGTCCCGAATGCAGAAAGAATTACTACAAGGCGTTAAAGGAATATTTTGAGTCAAAAAAGGAAATGCTGTGCGACACCTGTCTTGAAAGACTTGACAAAAACCCCATGCGTATTCTTGACTGCAAAAACCCCGAATGTAAAAAGATAAGTAAGGACGCGCCCGTAGTCCTTGACTATCTTTGTGACGACTGTAAAGAGCATTTTGAGTCCGTTAAAAATCAGCTTGACGCTATGGGAATTGAATATAAAGTAAACCCCACTATTGTAAGAGGGCTTGATTATTATACAAGAACCGTTTTTGAATTCGTTTCTTCCGAAATCGGCGCGCAGGGAACCGTCTGCGGCGGTGGAAGATATGACGGACTGGTTGAGCAGCTCGGCGGAAATCCGACTCCCGCGTGTGGCTTCGGACTCGGACTTGAAAGACTGCTTCTTCTTATGGAAAAGCAGGGCGTTGCCTTCCCCGAAAGGAAGAAGTGCGACCTGTATATCGTCTCAATGGATGAAAAAAGCGCGCTCAAGGCTGCCAAGCTCGGATATGAGCTTCGCAAAGAGGGAATGTCGGTTCAGTACGACGTTGTCGGAAGAAGCCTCAAAGCGCAGATGAAATATGCAAACAAAATCGGCGCCGCATATACAACCGTGCTCGGCGAAAGCGAGCTTGAAAGCGGCAGGGTCAGAATTAAAAATATGGAGGACGGAACAGAGGAAGAAATCAGTCTTGACGCCTTTGCTTCGGATTTTCAGACAAAGGCGCTTGAAAATGCGCTCAAGGACTTTGACCTTGGAAATGACGCGGATTTAACAGCAATACTCGGAGGCGAAAACTAATGGATAAAATGACAGGCTTAAAACGCACCGCCTACTGCGGCACGTTCAGAGAAAGCGATATCGGAAAAGAGGTTACCGTCGGCGGCTGGGTACAGCGTCAGAGGGACCTCGGCTCGCTCATTTTTGTTGATTTAAGGGACCGTACGGGTATTCTTCAGCTCGCCTTTGACGAGAACAGCGATAAGGCGGTTTTTGACAAGGCGTTTACGCTTCGCAGTGAGTACGTTGTAATGGCAAAGGGTATTATCCGCGAGCGTTCAAGCAAGAATAAGGAAATTCCCACGGGCGATATTGAGCTTGAGGTAAGGGATTTAAGAATTCTTTCAAAGGCTGAAACCACGCCGTTTGAAATAGTTGAAAACAGCAATACCAGCGAAGCGATGAGGCTTAAATACCGCTATCTTGACCTTCGCCGTCCCGACCTTCAGAAAAATATTCTAATGCGCCATAAAATCGCAAAAATCGCAAGGGACTATTTCTATGAAAACGATTTTATTGAAATAGAAACCCCTATGATGATTAAGTCCACTCCCGAGGGCGCAAGAGACTATGTTGTCCCCTCAAGAGTTCATAACGGTAAATTTTATGCGCTTCCGCAGTCGCCGCAGATTTATAAGCAGCTTACCATGATAGCCGGCTTTGACCGCTATATTCAGCTTGCGCGTTGCTTCAGGGATGAGGATTTGCGCGCCGACCGTCAGCCGGAATTCACGCAGATAGACCTTGAAATGTCGTTTGTTGACTGTGACGGAATTATGACTATGGCGGAGGGCTTCATAAAACGTCTTATGAAAGAAACCCTTGATGTTGACGTGCCCGAAAAGCTTCCGAGAATGACCTTTGAAGAGGCTATGAATTCCTATGGCTCGGATAAGCCCGACACTCGCTTTGATATGAAAATTCAGGATATTTCAGACTGGGCGGCAAAGACCGATTTTTCGGTGTTTAAGGATACCGTATTAAACGGCGGTTCGGTTAAGGCAATTGTTGCAAAGGGCGGCGCAGCCGAATATTCAAGAAAGAAAATCGACAAGCTGACCGAGCACGCAAAGGGAATCGGCGCAAAGGGACTGGCTTACATCCGTTTTGCCGACGAACAGCCAAACTGCTCTTTTGCAAAGTTCTTAAAAGAGGGCGAGCTTGACGAGCTAATGAACACACTCGGCGTTGAAAAGGGAGACGCGGCGTTTATTGTTTCGGATAAGACGAGAAAAGCTCTTATGATTATGGGCGCGTTGCGACTGCTCGTTGCAAAGGAGCTTAATATAATTCCCGAAAATAAGTGGAATTTCCTTTGGATTACCGAAATGCCGTTCTTTGAGCTTGATGAGGAGACGGGTGAATGGGTTGCTGCTCACCATCCGTTTACAATGCCGCTTGATGAGAGCATTCAGTATCTTGATACGGATAAATCCAAGGTTAAGGCGCAGGCGTTTGACCTTGTCCTCAACGGAATCGAGCTGTCATCAGGTTCGATGAGAATTACCGACTGCGCTCTTCAGAATAAAATGTTTGAGCTTTTGGGTATGACCCGGGAGGAAATTGACGCAAAATTCGGCTTCCTTGTTGACGCATACCACTATGCTGCTCCGCCTCACGGGGGAATGGGCATCGGTCTTGACCGACTTGCAATGCTCATTTGCGGAGTCGATTCGCTTCGCGACGTAGTCGCGTTCCCGAAGGTGCAGAATGCAAGCGAGCCTATGAGCGGCGCGCCGTCGGCTATTGATAAAATTCAGCTTGACGAGCTTGCGCTTGAAATCACAAAGATACAGGAATAATAACAGGTTATTGTAGGGGACGACCTCCCGGACATCCCGAATAAAGTTACATCATAATCCGCGGGCTGACGACCTCGTCAGCCCCTACGGATTATTGGTTGACAAACTTATTATGTTCTGCTAAAATTATTCCTTGCGAAAAGAATATTTGCCCCGATAGTTCAACGGATAGAATAAGAACCTGAGCCGTTGGCTCAGAACCTTGTTACTCGCTTTGCTCGTAATAAGAACCCGAGCCGTTGCTCAGAACCTTGTTACTCGCTTTGCTCGTAATAAGAACCTTACCTTAAAAATGCCTCCATAGTTAAATGGATATAACAAGCCTCTCCTAAGTGCTGGGACGTCCCACGGACTGCGGGAAAAAGTCCGTGTAACAAAAGTTCATATGCCCACGTAGCTCAGTAGGATAGAGCGACCGCCTCCTAAGCGGTAGGCCGTTGGTTCGACTCCAATCGTGGGTGCCAAAGAAGCGTTGGAAAGCCTTATTTTAAGCCACTTTTCAGCGCTTCGATTTTTTACTGAAACACTAAATAATGAAATGAACTTTTGAGGATAAGTAAAAAGTGAACTCGCTCACACGGACAAAATTAGCCTGCTAATGATTAGCAAGAAAAACCCGATTTTTGCTAATGAAAATGCTCATTTTGCTAATCGCAAAAAATTTTTGCAAAAAATCTTGCTAATTTCAGAGTTCGTGTAACTTTGTTTACGCGAACGCATAATTAACGGTTCAACCTGTATTGAAAATAAAAAAATTACCCTCCAAAAGCGTTATGCTCTTGGAGGGTATTAAATTTGACTATCTGTTAATAAATCCAAATATCGTCATCGCTTATTGATTCTATCATTGTTAGAACAGTTTTTCCGTCCCGTTCAATGTCAAGAACCTCTTCGGGTTTTTCAACTTCAGTCGTTTCCAGATTGAATTCGCAAAAAGACAAAACATGTTTTCCGTCTAAAACACCCTGTGTGATAGAGTACATCTTCTCATTATACTTAAATTCAATCTCTCGACCGCAGGACAAATACTCTAATAACTTCTCTTTTGTCATTTGTTAATCCTCCCCATTATACTCCCATGTGAGTTTTAACAGTTTTGCGGGTGTTGTAATTACATCAATGGTATTGCCTTCTTTGTCGAAAAACTCAACTTCAAAGGCTGACCCGTCATATTCATGAACGATTGTGCCTTCTGTTTCAGCAGGGAGACCTTCAAATTCTTCAACAAGCTTTACTGCATCTAACTCTTTCATTATTTGCCCTCCTTCTTGTCGGGATATATCGTTACTATTTTGTATGTTATTCGTCCGTTATCCTTTTGAACAACCACAACAACATTTGCATATACCGACTTACCGCCTTTACTAACTAGCTGTGTTTGATAGGTATGTTTAATTCCAAATGTGGTTTCAACGGTCTTCTCCGGAATTCTATTCTTAATAGAAGCAACAACATTCTTGTGAAAGATTTTAGCATCTTCTTGAGTGTAACCCAATACATCTCTCATAAATTTTGCCTTTGACCCACCTATTGGATGGTCTGGATTAAGCAAGTACCCAACCGTTTTCTTTTTGCTATAACGCAAATCTTTATTAGCCTTAATAGGCGGAATGTCGTTTTTTGCACCTTGAGTTCCACCGCCAAACCCGCCGTGTAATCCGGTTCCCATTAGGCGCTCACCGCCTTTCGGGATAAGTGATATTCGCTATGAAACTGTACAATGCGGATACCCATCTTAATATACTTATCGAAAATATAACTCGGTGCAGTTCCGTAAACTACAATTACCGCTGGTTCTAATTGTTTTACTACATAGTCAAGACCGTCCATTAAGAACTGCCTATCTTGCCGAACCTTGACACAGCCATGAGTTCCTATTGCGATAACCGAGTGTTTTTCAATGCCAACACAGCAGTCATCGTAGGTTCTGTCATCAGCAAATCTGATATTCGGAATCACATCAATGCCATTGGCCTGAAGCCAATGTGCAATTGCTCTGTTGCGATAAATATTCCACTGCTGCATTACCAAGGGCATGTCCCGATACAAGCTGAAATCAGGAGATATAACGCCCTTAAACTTTGTCAGTATAGGTAGATACTTCAGCGGATTATTCCAAATCCTTATAAAATTAACATCATCCTCATAAAAATGAACCCAGCAACCGTAGTCGTTTGACCTAATTGCTTTTGAAAATGATATTACCTTTTCCGGCACGGAATACGATGGTTTTAATACTGGTAATTCAAGGTTGCCAGCAAACTCTGCATCCCTTACCAAAAAAGAGTGAAAAACGTCTTTGCACCCGTTACGGGCGGAATTATTTATAGCCATATTATGCTACCTCCGGTTCAATTATTCTTGATATTTTTTCAAAAAAACTTGAATTTTTCGTCCGGATATGGCATAATACAGTTACCAAGATGTAGGATGAACACATCCGAACGAATGACACCGTTTTGACTGTCCCCACAGTCGGCGGTGTTATTTTATTAACTTTTAACATGTTTTCGCCTGCCTTATTTAATTATTTTTTTGTTGAATTTAAACTACAAAATCAATAGCATCACGCTCCTTTTTATTTTATTTAAGCCCGTTAAGGTTTAACAAGTCGATTTCATATTCTGTTAGACCTTGATACGGCCTTCTTAACCATGTCTCATAGTATTCTCGCGCCCCTGTTGCACCTTGCCAAGATAAATCAAACCAGAGTTTAAACTCTGCATCAGAAAACTGAGATAGTATCCTGTCTGCAATAACAGGGGGAGTAAGCGCATACTTTGCGAAAAATGACGCTTCGGATTCTTCCCGTTCTTTTTTGTCTTCGTCGCCAGTATGTCCAAGCCAAAAATGAGAAATCTCATGAATGATAATATTATTAATTGTTCCTCTTGCAAAACTATCATTATAATATATAATCCACTTATAATCATTTGTCTCAACAGAATAGCCTTCATTGCTATATTCAAGCGCTTGCGTTCGGGCTTTTTTAGACAAACTACTATAGGGAATACATTTAATATTCATTTTTTCTGCAATCTCAAATGGCTTGATCGGAAATGATGTTACGTTATATTCTTTGAATAAAGCAACTACATTTCTCTTCAGGAATTCATAATCCGAACCGTATAACTTCATTATTTCTCCAACTCACCAAGCAAGAGACTGACGAATTCCATCTTTTCCTGCTTGCTCATATTTGAGGCGTTTCGCGCAATAAGCGTCCTTGCAACCTGTAAGTCATGGTCACGACCGGTGATTTCATTTTCCTGTCTTAATTCATCTAACGATACGCCAAGTGCATCAGCAATTCTGGCAAGATTTAAACCCCTGGGAATTCTGTCACCCTTAACATAGTGGCTAATAGCAGCTTCGTTTATTCCGGCAGCATCGGCAAGTTCTTTTTGCGTCATGCCTTTTGCTCTGAGAATATCTGCAATATTTATACTAATAACATTCGCCATAATACTTCCTCCTTATATTAAACGAAATCACCTGGTTGTATTATATAACACGATTTCTTAAATGTCAATACAAAATTACAACTTGTAATAATAATTGTAATTTTTTAAATTGTGCAAAATAAAGCCTTCAAGAGTAATAACACAAGGAAGTTGTAATTATTTAATATCATATATATGATACCATACAGTATTCAAACAAACTGATACAATATGATATTACACGATATGAACACAGTATCAAATCGAACACGGTTAATGTCCCTAAAAATCAAGGGTTGCTAATAGTCTGCTAATCGGACGATATAAAACAGTCCAATATTATACAATATTGGTTAGCAATAACATTAACTTACTAACACCGAAAAACCGCATAATACGGCACTTTTCAGCACAATTTGTAGTTATCTTAATTCTTGCTCCGTACAGCTCCTAAGGGCTAGTTGTAGGTTCGATTCCTACTGGGGGTGCCAGAAAAAAGCACTGCTTTGGCAGTGCTTTTTTCAATGATGCTTGCCTGCGGCAAATGCTGTTGACTTCATTAGTGAGTGAAACGAACGACATTATTGAAATTATTATACGCAAAAATAAAACGCCCTGTAAAAAGGGCGTTTTTTAATGCTATCTATATCGTCACTGTGCCTTATCCATCTTTTCAACCTTTGTGAAAAAGCGTACGCGAAGGGAGGTGTGCAGGTACTTAAGAGTCAAAAACAGAGAGTTTTTACTTTTTCCCTCTTCCCTGCCGTAGTAGTCGGTGGGCAGCTCCTTTATTTTTACGCCCATCTTAACGGGTACGAGAACAAGCTCAAGCATAACGGGCGTAAAGCTTTCTTTAAGCGGAAATTTTTTAAACGTTTCCGACGGCATTATCTGAACGGGATTTGTAAAATCCGTTACCGTGCTTTGGAAAAGAAATCTTAAATATGCCTGCGCAATTCTGTTGAAAAACTTTTTAAACGAAGAATAATTGTGAAAGCTGTCGGGCTTCAGCCAACGGGACGTTTTTACCAGTTTATCGGGATTTTTCTTTGCCTGCTCTATCATCTGGGGAACGGTTGACAGGTCAATTGCAAGGTCCGCGCAATGCAGAATAACGTGCGACGCGGTCAGCCACTGCTTTGAATCCGAAATGGCGCCTCCGAGACCGCGATGAATCTGCGCTTTGCCGTCAACAACACCGGGATATTTTTCCTTTAATTCTTCAATTGCCGACAGACACGGCTCGGCTGCCTTTTCGGGATGGATTACAAGTATTCTTTTTATATCATTTTTATTGCACGACAAAATAATTCGATTAACGGTTTCAATAAGAGAGTCGTGCTCGTCGGTTGCAAATATAAATATTTCTACGGATTCAAATTGCATTTTGTATCTCAACCCTTATCAGATTTACTCGGCGGGTCGCATTCGAGCTTTTTGACGTCGTCCTTATAGGACGCCCAGCCCAGCTTTCCGTACCAGATAACGTATTTTCCGAATTCCACCCAGTTCGGCTGGGGATGAGAATCCCTTAAAACCAGTTTGTGGTATTTAGGCTCAAGAGGATGTATCTGGTTAATGTATACGTCCGTCAAGAACTTGTGTATATCGTAATGAAGCGTTATAACGTTTTCTTCTTCCTTCGGCTTGCGCAAAATGCTCTTCTGATAGGCAACCAGATCGTCAAAAATATCTTTTGGAATATCGAACTTTTCAAGATACGGGAACATATCCTTTAAGAACAGGTCGATTTTTTCAAGAATATGTAAAACCATATACTCGCTGCCTTCCCAGATTGCGCCCTCACACGGGGCAAAGGTGAGCCTTGTCGTATTTCCGCCGTCGTTTTGTTCCTTCATATATTTTCTTACGTCAAAAAACAGCTTTGAAGTGAACAGCTCGGGATTGGCGTCAAAATAATCGATAATTCCGTCGTAGAAATTTTCGTACTTAACGCCCTTTTCGCAATAGAGATAAATAGCAAAGGCGCGCAAAAGACCGCTGGCATGGAACGCCCTTGTCAACTGGGCAAAGGTCATTGAACGAATCCACATTTCGCGGCTCATCGAGTTGGTTTCGACAATTATTTCGTTGTATTCGGGAATGCTTTGCTCGGACAAATCCGAACGGCGGATAATTTCCGTGCGAACGGTTTTTATCCCATGCCTTTTCATGTATTCCTTTTGTCCCATCATTGAGTTGGGGAGAAGAATACAACCGTAAACCTCAAAAACAAAGTGCTGACCGATTTCAAAAAGCGTGCCGATGCCTCTTATAAAGCTTTCGTACGTTTCGCCCGGAAGACCGAGGATAAGCTCGGAATATGCTTTCATCCCTTCCTTGTTGTACTCGGTCAGAAGATTTTTATAAAATTCAAGGTCGCTGTTCCTTCTTCCGATGTTTTCAAGAACAACGGGCGACAGGCTCTGGAACGAGAGCGTTGCGCCGACTCGGTCAAGCTCACACTCCTTGAATTTTTTTACAATTGTGAAAACATTTTTGAAATTGTTTTTAGCGTAGTTAATTCTTACGCGTTCGGGGTAACCCGTGGTTTCCTTCGCCTCAACAAAGGCGTCGGCAATATCAAGATCCCTTGAAAACAGACCGAAATTCGCGTCTGCACCCCAAACAAAGGCGATTTTGTGGTCCGAAAACCACTTAATTTCCGCAAGGACTCTTTCCATCGGGAAAAGGCGGACCTTTGACTTTAAAAGTCCCCAGTCGCAGTATGCGCACTGATTAGGACAGCCGCGGCTGGTTTCGATGATAGCGTTGAATTCAATTTCGGGATGCTGTCGGATTATGTCGTCAAACCATCCGTCAAGATAAGGCGACGGATAGTCAAGATTTTTTGCGCATGTGCTTTCGGTGCGGATGTATTCGCCCTTTTTGTTTCGGTATGAAATATTCGGGACCGAGCTGTAATCTCCGTTTTCGGAAATGACCTCGAAAAGCTGTTTAATCGTATCCTCGCCTTCGCCGTGAACAAGAATATCAATATAATCAAACTGCTCTAAAAACGAGTTGTCATTCGGAACATTGTGACCGCCGAAAACCGTTACGCAGTCGGGATATTTTTCTTTTATTGCGCGTGCAAGAGCCTTGTTGTACTCTGTGCTCCAGCAATAGTTGGAAAACGCCGCAATTCCGGGGTTATCCATACGCTCAAGGACGGAATCTATATTTTCGCGCAGGAAGATAAACTCCTTAAAGGAGCAATTCTTTTTAACAATTTCGCTTTCCCACGCGTTGGCAACAAGAATGCCGGCAGTATAGGGTAAATATGCGCTTTTTGTGCCGAGGTTTGAAGAAATGTCGACCTGGGCAAAATATACGTTTTTCACAGCATTCTCACTCCTTTTTATTTTTGTGCTTTAATAAATGAACAAACTGCAACAAATAAAGTATATAACAAAAAAAGAAAAGTGTCAATTAAATCAACGTCTGAAAAAAGTAAAAAACGGCGGAATAAACAGGAAAAGCGATATTTCCGATTTTTGTTGACAAAACAGCAAAAAGGTGGTAATATACTTAAGCATTAAAAGTGCATACGCGCTGGTAGCTCAGCTGGATAGAGTGTTTGGCTACGAACCAAAAGGTCGGGGGTTCGAGTCCCTTCCAGCGCGCCATTGAAAGGGATACGGATTTTTCCGTATCCCTTTTAATAATGTAAGATAAAGGGACTCGAACCCTGAGAGGGTCTGAGCGTAAAGAAAACCTCACGGTGTGAGGTTTTTAGCGAGGAATTGCGAAGGCGAAAGCCGAAGCAATCGGGATTTGCAAAGCAAATCTTTGTCACTTCCGGCGCGCCAAGAATACAGCTTGCCAATATGAGAGTTTTGAATTGTATGAATTAGGGAAAGCAAAGCAACAATTAAGGAGTTGAAATGAAAATTTCAACTCCTTTTTGCTTTTTTATCAGTATTGCAAAGCAAATGAATAAAACAGAATTAAACTAATTTCTGAGTATCTCTTCTTCCTTAAATTTGCTGTTATGAATACGAAGATATTTCTGCCTTTCCTCTGTTAATAATGCTTTATCCAAAGCAAAATCATCCGATAAATTCAGACGTTTAATATCATCTTGTTTTAGGCATCTTGAAATCATTATCTTACCGGTAATGTCATCAAAGGAAATTAAGTGCTTATCAAACAGTTTGTCATGGTTACAGCAAAGCAGCAACCCATTGTTATGATCTATTTTTTCGTTAACATCACTCTCGGCGGAAGATTTAATATGGCTTCCGATAAGAAGTTCTTTTTGCTCCATTCCACAGATGACACACTTGCTTTTTTGTTTTATCATAAGGTTGTGTTTGAACTTTGACTGTAACGAACTGTTGCGAACAATTGCGGAAACAACAACAGTTCCGTCTTCGCCGTAACGAGAAACCAGATCTTCCGCAGAGAACTCTAATATCTTTTGCTCTTTTTCGGCAGATTCCTTTAGTTCTTCCCTTGTATACGCTCTTTTTATTGTTGGGATTTGCTGATGGCGTATTTTGGATGTTTTGAAAACGAGTCCGCCGTCGGTTTCTGCCAAGTCGAAAAGCTTACACAACTGTATTAGGCTCGGCAGCCTGTTATAACCGGCGTTTTCTTCATCAGAAGAAATATTAAATTTATTTTCTGCCCAAAAAAAGAAATCGTCATAAAAGGTTCGCAGTTCTGAAAAATAATATCCTTTTTCATTTAAATAATCATTTAAAATCAAAAACGGATAAGACTTGAGGAACACCTCTTTAAAGGTTGTGTATAAATCGGGATGAAGGGAATCTATCTGAACTTTTACGGTTTCTATATCGTTGTCGTGAAAACCTTCGTTAAACTCGAAGGTTTTTTTACCCATTAAATCAAACAAAGCCTGTCCATCTTCGGTAAGTTTAAGTATAAAAGCATTGTTTACCGGACTGCCTAAGTAAGCTATTCCCAGACCTATCATAAATTCGGTAGTCCAAGCGTAACCGATGCCGTCTTTTAAAGAAGTAGTACGGTTACCGTTTTTGTGCTTAAGTCCGGTAGTGCCTATGAGATAAACATAGTTTAATATTCTTCCGACCGGGGCAGGGCCGGAAAAAAGATTTTTAAACTCAATATTCTGTGATTCTATATCATATTTATTCATAAAATTACCTCCTTAATTAAATATGTTATCATATTTCAGAGTAAAAATAAACATTTTTCGACCTCTTGGATTATTCGATTGAATTTAATGTAATTATATGTTGACATTCGATTGAATTTAATGTAAAATCTATTTGGTGATACAGATGGAAAAACAGGCTATAATTAACTATTTAAACAATTTGCGACCGTTTGTTAATCTTTCAGGTCTATGCAAAGCATATAATCAAAAAAATCCGGATAATACGGTTGATTACAATAATTTGCGAGAAGTGTTAAATGGCGGAAAAAATCGCAGATTAAGCGAAGAGAAGCTTGTCGCCTTTTTTTATTATTTAACAAACGATCTTTTTGAAAACGTGTTTAGGATACAGAGTAAAAAATTATGTGCGTCAAGTATTGAACAGATAGTTTACACTAAAACGGAAGAAATGAAAAAAGAAATTGCGGAGGCTCTGAATGATGGAATTTAAACCGAATGAAAAAAGTAAGGATAAGGCAATGCTCGACAGAGAAAAAGAAAACCCGAGAGCCGCAATACACTCTTTTCACAGGTATTACGGAAAGCTTATTCCGGCCATTCCTGCAGCTTTTATTAAAAAATACAGCGCGGAAGGAGATTTGATTTTTGACCCGTTTTCAGGCTCGGGAACTACGGCTGTAGAATGCCTTAAAAACAATCGAAATTTTATCGGTATTGAAATAAATCCTCTTGCAAAAAAGATAGCGGAGGTTAAGACTTATCCGCTTAAAGAGGATGTAATTGTAAAATTGAACGAAAGGCTTATGTCCATTATCAGGGATAATAAGTTTGATATAAACGAGGAAGATTATCCCTATGTTCAGAACAGAGATCATTGGTTTAAGGATTTTGTGCAAAAGGATCTCGTGACAATAAAAAAATCTATTGACTTTCTATTTGAAGAAGACATCGGAAAAGAGATAGAGGAAAAAGAAAAATATAAGGATTATTATTACATGACGGTTTCCGCAATACTCCGGAATGTCAGCAACGCCGATACAATGCACGTTTTTCCCGGGATTAGCAAAAGAATGCGCCGCTTGGAGTCTGAAGGGAAAATACATATTGACGTTTTTTCTTCTTTTGAACGCGCAATAAAGAAAAGAGCGTCGTACTATAATTATAATAATTCAAGTTGCAATGCAAAAATCCTTTTGGATGACAGCACTACAACGGATCTTTCCGAATATAAGGAAAAGGTTAGGCTTATCATCACAAATCCTCCTTACATTTCATCCGTTCGGTATATTGAAACGCTTAAACTTGAAATGTATTGGCTTGAGTATATAACAAGCGCAGAGGAGTACTCCTCTCTTGCTCATAAGATGTTGGGAAATGACCGTTTGCAAAAAAAAGAATATGAAAAAATTGAGTATACATCGTATAGTCAAATAAATGAAGTTATACGAAATATGGAATTGATAGACAAAAAATCCGCTAAGATTATAAGTGATTTTTTCATTTCCATTGAAAAAGTCATTAAAAATATGAGCTTAGTATTGATGAGGGGCGGTAAGGCAGTTATCAAAATATCAGACAGCAAGATAAAAAAGACAAAAGTTGAAACGGGAAGGTTGATGACCGTTATCGCCGAAAACTACGGCTTTAAGCTTGCGGATGTTTTTTTGGATAAAATAAACGATAACAGCCGTTCGCTTCTTATGTCAAGGAATACATATAGTGATATAATCACAAACGATTACATTGTTGTATGGGAGAAAGAATAATGCTTTACCTTGATACGATCAGATATATGGGAAACAAAAGCAAACTGCTTGAATATGTAATTCCTGCAATAAAAAAAGTTACTCCCGAGAATGGAACCGTCTGTGATATAATGTCAGGGTCAAATGTTGTCAGTTATGCCTTGAAGGAGTTTTTTACTGTATATTCAAATGATATTCAGGAGTACAGCTTTGTAATCAGCGATGCAGTAATTGTTAACCAAAGCGAAACCATTTCTGCCAAAAGCGCAATAAAAGAGTTGCAGGACAGTATCAGCGAAAATGAACGTGTCGGACATTTCGATTTTTTTGAAAAGACTTATGCAAATACATATTTTTCTTTAAAGCAATGTTGTGACATCGACGCAATACGGTACGCAATAAGTAAAGTGCAAAACAAACACAGGCAGTCGCTCTACTTATTGGCACTGATGAATGCAATGTGCGTTGTTCAGTCCACGCCCGGTCATTTTGCGCAGTTTATGCCAAGTGAACACAAAAGAATAGTACCGTTGCAGAAGATGGATTTAAAAGCGGAGTTTTTAAAGAAATGTAATTCGTATTCAAACATCTTTTTTTCCTCCTGTAACAACAAGGCGTTTTGTATGGATTATAAGCAGCTTTTAAAAACAGACTGCTTGAACAGTGTAAACACTATTTATTTGGATTCCCCATATTCCCAAGAGCAGTATTCAAGATTTTACCATATACTTGAAACTCTTGTTAAATATGATAATCCCGTTGTAAGATACAAGGCAAAGTACAGGGAAAACAGATTTATGAGCGGCTTCTGTTATAAGAGTAGGGTAGCTGAGGAATTTAAAAATCTAATGGATTTTTGTAGAGAAAAATCGATTAATCTTGTTATTAGTTATTCAAATCGTGCCGTAATGCCTATTGAAAAGCTTAAAGAACTTTGTGAAAAGTATTTCGAAAAAGTAGAGGTAAACAGTATTGAATATGAACATTCGACTCAGGGAAAGGGCAATAAACAAATAACGGAGGTTGTTATTATCTGCACGAATTGAAAACCATAAAGCAAAAGAGGTTAATTAGTTTTGATTATTTAAATCCTGAATGAATTATGTAAAAATAGCAAAAAAAGAAGCTGTTTTTGACAGCTTCTTTTTTTCGTGTTTTAAAGGGAGGTTTACCGTTATTTGAAAACAGAAACTTACCTTTAATAAAATACAAACAGCCTTACTGGTGCATAAATACAAGGGTAAAAACCGTGCGGTCGCCGCCGCCGAGGCCCGTGCCGCCTGCAACGGTTGTGGTCATGGTGTTAAGCACCCAGCCCTGCGCAGCCCATGCGTTGAGCACGTTGTCAAGCTCCTGAAGATTTCTTGCGTCATGACCGATGAATTTTTCCTTTAAAACGACCTGAGTTGTTTTGTACTGCATTTTGGTCCTCCTTTCCGTTTTTATATGTTTAAATTTAAGCATTCTTGTATTTTTCGGACTGGAGCGTGAACATCTTTGCGTATGTTCCGTTCATTGCCATCAGCTCCGAATGCGTACCTGTTTCAATTATTTCGCCGTTTTCCATTACGCAGATTCTGTCCGCGTTTATTGTGGTCGAAAGACGGTGCGAAATGAAGATGACGGTTTTGTGCTTCGCCGCTTCCATCATCGCCTGGTTTAGGTTATATTCGGCAACCGGGTCGAGATTTGCGGACGGCTCATCGAGTATGGCGTACGGGCAGTCCTTATAGAATACCCTTGCAATTGCCGCCTTTTGGGTTTCGCCGCCTGAAAGCATAACGCCCTCATCGTCAAATTCCCTTAACAGCTCCGAGTTGATTCCGTTTTTAAGCTTTTTTGAAAATCCGCTGTGCTTTAACGCTTCCGTAACTCTTTTTTCGTCGGGATTTATGTCCAGCGCAACATTTTCCTTAAGAGTACAGGCATAGGTCTGAAAATCCTGGAACACGGCGGAAAACATATTTCTGTGCGCGTCGACGGAGTTACTGCGAATGTCAACAGAGCCGATTTTTATTTCACCCTCGGTCACGTCATACAGACGTAAAAGAAGGTTTGTGAGCGTGCTTTTGCCGGCGCCGTTATAGCCGACAAGTGCAATTTTTTCATAGGGTTTAATTGTAAGGTTGATGTTTTTGAGCGTGGGCTCGTCGTTTCCCGGATAAGTAAAGGAAAGATTTTTAATTTCAATAGGCTCGGGTGTTTTGAACTCGCGGTTTTGCTCTCCGTTTTTGATTTTATGCTCAACGGAAAGAAATTCGCGGTATTTTTCTATCATCTTCGCCCTTTCGGAGAAATTGGCAAGCGCCCAGACGGTCAGGAAATTTATTGACCAGGCTATCTGCGTTCCTCCGTTGAAGGTTGCGACAAAATCGCCTGCGGAAAGCGTCTGTTTAACAAGCACGCAATAACCGAGGTACAGCGGCATCAAAAACATAAAGCCGATAATATGAATACCCGTCTCCTGAATGCAGTAGAAAAAAGATATCTTCTTCCAATATTTTTGCTGATTAGTAACCACATCCGTCGCCGCGTCGTTATATCTGTCTATAAGCAGCGGCTTAATTGAGTTCATACGAACCTCTTTTGCATAGTCCTGAAGATAGAAAATACGCTGGAAATAGTCCGAGCGTCTGTGAAATTTTGCATTGTCGGTTCGTCTGCCCATCTGTAAATCTCCGATTTTTCTGCTTATGGGCAAAAAGATAAGTACGGAAGCAAAAATGATAACCAGACACCAGGGGTCAATGGTAAAGAGTATTGACGAAATGGTAATAAGAGAAATAATATCGTTTACATAGTGCTTTACCAGGGTCATCAGGTTTTGAATATTATCGGAGGATGACTCAATGGTTAAAATAAAGTTGTTATAAAAATCGGGATTGTCATAGCTTTCAAGGTCAAGCGCTTTTGCCTTTTCATAAAGCGTTTTGTTAAGAGAATAATAGAGTCTCTCCCTCGCCATATTCCAGTAAAACTCCCTGAAAATCCAGGTGACGGTTCTTGAAAGAATAAGAATGCCTGCAATAAGACCTATGGCGTAGAACACCTTATTGAGGTTTTCTCCTTTAGCAACCGTATCGATTATGTATTTTATACCGATAACCGAAATAAGTCTTGTCGGCATTATCTGTAATAAATCCATTACAAATTCGCCTATGACAAGTCCGGGGGAGAGCTTAAACAGAAGCTTTACAAAATAGAAGATATTTGAAGGCATTGAATGACCTGTTTTTTTCTTTTTTTCTTTAATCACTTTCGCGCTCATTTTCACCCTCCTTTCCCTTATAGCTTGAAGCCTGAAGAGCGAACATCTTGCTGTATTCGCCGTTGTTGTTCATCAGTTGAGCATGCGTTCCGCTTTCAACTACCGCGCCCTTGTCAAGAACGATAATTTTGTCCGAAAGCACGGCGCTTGAAAGACGGTGTGAAATATAGATTACGGTTTTGTCCTTTGTCGCTTCAACAAGGTTTTCATACATTTTGTATTCCGCAACGGGGTCGAGAGCGCTTGAAGGCTCGTCAAGAACGGCAATTTGAAAATCGCGCGCAAAAAGTCTTGCGGTTGAAACCTTCTGGTTCTCGCCGCCCGAAAGTCCTGCGCCGTCCTCCTCAAACTCACGCGTAAGAACGGTGTCGCCGCCCTTTTTAAAGGTTTGGACCTTTTCCCAGATTCCGCTTTGTTCGAGCGCTTTTTGGGCTTTTACTTTATCCTCAACGCTGCATTCGCGGCACATTACGTTTTCAAATACGGAAACCGCAAAGTTTTTATAGTCCTGAAAAACGGTTGCAAACGCGTTACGGTATGAAGAAACCTTGTACTCCTTTATGTTTACGCCGTTATAGAGGATTTCGCCCTCGTCCGGGTCATAAAACCGAAGAAGCAGCTTTACAAGCGTACTTTTTCCTGCCCCGTTAATTCCGACAACGGCGACAGTTTCGCCCTTGCTGATTTTAAACGAGATATTGTCAATTGACTTTTTTTCCGCAGTCGGGTATTTGAAGGAAACGTTTTTCACTTCCAGTGTTTCAAATTCCCCTGCATCAAGCGTTCCGTCAACAATTTTCGGTTCGTAATTGAAAAACGAGCGTAAGTTTTCAAAGAACAGCGCCATCTGCGAAAGCTCGTCAAAGCATTCGGCAATATCAAGGGTTGCGTTTCTTATTGAGCTTATTGAAGAAACAACGACAGAAAAGCCCGAAACGGTAAGACCCTTTTTGAATACAAATTCATATCCTGCATAGGCATAGGTGCCGATAATCGGAATAAATTCGCTCAAAAGAGAGCTTAACATACTGTAAAGAAAAAGCTTAAAGCCATAAGCGCGAAGTATTTTTATATTTGCTTTAATTGCCGCTTCAAACCTCTGCATAAGCACAAGGAAGATATTTGACGTGCGCATATCCTTTGAATAGTCCTTTAAGAAAACCGTTCTCTGAATATACGCCTTTATGCGGTTGTTTTTTGTCATTTCAAGGTCGCGCTTATATACCGCTTTGCTTTTGTAAAGCTCGACCGCAAAAACAAAGAGAACGGGAACGAGGAAAAGCAGATAAACGGGGTTAATCGCCGTTACCGTTGCGACAACGCAGATAAACGCCAGCGTGTTTGCAAAAATCAATGCGACATCGAAGCAGATAATATCAAAATATCCGCTTGACATAATATTCGTCGCCCTCTGGTATTTATCGTAAAACGCAGGGTCCTCATAGCAGGAAACGTCGAGGCTGACCGCCTTTTCAAATACCATATTGTTGAGCTTCTGAAGCACCCTTTTGGTTGCGGTGTGGCTCTTGTAATAACCCCACCACTCCAGAATATTAAGAATAACCGAGCTTATAAGGAACAGCAAAAGATATTTAACATACGCTTTGAATTCGCCGTGAGAATCGATAACGGTAAGAAGCGTTTTAAGAAAAAGAATATTCGACACAAAAAGTGAGAAAAACTGCTCTGCGGTAAGCCCGATAATATAGCCGAGCATAAGCCATTTGTCGGCTTTCATACACAGCTTTAAGGCGTAAACAACATTTTTAAATACGGGGACCTTCACGTCCTCGTGCAGTTTTATGTATCTTGGCATTTATTCACCTCCAAAAAAAGAAAAAACCGTCGTAAAAACCGACGGCAAAAAAACGATTAAAGAGACACATTTTAATCATACAAACAGTTTTCCGCATTCGGCAAAAATATATTATTGATTTTTTCAGCATATGTTGACGGCTCGGCAGGGTTAAAACCGAGAAGCTGATTTGAAAATACACGGGTTTTCATCATTTTGTTTTGCCTCCTTTGGAAAAATTATCCGGCAATTTGCCGAACAGACTGTATTATAACCTGTATTGCCGCATTTTTCAAGGGTTTTTAATAAAAAAATAAGCCTGTTTCCAAAAGGAACAGGCTTTTTCGGATAATATTATTATTTAAGCTTTGCAATAAACCTGACTGTTTTGCCGTCGGGACTTTCGGCTTTAATCGAGCCCTTGTGCGAATCGCAAATTCCTCTCGCTATCGAAAGACCTATGCCGAAGCCGCTCTTTTCACCGCTTCTTGCCTTGTCTGCACGGTAGAAGCGGTCAAAGAGTTTATCAAGCTCGCCTACGTCCACTCCGTCGCACTCGTTTTCGGTTGTTATGACAACGGATTTTTTATCCCTTTTCGTAACAAAGCTTATGTCGGTGCCGTCGGAAGCGTATTTTATAGCATTGTCAATAAGAATTGACACAAGCTGTCTTACTGCGTATTCGTCTCCGCAGTATTCAATACCTTCTTCAACCTGAATGTTGAGTTTGTGTCCCTGACTTTTGGCAAAATCGGAAAACGACTCCGCCGTTTCCTTCGTCGCGCCGCTTATGTCAAAGGTTTTCATCGGGAGGGCGTTTTCCTCCTCGTCCATTCTCGAAAGCGTGACAAGAGAGTTTACAAGGTCCTTTAATTTTTCGGTCTGCGCCTTTGCCTTGTCTATCCACTTTTGCTTTCCGACCTCCATTTCAAGCACGCTAAGGCTTCCGGAAATAACCGTAATGGGAGTTTTAAGCTCGTGGGAGGCGTCGGTAATAAACTGCTTTTGCTTCTGATTACTCTGAATAACAGGGTCCATCGCCTTTTTTGAAAAAAGAACGATGATAACGCAGATAAGAGCTATGCACACAACCGTCGCGCCGAGTGACACGAGAAGAATTGTCACAGCTGAATTTATTTCCATATCGTCATTTACAAATACCGCCATAAAATTGCCGTCCTGCTGACGGATAACCTTGTACTTGTAGCCGTCTGTAAAGCCGTAGCCCTCGCCGTGCTTTAACGCGAGGGAAATATACTGCTCGGTATCGTTTTCCGTAACGGCGGCGATTTTTTCAAGATTTGTTTTAACCTTTTCGCCTTTTTCGTTATAGATAATTACAAAATACCTTGTCGAAAACGGGGTTTCCTCGTTAAACTGGCGGTTGAAATCATTTTTCGGAGTTTGCATTTCTCCGTTTTCGGGCGGCTTACGGTTGTTGAACATGGGAATCATACCCTGATTTGAAGAAATCATATCAAGGGTGTTGTTGAGCTTTGAATTAAACGAAATAAAATTAGCAATATTTAAAATGAGAAAAAGCAGAACCATTACGGACGAAACCGCAACAATTGAAATGGTTATGAATTTTCTTCGCAGCTTTTTAATCATCGGGAGCCTCCAGAATATATCCGAGTCCGCGGTTTGCGTGAATTGTAACGGACGAACCGAGTGACTTTAACTTTTTTCTTAAATTTGAAATGTGTACCCAGACTACGTTTATTTCCGCGTCGGAGTCCCAGCCCCAGACGCGTTCCATTATTTTATCCGCGGAAAGCACGGTTTTCGGAGTTTGCATAAAAAGCTCCATAACCTGATACTCCCTGCCGCTTAAACGGACTGATTTTCCGCTGTTGCAGGAAAGCATATCGCTTACGGGACTTAAGGTTATATCGCCGTACGTCATAACCGACGGTTTATAGTTTTCCCTTCTGCGAAGAATTGCCCGAACCCGGCTTAAAAGCTCGTCGGGTTCAAAGGGCTTCGGGAGGTAATCGTCCGCGCCTGCGTCAAAGCCTAATATTCTGTCGTCCTTCTGCGCCTTTGCGGTAAGCATCATTACCGGAGTGGTGTTTCCGTCCGCGCGAAGCCGCCGCAAAACCTCAATGCCGTCCATTTTAGGCATCATAACGTCAAGAATAATTGCGTCATAATCGTCCGCGCCTGCGTATTCGTACGCCGAAAGACCGTCGTTGACCGCGTCCACGGTAAACTGATTCCGTTCAAAAAATACCGTGAGAATTTCCGCAAGGTCCAATTCGTCCTCTGCTATAAGTAATCTCATTTTATCACCGCCTGAATAGATTATATAATAAAATTCAGATTAAATCAACAAAAGGCTTCGGCACGGACGAACGCCCGTGCCTGCCAAAAATGGAGAATGTTTTTTTGAAAAAGGGTTTTGTTTGTTTTAAAGGGCTTCCTTTGTTCCGACCTTGCTGCAGGTGATGTTGAGATTTCCGTTTCTGCAGCGCAGCTCGTCAATAAATGCCTTTGGTATTTCGCTGTTCTTTAAGATTATACTGTATTGAAGCTCGTAAAGAGTTCCCATATTTGTGGTTTTTACCTTTTCAAGGCTTGCCTTATTAGTATACTGGGAGAACAGGTCGTCAAAAATTCCGTCGTAGTCAAGGTTTTCGGGAATTGTTATCTTGAGCGTGCGCTCGTTTTCGTCGCTGTCGCCGAACTTAATGAGATTAAGCACGAGCATAAACGCGCCGATGATAAGGAAGAACAGAGCCGCAAGCGTAACGTATCCCATACCCGTTGCAAGACCTATAGCCATCGCAAGGAATATTGCGCCGATTTCCTTTGCCGTACCCGGAGCGGAACGGAAGCGTACAAGCGAGAATGCGCCTGCGACCGCAACGCCTGCTCCTATGTTGCCGTTGACCAACATTATGACGACCTGGACTATGGCGGGAAGAATGGCAAGAGTTACTGCAAATGACTGTGAGCAGTGGTTTTTGTGTTTGTATACAAGCGCGGTAAGAACGCCTAAAATGAGCGATACCGCCGTACAGATTAAAAAGGTTGCAAGAGTAATTTGCGTACCGATTATTGATGAAAAAGAAAGTAATGTGTTAAGCACTTAAAAGCATCTCCTTTGTAAATAAATCTTTGTTGTCTTTGAGAATGTGTTCACGGTAGCATGTGCCGTATTTTGAAAATGAAGTTGAATTAAGCTTTAGCTCGCTTAAAATTTTTGTGAGCCATAACGGACACGCCCCGGGGATTTTCATTTCCATAAGAATGTTGTCCGTGTCAAGGATTTTTTCGCCCCTGTCGCCTGCCTGAAGGTCAAGGTCCGTAAGACGGTAACGCATATTTTTGTCAAACGTTATTCTTAATTCCCCGTTTTCCTTTCCCTTGAACGCCTGCCTGTCATAGGCTATAAAAACCTTTGGCTTGATGTTATAAAAGCTTCTGAAATAGTTTATTTCCTTACATATCTGGTCGTTTTCTCCGACCGTTCTTATTCCCTTTAAAAATGCGTCTGCTTTTGCGGGAACAGTTGTAATTCTTCTTTTATAAACTACTCCTTCATATTTTTTCTTAAGCTCAATGAAAACCCTGCCGTCCTTTGAGGGAACGCCGTAGCTTCTGACGCGAAGCTTTTCTTTGTAAACGGGTTTTTCAATTGAAGCTCTTATAAGCCTGTAGTCATCCGTGTCGTAATATATATTACATATTGTATACTGCGGATAATCGTCTTCTGTTACGAAGGGTTTTATTTTTTCAATGAAAAGAGTGTACTGTTCGGGTGTAAGAAAGTATTTCTTTTCATATCTTTTAAAGTTTGTCTGAACCTGTGCGCTCATTGTGTGCACCTCCTTTGTTCTGACCACAGTATAAAATGCAAACCTAAAGAGAACCTTAAGAATAAAAATTTTTTTCTTTAAGTAAATTTTAGGTTCGCGTATTACAATGCAGCCAAAGGACGGGGGACCGCTCCTTTAAAACTGAAAGAAAACCTTAAGGAGGTTATAAATATGAATAAAAAAATTAAAATTACGGCAATTATTGCTTCACTTACTCTTATTACATTTCTCTTCGCTTCCTGTTCTCTTAATATAGGAACAAGCGAAAGCACAACAAACGCTTCCGACGTTTCAACAACTGCTTCCGACGCTCTTGAGGCAGTGCTCGACGAGAGCGAGGTTATTGTAAACGACGACGGAACAAATACTATTACATTAAATAATACGTCGGTAACGGTTCCTTCTTCGGTTAAGGCTGACGGTACAACAATAACCATTACCGAGGGCGGAGAGTACACCGTAACGGGAACTCTTACAGACGGAAGAATTGTTGTTGACAGTGAGGATGACGTGACGATTATTCTTGACAACGCAAATATTACCTGTTCGTATTCAAGTCCCATTTACATTTATAATGCAAAGACCGCAACCGTCTATCTTAAGGACGGAACCGAAAATTCACTTACCGACGGTACGGCTTACACCTATACTGACAGCTATTCCTCCCAGGCGGACGAAGAACCGAACGCCTGCATTTATTCAAAGGATGACCTTGTCATTGCCGGCAGCGGCTCGCTTACGGTAAACGCGAACTTCAACAACGGAATTACAAGCAAGGATACGCTTAAAATTGAAAGCAGCGCTCTTACGGTAAACGCAAAGAATAACGGTATCAACGGAAAGGATAACCTTACGGTTAAAAATGCAACCGTTACGGTAACGTCGGGCGGCGACGCGCTTCGTTCAACAAACGATACGGACACCTCTCTTGGCTATATAGTAATCGCATCTTCAACCTTGAACATCACTTCGGGCGAGGACGGTATTCAGGCTGAAACCTATTTGTCATCAGGCTCTTCTACCGTTAACATTAAGTCGGGCGGCGGTCATTCGGTAACGGCGAGCGACGACACAAGCTCAAAGGGAATCAAGGCAGGCACGGATATTTCAATTGACAGCGGCACCTTTGTTATCGATTCGAGCGATGACGCTATTCACGCTAACAACAGTATTACCATTAACGATGGCACCTTTACCCTTACTACGGGAGACGACGGAATTCACGCGGACAATCAGCTTACCATAAACGCAGGAACCTTTACAATTGACGCTCACGAAGGACTCGAGGCAACGGTTGTAACTCTCAATAACGGAACGGTAACGATTAACGCGTCAGACGACGGCATCAACGCCGCGCAGAAGGTTGATTCGGTTACGCCTACGGTTGAAATCAACGGCGGCGATATTACAATAAATATGGGACAGGGCGACACGGACGCGATTGACTCAAACGGAAATATCGCAATTAACGGCGGAACCGTAAATATTACCGGTCAGTCACCGTTCGACTGGGACGGCACTGCAACGCTCAACGGCGGAACGGTTTATGTAAACGGAACTCAGGTTACCGAGCTTACAAATCAGTTTGGCGGCGAAATGGGCGGCGGAATGATGGGCGGACCCGGACAGGGCGGCTCAATGGGCGGTCAGCCCGGACAGGGCGGCCCCGGCTTCCACGGCTGATATAATAAAAATATAATTAAAAATAAAAATAAAGGGGAGTGAAAACTCCCCTTATTTTTTATTGTAATCAGTCAAAAAATGGTATATAATCAAATATAATATTTTATAAAGAAAATTGGCGGTGAGAATATGGATGAAACTCAGTTAAAGGGTGTGGCGGTTGACAATAACCGCAATAAAACAATAGTTAAAACAAGCATTATCGGCATTGCGGCAAACCTTTTTCTTGCCGCATTCAAGGCTGTTGTAGGCGTTTTGTCAAATTCAATTGCAATTGTGCTTGACGCGGTTAATAACACCTCTGACGCGGCTTCTTCGGTAATAACCATTATCGGTACAAAGCTTGCTGGAAAGGCGCCCGACAAAAAGCACCCCTTCGGTCACGGCAGGGTAGAATACCTTACGGCAATTGTTATTTCCGTAATAGTGCTGTATGCCGGTATCACGTCGTTTGTCGAGTCGGTAAAAAAGATTATTCACCCCGAAGCGCCCGATTACAAGTGGGTTTCGCTTCTTATTGTCGGCGTTGCGGTGGTTGTAAAAATTCTTCTTGGCATTTACGTTAAAAAAGTCGGCGAAAAAGTAAATTCGGGTTCGCTTATAAATTCGGGAGAGGACGCAAGGCTTGACGCGGTTATTTCCGCTTCAACCTTAATTGCTGCGGTGGTTTATCTTAAAACCGGCGTTTCACTTGAGGCGTGGCTCGGCGTCATTATTTCGGCTGTTATTATCAAGGCGGGAATCGATATGCTCAAAACGGGAATATCCTCGCTTCTCGGCGAAAGGGCGGACGTTTCACTCGTTAAGGGGATAAAGGATACGGTAAAATCCTTTGACAGTGTGCTCGGCGCCTATGACCTTGTCCTTAACGACTACGGCCCCGACACGTTTTTAGGCTCGATTCATATTGAAATTCCCGATACGCTTTCGGCAAACGAAATTGACGTGCTTATGCGCAGTATTACGGATAAGGTTTATACGGAGCATAACGTTATTCTTACCGCTATCGGCGTTTATTCGGTCAATACAACCGATGAAAAAACCGTAAGAGCGAGGGAGGAAATCGAAAAAACAATTCTTGAAAACGAATATGTGCTCCAGCTCCACGGATTTTACATAAACAACGAAACAAAGCAAATCCGATTTGACACCGTTGTCAGCTTTGACGCGCCCGACAGGGGAGAGCTTTATATGCAGATGGTGTCCTCGGTTAAGGAAAAATATCCCGATTATGACGTGCAGATAGTTCTCGATACGGATTTCAGCGAATCTTAAAGGAATTTGCGTCAAACAGGTTGACTTGATTTTGAAGAATTGTTATAATATTAACGATCTCTGCCAAAGGCAGTAAAAATTCCAAAGGAGAAAAAACATGAAAAACTATTTTGATTTAAAAGGACAGGTTGCTCTTGTTACAGGTTGCTCGGGCGGACTCGGTGTTCAGATGGCAAAGGCGCTCGCAAATCAGGGCTGTAATATCATTGCAATTGCCCGCAGACAGGACAAGCTTGAAGAGGTTTGTAAGGAAATTTCGGAGCAGTTCGGCGTTGAGACGCTCGCTTTAAAATGTGATATTACCGATACGGATAATGTAAACGACGTTGTTAAAAAGGCTGTTGAGCATTTCGGAAGAATTGATATTCTTATCAACAATGCCGGCACAGGCGCTGTTGCTCCTGCTGAAGACATTACCGACGAGCAGTTCGGCAACGAGTGCAATATCGACCTTTTCGGTTCCTTCAGAGTTGCGCGCGCGGTTGCAAAGCAGACTATGATTCCCCAGAAATACGGCAGAGTTATCAACATCGCTTCAATGTACGGCCTTGTAGGTAATAAAATTGCAGGCTCCGCTCCCTATCACGCTGCAAAGGGCGGCGTTGTAAACCTTACAAGAGCGCTTGCTGCTGAATGGGGTAAGTACAACATCACCGTTAATTCCATTTGCCCCGGCTATTTCTATACAGACCTGACAAGAGACACTCTTAACAGTGATTTCTTCCAGCAGAACGCAAGAACAATGATTCCTATGGAGCGTTACGGCGAAGAGGGCGAGCTTGACACGGCTACTCTTTTCTTTGCTTCAAAGGCTTCGAGCTATGTTACGGGAACAAACCTTGCCATTGACGGCGGTTACACCTGTATGTAATTTTTAAAAACTAAAAAACGGCAACGGATAATTCCCGTTGCCGTTTTGTTTTTTAATTTTGCTTATTTTACAAATCTTTCAATCGCTTCGTTGAGCTCTTTAATCGCTTCGGTGTCGCCGCTTTCAACTGCGTCAACAAGGCAGTGCTCGATATGGTCCTGCAGAATTATCTTTCCCGTATTGTTTATCGCAGAGCGGACTGCCGACAGCTGAATGAGAACGTCGCTGCAGTCTTCACCGTTTTCGACCATTCTTTTGACCTTTTCGAGGTGACCTATCGCCTTTGCAAGACGGTTGACGACCGCTTTTGTATTCTGATGAGTGTGCGCGTGGTTATGGGTATGGCTGTGCTCAATTACCGTGCCGTCGTCAAGAATATGAGTGTGGACGGAATTATTCGTTTTCTTATCCATAAATTCAACCCTTTTATAATGATAAAAATATTGTACTAAAAAAAGACCCTGAATACAAGGTCTTTTTTTAATCACTTTTTAAGAAGTCTTTTTTTGAACATGCCTTTTGGGTCCTTTATAAGAAGAACCGCAAGCCACGCTATAAGCCCGATTACAACAACGGTAACGCCTAAAAGCGAATCATTGAGTATATCCGCAAAGCTTTGCGTGAAATACTCCGTCTTAAGCTCGGCATATTCAAAGACAAAGTCCATCATCCACATAAGCGAAGCGCCCCAGTAAATAAGCGTCAGAAGCCCGAACTTATATTCGTCGCGCTTTTCGCTTGCGTACCAGACGACGGTAGAAACCGCAGCGGCAAGAATCGTGATAAGCAGAGTCATAAATCAGTTCTCCTTTGCAAGAGAAGCCTTGACTCTTTTTACTTTAGCCTCGGCAATACCGCACATTACGCCCCAGAAAGCCGTAACCGTTACTGCCATTGAAACGCCGACTGTCGCCATTTCGTGAAGCATTTCGGCAGTGTCCTCGGGTGACGACATCGCCGAAAGGAAAGGCGGGAACGGAACAACCTCGCCGTGCCAGAAATGTTCAAACGCAAGGAGCAGAACGCCGCCCCAGAGAAGAGCCATTAACCAGCCGAGTCTTTTTGACCAGGTGATTTTAACGTCGCTGTCAGTTGTCTGAACGCCGTTTGAAAGCTTGGGAGCAGTGATTTTCTGCTCGTGCTTTTTAGTTGCCAAGTAAGCCGCGGTAACGGCAACCGCTTCAACTGCAGGAACAATAAAACAAGCCATAATTATACCTCCGTATTTTTAATGGTATAATTATAGCCTGTTTTCTTTTCTTTTTACAAGCCCCGTAGGGGGTTATTTGCGACTTTCGGAAGCAACGGTTTTCTCCCATTGAGCCGTTTTGACGTTTTCAAGAGACTCAAATGAGTCGCGTATGAGCCTAATTAAAAGGTCTGTCTTGGCTTTGAGAGGAGCATTGTCCTTATACCATTCGGGTGGAAGCGTATCGGAAAATGAATCAGTAAAAAGATAGGAAAAAATTTCCGCTCTGTCCTCGCCGTCGGTCGCGGTTGAATACGCCGAAACGAAGTAGCTGTCATATTCCTCATCTTCATAATAGCTGTTGTCGCTGCTGTATCCCGTGTACTCAAAGCCGTCATTTTTTTCGGACCAGATTTCGTATAGGGAAATGTCGGTAAGAGAATCCTCAATTCTTACGTCCATTGCGTGCATAAATTCGTGGGCGACTGTTCTCATATCCGTTGCCTGCGCGCCAAAAACAATTGTCATATTTTCAAGAAAGGTCATTGTATATGCGCTTGACGTGCCCTCAATTTGACCTCCGATGAAAATATCAAATCCGTCATAACTGCAAAAATCAAGATCGGTGTAAATTTCTTTTACAAAGCCCTTCGGCAAGAGGTCAAGAAACTCTTTCAGGCGCAAAAGCGTAATGTGCGCGTCAAAAACCGAAGCGTCGGGCGAAATGTAGTATTCCTCGCCCTTTTCGTAAAAGTCAAATTCTTTGCTGTTAATTTGTACGTTTATTCCGTAATCCTTTTTTATTTTTTTGCATATTTCAGCGCTTTCGGTATTAAGAATGTCAATTGTCTTTTCTTCTGCTTCAAACGGTTCGTTTACAGCTCCCTTTCTGTACTGCCAGATAAACAAGTCTGCGGAAAATTTATCCTCGCCCGGCGTTTCCTCAACAAGAAAAGCGTACCTGTCATTAAGGCTCATCATCGAAATAAATTTTGACGTGTCGCCCTCGCTTTTTTCTCTTTCAAGCTTGTTTACAAGAACCGAGTTTTCAAAATCGTAAACTGCGACGGTTTCACTGTCAGACTCATTGCCGTAGTTAGAATCCTTTTTCCCTATCACAAGTCTTCCGTAATCCGAAAAGACGGCAAAGTTCATTGAGTAGGCAAAAAATGCGGTATCGGGACTGTCACGAAAAGAGAAGACGGTAAGCTTATTAACGGGCAAATCGAATATTTCGTAGGTTGCGCAGCTGCCGCCCTCATAAAAGAATAAGCCGAAATCGTTTTCTTCTCTTTCAATTTCGGGTTCAGAGGGCGAATAGGTCCGCTTCTTTCCGTTTAGTTCAAGCGTGTCCGAAGAATAGGCGACGCATACTTTTTTGTCGCTGTCACCCTCGTAGCCGAACAAAATAATATTTCCGTCCCCGTCAGTGTCAAGACCTGACGGAAAAGCTACGGGACAGCCGTCAAGCTGTTTCTTTTCGGTGACTCTTGCGTTTTTTGCATTTATTTTATAAATAAAATATTCGGTATTGCCGTCGCTTTCCGACTCCTCGCACTGTAAAATGTAAAGCTCGTTTTCAACAAAGAGCGCGTCAGAGGTAATTGCATTAGGAGATATATCTCCCTCGATTTTAAAAAGACTCTGTTTAGTCAGAAACGGAAAAGCCCTGCCGAAATCAGTTGAACAGCCGCCCAAAAGAATAACAAGGGCGGCTATCAGCGGCAGGATTTTAACGGTTTTTATTTTATCGGTCTTCAAGAACTACACTCAACTTTCTCTTTTCACCCTCGCAAAGAACAAAAAACGGGTCAAAAGGCATTTCGCCCTCGTTTTTACAGTAAACGGTGACGTTTTCTTTTTCACATACAACATGTATTTTAAGCTTTACGCACCTGTTATTGAGGTATTCGTAGCTTAATCCGTCGTCATAAAAGAATTCGTCTTCGAATTCTCCGCTGTCAACGGGATAGACGGTAAGGACGGTTTTTTTATCTCTTTTAAAGCCGTACGGCGCTTCGTCAGTCGGGAGCACACAGCCTGCTTTTACAAAATACGGTACGCAGTCGTTTAACGGGACCGAAATTCTTACCGTATCGCCGCCGACATATTTTTTACCCGAGAGATACCAGCAGTCGCCCTCGGGAAGATAAACATCCTGCTCGGTTTTGCCCTCGTCAAGAACGCAGGAGACAAGAACCTTTCTTCCGAGCATAAAGGCGCACGAGTCAACGGGCAGATTTTGGTCGTCGTAATAAAGATAAACGGGAGCGTTTATCGGCAAATGGTCTTCAACCGCTTCATAAGCGCAGTTATAAAGATAGGGAATAAGCCTTTTTCTCTGGGCAAATATTTTTCTTACAGACGGCACAATATCGGGATAACTCCACGGCATTGTTGCGCTGCCGTCCGCGTTCCAGGAGTGAATTGTAAACCTCGGCTCGAAAACGCCGAGCTGAAGCCAGCGTAAAAACAGCTCTCTTGAAGGCATTTCTCCTGCAAAGCCGCCAAGGTCGTGCCCGTAGAAATAAAAGCCCGAAAGGCTCATGGTAAGCCCTATGTTGTGACAGAATTTAAGGTCGTGAAACGACGTGAAATTGTCGCCCGACCAGGTTTGCGCCATTCTTTTTACGCCTATGCCGCCGCTTCTTGTGGAAAGAAACGGGCGAAGAGAGGGCGCTTTTTCCCTTTGCGCTTCAAAGGAAGCCTTATTCATAAGGAAAGTAAGCGCAGGACGAAGAAGACACGCCTTTTCACCCGTAAGGGTCACCGCGTCCGTGTCCTTTATGTCAAATTCGTTGTTGTCGTTCCAGGTGCTGACAATCCCGTGGTTAAGCAGCTTTTCCTTTACTTGATTTTTCCAGAAATCAAAGGCTTTCGGATTTGTAAAGTCAAGATACGAGCCGAGTCCGTCCCAGAATTGGGTTACAAAGGGCGAGCCGTCGGGATTTTTTATAAACAGGCCATCATTTTTAAGCTTTTCGTACATCGGGTGGCTCTGCAAAAACGCAGGCTTGATATTCGGAATTATTTCAATTCCGTTTTCTTTAAAAACTCTTACAAATTCTTCGGGGTCGGGGAATTTTTCGTAATTCCAGTTGAAAACGCAGCGCGCGTTTCCTATTGAGGTATAGCCCGACGAAAGATAAAAGCCCGTACAGGACAGGTCGTATTTCTTAAGCTTTTCAAGAAAATCCAGCATTCTCTCATACGCGTTGTCACTGTCGGTATAAGCCATTGTGCTTGCGTTGTAGTCAAAGCTCCATTCGGGCGGAAAAGCATTTTTACCCGTCAGGCGTGAAAAGGACTGAAGAATTTCTTTTTTGGAGCCGAAAAACACATAGTAGCAAAGACTTATGTCCTCGGTTTTAAAATATTTATACGTCTCGTAGTAATTATTATGCTCCCTGCCGAAATCCATATACGAGGTTGCCGAGGTATCGTAAAAAATGCCGTAACAGCCGAGGGAGTTTTCACAGATGTAAAACGGGACGTGCTTATACAACGGGTCGCTCGTTTCTGCGTCATAGCCCATAGAGTCGGTGGTTTCGATTTTAAATGATCTGCCGTTTTTGTTCAAAGAGCCTCCCTTGTCTCCGAGGCCGAAGATTTTTTCGCCCTTCTCCCTTGTGACATAGTGAAAAGAACCGACGCCGAACTCGTTTTCAAAATTATACGCAAGCGGGCCCCTGTCCGAAAAAAGTCTTTTTCCGTCTTTATAATAGGAAATAACAAAATTTTCCGTATCAATTTTTACCCGTATTTTGCCGAGAATATAAGTGTTCTCGCCCTCTGTCAGCGGAGAAAACGAGGGAGAGTCAACCGTGTTATATGAGGGTGTTTTTCTTTCCTGATTTCCGATAGTTACCTTGAGCGTGTTCTTTGTTAAAAAATCAAGACGCGCGAAAACGCCGTCGCCTTCGTATATCGCAAAGCACGGCGAAGAGTCGGTTTTTGAAAATTTATGTTGAAATTTCATTTTTCACACCTCTGAAAAAAATACAAAAATATTATAATCTACCGGGCGCGAAATTTCAATGGTATATTACTATGGACTTTTTAATAAAAATGGGTTATAATAACCGCACTGACGAGGTGAATATAATGAACAAAAATGTTCAGGCAATATATGAAGAGCTGTCGCTTACCGCAGGGCTGACCTTTATTCCGAAGCAGGGAATTGCATACGGTAAATTTGACGGCTTCAATGTTCTCATAAACGGGAATAACGGCACGTCTCCCTTTACGCCGCTTATCAGTTTTTTTGCGTCGACGGACGGCGAGAAGGTTTCCGCCGAGGAATGCCGCAACATCAGAAACGGCGTTGACGGAATAGGCGACTGCAAGCCGAACGCAGAGGGAATCGAAATAACCGTCTGTATGTGCTCGGGTAAGGATAAATTCATCGGCTACTGTATGGACTCGCTTAAAACGGGAGCGCAGTTTTTAAAGGATAACGGTTATAAGAACGCCTGCCCCGGCTGTGAAAAGGACATCGCCGCCTCGCCGAGGAAAATCGGCGGCGCGTATATGATGGTCTGTGACGACTGCTACGAAAAAGCCGTTGAACGCTCAAAGCAGGTTCAGATGGAACTCGGCTCAAAAAAAGAGAGATTTGCGTTCGGTATCCTCGGTGCTTTTCTCGGCTCTCTTATCGGCGCCGCGTGTATCGTTCTTTTGGGACACTTCGGCTATGTGACTGCAATTTCGGGGCTTGTTATGGCGTTTGCAACGCTTCTCTGTTACCGCCTTTTCAGCGGCAAGCTGACGATAAGAGGCGGAATAGTGAGCCTTGTTATAATGATTTTGATAACCTTTGCATCGCATTATGTGAACTATGCTAATATACTTGTAAAAATGTATCCGTCTTTGGATTCAATGAATTTTAATTTTGCATTTAAAACCTTGCCCGGTCTGTATTTCAACCCCGATTTCCGTGAATTCAGAAAGCAATTTTTCGGTTATCTGTGGCTACTGTATTTATACGTTTTTGTCGGATGTGTGCCGTTCATTGTCAGCCTTTTCAGAAAAAAGAGAGCAGAAAACCAGATAGCAACCCTCGGCAAGGAAACGGATGAATAAAAAACAGGGGCGGATACCCCCTTACAGAAAACAGCTTCGCTGAAAAGCGAAGCTGTTACTTTTTTCTTTTAAATCGGGCCGTTGTGCTTGACTGTGTTCTTTAAGAAAAGTTTTGTGTCAAGTTTTTTCGGTTCTGTTACTTCATCAAAGCACATTACGCCCTGAAGTCCCGAATCCCAGAGCGGAACCTTTTCGCAGTTGGGATTTTGTCTTTCAACAAAGGCTTCAAGAGAAGCGGACATTTTATCGGAGATTTCATAGTCAACGGGAGCGAAATCGCGCCAGTTGAAATCAAGCTTTTTAAAAGCGTAAAGCAGGTCGGACGCGTGCCATGCGCCTATATCGTCCCCGGGGAGAGCCCTGCCGAAGCAGTAGACAAAGCACTTGCTTTTATTGTGCCTTGAAACGTATTTTGTAAATTTCTTTGTGTTTCTTTCAAGAATTACGGGGAACATATCGTTTGTGGTAATTCCAAGAAGATAAGGCATATCGGGGAAGGACTTTACGTTAAATCTCTCGGGTCTTACTATGTATCCGTCATAGGACGGCAGAGTGTAGCGGATAGCAAGCTTTAATTCCTTTTGCGCTGCCTCCCAGGCTTCATAAAGCTTTTGCGCGTCAACGGCGCGAAGCTCCTCAATATTATTAACGCCTGCTTTTTCAATTATTTTATCCCAGAACTCTCTTCCTCCCTTTTCGGGTGAAATGGGTTTGAGAGCAAACCTCTGCATACCGATACCGCTCATCATTACCGCGCCCTTGAACATAGGCGGAATATCGGGATTTGAAAGCTGAATATCAACGCTCATAGCGCCTGCCGACTCACCCGAAAGCGTCATATTGTCGGGGTTGCCGCCGAAATCCGCAATGTGGTCCTTAATCCATTTAAGGCTCAACGCCTGATCATAAAGACCGTAGTTTCCGCAAATGCCGTCGTCTCCCTTGAGGTCGGGGTGACAGCAGAAGCCGTACGGCCCGAGACGGTAGTTCATAGCGACAACCATAATGCCGTCCTTTGCAAGCTCATCGCCTCTTATATGACCTTCGTCAGCGCTTCCGCCCGTAAACGAACCGCCGTGAATGTAAACGAGCACGGGACAGTTGTCCCTGTTTTTCGGTTTCCAGATGTTAAGGAAAAGGCAGTCCTCGCTGTAGGTGAATTCAAGACCCTTTCGGAATTCCTTGTGATAGAAAGGATTTGTAACCGAGTCGTCCGTAAACGCTCTGTTCTGGTAACAGCAGGCGCCGAATTCGGTCGCGTCATAGGTTCCCGACCATTTCTCAACAGCTGTCGGATATTCCCAGCGCCCTGCCGTCGCGTATTTTATACCGCGGAATTCAATGCAGTTTTCGGTTTCAATACCGCGGATTTTTCCGCACGCGGTATTAAGCTCAACTGTTTTTACGTTTGTTACAGCCATATTTTATTCCCCTTTGATTAAAGAATATTTCAGTTTATATAATAACATATTTCATTTCGCCGTTTCAATGTAATAAATTAACAAAAACGGCAAAATGAATTTGTAAATAAAATTTTTTAATAAAAGTTATTGAAAAATAAAACGCGATTATATATAATAATTTTTAATTGGTTAAAGCAATAAAGCGTTAGCCGATAAAACAGATAAGGAGGAGTTAATATGAGTATTAAAATCGGTATTTTGGGTTACGGTAACCTCGGCAAAGGCGTTGAGGCTGCGATTAAGAAGAACAGCGATATGTGTCTTACGGCTGTTTACACGAGAAGAGAGCCGGCGAATGTGGAAATCAACACCGAGGGAGTTGAGGTTAAAACCGTTGAAGAGCTTGAAAAGGGCAGAGAGAACATTGACGTTCTCATCATCTGCGGCGGAAGCGCAACGGATTTACCCGTTATGACGCCGAAATTCGCTTCTCTTTATAATGTTATTGATTCGTTTGACACCCACGCAAGAGTGCCCGAGCATTTCAAAAATGTTGACGACGCGGCAAAGCAGGGAGAAAAGACGGCGGTCATTTCCTGCGGCTGGGACCCGGGTATGTTCTCGCTTAACCGCCTTTATGCTTCGGCAGTGCTGCCCGACGGAAAGGATTATACCTTCTGGGGCAGGGGAGTAAGTCAGGGACATTCGGACGCGGTAAGAAGAATTGACGGCGTTAAGGACTGCAGACAGTATACAATTCCCGTTCCCGAGGCGCTTGAAAAAGTCAGAAACGGTGAAAATCCTGAATTGACTACAAGACAGAAGCACACGAGAGAGTGCTTTGTGGTAGCAGAGGACGGCGCAGACAGGGCAAGAATTGAAAATGAAATAAAGACAATGCCTAATTACTTTGCGGACTATGACACGACGGTTCACTTTATAACCGAAGAGGAGATGAAACGCGACCACAGCACTCTTCCCCATGGCGGCAGCGTTATCTATTCGGGTGAAACGAGCGACGGAGTAAATCACGTTATTGAATACAGCCTTAAGCTTGACTCTAATCCCGAATTTACCGGCTCGGTTATAGTTGCGTTTGCAAGGGCGGTTTATCGCCTTAACAGCGAGGGCAATTTCGGCGCAAAGACCGTATTTGATATTGCGCCTGCGTACATTTCACCGCTTTCGGGTGAAGAAATCCGAAGCCATCTGCTTTAAAGTGATTTGTCAAACTAAGTGCAACACTTATTAAGCTCAAAGTCCCATAAATCTT
>CAKZZS010000008.1 GCA_937884975.1 uncultured Clostridia bacterium | reverse complement strand
CGGCGCCTTCTTGTCGGGCGTGTGGCAGTCTGCGCACTTCGCCTGGCGGAACAGCTTCTCGCCGCGCTGGGCGCGGGCGGAGAGCTTGCCGTTCACGAGGTAGGGACTCGGCACGGGCTTCATCTTCTCCACGTAGGCGTCGAAACAGAAGACGTCCTCCTCGGGACGCGTGACGAACTGGATGTGGATGAGGCCGGCGGCGTTGCAGGCGTGCATGTCCTTGCGGATGCCGGTGATCATCGTGGGCGGCGTCACATGGTTGTAGAGCTCGCTGCGCGTCTGCTTGGGGTTGCCCATGCCGTCGTTCAGGAGGTCCCAGTTGAGTCCGTCCACGCGCCCGTCGGGATGGCAGCTCGCGCAGCTCTGCCACTGCTGGAAGCACATCGAGCCGTCGTTGTAGAGCATCTCGCCGCGGCGCGCGCGGCCATCGCGAAGGGGACAGACCCTATCTCGATGGTGAACGACGAGATCGTGCCCGCCCTGGAGGTCGTGGGAAAGGGGTTCGAGTCCGGCAAGGTGTTCCTGACCGGCAAGCATTTTGGCAAATTTCGCCTGATCTGCCGCGTCTAATTCGCCGCCTTTTTCTTTTTTGCCGTTTTTGAGCAAATCCCATTTTACGGTGATGTAAGAAGCATTCCTGAAATAATCGGTATTCTTAAAAATAAATGTATTCGCCGTCTTCTTTTCGGCTCTTACGGGTCTGTAGACAACCTTCATCTGCTTTGCACCCGTATGCGGTGTTCTGTCGGGGAACATAAGACCGTCAACGCAGAAATTGCCGTCGTGCTTTCTTTCGCCGTGGTCGCCGCCGTAGGTGTATTTGTAGCGGTATTTATCGTTTCCGTCGTGATAGACCGCGTGGTCGCACCACTCCCAGATACAGCCGCCCATAAGCATATCGCTTGAATAGATAGCCTGCCAGTAATTCTCAAGCGCGCCGGGACCCATACCCATTGCGTGAGCGTACTCGCAAAGGAAGAAGGGCTTTCCGTAATATTTGCTGCCTCTCTTGTGGTCGCGTACCTTAAGCATATCTTCAATGCTTGTATACATTTCACTTGTCACGTCATAGGAGAAGCGGCGCGTGTGAACAACGCTCTCATAGTGGACGGGAATTTCGGGGCAGACCTGTTTGAGAAAAGCGTTGCATACGTCCTGATTTGCGTATCCGCCTGCTTCGTTACCTAATGACCACATTGTAATCGACGGGTGGTTTCTGTCTCGGTAGTACATTCTCTTAACCCTGTCGAGGTATCTCGGAGCCCATTTTTTATTGTGGCTGAGCATACTGAAATCGGAGTAAATATTACGGATTCTGATAAGTCCGTGAGTTTCAATATCCGCCTCGTCAACAATGTAAAAGCCCATCAGGTCCGCAAGAGTAAGTAAAATCGGGTCGGGCGGATAGTGAGAGGTTCTGATAGCGTTGACGTTAAGCTCTTTCATAAGAGTAAGGTCTTTTTTGATTTCGTCGGGAGAAAGAACATAGCCCTCCTTCGGCGTGCTGTCGTGGTGATTTACGCCCTTAAATTTAATGGGCTTCGAGTTAAAGCGGAATACTTCTCCGACAATTTCAACGTTTTTAAAGCCCGTGTAATTGCGGAAAACAAGGACTGTCTGCCTGCCCTTTTTAAGGGTGATAAACAGCTCGTAAATATTCGGTATTTCAGCGCTCCACTCCTCAATCTCAAGGTTTTTAAAGGTGAATACATTGTTTCTGTCCGCGCTTTGTGAATCCTTTGCAATTATCCTGTTTCCCTTTTTGAGCTGAACCTCAATATCGTATCCTACGGGGTTTCCGATATTTTCAACTGATAACTTAAGGTTATACTTTGCGCCGACCTTTTTCGTCTTGATTTCATAGTCGTGAATGTATGTAGTCGGATATTCGAAAAGGAGAACGTCGCGGAAAATGCCGTTTTCCCTGAACATATCCTGGCATTCAAGGTATGTGCCGTGGCTCCATTTGAAAATGACGGCGACAATTTCGTTTTCACCTTCGACAAGGTATTTGTTAAGGTCAAATTCAGCCGAATTGTGAGCGCCCTCGGAGTAACCGACAAACCGGCCGTTTACATAAAGGTTTAATGCGCCTGCCACGCCCAGAAAGCAGAGAATATAGTTTTTATTAAGATTTGTGATTTCAACTGTTTTTCTGTAAACGCCGACGGGCATTTCATCGGGCAGGTCGGGCGGACAGCAGTCAAATTCATACGGAACGTTGATATACGCAGGCTCGCCGTAACCCTTTCTCTGCCAGTCAAAGGGGACGGTAACCTTATCAAAAACTATCTGGTCCGTGTCAAGCTTTTTGGGAAGGAACGCGGTTTTTTCAAAATACCTGAAATCCCATTCGCCCGAAAGTACGCGTACAAGGTCACTGTTAAACCTTTCCGTAAGGGGAGTAGTCTTTGTAAGCGCCGCCCTTTCGGAATAGGGGATGAAGTATGCGCGAGGGCTCATTTTATTGATTTCGTAGTTTTTAAAATCATAGTGATTTTTTTTATTCATTTCGTAGAGCATCACAAATCCTCCGTTTTTTAAAAATATTATATTTTAACTATACCATATTTGAGAAAAATATGCTATTATATTATTGTATTTTTTGTGAATTATTTGAAAAGGGGGATAATTATGGAAAAAACATATCTCGGTTTTAAGGACTGGGACTTTAAAAGTGAGCAGAGGGAATACACTGCGCCCGTGAAATTGCTTGCGGCTGACGGCACTCTTATCCCAAAGGGTTGGGCAAGGAGAAACGTCTTTGACTACGACCGCAAAAAGGTCCTTAAGCAAATGCGCCGTAAGGAATGGGATTTCTATCAGCTTTCAAACGGTAAGATGATGGTGCAGATAAGCTTTGCAAATATTTCACTCGGCGGCTACGCTTCGGCTGTTCTTGTTGACCTTATTGAAGGAAAAACCGTCGCTTCGCAGATGGCGCCGTTTGTCGGCGGAAAGGATAAATATGTTCTTCCTGCGAAGGGCGACGTCCCCAATAACGTAAAATTTAAAATAGGCGAGGCTGAAGTTGAGTTTGATACAAGAGAAACGAGCCGCACCCTCTATTTCAAAATGAAGGACGTTGAGTGCCATTTTGAAATGGATATTATGGAAGGACTTGAAAATATCACAACCGTTCTCCCGTTTGACGGCTTCCCCGACAGGTATTTTATGACCACAAAGCAGAATTCAATGCCCTGCGAGGGAACGTTCAGAAAGGGCGACACAGTATACGAGTTTTCAAAGGAAGACACGTTCTGTATTCTTGACTGGGGCAGGGTATGCACTCCCTACAGCCTTGTGTGGTACTGGGGCAACGGCTCAACCTACCTTGTTGACGAAAAGGGCGAAAAGCACATTTTCGGCTTTGAAATCACCTGGGGAATAGGTAACGAAAAGAACGCCACGGAAACCTGCATTTTCTATGACGGAAAGGCGCACAAGTTCGGCGCGGTCGATGTTGAAACCTTCCCGAAGCCCGATAAGTTTATGGAGGACTGGGTTTTTGTTTCCGAGGACGGCAGGTTTAACCTTACTATGACTCCGTTCTTTGACCATCATTCCGACCTTAACGTTTACGCTATGCGTATGCACTCCCACCAGGTTCACGGCAAATGGAACGGCACGGTAACACTTGACGACGGCACGGTGCTTGAAATTAAGGATATGTACGCATTCTGCGAATATGTTGAAAACCGCTGGTAATAAATAATCAAAGGACAGATTTTTAAATGAAATTAGGTATTGTAGGCTTGCCGAATGTCGGCAAGAGCACGCTTTTTAACGCAATTACAAACGCAGGCGCCCAGGCGGCGAATTACGCTTTCTGCACAATTGAGCCGAATGTCGGCGTTGTTGCAGTTCCCGATTACAGACTTGACAAATTAGCCGAGATGTATAATCCCGTAAAATTCACCCCTGCGACAATTGAATTTGTCGATATTGCAGGTCTTGTAAAGGGCGCTTCAAAGGGCGAGGGACTTGGTAATAAATTCCTTTCCCATATCCGTGAGGTAGACGCAATTATTCACGTTGTCAGGTGCTTTGACAATGACGATATAATGCACGTTGACGGCACTGTTGACCCGAAAAGGGATATTGAAACGATTAACCTTGAGCTGATTTTATCCGACGCTGAAATTCTTGACAGAAGAATTGATAAGGATACGAAGGCAATGAAGGGCGACAAATCCCTTGCGCCGCAGGTTGAATTCCTCAAGCGCGTCCGTGAGGCTCTTGACAACGGAATAAATGCAAGGGCGGTTGAAATGGACGATGATGAAAAGGCGGTTCTTGATACCGTTGCGTTGCTTTCCGCAAAGCCCGTCATCTACGCGTGTAATATGAGCGAGGATGATTTCGCTGCAGGCGTAGAAAATAACGAAAGATACAAGGCGGTTTGTGAAATTGCCGAAAAGGAAGGAGCCGAGGTTCTTCCTATATGTGCGGAGTTTGAAGCCCAGATTTCCTCCCTTTCAAAAGAGGATAAAAAGATGTTCCTTGACGATATGGGAATAGAGCAGGGCGGACTGGATTTACTTATTCAGCGTTCGTATAATCTTCTCGGTCTCATTTCGTTCCTCACCGCAGGTCAGCCCGAGGTCAGGGCATGGACAATTAAAAAGGGTACCAAAGCTCCTCAGGCGGCAGGTAAAATTCACTCCGACTTTGAACGCGGCTTTATCCGCGCGGAGGTTATCGGCTTTGACGAGCTTATGCAGTACGGCACAATGCAGGCTGCAAAGGAAAACGGAAAAATCCGTTCCGAGGGTAAGGAATATGTTATGCAGGACGGCGATATAGTCCTGTTCAGGTTTAATGTTTAATAAAAATGAGGTGAGCATAATCGCTCACCTCTCATATATGTGCCCGTAGCCCAGCTGGATAGAGCGTCAGACTCCGACTCTGAAGGCCGCCGGTTCGAATCCGGCCGGGCACGTTAAAAAAAGAAAAATCCCAATGTACGTTAATACATTGGGATTTTATTTTTACTTAAAAATCAGTGTGATATCCAATAATCGTTTATGTGCTTATTGATAATCTTCATGCCCCAGTCAATAATTTTAGCGTTTTCCTTTGTCGGGTGCTTTGCAAGCATATCGTTGTATTCATTTTCAAACTGGGTGTCGGCAAGCGCTGTCTGTACGGTTTCGTACCAAACTGCCTTATCGGACTTGCCGGAGAAATACATAATGTGATAACCGTATTCGGTCTCAACTATTTCCGCGTCGCCGACTTTTCTGCTCTTATCAACTGCCCAGTCTCTGAAATTGGTAACATAGTTTGAGGTGGGAGTGATGTTTTCAATAAGTCCGCCGTTATTCTTTGAGCCTTCGTCCTCGGAATACTGTGCGGCAAGCTCAATAAACGCGTCCTCACTGGGATTTTCGTTGAACTGTGCAAGGACGTCTTCAGCCTGCTTTTTAAGTTCCGCTTTTTCGTCGTCAGTCATAGTAACGGTGCCGTTGCTGTCGGTTGCGAACTGGAAGAGAATATGTCTTACGTTTACGGGAACGGTTTCATCCTTATAGGGAAGCTTAACCATAAACGCAACGATGTACTTATCATTTCCTTCGATTACTGCGCTCTCGCCGACCTTTCTTGCGCCGTCAAATGCCCAGTCGGCAGTGTTTGTGCCGAAGGTGGACTGAAGAGAGGAATAGGTTGTGCCTTCAAGAAGAGTCGATTCCTCACTAAAGGAGGTTGCCTTGTCAGCGGCTGCCTTTGCAGCGGCAAGGAAGCTTTCCTCGTCGGTAATCGTCTTTAATGCGGCGTCGGCAGTTTTCTTTGCTTTTTCGTTAGCAGCGTCCTGCGCAGCCTGCTTCTCGTCATCGGTCATTTCGTCCGTTATCTCTGCGTCGGAAGAAACAACAAAATATCTTAAGGAAACAAGACCGTAGTCCTTGATATTTTCCTTAAATTCCTTTTCAACCGCATCGTCAGTCTGGGCATCCTTGATTTCATTGTACTTATCGGTAAGGTAGGACTGCGCAACCTGATTTTCTTCAAGTATTTCACGAAGGAGCTTTTCGTCAACGCCCTTGCCGAAACGGTAAATGAGGAAACGGTTAAGTGAAAAATCGCTTTCCTTTGCCGCGTCACGGAACTGGGCTATTGTGTCGTCAATATCCTTTTGCTGTTCCTCGGTAAGCTTATAGCCGGCGTTTACGGCTTCCATATAGGAAGCGGCTGTCTCCTTAAGGTTCTTGAGAACCGTTATGCGAAGATAGTCCGACCAGTAAGCCGTCTGACCGTCCTCAAAGCCCTCAAGGGTTGAGGTGGTGTACTCCTGAACATCGGGAGCAAGAGTGTAATCAAAGCCTGTATACATCTTACCCATGCCCTCGCCGTACTGCTGGTCATACTGATAAGCGGTGTTTGCCATCTGCTGATATGTATAAACATAATAGTAGTTAAACTTTGCAACAGAGTTCTTTGCGCTCTTCATGCTGCCGCCGTCAACCGTTGAAACGGTAAGAGCCTTCTGCGGAACGCCGAAGAAGCTCAGAACGCCGTAAAGACAACCGAGTACTATTGCCGCAACAAGAACAATTGCAACAAACTTACTGAGTCCTCTTTTGAACTGAGCAAGCTCGGGGGTGTTCTTTGAATTTTTCTTTGCAGCCTTTTCAAGCCTCTTTTTACGTTCTTCACGGTAAAGTTCAGCAGCAGTTTTTTCACTGTTCTTTTTATCCATACGAAGATACATCCTTTTCTCTTTATTGTCGGTTGAGCCGACTAAATTAACAGAACTATTCTATACTATTTTAACTCACTTTTCAAGACTTAAATACATTTTTATTTTAAAACACGTTTTCGAAGTTGAGTTTTTCCTTGTCGATTATATAATCAATTTCGCCAAGCGTGGTAAGACAGCGCTCAAGAGCCTCGTCCTTATCGCCCTTTTCAATAAGCCGCGGAAGCGTAATGAATGCGCTTTCAATTTCCTTTACAAAGCTTCTTTCAATTGTCGTTTCAATAAAAAATCGGTTTTTCTCCCATTCTTCAAGGAGAATAAGGGAACTATCCTTTGCCTTTTGTTTTTCTTCTTTTTCGATATAAACTGAAATTTCTTCGATTTTTTCACGCGCATTTGTCAGCACTTTCTTGTTTTTTTCGCAGCAATACACCGAAAACATGGCGCAAAACAGAAATATAACAACCGCCGAAATAAAGCGTTTCATCTATTTTTTCTCCTTTTTTACAATAAAAAGCTTTCCCTCGCTGTCCGCAGTCATTAGTAAAACGTCCTTTACCTTAAGCCGCCTGCTTTCAAGCGCAGAAATTAACTTTTCCTTATTCATTCCGCATTCTTTCATCTCGCTGTCGATTATTTTTCCGTCGCTTATCACCTCGCACGGCAATGAATCCGTTTCGGAAGAAACGTTTAAATCCTTTTTTTGTACGGGGCTGAATTCGTTTTTCAAAAGCGCAGTAACCGTGCCGTCCGTTTCAAGCAGCGCGTAGGCGACACAGGAAATGTCAAAAATATCCTTTTTTCGAAGCGCTTCAAGAATATCGTCCACGGGAAGACGCAGCTTTTTAATTATCTTCTGGTCAATGCAGCCGTTTCTGATTATTATAACCGAATGCCCCTGAATAAGCGTTCTGTACTTAAGGCTTTTCATATTTATAACAGAAGAAAAAATCTCAAGGGAAAGAAGAATTGCCAGCGGCTCGAGCGAGGTAATAATGGGAATATTTCTGTTTTCAAGCGGAAAAACCGCAACCTGGGAAATCATCATCGCTATAACAAATTCAACCGGCTGAAGCTGGCTTAACTGCCGCTTTCCCATAATTCTCATCGTGAAAATTACCGCAACGTATAAAATAATCGTTCTTATAAAGGTTATGACCATTTTCGTTCCTCCCGTTTTAAATAGTTTTTGCACCCGACACGGAATAATACATAAAAACGCGGTTAAAACAATGTTGGTGGTGCAAGGTGAATTTTTTTAAGTCGAACGAAAATTACTTAACAAAACAGGTTGAAGCTTCAAACCAAAAAAGCTTTTCTGCAACGGGAAAGCTTTCAACCGATCTTTCGTTTTTTGAAAGTATGCTTGAGGGGGACAGCGATGTTCTTTACCGTAATTTCACTCTTCTCGGTAAAAGGGCGACTCTCATTTTCTGCGACGGACTGTGTAACTCGAAAACGGTAAACGAAATTATTTTCAAACCTCTTATTAAGCTCGACAAGCCTCTTTTTTCGGGAAAGGATATGTCCCGGCTTTTAACAGAGGAAACATATTCCGGAGCGGATTTTAAAACCGAGGAAAATCTTTACGACGTTTTCCCTCTTCTTTTTTCGGGCTTCTGTATTTTAATTGTGGATACGGTAAAAACGGCGTTTTGCTTTTCCGCGCAGGGCTTTGAAAAACGCGCTGTCGACCAGCCGTACACGGAGGTTCAGGAAAAGGGAGCGATGGAAAGCTTTGTTGAAAACCTGACGGATAACACGGCGCTTCTTCGCAGGAGACTAAAAACCCCTTTTCTTAAAATAGAGGAAATAAAAATCGGTTCCTCCTCGAATACGCGGGTCTGCATTTGTTTTCTTAAGGACAGGGTAAAGGGCGAATATGTAAAAAGAATTAAAAAAAGACTTCAGAGCGTTAATATTGACGCGCTTTTATCGGCGGATTACCTCACTCCGTTTCTTGATACCGATTACCTTTCGTTCTTTTCTTCTGTTGGCAGAACCGAAAGACCAGACACGCTTTCTTCAAAGCTAATTGAGGGCAGGGTAGGGATTATTGCCGACGGAAGCCCCTTTGCGCTTTTTGTTCCGTTTCTTTTTACCGAGTGCTTTCAGACGCTTGACGATTACTCGTACCGCCCTTACTATTCGCTTTTTATAAGGGCGCTTCGGCTCCTTTGCTTTTTTATAAGCGTATTGCTTCCCGGGCTTTATGTTGCAGTCTGCGTTTTTCATCAGGAGGCGCTTTCCCAGGCTTTGCTTGTCGAAATTGCCGTTCAGGAAAATATAACTCCGTTTTCAATTACGGTTGAAGCGCTCACGGTACATCTTATGTACGAAATTGTGCGCGAAGCAGGTCTGCGTATGCCAAAAGCGGTCGGCCACGCCGTGAGCATTGTCGGCGCTCTGGTAATAGGCGAAGCGGCGGTAACCGCAGGAATAATTGCCGCGCCGATGGTAATAATCGTCGCATTAACGGCAATAGGCTCGTTCGTAGTGTCTCCCTTTTACGAAAGCGTATCGGTTTTACGGCTTGTTTTCATTCTTGTCGGCGGAACGGCAGGCTTTTTCGGAATAATGCTTCTTTTCGGAGTGACGGTCATAAATATCTGCGCCCTCAACCCGTATAACGTCCCTTATTCCGCTTCGCTTCTGCCGTCGAATATCGGCTCGTTTCGCGATGTGTTTTTCAGAAAAGGCTGGAAAACGCTTTCGGGAAGAACTCTTAAAATTGACAGAATGGAGAAATAGCATGGCACAAAAAGCAAAAATCGGAGCAGGTCAGCTTTTTTCTCTTTTATTTATTTGCAGAATGCTTACCACCGTCACGTTTTCGCCTGCGCTTGGCGACGGTTATCTTGACGGAAATTTTTTTATAAATATTCTTTTTGCCTGCTTTTTTATCATTTTTTTGTGCGTTCCGTCGGCACTGTTTGCCGGACGCTTTAAAACGGAAGACCCCGTAAGCGTTCTTGAGGAAAAATCAAAGTCGCTTTCGGCTTCGCTCGCTCTTTTTTATTCCTTTGTTTTTCTCTTTTTTGCGTCGGTTTCGGTTTCACGTTTTTTTATTTTCCTGACAAGCGTGATTTTCCCCGAAAAGAATATGAATATTCTTCTTGTTATTTCCGTGCTTTTGTGCGCTTACTGCGCTTTTCTCGGAATAGAGGCAATAGCAAGGGGAAATGCGCTTTTGCTTGTCATAACTCTTACGGGAACGGCTGTAATTCTTTTCTTTGTTTCAAAGGATTTTGACATTTATAACCTTGAACCGCCTTTTTACGAGTCGTTTTCGTCTTCTTTAAAAAGCGCGCTTTGGGCAGCAGGCAGAACAGTTGAAGCGTCGGCGTTTTTATTTCTTTTTAAAATGACAAACGGAAAAATAAAAAAGGGATTTTTCATTTGTCTTTCAAGCTTTTTTGTAAGCCTTTCGCTCCTTTTTCTTTTTCTTAACGGTGTTTCGGGCGAGTTTGCAAAAACCCAGCTTTTCCCGTTCTACTCGCTTGCGGTAATCGCCTCGTTTCCTTTTTTTGAGCGGCTTGACGCGGTTGCGACGGCAGTGTGGATTTTTTCAATACTCATAAAATGCTCGCTGTTCCTTTTTATTTCGGGAGAAATAATCTCTCACTCCTTTAAAATGAAAAGAAAAACTGCTCTTTTAATCTGCTTTGCCGTCATTTCCATTGCTTCTCTTTTATTTTCGGTAAATCTGTCTGTTCACAGGGCGGTTTCATCCTCTCTTATTACGGGAACGCTGACTGTTCTGTCGGCTTTTATAGTTCCAAGCATTTTGCTCATAACAAGGGGGAGAAGAAGAGAAATATGAAAAGGACAGTTATGTTTTTTCTTTTAATTTCGTTCCTTTTTTCTGGTTGCGAACGGTCGTTTGACATTAACGAAAGACTTATTGTTCAGGGAGTGGGAATTGACAGCACTGAAGACGGATTTGAAATAACCGTTCAGGCTCTGAATACAGACACTTATTCGGGCATAGGCGGCGCAAAGGTGCCCGAAACGCTCGTAAAAAACTATTTTCTTACGGGAAAGACGGTTGCCGACGCACTTTCAAAGCTGACTCTGACCGCAGGAAGCAGACCGCTTTTTACCCACACAAGGATAGTTTTAATCGGCTTTGAACAGGCGAAAAGAGGACTCAACGAGGTTATCGATTTTTTTACAAGGGATTCGAACTGTCACTCGGGACTTTTTACGGCTGTCTGCTCAAAAACCGCGAGGGAAACCCTTGTTTCAAATGAAAACAAGGAGAGCGTGCCTGCGGTTGAAATTGAAAACGCCGTTGAAACAGCAGGGAAAAGCGCGGCGGCTCAAAGCGTGCATATTTATGAGCTTATAAAAATGTTTCGTGAAAAAACAACCGCGGCTTATCTTCCCGTTGTTTCGGTTCCTTCCGGCAAAAACGGTGAAAATAACGTAATAATTGAAAAAACCGCCGTATTTAAGGGAGACAGGCTTTTTTGCTGCATTTCTTCAGAGGACACAAAATATCTTTCCGTTTTTACAAACAGCGTAAAGGACGGCTCGTACTCACTCGAAAACAGCGCTTTCTCCAATGCCTCCTTTGATTTTTACTCTTCAAAATCAAGGACCGATGTGTTTGTTGATGAAAACGGCGTAATAAATTTTGACGTTAAGCTTCGAATTGTCTTTGACTGTATCGAAATTCCCGACTCGCAAAACGGGGAGGAAGAAAAAAACAGGCTTTCTTCTCTTCAAAAGGCGCTCGAAAAGGAGCTTTCCGAAAGGACCGAACGGTTTTTATATAAAATGAGTCTGCAGGGAACTGACTGTATGCGTCTTGGAAGAATACTTCTAAATAAAAAACAGAATGTATACAAGCTTTGCGAAAAAGACTGGGAAAACACCTTGAAAAACGTAAAAATAACCGTCGTTTCAAGGGTAACTCTCAGGCGTACGGGTCAGCAGGGCAATTAAAAACCGTATGCTTTTTTTGCATACGGTTCGGTTTATTTTTTTATATCCTCAATTATTTTTCCGTCATGAATTCGTATAACTCTCTTTGTCAGCGGATTGTCCGCAATTTCATTGTCGTGAGTGATAAGAATTACGGTTCTGCCCTCGTCATTTAGTTCGTGAAGAATTCTCATTACCTCTTCGCCCGAACGGCTGTCAAGATTTCCTGTCGGTTCGTCAGCAAGAATTATCGGAGGCCTTGCGGCAACCGCTCTGGCTATGGCGACTCTCTGCTGCTGACCGCCCGACATCTGGGTCGGAAGATGGTTCATCCTCTTTTCAAGACCGACGCGTTTTAACGCTTCAGTTGCAAGCGCGGCGCGTTCGTCCTTTTTTACGCCCCTGTAAATGAGCGGAAGCTCAACATTTCCCTGCGCTGTAAGGCTTGAAATGAGGTTAAAGCCCTGAAAGATAAAACCTATTTGCTTATTCCTGATTTCCGACTGTTCATCGTCCGTTAAATCCGAAACATCGTCGCCGTCAAGAATATAAGTTCCGCTTGTCGGCACGTCAAGAAGCCCGAGCATATTCATAAGCGTACTTTTGCCGCTTCCCGAGTGACCGACTATGGCGACAAATTCACCTCTTTCAATTGAAAGGGAAATGCCGTCTATAGCCCTGACCTCATTTTCGCCGGGGTTGTAAATTTTATACATATCTTTTATTTCAATAAGAGCCATCAGAATCACCTTTTTTTAATTTTAGAACAAATCGTCTTTTTAGTCAATGAATAATCTGTGAATTTTAGAAAACCATAAGTACAGGGAGTGATTAAATGTCCACAACGGGAAATGAATACGATAAAATGGCAAAAAAAGCTTCGCCGCCCTCACCGAAGGCGGTTGACTGCATAAAGGCGTTTTTAATCGGCGGAACAGTTTGCTGTATCGGTCAGGCTCTGACGGAAGCTTATTCGCTTCTGGATATTGATAAAGACACCGCAAAAACCCTTACCTCAATGACCTTAATTGTGCTTACGGCGTTGCTTACGGGACTGGCAATTTTTCCGAAAATTGCAAAGCACGCAGGAGCAGGAACAATTGTGCCCATAACGGGCTTTGCAAACGCAATGGTTTCGCCTGCGATGGAATTTCAGTCCGAGGGGCGTATTCTCGGTACTGGTTCAAAGCTTTTCACAATTGCAGGTCCCGTTATTGCTTACGGCTGCTCGGCGGCGTTTGTTTACGGAGTTATAGCGTTTATTTTTAAGTTGTATTAAGGAGTAAAATATGCCTGTAAAAATAGGAAAATATACATTGAAGCTTCAGTCAAATCCGTCCGTAATCGGCTTTGCAGGCGTCGGCGGTATTACCGAGGGCGAAGGACCTTTAGCCGAAGAATTCGATTTCATTTATGACGACGATAAGGCAGGGCAGGAGAGCTTTGAAAAGGCGGAAAGCATTTTTCATAAGGAGGCGGTTGACCGCGCTGTTTCAAAGGCAGGCAAAAGCAAGAGCGATATAGATTTCATTTTTGCAGGCGACCTTTTAAATCAGTGTACGGGAAGCACATTCGGAATAAGAAATATGAACATCCCTTATGTCGGCGTTTACGGCGCGTGTTCAACAATGGCGCTCACTCTTGCTCTCGCGTCGCTTTTTGTTGACAGCGGCGCTGCAGGCTGTACCGTTGCTTCCACCTCGTCGCATTTCTGCTCGGCTGAAAGGCAGTTCCGTCTGCCGCTCGAATACGGCGGTCAGAGAACGCCCACTGCCCAGCATACGGCTACCGCGGCAGGCGCGAGCGTCATTTCGACTCATACAAAGAATACGCCCTGCGTGAGCGCTGTTTTAATCGGAAAAATCAAGGATTTGGGCATAAAGGATGCAAATAATATGGGCGCCGCCATGGCACCTGTAAGTGGTAGAATTAGACCATAAGGCAACAGCCTGCCGGCCGAGCAAAAGATAATGCCGAATTTCCGGCGCTCTCGCACATTTTTTGCCTTGCCATACGAGAGTATGCCTGCGGCAAAGAAATGCACAATAGCACCAAAACTTCACCATTCTAACTTCACACGGCTGGCAGTCTATTGCCTAAGGTGGTGCAAAACTAATCTACGAAATACTGCAAGAAAGGAGGAAAACCGACAATATAAATCTACATATTGTGCCACCGAAAGGAGATCTAAATGTTAGTCAGAAACAATCTTACATACACAGAAATTGACGGGATTAACTACCCCGATTTTGAGGAAGGAAAGCTCCCAACCAAGCCCATCGGTCAATGGGGACGCAGGCACGCTTATTACCTCAAAGAGTTTAATTATCCAAAATACTTTCGCCTACTCTGTACAACCGATATGTACGATTATCTTGAGCTTGTCAA
>CAKZZS010000007.1 GCA_937884975.1 uncultured Clostridia bacterium | reverse complement strand
TGCATAGGTGAAACAGATATCGACAAGACCTATGAGATGCCTAAATCTGCCGTTAGTTATCGTAAGCCGAGGCGGTTGTCTGAGAAACAGAGAGAAGACGCAAAAAATCGCATAAATGCTATAAATAATCGTTGAATACAGGTGCAAAAATCATTATACTGAAGGCAGTGAGGTGAGAAACGATGTCAGATACCGGTATTATGTGCCAAGACGAATATTTTGAGGTTCTGGAAGCCGTAAAGAACCATATCATATCAGCCCAAAAGACTGTTATGAACACCGCTAATGAGGAGCGCAATAAGCTTTATTGGCGTATAGGTAAGACAATTATTGAGCATTCCTCGTGGGGGAATAAGTTTGTCCAGACTCTTTCAAAAGATTTGAGGATGGAATATCCGTCTGCCACAGGCTATTCAGAGAGAAATCTGAACTATATGAAGCAGTTTGCCGAGAGAATCCCGTCCGAGGAAATTTTGCAACAGGGTGTTGCAAAAATCAATTGGAGATCTATTACGTTTTTGATCAACCAAACGGAAAATACAGAAGAATTCGTATGGTATGCGGCGCAAACCTTAGAACAAGGCTGGTCAAGTACGGTTTTACGGCATCAGATCGAGAGTGGCTTGTATGGTAGGCAGGTATTGGTTGAAAAAACCACAAATTATAAAACTCAACTTGCAAATCCTTTGGGAGAACAGGCTGAGGAGATAATCAAGGATCCGTATGTGTTTGATTTTATACCGGCGGCGGCACCTTTGCTTGAGAAGGACTTGGAAGATGCTATGGTTGCGCAGATAACCAAAGTTCTTATGGAGTTTGGTAATGGCTTTTCGTTTCTTGGAAGGCAATATCCTATACATGTCGGGGAGAAGGACTACTATATCGACCTTCTGTTCTATAACGTGAAACTCCATTGCTATTTTGTTGTGGAACTTAAAACGGTTGATTTTGAGCCGGAATTTGCCGGAAAATTGTCATTTTATCTATCCGCAGTAGATGGCGAACTGAAGTCGGATCTGGATAATCCAACGCTGGGTTTATTGTTGTGCAAGGGCAAAGATAAGGTGGTTGCTGAATATGCTTTACAGGATATAAACAAACCTATAGGAATCAGTGAGTACAGGGTATCGGACAAGATGAATCCTGCGATAATGGAAAATCTTCCATCAATAGAAGATATTGAAAAGAGAATAAAACTATAATCAAATTTTGCAACGCCCGTTGCAAAAATAGGGATAAACCGGAAATAAGACCGAAGAAGACCGTCAGTCTAACGATTGGCGGTTATATTATGCCCCTTTTAGGGATTATCAATAGTCATTCGTCGTCTTTTTTATCTTCGTTTAAAGCATCCATATATCCGGCTGTAATTATACCGGCTGGAAGTGCTACTACTGCTATACCAAACACAGACGATATCATAGTTATAATGCGACCGGCGGTTGTAATGGGGTATATATCACCGTACCCTACAGTTGTCAAAGAAACGGTTGCCCAATATATAGCATCAAAAAAAGTCTCAAAGGAGGCAGCCTCTACATTGAAAATAACCAAGGCTGAAACCAAAATATATCCTATCGCCAGAGTGCAAACAGCAAGAAGAGCATTTTTTGAATTTCGTATGACTTTTGCGATAATAGTGATACTTTTACTATATCTAAAGGCTTTGAAAACCCTAAAGACTCTGAAGGTACGGAATATTCGGAATAAACGGAGGAGTTTGAATCCGCTATTTAAGACGGTAAGTGTGGGGAGTATCGACACAAGGTCTATTATTGCCCAAGGGGTAAATGGATATTTGATAAACGATACTACCCCAGCCTTTCTTAGCTTATAATCGGCTGTTAAAAGCCTAAGGATGTAGTCTATTATAAATAGAACTGTTGTAACAATGTCCGTATAAATGAAGAATGAGGGTGGCTGCTTAAAAGCAAGAGGAACTATGCTGATAATTATTGCACACATCATCAGCATATCATAACAAAAACTTACCTTATCGCCGTCGGACGAAATCTCTATGATTTCATAGATTCTTTTGCGCATTTGCCTTCACCTCAAATCTTTATTATAAACAAGAGAAATATTAGTAGTCAACAAGTATTTTTTGTGGTATCATTACTCTGATTATTTATAATCAAAAATCAGAAATGGAGTGTGAAGCTATGAAACTGATTGACTTAACCTGTCCCCACTGTAGCGCACAAATGAAGGCAAATCCCGAACAAGGGCAAGTTATATGCGAACATTGTGGTGCGACAATATTGATTGACGATGAAGTCCAGCATATTCAGTATGATAATGCTGAAGAGGCGGGATACAACTTCGCGAAGGGGAGACAACGCGCTCAGTCTGAGAGAGGACAGTATACAACTCAGCAAAACAACCGAGCGGTTCAACAACCACCTAAGAAAAAAAGAAAGACATGGTTGTGGGTTCTTGGATGGCTTTGCATTTTCCCGCTTCCGCTTACTATTTTATTGCTTCGCAAAAAGGATATGAAACCCGCAATCAAGTACGGGATATTGGCGGCTGCTTGGATAGTATATTTGATCATTGCCTTTTCGGGGAAGTCAGGAAATACGGATACATCTGGCGGAGCGAATACATCATCTTACAGAAGCGTAGCGAACACGGAAACTAATACTAACATCAAGTCGATATCGTTTGTTAAGATAGGCGACTTGGAACAGACCGTGAAAATCGGTGGTAGCACATCAGAAAGCTATGTAGATGTTAAGGTAAAAGATAAAAACGCATTTTCACCAAGTGATGTTATATTCGTTAGCGAGAATCCGGAAATAGCCACTATTGAATATACAAAGGATGCATTAACAACCTGCTTATATTACAAAATCAACGGCATTTCAGCAGGTGAAACATATGTCTATGCTTCCTCTGCTGATGGAAGTGTAGTGTCTGAGAAGATGAAAGTTATAGTTGAAGGAAGTGGTAAAAATATCACGAGTATGGCTTTTGCGGATACAAGTGAGGTTACAGTTAAGGTTGGACAGGATAGCAATATTGGCAAATTAAATGTAACGCTTGATAATTCTTGGGATTTTTCGGCTGATGATGTGGTGTTTGTGAGTGAAAATCCTGAGATAGCAACCATAACCCGTGAAAAAAGCTCATATGGTAAGACGGTGTATTACCAAATTCATGGTATTGCACCTGGCAGCACGAATGTATATGCGCAATCAAATGACGGCTTGGTGTCCTCGGATAAAATTAGCGTAGTAGTTCCCGATCCGATAAATGTTGAAGCAATCAGCTTTGATTTTGAAGATATTACTCTTGCAATAGGTGAGAGCAGGACGGTAACGGCGGTTATTACACCTGATGATGCGGATAGTAAAGAGGTTAAATGGTCATCTGGAGATTCATCTGTTGCGACTGTTGATCAAGATGGTAAACTTGTTGCCGTTGCGGGAGGTACAACTGTAATTACAGCAGAGGCATCAAATGGAGTCTCAACATCCTTTAATCTTACAGTAGACGAATCGAAGAGGCTGATGAGTTTGCGTGTATCGCATCCAAGAGATGATGATAATAATATAGGTGATGAATGGAGTTATTATAACGAGATCAACGGAGAAAGCACCAGAAACGAATATGCAATAGCTGTTGGTGATACGTTGACCTTCTACTCAAAATATACTGAATCAGATGACAATCCCGATGTAGGAGATGCTAAAAAATCGTATACGGTTACAGAAGCTGATTTGCAAAATGGATTCACTGTAACGATGGATGTATATGTCAAGGAAAATGGCGGCAAGAATAGCGGAAAGGCAGCTCATTTTGTTGTTACGTATACATTCTCAGTAAAATAGTACAATGAAATAATATGTCCAAAATACAAGGGAGGTGAGCGGAATGATTAAGCGATTAGTTCTGACAGTCACCTTCCTTGTGCTTTTAGTAAGCGTACTGATTTTATCATACTTGTTGTGGACTAATCGCAAATCTGCTAATGCTGAACAACAAATTACAAGTTCCGTCGAGGCAGATATCCAAGTACAACAGGAGACACCCGATACAAATGTACCGGTGTCTGATTCAATCGGTGAAATTACTGAAAAAGCGCAAGAATTTGATTATTCTGAAGTTGCTGATTTTTCGGGTTCCGCTGTACAAATCATCAATGGAAATGTCCCTTTTTTTGAGGATGCGGATAAGCGGGATTATGGCTTTGAGAAGTATAGTGATTTAGATGAATTGGGGAGATGCGGAGAGGCGTTTGCTTGCGTAGGAATTGAAACTATGCCTACAGAGGAAAGAGGATCAATAGGGATGATCAAACCCTCTGGCTGGCAGACAATCAAGTATGATTTCATTGATGGAAAATATCTATATAATCGGTGTCATTTGATAGGATACCAACTTGCCGGAGAAAATGATCTTGCAGAGAATTTAATTACAGGCACAAGGTATTTAAATATAGAGGGTATGCTTCCCTATGAGAATATGGTTTCTGACTATGTCTCAAGCAGCAACAATCATGTTCTATATCGGGTAACGCCAATCTTCTTAGAAGACAATCTGGTGGCAAGCGGAGTTCTTATGGAGGGAATGTCCGTTGAAGATAGAGGGGAGGGGTTGTCCTTCTGCGTTTTTGCCTACAATGTGCAGCCGGGGATAGATATCAACTACTTGACAGGGGAGAGCGTACAGCAAACAGAAACGGAATTGTTTGAAATATATGGCGAAGATACTCCAGATATTATAGAGAGAGTTTTTAATGAGGATGATCAAACATCTGTATCACAGGAGAAACTTGAAAATGTCACTTACATTGGGAATAAAAACTCTCATAGATTTCATTACCCTGATTGCGAGGGCGTAAGTGATATGAAGGAAGAGAATAAAGTATATTTCTATGGAGACAGAAATGAATTGATAGAAGCTGGATATATCCCGTGCGGTTCATGTAATCCTTAGCATAACAATGACGAGTGCCTTTACGGCAAATCATAAATGCCATTATGACATAAGATAAATATAATATCACATAAGAATAATGGCTCAATCACAAATTTTATGTGATGGCTGATTCCTGACATACTCCTTCC
>CAKZZS010000006.1 GCA_937884975.1 uncultured Clostridia bacterium | reverse complement strand
TTGATTTGAGAAATGAACTCATTTCTCAGGGCAGGTACACCGACATCATTGATGAATTGATAATAAAGCTCACGAAAGCAAAAGCCAAAAGAATCAAAGTCAAGGAGGTCTGAATTATGTCGACAAAGATTACATACACACAGCAGGGAGATTACTTGATACCCGACCTGAGATTACCCGAACAGCCAAAGGTTGAAATAGGGATTTGGGGCAAGCGGCATTTGAGACACCTTAAAAATCATCATCCAATTATTTACACTAACCTTTTGACAAGCTGCAAACTCACCGCCTACCTCGCTGACATTGACAAGCAGGCAGAGGATATGTTCTTTCGGTTAGTAAAACAACTTGCTGAAAAGGAAGGAGTGACCGAGCAACTTAAAGCTGATAATCAAATGTTGTGGGTTTGTAAAATGAATAACATTCGTAATCGAGTGAACGAAATCGTAAATACCGAACTGGTTTATATATGAATAGAATGATCGCCAAGTGAAATTTTTCCTTGGCGGTCTTTTCGTACATTCAATATTTGTCGATTCTTTGAATCATAACAGCAAGTATAATGAAAATATTGTTATTTTAAAAAAACAATGTTATAATACCTATATGATTTAATTATAGGGGGAATACTGTGACATTTGAGTTAGACCATGCTAAACCTCATAGTATTAAGAAGTTTGAAATTATTTCTGAGTATGCTGATGCGTGGGCAAGAAAGATATTGGGTTTTCCAAAATCGGAAGGAATTGTATATGTTGATTGTATGTCTAATAGTGGCTATTATTTGGATACTGATGGTAATGTTGTTGAAGGAACTGCTATTAGAGTTGCAAAAAGATTAAATACATTGGCTGAGAATTATCCGGGCAAAACTGTAAATATTATTTTCAATGATATTAATAAAGAAAAGATTGATTACTTAAAAGGACAAATAGAATCTTTATCATTATCAAATATTTCCATAACTTATTATACGATGGATTGTGCCGAATTGCTAAAGAGATTAAATCTTAAAACTATCAGAAATCGTAATCTTCTTTTAGTTTATGATCCTTTTCAAGCCAGAATCCATTGGGACTCTCTTGAAAAATATTTGAATTTTTGGGGCGAAGTTATTATTAATCATATGGTTTCCGATACTGCTCGCGGTGCAAAAACAGCCGTAAAACCAGAAAAGATTGCAAAATATGAATCAACATATCGGATGCCTATTTCAGAAATCAAAAAAATATGTGATGATAGAGAAAAGCTGGATAATACTGTGCAAGGCATTGTGAGCGATTTAGTAAAGGATAATTCGAGAGAACATTATTTGGCTTCTTTTCCGTTTTACAACCGCAACAACGGGTTGGTTTATAACTTACTTCATAGTACCAGTAATGTTGAAGGGTTTAAGCTGTTTAAAAAGACTGCTTGGAATGTATTCGGCGATAAATCATCAGGAAAAAACACTCACGGGCAAGAAAATCAAATGGCTATTGATTTGGATAGCGGTTCACTAGTTGCTTCAAATACAGATTATAAATGTCTAACTGTAACAGATATTGCTAACTATGTATATGAAAAATACAGTAACAAAGGCAAAATTGAAATCAATGAAGTATATCGTGATTTAGATATGCATCCGATTTTTCCATCTGAAGGATATAAAGATAAAATCAAAAAAGAATTAAAAACTTACTATCCGGTTAAAGAAACAAAAGAGAACGGAAAACGATATTTCGTTTTTAATCAGGTGATATAATGGGAATAAGTAAAATAGAGTGGACTGAAGTTACTTGGAATCCAATTACAGGATGTTCAAAGATATCTGATGGATGCATAAACTGTTATGCTGCTGCTTTTGCCAAGCGATTGAAAGCAATGGGAAACATCAGATATAAAAACGGTTTTCAACCAACAGTTCATGAGGATTTAATTGATTTGCCCTTTCAATGGAAAACTCCCAAAAGAGTATTTGTGAATTCGATGTCTGATATTTTCCACGAGCAGATACCGGATAAATACATATTACAAATCTTTGAAACAATGAACCAGTGCCGGCAGCACGAATTCCAAGTATTAACAAAAAGACCTGAACGTCTTAGTTCATTAAACGATAAAATCGTATGGACCGATAATATATGGATGGGAGTTACCATAGAGAGCGATAAATATTTAAATAGAGCTGATATGCTGCGAAATTGCGGAGCAAGAATAAAATTTATTTCTGCCGAACCGTTATTATCGAGACTTAATAATCTTAATCTTACAGATATAGATTGGCTAATTGTGGGAGGAGAATCAGGTCCACACTGTCGCCCGATAAAAAAAGAATGGGTTGAAGAATTATTGGATTTAGCAAAATATAATAATACAGCATTCTTTTTTAAACAATGGGGAGGATTTAATAAAAAAAAGAACGGAAAATTATTAAACGGTAAGATATACCAAGATTATCCAAACAAATAGGATTTCCTTATAAGAGAAATGCCATAGCAAAGATAAATTAAACTTTGCTATGGCATTGATTATTACTTATCAGAAGGAATGATTCGAAAAGATCGATCCATAAAGTCCAGAATTGCGTTATACATATTCACAATATCATTATACTCAATATATAACTGGTGATCTTCTTCTCTATATCCAATATTAAATTTATCAAACTTATCAAAATCACGGACTAATCTTCCACCGTTGTGCACAACCATATTTCGAGCGTCACGAATTGTAGTAATATATTCCCATTGTTCATCTGCGGTAAAGCCTTGAATACCCACTTCGGTTTTAAGATATTTAGCGGCACGTTCTAAACCACTGCCTCTAATATCTTTTAGTTCTTTTTCTATATGATTCATTTGATGATATATTCTACAAAGCGTGTTAACAGCTTCTTCCAATAAAGAAACCATTGTTAAAAGAAGAGAATACTGAGTTAATAAATCCACCCTGCAAGAATGGAGTGTTCCGCTTGTCATTGCCCATTGCTCTGTGATAAAATCATCTTTTTCTCTCGCTTTAGCTGCCAGTTCTATATAACTATTACTTATTATATCGAGAGCAGTTTTATTGTTCTCAATAACACTTCTAAAGGGATAGAAATCACAATGAGCTAAATATAATGCCATTTCTCCTGGCTTTTTCATATCATAATGAGCCATATCTGGAAATTTAACATTACTATCAATACTATGAATATCCATATTATTGTACTCCTGAATTGAATAGTATTCTTGAAATTGTTTTTATTATTGGCACACATACCGAATTGCCAATCTGTTTATAAACACTATTTAACGGTATATCGGCAATCTTAAAATTCTTTGGGAATCCCATTAACGCTAAACACTCGTTAGGTGTAATAGTACGGATTCCGTAATTCTCTTTTATTATCGGTACTCGGTCATACCAAGTGCCCATATTTGCTTTTAGGGTAAAGCAAATACCGTCTTTGCTGGATTGTATCCCATAGTCCGAAAAACGATATATTTGATTATCGTCAGTGATTGCTTTAGTCATTTTGTTATATTTCGGACTGTTCTCGGGAAGATAAAAACTGTCATCAACCTTGACGGATTTATCAATAATATCAAATACTCGTTTTTCCAACTTGACTTTATCGGGAAAGCGATACGCTTCACATCGCTCAACGTCACGAAATGCAAGGAGATATGTTCTGGTGCGATGTTGAGGAATACCATAATCACAAGCGTCGGCAACTATATAGCGCAGATAATATCCTCTTGATACTAACTCGTTGTGAATCACATTAAATGTGCGTCCCTTATCGTGCTCAACAAGATTAGCGACATTTTCAAGGAAAATTATCTTTGGCTCAATAGCGTCAGCGATCCGCATTATCTCAAAGAACAGATTACCTCTATCGTCCCCGAATCCTTTCTGCTTTCCGCAAACAGAAAATGGTTGACAGGGAAACCCTGCTGTTATAATATCAACATTTTCAAGTTTAGCAGCATCAAGCTTGCGAATATCTCCCTCAAATAGTTTTGTTTCGGGAAAGTTCAGTTTGTAAGTTTTACAAGCGTCTCTGTCAATTTCGTTTGCCCATAGAATATCAAATCCCGCCTGTTGAAATCCGAGATCAATTCCGCCAACCCCTGCGAATAAACTGCCGACTTTCATTATCTGATTTTTGTGTTAAATCTTACGGAGACGTTAAGCGGCAAATAATAGTCACCATCTATCTTTTCAATGCGACTCCAAACATATTTGTCGGCACTTACATACTCAAAGTGCGTATTGCGGTAGAGATAGTCACGGAAGGCTTCTCTGTCGTTGGAATGGTAGCAAAGAACATCGCCGTCATCCATAACGGAAATATATCCTCCGTTTACCTGTTCTTTTCCGTCCCACGGCTTTCCTGCGGTCATACCGGTAAATCCTGCCATAAGAAAGTCCTTTATGGCTTTTTCATAGTAGATTCGAGGATTCGGAACTTTTAGAGGATTAGCTTGAATCATTCTTTCAACCGTTTCCATTACTTCATAATCTTTCGGTGAATCTATCAGCCTATCCTTTACACACCAAGCCATAATCTTGCTCATTGATTCTCTGATCAAGAAAAGATTATCGTTGTAAATCGGATTCTTTGTTCTTGAAAATTCCATTGTAATATTGTTTTGAAGCAGAAACTCTTTACACTTCGACCAGCCACGACCGCCTTTATCGGTTATAGCGTTAAAATCTTTCATTTTAGCTTCATCACAGCCTGATAATTTGTAAAGGAATTGAGAAGACGATCCTGCATTAAACAAAGTTGGATTGTGACCGAATTTAGATTTAATAGAGAAACCCATAACGGATACAATAGATGTCTGTCCGTCTCTAACCTCAATGAAAATATCGTTCTTTCCGCCAAATTGTTTTTTCAACGCTTTTACCGCCGGTGCTTTGGGTTTACTGACATAGATTACTTGTGCAAAATCACAAACGCTGTCGGGAGCAGGAACAGAACTGCCCTTCACATCTTTGATTCCCGTAAAAAGCAGTCGTGCGTTTTCTTCAAACTCTTTTGTAGGAATCGTTTCCAATACGTTAGCAGATTCCTGTTCTTTTATAACCACAACAGAATTTGCTTCGTCAATTATGTATTCCAATACCTGCGTAGCTATTTCCTGTCTAATAACTTTTAATACATCTAAGTAGCTTTGGTAGTTCTTTTGGAGTAGCTTGTTAGCGGTGTATAATCTTCCTTCTCCCAAGAGCTTCAGCATTACATAGAATTCAGCCCATTCGCCTTTATTCAGCTTTTTGCCTTTAATTGATTCTACCATCTAAAACCATCCTTATCTTTTCGGCAATAGCTTCGATAACATTAACAGTTACACTGTTACCGAGTTGCTTATACAAATGTGTATCTGCCAACGGTAAAACGAAATCATCGGGATAACCCTGTAATCTTGCCCACTCACGAGGTGTCATTTTACGAATACCATAAGGGTTAATTTCGCCCTTAATATGTGTGGTTGGAACAAGATTTTTCTGCCGGTTATCTACAACAAGATTTCTTTCCCTGCCCATACCGCCGCAAACAATAGCGCCTGCAACGTCGCTCCAATCTCTGATTTCAAAACCAAAGCCGTTTCCTTTTGCTTCGTGACGTTTTTTGTGGGCGACAAGGGTATCTAAATACGTTGTGCTGAGATAATACTTCGCCGGCACTGGTTCCTCTTCACGAATATTCCAAAGCTCCTGTGTGGTGTCTGTCGGTTTCGGAAATTCAAAAGTTTTCGGTGCAATATCGTTGCGAAAAGCAATCAGATAAATACGCTCTCTATTCTGAGGAACGCCAAAGTCTTTACTGTTAAGAATTTTATCAAATACCGTGTATCCTAAATCTTCAAAAGTTTTTCTGATGATTTTATAAGTGCGTCCTCTATCGTGTATGGTGAGCCCTTTTACATTCTCACAAAAGATTACTTTTGGCTTATGATAATCACAGATACGAGCAACATCAAGAAACAGCGTTCCACGACAAGTACCTTTATAATCATCGTCAAAACCTTGTTTTCTGCCCGCCATACTGAACGCTTGGCAGGGGAATCCCGCAAGACAAATATCAAAAACCGGAACTTCGCTTTCGGGAATCTTCGTTATATCTCCGGCAATATCAATATCATCTTTGAAATTAGCTCGGTAGGTTTCTTGTGCTTTTTCGTCCCACTCGCTGATAAATACCGTTTCGATCTCATCTTTAAACGCACGGTCAAAGCCTAACCTGATACCGCCTATACCTGCAAACAAATCTATAGATTTGTATTTAGCTTTGTTATTCATTTTGCTCTAACCACACTTTCTATTTCATCTGCGCATTGAGATAAGTTATTTTTAATATCATTACCCCAAAAACGCAAAACCGTCCATCCGTCGGATGTCAATTTATCGGTTACCTCTTTATCTCGCTGCATATTCTTTTCGATTTTAGGTATCCAAAAATCACGATTGGACTTAATCTCTTTGTTTTTGTTTTCCCAATCATATCCGTGAAAAAACTCGCTGTCACAGAATACGGCAACCTTTTTGCCGATAAAGGCTATATCGGGTTTCCCGTAAACGGTTTTAGCGTTTTTTCTGTATCGTAAACCTCTGTGCCACAATTCTTTTTGCAGCATTGTTTCGATTTTGGAGCCTTTGTTTTTTACCGCTTTCATATTACGGCGACGTTGCTCCGGAGTATGATTGTCCATCCGTGTCACTTCTCGTAAAATAATTACATATATTTTAACATATAAAAAGGAGAATCGCAATACATATATTCGGCAAAGCAATGAATGGAACAATTTTTCGAAAGGCGTTGACAAACAACTGTTCGATATGATATAATAAACTCACATCTTAATATTGTGAATAAGAGAAATACAGAAAGATATGAGATTACGCGCATCGGATGGAAGATACCTAATTCGTATCTTCTGTTCGGTGCGCTTTTGTTTTTCGGGGATTTTATATGAAAACATACTCCTATCGACAAAAACAGCGTATTTTCTTGATTCCGATATGTTAAGATATAGCGTAATGAAAAATTATTGAAAAAAGTTTTAAAAATTAGGAAAAAAATAGGGCTTTGAATCCAGTATATAGTAGAGCCCTAAGAGAAAGAGGCTTTACCTTGATTAAGATTTATAATTATGAGGGCTCAAACCGACAGGGGATGTCGTTTAAGAATCTCCATTTGCTGCCACTATACTATTTCTTCCCGGAGGACATTATCAAGGCACACCCGAAGGATTTCCAAAGTATTCCCCGTAATCCACAAAACATATTGAAGGACAAAAATGTTTTGGATTATGTTGAGAGTATGGAATTTGCCGTTAGGGTATGCGATATTGTCTCGGCGGCGGTGTGGTATTTCCTTGATATTCGGGCAAGTGTTAAGGCATACTCAGAAAATGATCCGATTTGGCGGCTGACCTACAACGTGGAATGGTATCGTGAGGTTTTAGAAAAGGCGCATTATATCTATACGCCGTCATATTTGTTCAATAAAATCGACTACGATTTGCCGTACACGCCGTGGCCGGTCTATCAGTTCGGATACATTCAGACCTTGCCGATTGTTATGGAAAAGCATAATTTGTTAGAAATAATGGATTATGTCAAAAAGCACCGTTGCTTTGAGGACTTTGATGAAAATGTAGACAGCATACAGAAGCTTGCTTTTGAAACGCAATGGCGGCACGAGCAAACGAAGCACCCTCAAATCTCGTTGGAAGAATACAGCGAAAATAATGATATTCTCAATGATTCTTCCGAAGTTGAGGAACAGGTAGTATCCCAAGAAACAATAAACGAGTTTACTGAAACTTTGAATGAGAAGGATAAAAGGATTCTGGAACTTCGTTTGGAAGGACGCACCTATGAGGAGATTGCGAAGGAGCTCGGCTATAAAACGCCCAGCGCTGTTCAAAAGCGAATCAAAAAAATCGGTACGGCATTTCAGAAACACGCTGATACCGACATAGGCTACGATTAGCACCTGCTGAAAAAGCGGGTGCTTTTTTGTGCCCGTTTTATTATTTGATAACTGCCCCCACTTTTCAGGGCAGTTACATTATTTTCAGGAGGTATTTTATTATGAAAAGTTTTAAAGACAAAATCATTATCGGTATCGATCACGGTTACGGCAACATCAAAACCGCTAACCATTGCTTCAAAACAGGTATCACCGCCCACGACAGCGAGCCGCTGTTCACAAAGGATATGCTCACCTACAACGGCAAGTATTATCTGATCGGCGAAGGTCACAAGGAATTTCTGCCCGACAAGCAAAATGACGAAGATTATTACATCCTCACCCTTGCTGCTATTGCAGCCGAGCTTGCAGATAAAGGACTGACCGAAGCGGACGTTGTTATCGCAGCCGGCTTGCCTTTAACTTGGACAAGCGGACAGAAAGCGGATTTTGCCAAGTACATTTCGCAGAATGAGAATGTGACCTTTACTTTTCGGAATGTTGAGTACAAATTCCATATTTCCGATGTCAAAATCTATCCGCAGGGATATTCTGCTGTTGTTCCAATCAAATCCACGCTCAAAGGCTTGAGTATGGTCGCTGACATTGGTAACGGTACGATGAACACGCTTTATCTTGTCAACGGCAAACCGCAGAGCGGCAAGATGTTTACCGAGAAGTTCGGCACTTATCAATGTACTCTCGCCATTCGTGAGGGCTTTATGCGCAAGACGCGCAGAGAGTTGAACGACTATATCATCGACGAGGTGTTGCAGACAGGCACGGCGGATATTCCCGATTCCGATTTGGAAATCATCACCGCTATTGCGGAGGAATATGTTGCCGATATCTTCCGCCGCTTGCGTGAACACGGGTATGACGAAAGTACGATGAAGCTCTACGTCTGCGGTGGCGGTGGTTGTCTGATCAAGAATTTTTATCACGGCAATCTCGACCGTGTAAAGTTCATTGACGACATCTGCGCTGCCGCCAAAGGCTATGAATATCTTGCAGACGTTTATTTGAGAGCTGAGGCAAAGAATGAAGGACGTGTATAAAATGACGGTACGCTTTGACCTAACCGACGCTCGTGAACGTAATCTTGCTGAGTTTATGCAAACGCTTGACGTGAAGAAGTATCAGTCCCGCAATCAGTTTATGATTGATGCTCTTGCGGACTATGTAGATTTGCAGTCAATCACCCGTGAACAGCACGAGGAGGATATCCGAAACATCATTCGTGAGGAAATGCGAGCTTGCTTTGCAGAAGCAAACTTCGCTCCGCAGCCTGTAACTACGGCTTTAAGCGCAGAGCAACAAGCAGAAGACGAACAGGATATTCTGGACGACCTGAAGCTGTTTGATTGACGGCACGATGACGGCAAATTTCAAGACCGATATTAAAATTGACGGCAAAATGCCGTCATATCAAGACAGTATTATAATCAGCAGTATAAGGCACAGTAGAACAGTTGAAATTAACACTCCGTTGCTGTGTCTTATACTGTAGCGAGCATAGGTTTTGTAAAGCCAAAACCGACGGCGTGTACGCCGAAAGGGGCAAATGCCCCTGTAACCCCATATAGAAAGGACAATCAAATGCGAGAACGAAATGTAATAATTAATATCCGCGTGACGGATAAAGAGAAGAAAGCCCTGGAACGCTCCGCAAAGCGTGCAGGGCTTTCTCTATCGGCTTTTTTACGCAAGGCAGGATTGAATGAAAGGATATTCGTCAAGCCGAGCGCTTTTCTGTTTAAAGCCTATGAAGCAACGGAACGGCTGCTTAAAAAGTTCCCCTCATTTTCAAAAAGCGATATTGAGGTCTGCCTGATAGATATTGAGGAAAAGCTACTTGACGCTTATCACGAAAAGGAGGCGGACAGCGATGGCGACAACCAAAATTTGGGCGATTAAGGATAGCTTGTCCCGCGTGCTTCAGTACGCTTCCAATCCGGATAAAACAACCTACTCCAATTTGCAGACGGTTTTGCACTACGCCGAGAATGGAAAGAAAACCGTCAGCGATGATGAAGAAACCTGTTTTGTCACAGGCGTAAACTGCAACGCCGACACAGCCTTTGAAGAAATGCTGTCTGTTCAGGAGCGTTACGGCAAGACAGGTAGGAACGTCGCCTACCACGCCTATCAGAGCTTTAAGACGGGCGAGATTACGCCCGAGCTGTGCCATCAGCTCGGCGTAGAGCTTGCAAAGAAAATGTGGGGCAGCGAATATCAGGTATTAGTGGCGACGCATCTGAATACGGGTACGCTACACAACCACTTCGTCGCAAACAGTATAAATATGTGGACGGGCAAAAAGTTCAACTGCAACGAGGGAGCGTATTGGCGTTTTCGAGGGCTGTCCGACAAGCTATGCGCTGAACACGGCTTGACAGTTATTAAGAATCCAAAGGGCAAAACGCCCCGAAATATTTACTTTGCCGAAAAGAACGGAGAGCCGACCACCTTCAACCTAATGCGTGAAGCGATTGATTACGCTATCAATCATTCACTCAGCATATCAGAGTTTAGAAGGATTATGTCGGATCAGGGTTATGTTTTAAATCTTAATTCAAGGCGCACTTACTGGACAATTCGCTTTAACAACAGCAAGAAATGCGTTCGTATGGTGCGCTTGGGAGAAGATTACTCAAATCAGGCAATCCAAAGTCGAATATATAAGCGTGACAGAGAAACAGCCTTCCAAAACAATCGAGAATACTACCGTGATAAAAAACTGTTGCGAGCCTTTCAACCAAGGCGTGCGGTTTTCCACGGCAGTTTCAGAAAGCTCAAATGCATCGGCGGCTTGTACGCCAAATATCTACACTATCTTTACCTGATGGGTAAGTTACCGAAGTGGAATCAGCGCAGACCGCTAACGCCCGAAATGCGTGAAGCGTGGCGGCATTTGGACAGATTTTCACGACAGGTAACTTTAGTGGCTCACAAGAGTCTGAATACGCTCGATGATGTTCGAAACTTTATCACCAAAACAGATCAGGACATCAAGGAAGTTACCCAGCTGCGCCAAAAGCTATATAACAAAATGCGCCGCTGCGATAATGGTGAGCAATTGATAAAGCTGAAACAGAGCCGTGACGATTGCACCACGCTTTTACGGCAGCTCCGCAGAGAGAAACGGATCGCCGAAACGATTATTGAGGACGAACCGAAAATAAAAGAAAACATCCGCATAGAAACGCAGGCTCAAAACCTTGC
>CAKZZS010000005.1 GCA_937884975.1 uncultured Clostridia bacterium | reverse complement strand
TTCAGACGTGTGCTCTTCCGATCTTTGAAAAATGTCAAATATATTTGACATACTATATACCGAAAGCACAACATAAAAATATAACATACTGTATAACATATATTATAACATATTGTATAACATACTGTATAACATACTTTCAGATCGTCGGAGACTATTGCAGCAGCTCCGGAAACTTCTCTTGGCTTTTTGTCGGTGTGAGATGTTCGGACTTCTTCACCCTTGCTTTTAACTTGCTTTTTCGTCAAAATTGCAAGTTACAAAATGACTGCAAACGGCTTTATTATGCTATTTGTGGCGGGGTGTATTTACATTTATAAACTACTTTTTAGAGTCGGAATTGCCCTTAGTTGTTCATTCTCACTCTGCCTACAAAATTTAACACACTAACTAAAATAACTAACCTCTCTAACTAAAAATAACATCAAAAATTCCTCTCACTCCACTCCCCTCTCCCCTATCCAAAAACCCCTCAAAATCCCCTTTTTTATTTCGACTTCCCAATTCGGACAAATCCTATTCCAAAGCCAAATTCACCATATTTCGACTAAAAATAAATCTCTAAAAATAAACCTAAATTTCAAATCTAAAACCCTTACAAATCTCATTGTAAAGCCATTCTTTTCCGAACAAACAATAAAATCGTAAAAATAAAGCGAGAAAATAATTTCAAAAACACAACAAATCCTACCATTAAGCCAAATTCCGAACAACACTATTTTGGGCTGATTTTCAAGATAAATAATAAAGAAAAATTACCCTTACATTTTAGCCGAGTGATTATACTACCCAAGAAGTAAAGACTTGTGAATCAAATAGTTAATTAAGGTTCTGGAGCTGAAATGTAGTCCTTGAAACGTAGTCCTTAAAATGAAGTCTCTGTAATGCTACACAGTACTAATCCAAAGTCAAAGTAAGTTCTAATCCAAAGTAGGGGGGTATATTTCACATTAAGAGCAAAACGCTTTCCTTTACCGGTACTCCCTATCTTCTACTATCCAAGAAGAATCAATATCACTTCCCTGCTCATCACAAGAGAGAATTAAGCAACTATTGTTACGACAAAAACAAAGAACAATATTATCTACTTTAAAAGCAAAGCTATTTGAAGAACTGTCAAGATTCGTAAGAACTATTAAGATCAACGACAGCTCTTTTTTGTTGCGTCTGGATTATGCTCCTGAGAGAATTAACGCAAGAGTATTGAATAGCAAGTCTTAATCAGACTGCAAGAGAAATCTCAAAACAGTCCTGAAAAGAAAAAGAAAAGAAAGAAAAGTACCAAAAGAAAGAACAAGAAAAAGAAAAGGTAAAAAAATATTCTTTATATTATTGATATTATTGACCTACTATTCAAGAAGAACAAGTTATATCCATAACAGTTCAAGAACAAAAAAATGTATCAAAAAATATTTTGTCAAAATCCTATAAATCTTATTATAGAGCCATTTAAGGATAAAAAAATTTGACCTTACATAATATATTATATATAAGGTCATTTTTTTACTTGTGATTTACTTTATCAGTTTCGTTATTGTGGGGCTTCGCACCCCACGCCCCGCGTTCATTTCACTCGTTTTGCTATCCGTTCGCTGCGCGTCCAAGACGCTTGCTCACGGAGCAAAACGGTAAAATGAAAAATTTCTATTTTGGATTTTTGGTAAATTGTATTTCAATTATTTATAAAGATAAATTAATTCACTTAAAGCAAAAATATTTTCATTTTTTGTCTTTACCCTATTGACAAGAGAATATATTTGTGTTATAATGAATTAGAATATAAATTTAGGAGATTATTATGTCTTGCGAAAGCGATTTTAATTATACTATGGGAATGTTATATTCTTTGAAAGAGATTATAGTTATTAGCATCTCAGTTAATGAATGGACATCCGTATATAGATTAGAAAGCAAACGGGGCAATTTCGGAGCGGAAAAGGCTTATTATAGCGGTTTATAGACATTTTTTGACCCGTCACGAATGACACGGATTTGACCGTTTTTCCGTCACGAATGACACGGCATAGACAAATAAATCCTATTATAACAATATTTATTCAAAAGGAGGCTTATTTTTGAAAAACTATTTTACAGATTTCACAGAGACAAGAATCCGTACTGATGAAGAGACTGGCGAGGTGCTATCTCAAACAACCATTACGGCTGAACAACGTAGAGCGAGAAGGGCAAATTATGAGAAGAAACTACAAAAGGATATGGATAATGAGGAAGTCAAACAAATACGCAAACGATATGGCATTTTTGTTTGGTTGCTTTACAACACCAATCAGGTACTTGATTGGGGTATTAAAGACGAGGATATTGCCAAACTGATATTTATAAGTACATATATGAACTATGATAATAGGCTTATGGCATCATCTGATATAGTAATGAACGCAAAGTCTATGCAACAGCTCTTGAAGGTAAGCGATCGGACTTTTGAGAGATTTATTAAATCCATTACTGACGCAAAGATATTGGTTATAGATAACAAAGACTGTTACTGTTTAAATGAAGAGATGTTTCTTCGTGGTAAACTTGAAAATAAAGATTACGACCATTCAGTTTCTATTATGAAATTATACGCAAATGGTATTAGGAAACTATATCAAAATGCCAAAATTTACGATCACAGATTACTCGCATATTTGTTTAGAGCAATTCCTTTTGTGAATATAAACTATAATATGCTTTGCCACAATCCTCAGCAGACGGTTCTTAAACTTATCAAACCTATGTTGTTCAGTGAATTTTGCGAGAAGATTGGCTATAGTAAGGAAAATGAGAGACGACTTAAAAACAAATTAAAGAAACTTCGTATTGATGATACTCCTGTTTTTAATTTTGTAGAAAACGATGATGGGCGGTTCTGTTACATAAATCCTTATGTTTATTACGGTGGTAGTCAACATAGTAAGGTAATGGTGCTTGGTGAATTTGAAAAGAAATAATCGGAGGAAATGACATGGATAAAACTAATAAATATAGATTTTGTTATGATGATGTAATTACTGTTGATAAAAAAATTTCTGGTATATTCGCTATTAGGTGCATTTCCAACATAAGGAAATATAAAGATAGAATGTATATAGGTGAAAGTTCAAATGTCTTGGCAGCGATAGAAAAATACAGAGAAAAATTACGAGATGGTAAATGTAGGATATACAAGCTACAATACGATTGGAATGAACTCGGTGAAGATAATTTTGAGCTTTTAATATTAGAAGATCTGACACCACCCGATGATTTTTCTTTAGATTGGAATATATTTGTTCCTGTTTTAATCTGTAGGAAACATTATTATATTCAGAAATATAAAGCTAACATTAGAGGATATAATTTATCTAATAATTATCAAGATATTTCTATAACAACAGATTTAAGGAATGGAAAGGCAGTGTCTTGTTACGAATCAGTCAAGTTTGTTCGTAGAACTACGCATATTGACAAAGTAGAAGACTTTAAGCTGGATAGTATTATGGACTTATTGAAAAAAGACGAATCACCTAAAATAAGAAGAGAATATAAGGAGGACGACAGCAAATGAACTTACACAATGATCTCCTCCACGCACATATCCCTCACAACTGTTCTCAATGCTGCCGTAGCTGTCCACAACGAACAACTGCTTGTACGGACTTCTACCCTTCTAATAGCCGTATATTCCTTGACTATGCTGTCGCTCGGTTACGCTGCGAGACACCACAAGCAAAAGATACTATCCTGCGTCGGTATGTACATAACAGACCTGATAGAGACGGTGGAACTGATGACGGTATTGATACCTTAGATAGTTATTATGTTCAAATGATAAACGATACGCTCAAACTGATACGGACGGGTAAGGTGGGGTATCTTTACACTTTTGGGCAAATTCAAGATGTAATACGATTTGAGCCACATATACAGGTACGATATATTCCCGACGCAGGAGCCTATGAAATAAGAATGGAGGATAACAAATGAGACAATTGATAATAGTTAGAAAAGACCTCTGTATGAGTACAGGTAAAATAGCGGCTCAGTGCTGCCACGCAAGCAACGCATATTTTATGCATCTGTTCAAAGGAAGAGAGGAGTGGTTAAGCCGTACTCCGGCTGAGCCTTATGCGGGGCATCTTGCTGTCGATGAAGACGGGAAGCCCTTCCTTTATAGACTGAATGAGCTTACGGAATATGCCCAGAGAGCTGTAAATGAAGGAAAAGTGATATTTTTTACCAAGTTTGTGCCTTATGAAGAAGGAAGCAAGTTCGGCAAGCTCAAATGGGCAGACCCGGAAGAGGTTAAGTTCGTATATAGCGGCAAGGTTGTTATTCCTTCAGATGTGTACGAGAACTGGGTCAAAGACATATATACGAAAACCGTTTGCGAAGCAAAGAACAAGGGACATTTGCTTAAAGCGGTGCTTCTGGCGGAAGAACTTGGACTTAAAGAAAATGAAGATTTCTTTCTGATACGAGATAGGTGTCTAACTGAATTGGAGCCGGAAGAAGTGGACGAAAATGGCATTGGCACTACGTTGACTTGTATAGGGTTCAGACCGTTGGACGATGATACAGCGCATAAGATAAGTAAGAAATTTCAACTTTTGAAGTGACGGAGGTATTAAAATGGCAGAAAATACTAAAAATGAGATTACAACATTTGTAAGTGAGGACTTAGGTGAAATTAGAACAATCAATCTTAATGGCGAACCGTGGTTTGTGGCGTCTGATGTTTGTTCTGTTTTAGGTATATCAAACACTACTATGGCATTAGATAGACTTGACGAAGATGAACGGTCTAAGTTCAACTTAGGTCGTCAAGGTGAAGCCAATATAATAAGTGAACCGGGGTTGTATTCCTTGATTATGGCAAGTAGAAAGCCAAATGCTAAATCTTTTCAACGTTGGGTTACTCACGATATTATCCCTTCTATTCGTAAGACTGGTGGATATGTACAGCAAGGACGTGAGAATGAATTCCTTGAAACTATGTTTAAGAATATGCAAGAACAGTTGATAGACAATAAGACCGCTATACTTGCTTTACAAAAACAGGTAATTGCACAAGGAAAACTTCTTGATGTTAAGCCTGATATGAAGAAAATTTCTAATTGGAAAAATAAGTGTGGTTATCCTAAGGTTAATGTCCTTGTAACTTTAACTGGAATAGCATTTGATAACGTGTTAGATATGATATACGATAAAATGACTGATAAAGCAGGGTTTGTTGCTTATTCTGCTATGGTGGATTATAAAGAAAAATATCATCTCGATAGTGTGCCTTATACTATTGATGCTGTGGCTGACAGCCCTACATATCAAAGAGACTTCGTTATCTGCGCTAATGAACTTATAAGAGAATTTAAGCGTAATAACGCTACTCCTGCGCCTGTATCTACTTCCCTCGACAAGTTTGACGCAACCATTCGTCCTCTAATAGAACTTCGAGGTGATAAATCTGCTCGTGGTGCTATGACATTAAAGGAAGTGTACAAGAAAATGCACACTAAACAGAGTTGGGCGGTTATGAAAGGCAAAAACAAGTGCCAGAATAAAAAGCAACTGATTATGAAGAAGGATAGTGAATATGATCTGTTCTGTAAAACTGTGAATGAAATGATAAAGGAGTTTAAATGAAGCGTTGGAAAACTACTTGGCTCGGCAAACCTGCTTTATGGTATGCTGAGAATGAAGATTATATTCGTGCTCACAATTACTGTGACGAGGGTGCTGAAATATTTCTTTATGAAGATATTGCTCATTTGCCTACTATCGCTTGGATAAAGGATAATTTTGAATACAAGGGCAATAAAGTTACTTCACACGGAAATGGACTTCGTGAACTATATGTAGGCGACTGTTTTCTCGGACAAGTTAAGATACAGTTATTCAAAGATTTGCGTGATGATACATATTACGATTTTACGCAGTATCAGATATGGAAGTCAAAACGGTATCTCAATCCTATAACTTGGACTGTCGGTAATTATGAGAAATTGTGGAACGAGGTATTGAATGTACAAAATATCCAGTACGAGGTTTACAGTAAGAGATATTACGGTCAACCTAAGTTGAGTAAACCAAAGAAATTGAAGAACATCAAGTCAATCGGAACTGCGGTGTTTGTACCGAAGCATTGTAATTGTCAAGTGTTTGTCAAGGATAATGACTTATGGGTAAAACACGATGATTACTTTTCTCGCCTGTGGCAACCACCAAAGGGTGAACGTAATGATATGCCTCAGAACTATTATCTTGAAAAGTATTTTAATACTCGCCATAGAGAGAAGTTTATATATGCAGATAATTGGGGTGGTATCGTTCTTCGTAATAATGCTTGGCTCGTTATCAGGAACGCTGTGCCAATGCTATTATGCCGTGAGATAGACCATTTACAGGTAGCAAGAATGATATGGGAGTCACAGGCTAAGGTTGAGAAAATTGGAATGTATGATGATATTTCTTTGGAATGGCTGATGTTTTGGGAAGATGCTGTGAAGAAAACAAGGAAATATTTGGAAACGTGATTTGAAATGATTTTCGTGATTTATTTATCATAAAAATTAAGCAAACTGTTTAATAAGGTAGTTTGTATGGGTTAAGGTGTAGGGTCGAGAATTATAATAAATCATCAATGAAAATCGACTGAAAATTGAAATGTGAATGGAGGTAAATAAATGGTAGATGTTCAAGCGTATTTAGATAAAGTTAAGAGCTTGCACGGTGATAAAGTAGAGATATTGAGTGAATATACAGGAAAAGAAAATTCTGTTGATATTGTTTATCATTGTGACGTACACGGAGATGTGTATAAGACTGTAAAAGCGTGCCATTTATTCGAGAAAAGTTTTAGCCCTTGTTTAGATTGTGCTTGGGATAAACGTGCGACAGTTAAATCAGGAGATAAATTTAACAGACTTACGATAATAGAACGAGCAGAAGATTATGTTTCACCTAAAGGTAAACACGAGAAACAATGGTTATGTCAATGTGAATGCGGAAATAGAAAAGTAGTTTCTACGAGTCATCTTAAAACAGGATTTACTAAATCTTGTGGGTGCATTATTAAAGATATTGCGATAGAAAATGGTAAAAGACAAAAGAAATACAATGAATACGATCTTTCGGGCGAATATGGGGTAGGTTATACATTAAAAGGACAACCTTTCTATTTTGACATCTCTGATTATGAAAAGATAAAGGATATTTGTTGGAGTTTTAATGGAAGTAATTATCTTACAGGGAACTTAGGTGGAAACAATATTGTGTTTATGCACAGATACATAATGGATTGCCCTGATGATATGGTCGTAGATCATATTCACGGTGAAGATAGCAAGAATGATAACCGTCGGGCTAATCTTAGGATTTGTACTCGGTATCAGAATAATATGAATCACAAAGTAAGTAAGATGAATACAAGCGGTTGCGTTGGAGTTAGTTATAGTAATAAGGATAAACGTTGGTGCGCTACGATAAAAGAGAATGGCAATTATCATTTTCTCGGCAGTTTTATAGAATATGATGATGCCGTCAAAGCAAGAAGAGACGCAGAAGAAATGTATTTTGGTGAGTTTAGCAGAGATAGATCGAGGGAGGTAGTTTAAATATGAAAAATAAAATCAAAGGAATTAAAATTCTGAGTGTAGAAGCCAAAGATTTATATAATTCTAATAATCTTGTAACTCCTAACGAAAAAGGTTATTCTACTAAAATGGCTGACGGCAACTTTAATAAAAAAGCATTTATCAATGTGCTTGATTATTCACTTGATACTATAAAACTTAAAGAAGTATATGAAAAAGTATATCGCAATCAAGATTTCACTTTTACAGATAAGAAACATCAATATACATATCAAGTTATAAATGTCAAGTTTAAGTATGCTCAAAGAGATTACAACAAGGCTTGTAAGAATGTATTTATTCGGAATGGCTATCAATGGAGAGACGTAAAAAATAGATTTAAGGATGGTATATTGGTAGAAAATGGCGTTTTAGTGGCGATTGAAGTCAATAAGGTTATTGAAAGAAATAAAAAAATAGTTACAGATGAGATACTTTCGCCCTATTTTGTTTACGATGATAAACAGTATAAACAAGTTAAAGAATTTGAATGTGTTAAGTCAAGATCGGAATTGAGAGACTATTTGTATGAAAATGGATTTATATGCAATGGTGTTAAATATATAAGGTGGAAACGTAGTTCAGGCAGCAGTCGTGTTGGTAAGTGCTTGTTTATAAATGAAAAGTTATATGGGTCTATTCATCGTTGGGAAACTTGTGGATTACCTTTGAGAAAAGGTTGTGTAATAGATTTGGCTGCATTAGAGGCATATATATCGCTTACATCAAGCAGTATTATTGATACTATGGAACTTCGTCCTGAAAATTTTTTGATTATTGACGATTATGAGTCTGTATTCAAGGATAAGTGTGTGGGAGTTCAGTATGAGAACGGTCAATTAACGGCGATTGAGAAAGAATATGAGATACATAATTCTATATTTGATGGTGAGAGTTTGCTTGATGCAAGTGCTTTCCCGGAGGAATATAAACAATTTTCAATGTTGCTCTTACGGCAGAGAATGTTTAAGTCGGCTTGTTTTAAAGCTAATATCCAGCAATGGTTTGAAGATAATGGTATAACTGATGTATCACAGTTGAATGGTTTTACCCTTGCAGGAAATATAAGGGATATTAAGATTATCACTACTCCGAGTAGTATCAAGTATGTTAAGTTTGGCTCTATTGAAAAGTGGTTAGAAATACTTGAACCTACCTTTGGTATAGTAAAACACGAGAAACCCACTCATTACTTTGACGGCAGAAAGGTATCGTGTCATTACCAGTTAATCAATACATTACAGTTATCTGAAAGCGATATGAAAGAATTATTACAGCCTACTTTTGATTATATCACTAAAATTAAAACTGATCCTGTGGTATTGAGACATCATATAGATTTACCGTATGAAGAATTAGAATTAAACCCGTTAAATTCAAAGAATGAGATAATCTTTAAGTTATTGAGTTTAAATGAGGATTTTGCCAAAACACAAATGTATTACGATTTCAGGGATGATTTGGTAAGGTCGTTACTTCGAGAACTTAAACAAGGTCACATTCTTATAAATGGAAATTATTCTACTTTGCTTGGTAATGGTGTGGAAATGTTACAACAGAGTATAGGCACTTTCAAAGGCGAAAGCGTTATAGGAGTAGGCAATATTCATTCCAAACGGTTTGAATATAACCAGACTATTCTCGGTTCTCGTAGTCCCCACGTTTGCGCTGGAAATGTGTTGCTTGTACAGAATGTGGCTTCGGATTTGATAGATAGGTACTTCCCTCTTTCAAACGAAGTAGTGTATGTAAATGCTATCAATGAGAATATTCAGCAAAGACTCAACGGGTAAACATAATTTATGCCCCCTATCACAGTAATGTGGTTTGAATAATTTGGTGAACCTACAAATGTAGGGTGTCTTGTGTAAAACAAGGCTAACGGCAAAAATCTAAGGGAATTGACTCATTCTATAAAAGGAGTGAGTAAAATGGAAGAAATTTGGAAAGATATACAAGGTTATGAAGGCTATTATCAGGTAAGTAATTTAGGGAATATAAAAAGTTTAGCACGAAAAATAATTAGAAGTGATGGCGTTGTGCAATTTAGAAAAGAAAGAATTATGAGTAAAAGAATATGCACAGATGGTTATTATATGGCTAAATTTAATGTGGATAAAAAGTCAGAATGTATTGCAATACATAAATTAGTCGCTAAACATTTTATTCCTAATCCTAATAATTTGCCTGAAGTAAATCATAAAGATTGTAATAGAAAAAATAATTGCATCGATAACCTTGAATGGTGTACACATCAAGAAAATGTTAAGTATAGTTGGGAATTAGGACATTATAAAGGCAGATTTGGTAAAGATAATCCTAATTATGGTAATGATACTTTAAAAAGAAAATACGCTGAAAATCCTGAACTTGCTAAAGTTTTATTAGCAAGACACGGTAAACAGAATGGTAGATGTGTTCCTATTAGAGTAACAACTAAAAATGAAGTTAAAGATTTTGATTATATTGGTGAAGTCGCTGAATATTTAATAGCTAATAATTTTACAAATGCAAAGATAGATACTATCAGAAATAATATAACGCAAGCCATAAAGCAAAATCGTAAGTATCTTAATTGCATATTTGAAAGAATATAATTGAAGTCAATTCCTATGACAATGCCGTGTCAAGTCTTATAGAAATATAAGAAAGATGTAACGACTATCCCATTGGTAGTGAAATTCTACAACAGGAGTAGGGCTGAGTGAAATTCTCAGTAGGTGAAAATCCTTTAAATCGAAGTGCCAAACACGGAGTAATCCATAATACCTATGAAATGACATAGGGTGATGAAATAGTCTAATCCCACTACATAAAGTAGTGTTAAAGTATTGCGAAAGCAAGGGTATAAATGGTGATTATGATTCAGATACAATATTATTAACAGATAACCCCATACTTATAGATAAAGCTAAGAAGAATTATGATAAGTTTTTTGTTCCTACAAGTTTTATATCAGCTAAGAAAATTAAACGGTATTATACAAATGCACAGAAGTCCGATCTCGATGTAAAGACAAGTGTAAACAAGATAGGAGAGGATATAAACCTTTCACAATTCTTAAACTCTCTGTTTTGGCAAAACATTCATAAAGGACAGACGTTTGAACAGAATAAGGAACTATATGGTGATATATGTAAACTTGCAGCTCTTTCAGGCGTAGAAATTGATAAGGCTAAGAAAGAATTTGAAGTTGATACGGGGAAAGAAATACGGTTGCTGAAGGAAAAATATAAGATTGTAAAACTTATGGAAGATAAAACTACCAGTGAGACAGTTGAGAAAAATGTTAAGCCGATGTTCTTTAAGATGATTACCCTTGAGAATGGATATGAATTAAGTGAGAATAATTATTATCAATATTTTCAAACTCCAATGGACTATTTGCAAAAATTGACGAGTAAATTCAATTTTAATTCATTAAGACCCATTAAAAATGAAGTTTTGCCTTTCTCTACTATTGTTAAACGCAATCGTGACACTCATTTTGATGGGTATTTCTATCAACAGAGAGATAGGATAATAGATCTTATACGAGATACTAATAGGGAACTAAGAACCTTATATATAGATTATGATACCAAGACAAAAGAGGAAAAGAAAGAAATCGGAGCGCAGGCAAACGACCTTAAACAAGATTGTATTGAATATATCAATAATACCACTATTCACGAGACTACAATGTATTTGTTGCTTTTGGCAATTGATAATAAAGATTACAGAGATATAAAGAGGAGGGTGTTATTAACATTATTTGGTACGCCTAATAAACTTTTCTATACAATGATACGAGACAACCAAGATAAATTAGAGACACTTGTAGAGGATGCAGACGGTTCCGAGTTATTATATGATATTAGATATTCAAGAATAGCATAAAAATTAGGCGGTAGTTGTTATAACTATCGTCTATTTTTTGCAAAAACTTGCAAAAAAACGCGATTTTACTCCGAAATAGGCATTTTACGAAGTGCGATTTTTGGCTTAATGGTGCGGTTTTGCGGGATTTTTTAATAAATTCCTATATGGGGAGAATATAATATCCCATTATATCACATTATACTATTTTTGCAAGTATAATACAACCGTTATTTTTAACAAAATTTTAATGAAAAGGTAGGTAAAATTGCACAATGATGCAAGTAACCAAAGACGAAGTTAAAGTTCTTCGTGAAAAAGTAAAACACGTCCATATCACAAAGACTCGGTATAAGAGATATGTAGAAGAAACCGAGAGTGTAAAGAGACTGCTGAACAAGCTGCGTAACGAGCAGTAAAATATCCTATTCCAAAGTGAATAGGGGCTTCCCTATTGGGATAGCTAACAATTCTTAAAGGAAATTTATTATTATGGCTAATACCGTAAAGAATGAAAAGAAGGAAAGCGAACTCCTTAATAAGAACGTCACATATTACTATGATGACTATGTGAATATCAAGGAGTATGAAGAACGTAGACTTTATATCAATGGTGAGATTGATGAGTTTGTGGCTGATGAGATAGTAACAGCTATTCTTAATTACAATCGTGAAGATAAAGGTAAGAAGATTGAAGATAGGACACCCATTAAACTGTATATATCTTCTCCGGGTGGATCGGTTGTTGATGGATTCGCCATTATAGATGCTATAATGAGTAGCAAGAGTCCGATTTATATTATCAATACGGGTTATTTGTATTCAATGGGATTTCTTATCGGACTTGCAGGGACGAAGAGATATGCTATGCCTAATTCAACATTCCTTATGCACGACGGCTCTTGTATGGTATGGGATTCTACTGCTAAAGCCGGAGATCGTTTAAAGTTTCAAGAACAGCAAGAGAAAAGAGTTAAGGATTATATTCTTAGTAGGTCAAAGATTACTGCAAAGAAATATGACCAAATGTATCGTGTAGAGTGGAAAATGTATGCCGATGAAGCTCAATCCTACGGTTTTACTGATTATATTATAGATAAGGACGCTGACCTTGACGATATTCTGTGAGGTGTTCTATGAGACAGCTTGATTATAAAGGATATATAGAATACACCTTCCCTACTGAACAAGATATGGCTATCTTTTATGAAAATGTTACAGATAATATACTTGGACTGAAGACAAATCAGTATGCTTTACTTTATTCACCTGACGGTAATCTTGTTGATAGAGTAAAGTGGAATGGTGAGAAGTATGTGGCTGTGACTTATAGAACTATCAATAATGATTGGTTTCAAAAGATTAAGCCACGGAATGTTGAACAGGAACTTGCGTTTGATTTGTTACAAGACAAGAATACATTAGTAAAGTTGATTACTGGCAAAATGGGTTCGGGAAAGACTTTTCTTTGCGCTTGTCACGCTATAAACGGTTTAAAATCTAATAAATTTGACCGCATAGTGTGGATAAGAAATAATGTGATAGTCAGAAATGTTCCTGACATTGGAGCTTTACCCGGTACAGCTCTTGAAAAACTTATAGATTACTGTATGCCTTTAGCAGATGCATTAGGCGGTAAAGAAGGACTAATGAGCCTTATAAGTTTTGGAAAGGTTGAGATTATACCTCTTGGCACGATCAGAGGACGTGACATAAAAAACAGTTGTATAATCGTGTCTGAGGCTGAAAATCTCACAAAAGACCATTTACAACTTATATTGGGTCGTGTTGGAGAAGGTTCTGTTCTTTATCTTGACGGTGATATAAGACAAGTAGATAAACCTGTATTTGAAAATGATAATGGTATAGTCGCTGCGGTTGAGAAACTTGCAGGTAACGAATTGTTTGGTTATGTTGATTTACAGCAAGTAGAACGTTCAAAAGTGGCTATGCTTACTGATTTATTCTATGATTGATAAATTTAAGTTGAAAGGAATTTATAGATATGAATAAAGAATTAGTATTAAAAGGAAATAAAAAATCACAATTAGGCAAAAAAA
>CAKZZS010000004.1 GCA_937884975.1 uncultured Clostridia bacterium | reverse complement strand
TTGCTTCAATAATGCAGTGCGGATCGCCCTCAAGAACGGAACGGTCCATAAATGCGCCGGGGTCGCCCTCGTCGGCATTACATACAACGTATTTCTGGTCAGCCTTATTCGGAGCGCAAAGCGACCATTTTACACCCGTGGGGAAGCCGCCGCCGCCGCGTCCGCGAAGACCCGAATCCTTTATGCACTGAATAACCTCATCGGGAGTCATTTCTGTAAGAGCCTTACCGAGAGCTGCGTAACCGTCCATTGCGATATACTCGTCAATGTTTTCAGGGTCAATTACGCCGCAGTTACGAAGAGCTACACGGTGCTGAGCCTTATAGAAATCGGTATCGTTAAGAGAAACGTTACCGCTCATAATCTCATGAGTGGGATTTGTTGCTTCATCGTAAACAAGACGCTCAACAACGCGTCCCTTGAGAAGATGCTCGTTTACGATTTCCTTTACGTCACCGGGAGTAACCTGGCTGTAGAATGTTCCGTCGGGATGAACAATGACAACCGGACCCAATGCGCAAAGTCCGAAGCAGCCTGTCTGGACAAGCTTGATTTCGTCTGAAAGTCCGGCAGCCGCAAGCTCATCGACAAAAGCCTGCTGAATCGCCTTACTTCCCGACGAGGTACAGCCTGTACCGCCGCAGATAAGTACATGTGAACGAATCATAGTTTTTAACCTCCGATTAACCTATCGTTTGTTATTGTATACTCGGCAATTACCTTGCCGCTCTTAAGATGCTTTTCAACAACTTCCTTTGCCTTTTCGGCAGTCATTCTTACATAGGTTACCTTTTCTTTTCCTGCCTCGTAAACCTCAACAACGGGTTCAAACTGACAGATGCCTATACAGCCTGTCTGGGAGACGGTAACCTTACTTGCAAGGCCGTGGTTGTTTACCTCTTCAACAAAGGTGTTAAGGACGGGACGAGCGCCTGCAGCAATTCCGCAGGTAGCCATACCGACAACAACGCGGATATCGCCCGAATCCTCGCGAAGAACAACCTTGTCCTTCATTTTTTCTCTTATTGCCTGAAGTTCAGCCAATGATTTCATTTATATCATCCTTTCCAAAGATTTACATATTTAAACGATTAAAGAATACTGTTCTTTTAAATATTCTTCAATCCATTTAATAACCTCGTAACTGTTAAGGGGAACTCCCTCAAGCACCTGTCTTATTTCACGCGTGTCGAGTGTAACAACGCCTCCAGCCTTCTTATGAGAGAAATAAAAATCCGTATCGGGATGTCCCTGAATAAGGGTCGTAAGCGTAGAAACAACATCGCCCAGAGGCGTAAAATCAAGGTGATTTTTATTGAAAACCGCCGTCACAACAGTGCCGTGATTTTCTTCCTTGACGCTTGACTGAACCGAAAAGCTGCCGTCCGTCTGTTCAGCCGCCATTTTCAGAAGCGGAACGCCAAGTCCGACCTTTCTTGTTGTCCTCGTGGTGTAAAACGGGTCAACAACGCTTTTTACGGTTTCCTCATCCATACCGCAGCCGTCATCGGCTATTTTTATTGTCAACTCGTTTTCCGTTTCTTCGAGCAGGATTTCGGTAAGTGTTGCTCCTGCCTTGACCGAGTTTTCAGTCACGTCAAGAATATTGAGTGATAATTCCTTCATTTCTTTCTTAATATCTCAAACAAATTATGACGCACCAGCGCCGACGAATAGGGCTCGTCCTCAATTTCAAAATAATTTTCGTGCTCACGCATATCCGTCAAAATGTGAGCGTCGGAGCTGACAATAACCCTTTTATCTTCAAGAGAATACTTTTTGACGTATTCATCCTTTTTTTCTTTTCTGTTTATTTCAACTATGTCAAAATGCGGAGTTTCCGGAAACGTTCCGAGCACCGCTATAACGCCGTTTGACTGTCTGTCGATATGCGCAGGATAACAGATTCCGTTATATTTTTTTACGATATCGGGCGCTTCGTCAAGCGAAACCGTGGTGGCGTTCGACAAAAGGAATTCGTCCTCGCCGATTACGTTATCCTCACCGTCAAGAACAAATTGGTTGCCGAAAATATCGGTTCTGTTTTTTATCTTTATACGCCTTTTGTCAATTTCCCCGTCAAACGCCATAGCGTCTTCAAGGTTTTCAAAAAGGCATACGACGTGGATATCCTCGCTTGTTGTAAGCTCCATTCCTGCAACGGGGATAATCCCGTAGCGCTTCGCCGCCTGAAAAAATGCAGGGCAGTTTTTACAGGTATTATGGTCGGTAAGAGCGATAATATTAAGCCCTAAAAGGGTTGCCATTCCTGCAATATTATTCGGCGTGTTGTCGTCATCACCGCAGGGTGAAAGGCAGGAATGCAAATGAAAATCGTAATAGTATCTGTTCATCAGACATTACCTGAAATTTTCAACGCTGTTTCAAAAATAGGCTCCTTCGAACAAAGAACGTTAATTCCCTTCTGCTCGGCGGTATTCTTCACCTCGTCGTCAAGCGTTACGCCCTCTGCAAGTACTACGCAGGACACATCCGAAAGGGAAGCAACCGCAACAACGTTGATATTCGACATAATCGTAATCCACGCGTTGTCCTCCTGCGCTCTGCCCATAACCCAACTCAAAAGGTCGCCGATATAGCAGCCGCAAATCTCTCTTTCGCCGTCGGGCATACAGATAACGTCAAACGAGCATTGCTCTTTAAGCTCTTTTACAGTCATTTTTCCTCCCCCTTGTTGTGAAGGAGTCTGCAGCCCGTAGGTTCAGCCTTGCCTCTGACAACATCCTCGGCAAACGCTCTGCAGCTCGGGGCGCCGCACGCGCCGCAGTCAATACCGGGAAGCGTCTCCCTTAATGACTGAATATCCGCCATCATACGCATTGACTGAACAATGTTGTCCGAAAGTCTTGTAATCGGGTGATATTCGGGCAGCTCGTTAAACAGGTAACCCTCGGGAATATAGTTCGTCTCTTCCTTTTCAAGGAAATTCTGGGAAACGGGAAGATACCTTCTTAAGGATTGAAGTCTTGCCTTTGCAATAAACGGGTTCTGCATTGCCATAACTCCGCCCACGCAACCGCCGGGGCAGGCATTAAGCTCAATAAACTCAAGCGACGGAATATTTCCATTTTCCACCTGGTCAAGAACCCTTATTACATTTTCGATACCGTCCGCAGCAAGGAAATTTTCATTGAAAATTGCGCTCGCTTCTCCGCCCGAGGACGCCCAGCCGATACCGATAATTCCCGATTCACAAAGTGATTTTATTTCATTATCCTGCGACATTTCGTTTATAAGCCTGAAATAGACGTCGCTTATTGAAACAACGCAGTCAACATAGCTTTTATAATCCGCAAAGCCGTTTTTAACGTAGCTTACCTTCGCAGGGCAGGGAGAAATAAAGCAAACGCCGATTTCCTCATCTTTAAGCTCGGGGTGAAGCTTCTTCGCCCTTTCCTTTGCAAGGCGCGCGGCAACCTCCATGGGAGGGAGCATGTGCATAATATGGTCATTAAGCGACGGGAAACGAAGCTCAATAAGTCTTACTACGACGGGGCACGCGGAACTGATTACGGGCTTTTTAACGCCATAGGTTTTAAGGTAAAGACGGGTGTAAGCCGAAACGAGCTCAGCCGCCTTCGACACCTCAAACACATCGTCAAAGCCGATTCTCAATAGTCCGTCAAGAACATAGTCGACGTCGTCAAGATTATCAAACTGACCGTAAAGCGTAGGAGCCGGAAGCGCAATTTTAAACTTAAAGCGCTTCATATCCTCAAGCTTGTCGCAGACCGCCTTTTTAGCATTGTGAGGGCACATACGGATACACTCGCCGCAGTCGATACATCTTGTATCATTGATTACAGCGTGGCCGTTTTTTATTCTTATTGCCTCTGTCGGGCAGTGCTTAAGGCACGTTGTACAGCCCGTGCATTTTGCCCTGTCTAAAAGGACCGAATGCTCATAGGTATGCATAAAAAATCACACTACTAAAAATTTACTTTCATAATTACGGTTGTGCCGACGCCGACTGTCGAGTCGATTTGCATTTCGTCGGTATAACGCTTCATATTGGGAAGTCCCATTCCTGCGCCGAAGCCTAAGGAACGGACCTCATCGCTTGCCGTGGAGAAGCCCTCCTGCATAGCCTGTTCAATGTTTTCAATGCCCGGGCCGTTATCGACAAGCTTTATTTCAATACCGTCCTCACGCACGGTTACGTCCGCCACACCGCCTCTTGCGTGAACAACCATATTGATTTCACCCTCATACATCGCTATGGATACACGGCGGATGATTTCGGATGAAAGACCTAACTGCCTTAAATTCTTTTTGATTTGTACGCTTGCCTGACCTGCCGAGGTGAAATCCTCGCCGTCAATATCGAAATGAAAAACTAATTCGTCGCTCATCTGTTTACCTTTGTGGCAGAGCCTACAAGTCCGTTGGAATAGAGAATTCCGCAGGCGTCATAAAGGCGCTTTTCAGTGCACATTACGACAATTCCGTGCTCCCTTGCCATCTCGATTATTTCATCCGACGGCTGTTTTGAACGGACAAAGATGATACAAATCATATCCATCATTTCGGCAGTGCGGACAACCTGGGGGTTGACAAGTCCCGTAAGCAAGGCAGCCTGGTCCTTGACATAGGCGAGGACGTCGCTCATCAGGTCGCAACCGCAGGCTGAGTAAACCTGGCGGTCAAGATTTTCTTCACAGCAAACCACCCTTGCCTCGAGCAGCTCCTGCATTGTTTTAATCTTCATAACAATTCCTTCTGATTATGCGTTGTATTTCGCAATAATTCCGGGGATATCATCGCCGGTGAGCTTTCCGTAAACCTCGTCGTTGACCGTGAGAACGGGACCGAGTCCGCACGCGCCTATGCAACGGCAGGCGTTGAGCGAAAACTTACCGTCGGCAGTACACTCGTCAACGTCAATAGCAAGCTTCTCTTTAAGAGTGTCAATAATCTTCTGGGCGCCCTTTACATAGCACGCTGTGCCAAGGCAGACAGAGATATTGTACTGGCCCTTGGGAGAAAGTGAGAACTGAGCATAAAAGGAAGCAACGCCGAATACCTTTTCAAGCGGAACATCCATTCCGTCAGCTATCATCTGCTGAACCTCCATGGGAAGATAGCCGTAGATATCCTGAGCCTTCTGCATAACTGCCATAAGGCGGCTCTTGTCGCTCTTGTTTTCTTCAATTACAGCCTTAAGCTGCTCTGCCTGTTCGGCAGTGCCCTTAAAGGGAAGGGAACTGATTTTCTTTTGCATTGATACAATCCACCTCGATAGTTTTTTATATTAACACTTTTGGAGAGCGCGTAAAAATCGGACTGCGCTTTCACGCACTGCCCCAGAGTCAGTATTAACCACATACTATAATAACACAATTCCTCACTTTTGCAAACACATTTTAACAAATAATATGTGGAAAAAGGTTGAAAGAAAGGAAGTTTTTTTGTATAAAATGATATTTTTTTAACAAAGCGGACAGCAACAAAAAAATCCGACAGAAAAAACTGTCGGATTTAATAAGAAAATTGCCTTGTTATTTAACTGGCAGTCTGATTATACAGCCTATCCTCATCTTCAAAGCTTCTTGAAATATTAACGCCTACGATTATATCGTCCCCGTTTTGCTTAACCGAGTCCTTATCGGGGAAAGCGCTTATTGTATAATTCTCATATCTTTCGGGGTTTACCTCAATACTTACGTCCATATCCATTTCCTGCTCCATAAACCATTTAAGAGTCAGGGGGTAGGTTATGCCGTTATTGTAAATGGGGAAAGAGAATTTTAGATTACTTTTGAACGGATAGCTCGCCCTTTTATATATGTCAAGATTATAGTCGTATTCGGTTACTCTTGAAACGTCGCCGAGCAAAACTATATTCTTGTTTTCGTCAAAGCCCTCCGTCTGTTCAATTCTGTCAACAATTCTTGTCGCAAGGCTCCACGCGTTGTCGTAGTTGACCTTTATTTTAAGATACGCCGTATTCGCATAAACCGCCTGACCTAAAATAAGAACGGCGCAAAGGAGCGAAGAAAAATAACTTATAGCTTTCCCTGCCTTGACGTTTCCGATTATCTCTCTGTCGTCAAGAAGCGACAGCAGCGCCGCAAGCGAAAGCACCGACGCGAACACCGTAAGAGCGTAGACAACGCTGCCCGAGAACAGATACATAATATTTGCCGAATAGAGATAAGCGAGAATGTAAATTGCCGTAAACAACTGATTTACCTTCGACTTTTTTGAAGCAAAAAGAATGACAACGCAAAGAATAGAAAGAACCGCTGATACAGAGCATAAGCCGTAAAAGCCGTATGGCGTAATTCCTGCTATCTGCTGAACCGTAGCCGCGCAGGAATAGCCGAAATTCATTATCAAATCCGTAAAGGAAAAGCCGTTTGCAAGTCCTTCGTAAGCGTAATAGCTGACCGTTTCGGCGTTTGCAAAATGAAGAACAATTTTCCAGATTATAAAATACGCTCCCGTGGAAACAACCGTTATCGACGCATATTTTGCCGTCAGAATAAGATTTTCCTTAATGCCGCTGTCTTTTTTAAGAATATTGTAAATCAGCTTGAAAATGAAAAGACAAATTGCAGTAGCAAGATATGCCTGGTACATAAGAATGCTGACTAAAAGAAGGACCGCGGAAATAATAAAGCCGTATTTTTTTATATCCGAATAATAAACCGCCATTACCGCAAGAAGCAGCGAAAGAAAGAAAATGTGCAGGGAGCCGAAATAAGCGTGTGAAGCGACAACGGTATCGCTTGTAATGACAATTCCTGCAAACAATATAATATAAAGCTTATTTGTTATATGAAACACCTTTGCAAGATAAACGGTAATCAGTCCCATTATAAGACTTGAAAACAGTCCTATAAGCCACGGAAGCTGCATTTTATTGAAAACAGACATCAGCGGACCTACAAGCAAGCGCCCGTTTGTAAGTCCCGTCGATTCGTTAAAAAGCTGAATTGAATCGTGGACAAAGCAGGTGTTTGTATAAACAAAAAGATTAACCGCAATACAGACGGCAAAGCCGCAGAAAAACGCAAATTTATCCGTAGCCGAAATCTTTTCCCATATAGACTTTAAAAGCTCGTACGGCGTTTCATAACGCAACTCTTTTTTCATTTTAATACTCCGTGTTTGTTTTGTTTATTTTTAATAATGAAAGAAGTGAATACCAGACAATGAAAAAACAGGTGTAATAGCAATAGAAAACGTGAAGAAGCATTCCTATGTCTTTATATTTAAACATAAGAAAAACCGAATCAATCAACGGAAAAACAAACGAAAGCGTATATAACGGGAAAAGATATTTTCGCTTGCCGTCAGATGCTTTTCTTGAAGAAAAGCCCGATTCGTTTTTATGAAAAATATTGTTGATAATTCTGAATCTGATTTTTGAAAGATACCTTTTAAACCCTGCGTCCGAGCGGTGCAAAACCGTATCGTCCTTTATGCAGATACAGTTGCCCGTGTCATCAAGAATTCTGTCCGAAACGGAACAGATGAAATCAATATCGTTAGTTCTTTCCCGAAACCTTTCGAGAAGAAATTCCCTGTCAAAGGTTGTCGTCCCTCCGTCGGCTATGGGCCTTTTATCGTTTTCCGAAAATCCGAGCAAAAAGGCGTTATCCTCTCCGCCTGTTTTAACATTCTTTTTAAAAGAAGAAAGAATAGTCTTTTTCGGTCTGTAAATAAAATACGAAAACGGGTCGCCGCAGGCATTCAGATAATTCCCTGCCGCTTCCTTTTTTGAAACGGGAACGTATTTTACAATGTCGGCAACCAGCAAATGTGAATTTTCGAACCGCTCAAACGCCTTTTCACGGCGAGATAAAACGTCTTCGGAAAAGAAAGCCTCGTCCGAGTCCATTTTGACAATGTACTTACCCTTTGCCTCGTTAAAGCCGATAAGCTTTGCAAATTCGGGAAGCCGTTTTTCGTTTTTTAGTATTTTTACAAAATCGTATTCTTCGGCGATTTCCAAGGTCGAATCCTTTGAACCGCCGTCAATAACAAGACCTTCAACCTTACTTAAATCGTATTTCTGCGCTTTGACCGAATCAAGAGTAAAACGCAACGTCTTTTCCGAGTTATAGGTCGGGATAATAATTGAAAAAACCTTATCATTCATTTTTGTTACCACCCTTTTGAATTTCTATAAGGTGATTACATATACATTCCGACGGCGAAAAATCGGGAACAGTTTTATCACAGGCAAAATTCGTATACGTTTTTGAAAACTCGCTTATTCTTTCAAAATCGCCGTCATACATTACGGCATTTTTACCCAGTCCCTCGTTCCTTTCGGTTGCAGTACGCAGTACAAGAGTGGGCTTACCCATATAATTAAGCTCCTCCTGATTACTGCCGCCGTCGGTAATTACAAAGCTGCTGTTCATAAGCACCTTTGTAAAATCAAAATAGTCCATCCGCCTTGTGATTAAAATATTTTCATTTTCACAAAGGCGGTCGTAAAGATTATATTTTTTAAGCGTATTTTCCGTAATCTGATGGAGAACAAATACAATTTTTATATCCTTCGAAATTTCAATTGCCTTTTCGACGATGCTGTTGACAAGGTGCTTTTTGAGAAGGTTTTCCTGCCTGTGAATGACGAATACTCCGTAGGGAACGCCGTTTAATTTTTCAAAAATCGGGTTATTTCCCTGCGCCTTTTCGGCAAAGCCTATGGCATCGATTATGGTATTATACTTTGTGTTAATAACCTGTCCCTTACTGTTTTTCAGATTTGAAACCGCCAAATCGCCCTGACAAAAATCAATATCGGCTTTCTTACTTACAATAAGTCTGTCAATTTCCTCCGGGAACGGCTCAAGCAGATGATGTGAACGAAGTCCGGCTTCAACGTGGGCTAATTTCATTTTAAGCTTTTTTGCAAGCACAGCGCCCATAACGGTTGAAAGCGTATCGCCGTGAACAACCATAACCGAATTTTCAAAATCAACGTCCGAAAACGCATTTTTAATCTTCTTTTTTGAGGAAAACACAGTTTTAAAAAACCAGTAAAAAAGGCCGAAAACATTTTTAACAATGTCCTCTTCACTGCTTAACTGCAAATCAATTTTAAGGCTTGTCTTTTTTGCAATATCGGTATCTTTAATCTCGTTCTGTCCGCTCACTATCACCTTAAAATGAGCAGACTGCTTCTTTGCCTCTTCGATAATCGGAAAAAGCTTGATATATTCAGCTACCGTTCCCACAAAGAACACAAGAAAGCCTTCACGCATCTTTTTTCAAACCCCTGATTAAAAGAATTACAAACAGGCACACATACACCGCGGACAGCGAAAGCAAAAGAGCTTTAATGCCCGAATGGAAGAAATGAGCCGCCAGAACTATAAACAGTACGCTCACTGCGCACGCCGTTGTTACATACCATTTGTCGCCTTTTGCGATAAGATAATTGACAAGAACCGTAATAAGCACAAGCGGAAGAATTTCCGCAATAAGCGCAAGAATATACTCCCCTGCCGGTAAAAATTCAGCGCCCATAATGATTTTTATAATAAAGTTCCTTAATACATAGAGTATAACCGAAGAGACAGAGGAAATCAAGAACGAGTAGGAAAGCGTCTTAATGAGAATTGACTTATCCTTTGAGTTCTGCGCCGCCTTCGGGAACATAATTGTTGTAAGAATTGCGGGAATATAAAGAATTATTTTCCCGAACAGCGCGGAACAGCTGTAAATTCCGACGTCGTATTCGGAAAAGTATCTTCTGACAAGAAGAATGTCAATGTTGTTGTAGAAAACAAGCACAAGCGAGGAAACAAGCGTAAAAAAGAGAAATCCGAACACGGGCGAAACCTCACTGAATTTCACGCTCTTTTCGGAAAAATCGGTTTCATTTTTTAATGCAAAATAACCGAAAGCCATGCTCAGAACACTGCCCAAAGCAATAGCCAAAAGCGCCGAATCAAAGCCGAGACTGAGTATTAAAAGAACCGACCCGACAATGCACTTTACCGCAGGCATAATCACTCCGAAAACTCCGACCCTTGAAAACATCTGCTTGCCCTGCAGAGTGCCGTGGAAAACATAGGAAACGCTCACAAGATAAGTCGTAATTGCCGTAAGCAAGGCTGTTTTAATCGGGTAATCCATAAAATACATTGCAAGAAAAACCGCAAAAACAAATACGGGGAAAGCTAAAAGACAAATCGAAAGAATTCTTTTTGTCTTTGAGCCGATTTTATCACTGTTTTGGGAAATGCTTTTTGCAATGCTAAGCCCCAGCGCAACGCCTGCAACCGTTACAATATTTACTACCGAAAAAACAGAATTAAGCGCGCCGTAATCCTCCTTTGTAAGAAGCCTGCCCGAAATAATCTGGAACAGGTAGTTAAATCCGCTCGCAAGAGCAGACATAACAAGCATAAATACAGCGTTTTTTTCAAAATTCAGTTTTTCGCTTTTCTTCGTCAAATGCTTTTTCCTCTCTTTTTTCTTATTAAAAGAAATGCAATAAATCCGACTGCCGTTAATGAAGAAACAGCCGCGCCCGTTTTAAGTCCTACCGGGAAGAAGCTGAATTCAACCGTGTGCTCTCCCTTTGTCAGTGGAACCGAAATATATGCATTATCAACGGCGACAATTTCACTTTCACGGACTGGTTTTCCGTCAACGGTTATATGCCAGCCTCTGTCAAAAGGAATTGACGTAAACAGCAGGCAGCTTTCGTCAGCCGTAACCGTGCCTTTAAAACGGGTGTTTTCGAATTCGGAAAGCTTTAGCGTATGCTCACTTAATCTGTTATAACCCTCAATAAACTTATCCTTATTAAACGAAGCGACATAAACACAAATCGGTTTTCCTTCGGTCTTTTTATCCACGGGGAGCCTTATTTCAACCGCCTGACCCGACCCGATATTGCCGAGCGGAACAATTCCCTTCGGCTCGTAAGTAATATTGCTCATTCTGCCCGCAAAAGGAATTCTCTCGCCCGAAACACTGATTTCGGCTCCGTCGGCGCAGGTTTTATAATCGCAGGAAAAATAGTATTCGCCGTCCTTCGGCAGGACATATTCAAATGTGACATATCCCGTTTCGTCCGTGTCCTTAATCTGTGCCGTAAAGCACTTATACTCTTTATCGTCACTCTGATTAAAAACGGAAAGGGAAAGATTTTCGGTTTTTATATTTTCCGGTTGACAGTAATTAAATGTACCGTCAACGCCTGACATCAGTTTAAATAATTCGTTCTGCCGGTAAAACGGATTTGTATCCGTTTCGGAACTATAATCCTTAACCGAATCGGGGACGCAAAAGCCCAAGGGAAGCGAATACTTGTTTTTATAGACCGAAATCCCCTCATTTTCAAGGCAGAAGTCAAAATGCTCACTGTTTTTCAAAACCGAGCCCGAATCGGTAAGATATTTAATTGAGAAAATGCTGTTATACACGGGTGTCTGGGAAAGATATGTAAAATAATTTTCCTTATTACCGCTAAGACCCAGCGCGCACTGGCTTTTTGCAACCGCAAAATCCGTTGCGGAGGAATAATCCGACACCCCGTTATACCCTATTATCATCGGCAGGATATACGCGCTGATATTCACCGATTCCGCTCTGAAAAACTTTTCGTCCTCCTTTTGGGAAACGAGTGAAAGCGCCGTTCTTATCTGCGCGCTGTTTCCGTCATAGTCAGCCCTGTAATAGTTAAAGTCAAGATTTTCAAGCTGTGAAAAAACTATTTCAATACAAATGAAAAACAGAACAACTATCTTTAAAAGGGAAACGTCGAGCTTTTTTATTTTTGAAACAAAATAGACGGCAAGCCAAAGAACCGAAAAACCGATACCGATAATAAGTGTATATTTTTCGACCTTTACAATACCCGAAAAATACATAACCGTAATGAACAAAGCCGCGCAAATTGAAGAAATAATAACACTTACGGTTTTATATTCCTTTATTTTTAAAATTGCCTTAAAAGTTATTGTTAAGGTAATAAAAATGTATATAAACGAGAAGCGGTCGCCGAAGCCGTTCGGAAAATGAAAGCCGCACCATACAAAACAGAGAATATTTATTCCGAGACTTAAAGCCATAAAGAGCCAAAGGCACAAATCACTGACGCGCTCTTTTTTTGTTTGACTTTTTGAAAGAAAATATACGGGCAGAAGCAAAACCGCAAGCATACCGCACCATACGTTCGGCGCGCCGTATTCGTTATTTCCCTGAAGCACCGCAAGAACGCCCGAAAAATGCTGCGTCCAGAAGGAAAGCGGATTAAAAAACAGTTCAAGGCCCGTGAATGTATCCGTCACGGACGAGCTTTTCTTAAGGACAAAAATCATCGGTATAACCGCAACCGCCGCAAGACAAGCCGCGGTAACGGAGGAAAGGGCAAACATCCTTGCGCTTTTGAAGAAATTGCTTTTAAAAAGCCCGAGAGAAAAATCTTTTTTGACCTCGGTAGAGGTAAAGTAATAATAAATGAAATACAGGCATAAAAACAGGCAGAGCATATAAGCCGTATAGTAGCTTGTAAAAATGCTGTACGCAAGAACAAGAATATATAAAACGAACTTTTTTTCTTTAATAATATTCTGAACTCCGACTGCGGCAAGCGGCAGGCAGAACAGAACGTCAAGCCACATAATGTTCCAGTTATATGCGACAAACCAACCCGAAAAGGCGTAAAGGAGACTGAAGCCGACATTTACCGCGTCGGTTTTTTCAAACGTCTTTTTAAGATAATAGGAAAAGCTGCCGGCAGTAAGCATTGACTTAAGAAGAATGATGACGCTCACTGCGTCGGGAATGTTTTCTCGCTTGAAAAGTAAAACAAGAAGATTAAACGGACTCGCAATATAAGTAAAGAAATTGCCGATAAAGGAATAACCGAGTCCTGCATTCCACGAATAGGTTATTTCTTTACCCTCCTTAATCAAATCGTAAAGATTCGTAAGCATCGGAGCATACTGGTGAACAAGGTCAATTTTGAAAAGGCAGTATTCATCTCCAAAGGGAAAAACGCTGAAATGATAACACGCAAAAAGGAAGAACACCCCGGCAAAAATTGCCGAAGCAAAACAGCATATATTATTTTTAAATGCGTTTTTCATTTATTCATTTCCTCTATCCTTGTACCGTAGAAGCGGATATCATCCGCCCGTCGGTTTTCTAATAAAACTAAAAGCTTATGCGTAATATTCGTCCTTGCCCATCAGCCACTTTTTCGGATTTTCGTTAATGTATTGCCAATGCATTTAAAAATCCTCTTCATTGCGTATGATGTGGTCATGGAAGCCTTTTTGCCAAACAGACCTTCCATACCGCTTTGTAATTTTACCTTTGAATTGCTGAATAATATGCGACGCTGTAGGGGCGAGCTGAGCTCGCCCGTATTCAATATCAATCATAATCAAAAGATGAATATGGTTTGGCATTACAACGTATTTTTCAATCGAGACTCCGTAATAGATATTATTAAGGTTTATTATTTCATCTTCTACGATTTTACCGATTTCGGTTAGGAAAACTCCCGGGCGAGCACAGCTCGCCCC
>CAKZZS010000003.1 GCA_937884975.1 uncultured Clostridia bacterium | reverse complement strand
GATAATCAGTTCTCCGTTAAAGAGAGCGACACAAACAAGTAAAATCATTTCTGAAATTTGTAATACGCCTGTTGTGATTGATGATCGTTTAATTGAGCAGGATTATGGAATCTATGAAGGTGTAGACCGACAGAATCCTGATTTTCTCACAAACAAACGTAATTTTGCATATCGATATCCGAATGGAGAATCTATGATGCAGGTTGCTTCAAGAGTGTACCCGATGATTGAAGAATTAAAAGAAAAATATGAAGATAAAAACATTTTACTACTGTGTCACGGCGGCGTATGCAGAGTATTAAAAACATATTTTCAGGATATGACAAACGAAGAATTCTTCAAATATGTTCTTATGAATGCTAAATTTGAAAAATTCACATTATAAAATTATCTTGTCCATAAAAAGTCGGGCAGCAAAAGAAAAATCCTGATATTATATTATCAGGAGGTAAACATTATGGATGTTATAAAACAGTTTAACAACGCTATTGCATATATTGAGAACAATCTGTGTGGTGAGATTGACACAAATAAGATCGCAGAAATTGCCCTTTGTCCCTATGATAAATTCAAACGCTTTTTTAGCTATATGACAAATATGTCAGTCAGCGAGTATATCCGCAAACGCAGGCTAACGCTTGCTGCGTATGAGTTGTTAAAGGAGCAAGAAAAGATTATCGACCTTGCTGTTAAATACGGATATAGCAACGCCGATTCTTTTACAAGAGCGTTTGCAAAACAGCACGGAATATTGCCAACGGAAGTTAGTTCAGACACGTCATTAAAGGTTTATCCACCAGTGTCGTTCTATGTTGCCATTAAGGGCGCAAGTGAGTTAAACTTCAAGATTGTAGATATGGATGAAGTCAAGTTGAAAGGAATTTCCAAACAATTTATAGGAAAAGCTGCTGACCGTTTTGAACAGGAACATATTATGTGGTCAAATCAGCACGATGATGTCCAAAATCAGGTTTGCAAAACAGTTGAGGGAGTTTGGTATGGCATTTGGAATAATGGTATTTATTCCATAGCAAAGAAAGCTAATGAGATAGATGATAATCCGTCCCTTGCAAGCATTACAATCCCGTCGGGCAAATATGCTGTCTTTTCAACTGACTTTGGTGGTTTCGCAGGTGATGTTCTTCCAAAACTCCGAGAGCAGATATTTGATTGCTGGCTGCCAGATTCAGGCTATACGCAAACTGACGATTATGAGATTGAAGTATATTACCTCTATCCAAAATCCGAAAAGTATAAACGGCACTATGAAATGTGGTTACCCATAGATATGAGTTTAAGATAATTACATTTATCTCTCATTGGATAATCATAATGCGACCATTTATCTTTATGCCTTCCGGCACTTTGTGCTTGGAGGGCTTTGCTTTTGTGAGATACATTTTCAAGTTTTGTGAAAAAAGACCTTGACAAAATTTTTAAACAGAGATATAATAGAGAACGCAATCGAACAATCGTTCTAAAACGAAATAATCTCTCCTTGCTGCCCCGTGCAAGGTTTGAAATATAGTTTTTTAGGAGTTGATTAAAAAGAGTGTAGTTTTACTTTCAATTGAATATGTATCAAATTATGTGATTAAATGAAGTTAGTATGGAAGGAAGTAAAGCAGTGAAGAAAACTAATTTGATAAAAACGCCGAAAGAAAGAATTACGCTTGGTGAGTGTGTCAGAACGGATACGGGAGAACCTGCGCTGAAAGTTAAAAAGAGCAACAAGGACAAATATGAAACTATCCCTATGAGTAAGCTAATTGAGCTGATGATCCTGACATCAAATCGAAATTAAGCAGAAAACCCAAATGCGAGGTTTTCGCATCTACAACAAAATAAAACTCTATGATTGAGTTTAATCAAGATGAATTAAGCCGACACGAGTGTTTCCAAAGTTTCTGTAATCAGAGATTTTAGAAATGTTCGTGTCGGTTTTTTGCTTTTCCATATATTATTCAGGATATACAGGCAATGTGCTGTGCTGAAACAACAATACTGAAATTCATTCATTATTATACGATATATGACATCTCACATATAGCAAAACACGCTTGATTCAATGTGACAATTGACAATTATAGAATTTTAGTTGTTTTTTGAGCTTTATTACATTTTTCAGATTCTATCTTTTTTCATTCGACAATATACTGCGGTAAACGCAACCATAGTTCGGCAAAATATTTTTCGAATTTGTAGTAGTATAGAAAGCGAGGAAATTTGACTAAATCACTGATAATAGCTGAGTTTTTGAGAATTTTCGACTGACAAAATTACCCAAAGTTTTTATGGGTATTTGTAACATCTTTACTGTTGGTGGTAAGTAGAGATTTTTTTATCAAATCCACCATTTAAAAATATATTCAAGCCTGAGTGTACATCAGGGCGAGGATACAGATATTGCAATACTGACCAAAAAGGTCAAAAGCAAAATCGGTACCCTTTCCTTTGTATACTCAAAATTACAAGGGTTGGTGCCGATTGGCACTAACCCTGTTTTATGCTCGTCCTGACTGCCTACGGCGGAAAGGACGTCAAATGTTTTTGCTAAAATGGCAATCATTAATCGCTAAATATCCGTAGCCTTTGGATTTTGATTCAACCAAATTCAAAATTCAAAGGAGATTACGGTAAATGTTAAAAAATGATATTTCTGCTATTGAGGAGCAGTTTAATCAAGAATGTACAGTTATTGAATTAAAATACGAATATCCCGGTTACACGGGAATTGAAAAATATGCTATCGTGAGCAGTCTTTCTCAAAAAGAGATTGAAACACGTTTTCCCGAACAAGCAAGATCATATTCGCCATTTTTAGTTTTGGATATATCTTTTCTTGATGTAAGGCGTGATTATAGGAATAACAATAAAAAATATGAAATGAGAAGTATCCGAAGTGAGAGTGTTTTCGGTTTTAATGATAGTGATACTGAAACACATCATAAGGAGATATATGTTCCTGATTTCGTTGAACAATGGATAGAGAACTATGAATTGAAAGAAGCGATAAAACAGTTGACCGATAAGGAAAGGGATCGTTTAATTGATTACTTTTATAATGATAAGACATTGACGGAAATAGGTGATAAAGTTGGTTGTTCACCAAGAGCCGTAAAATATTCAATAGATAGCGCAATTAAAAAAATTCAAACTTTTTTTGATAGTTTACTTCAAAAATGACCTCGCTCAGTGGGTACAAGTGAGAGGGTAATAATTCTCTCATAAATACTCAAGAAAAGAGGAATCATTATGAACAAAAAAATTGAAAGAAAAATCAAAAGGGGCGATATTTACCTTTATGATTACGGCGAGAACGAAGGCTCAATACAGAACGGATACAGACCTGTTGTAGTATTGCAGGCAGATAACTTCAATCTCAAAGCACCTACGATTATGGTGGCGGCTATTACCACCGCCATTAGAAAGACCTTTCTTCCCTCACATATCTTGATAGAGGATAAGTATGGGCTGACTGATCCTTCAATGATTATGCTCGAACAGCAAAGAGCTGTGAACAAGGAGGAGTTAGTCAATTATGTAGGTCATATCAACGACGATAATGTCTTGCGCCGTATCCATAACGGCTTAATGAAGCTATACGGATATTGGGACTACACCCGATATAACAAGGCTAATATCCGTTGCCTGTGTCCGAGCTGCCTGAACAAGTACAAATATGTGCCGGAACTGATTGTGAAGCGAGTAGATCCGCTGACAAATATCAAGGACAGGTGCGACCAATGTCAGGGCTTCGGCTATGACTACTTTGTCTTTGAAAAGCCGAGGAGAGATAAAAATGGATAATGAAAATGCTCCTATCCCTGCCAAAAGAATTGAAGTCCCTATATGGGAAAAAGCAACTCTAACTTTAGATGAAGCCGCTGCTTATTCAGGTATTGGAAAAAATAAGCTACGAACTCTTACAGACAAAGAAAATTGTAACTTTGTTTTATGGATAGGTAGTAAGCGGCTTATAAAACGAGAAATGTTAGATGAATACATCAAAGAAGCATTTTCGATATAAGGTGCTGTCGCTGTCAAGCCTGCGATAAAGATAATCGCATCATTGGTAAAAGGGCGTTGCTGAGATACAATGTCATCACGGTAACGCCCGATAGCGATAACAAGGAGGTATAAAAATTATGGCGACCAAACGAAAAGATTCACATAGGATTGTTTTGAAAAAAGGAGAATACCAGCGCACTAATGGTACTTATGCTTACCGTTGGACAGATGGAAAAGGTAAGCGCCACGAGGTTTACGCAAGAGATTTAGATGACCTCAGAGCCAAAGAAAAAGAGATAGACGCTGATACCAATGAAGGGATAAAGGTCGAAGCTCGCTATGTTATTATAAATGAGTTGTACGACTTGTGGGTACAGCTTAAAAGAGGAATAAAGGATAACACCTTTGAAAACTACAAGTATATGTATAACACTTTTGTACGTCCGTCTTTTGGTAAGAAAAGAATTCAGACCTTAAAAAAGTCTGATGTAAAGATTTTCTATAACTATCTTGCGGATCAAAGATGTTTACAGGCTTCTACAATAGACAGTATTCATAATGTCCTTCATCAAGTGTTGGATATGGCTGTAGACGATAAATATATTCGTAGCAACCCTTCTGATAAGGCTTTGAAAGAGTTGAAGCAATCGCACGCTTTTAAAACTGAGAAAAGACGTGCGCTATCTATAGCTGAACAAGAGCTTTTTCTTAACTACCTACGCAATAATGAAACCTATTCGCATTGGTATCCCATTTTTGCTGTTATGCTCGGCACAGGTATGAGAGTTGGAGAAATAACAGGATTAAGATGGTGCGATATTGACCTTGATAATGGTGTTATTGATATTAACCATACTTTGGTATATTACTGCCATAGGCACGAAGTTGAGTTGAATGGGTGCTACTTCAATATCAACACACCCAAAACAAAAGCAAGCAACCGCAAAATCCCAATGATTGAATCTGTTAAGGAAGCCTTTCTGATGGAAAAAGCAAATCAGGAAAAAACAGGCATTAAGTGTTCAGCCGTTATTGATGGATACTCAGATTTCATCTTTGTGAATCGCAACGGTAAAACGCAACATCAAGGAACACTCAACAAGGCAATAAGAAGAATAATCAGAGATTGCAACGATGAGGTTTTGCTTAATGATGAAAATGCAACAGTTTTGCTTCCGCACTTTTCTTGTCATTTGCTTCGACACACTTTTTCTACACGAATGTGTGAAGCGGGTATCAATGTCAAAGTGATACAAGATACTTTGGGACATCAAGATATTTCAACTACAATGAATATCTACACTGATGCTACCAAAGAAATGAAGAAACAAGAATTTCAAAGCCTTGATAACTACTTGAAGAAAGTAGTATAAATTAGATGATATGAAATAAGCAGGCAGAATTTATTGCCTGCTTATTTCATATTTTTTATCATAACATAGACCGGTCAATTTGTTGTTTTCCCAATTAAAAGAGAACCATACAAAATCATAGGCAACCTTTGATTGTAAAAGGTTGCCTATGATTGATTAATTTGGTTTTTATAATCAAGCCCAAAATCTTCCATAGACTTGATAATTGGGCGCATACTTTCACCTAAGTCGCTGAGCGCGTATTCCACTCTCGGTGGCACTTCGGGATAAACGGTGCGTGTAATGATACCGTCATCCTCCATCGAACGCAGGCTGTCGGTCAGCACCTTCTGGCTGATTCCGTCAAGGCTTTTGCGCAGCTCATTGAACCGCCACGGTCTGACGAGAAGATTACGCAGAATCAGCAGCTTCCATTTGCTTCCAATTAAGCTCACGGTTGTTGCGACGGGACAATCGGGTAATTCGGCTTTGGTTTTCATAACGCACCTCCAATAGTTTCTAAAATGATATTACTTTTGTTTTTTATATTATATCAGATAGTGATGTGCTTGTCGAGTAGTTACAAAAAGGTGACTTGGTAATAGAAAAGTGCGTACTTGTTGCTACGTTCTCCGTACTGTAAAATAAACTTGTAAGCTATAAAACGCTGCAAATAAACGAAAGGAGAACGATTATGGCATTATCCAACATTGCTTCTTGGACAAAGGGCGGTAAATCTTCTGCTTGCGGAACTGCTGAAAAGGCTTCGGCTTGCGGAACTGCCGAGAAGGCTTCCGCCTGCGGCACAGCCGAAAAGGTTAGTGCTTGCGGTTCAGCCTGCGGCGCAGGAGACAAATAATTTTGTCCGTAATGCCCTCTGAGTTTTCGGAGGGCGATTATGTAATTATCAGCAAAAGCTGTTTATATATGCGAGGTTAGTATTATGAGTAAACCGTATTTTTCTTTTCAATGGCATATCACAGACGAGTGCGACCAACGCTGCAAGCACTGCTATATCTTCTCTGACGGCAAACACGCCTGTTTGAAATCAATGACGTGGGAGCAGATGCAGGACACCTTCTACAACTGCCTTGATTTTTGCGAGGTGTTCAGACGCACGCCGTACTTTTATCTGACGGGCGGCGATCCGATTTTGCATCCTGACTTCTGGCGGCTACTGGAGCTGTTTCACGATCACGACATTAAATTCACGATTCTCGGCAATCCGTTCCACCTAAACGACCAAGTGTGCCGTGAATTAAAGTGGTTCGGCTGCGAAAGGTATCAGCTCTCGCTCGACGGCTTACGTGAAACACACGATTGGTTTCGTAAGCCCGGCTCATATGACTGCACGCTCGAAAAGATAAAGTGTATCAACAAAGCGGGTATTCGCTCTGTGATTATGACGACGGTTTCCAAGACAAATATGGATGAAATCACAGGTATTATCGACGTGGTTGTAGAAGCGGGCGCAAATGTATTTGCCTTCTCACGTTATGTACCGAGCGGCGGTGATTTGGATTCGAGTATGACGGCGCAGG
>CAKZZS010000002.1 GCA_937884975.1 uncultured Clostridia bacterium | reverse complement strand
ACGATAGCGAGGCAATTAAACCTCTTGTTGTTAAATCAGTTACTTTGAACGGACTTGGAGACGCAACAAATATCGAAATTCCCGAAGAATAAGACAAAAAATATCCACCGGTTCGCCGGTGGATATTTATTATTGTTATTGTAAGATGGAACGATAGGGGTTAGGAAGTGAATTTCACGCAGCATAGACTCTGACATCGTAGTTTATAGCATACTGCTTGTCCGGCACAACAGTTTCCCGTAACTCTTGACACACGGGCTTTCCGAACCTTGTAAAATACCTGTGCTGAATCATCAATGTGTCCAACAAAGTGTCCTCGGTAGGCGTGGAGGAGCTCGGACATCTGGAAATGATAGGCGCAATTGTTTATCAGCTTACGAGAAACTTAAGTATGGAGGATATAAAAAAGGCGGGCTTTGATGCGTACTTTGTTGACCATACGACAGGCGTTTATCCCACCGCGGCAAGCGGCTTCCCGTGGAGCGCGGCAGGTATGCAGTCAAAGGGCGATCCGATAGCCGACCTGCACGAGGATTTAGCGGCTGAACAGAAAGCAAGAGTAACCTATGACAATATTCTTAATCTTGTAGACGACCCAGATGTAAGAGACCCGATAAAGTTCCTTCGCGAGCGTGAAATAGTTCACTATCAGCGCTTTGGCGAGGCTTTAAGAAGAACGACAGACAGACTTGACAGCAAAAACTATTACGCCTTCAACCCGTCTTTCATTCCGAGAAAGTAATTAAAAAAATCACCCTCCAAATGTTTTTACACTTGGAGGGGTTTATATTTTTTTTATGTCTTTTTGCGGCAAAGTATGATATAATAACCTCACGAAACTGTAATTGAATCAAAGATTCAGACAGTTTCGGAGAACATTGTATCAAAAAATACAAAACGGAGTATTCCGTTTTGCTACGGCTTTGCCGTATTCAAGGCTTTCGCCTTGTTTTTATGATATAATATCAAAGTAATCTATTTGAAGGATGTCGAACAATGACGGAATATATAATTCTTATACCTCTTGCTATACTGATACTCGGTTTAGCGCCGATAGTAGCCCGTGACAATTTTCTCAACAAAAATCAAAAAAATATAATGTTCACGATTGTCGGTCTTATCGGCGTGCTTGTGCTTCAGAATGTAGTGGACTATATTTTGCAAACTGTTGTATCTGCGCCGTACATCAGAACGCTTGTTAGTATATTCGGCTACTGCATCAGACCGGTTATTATTGTACTGTTCTGTGAGCTTGTAAAGCCTAACGGAAAAAATAATATTGCGTGGATTTTGGTAGCAGTGAATGCCGCTGTATATCTTACCGCAACATTTTCGCACTTTGCTTTTTATATTGATGAAGAGAACCATTTTCACGGCGGAGTCTTTTATTTCAGCAAGACTGCATTTGTTGTTTCGTTTGCTTTGCTTTTCCATCTTCTTTATAGTACAGTCAAAGAATACAGTAATAAAAAGGCGTGGATTTGGATACCGATTGTAAACGCTATCTTAATAGTATTGGCGACGCTTCTCGATACATCGCCGGCTTATGTTGATTATCCTGTAAGTTATGTAACGATTTTCGTTGTCTGCTGCAGCCTGTTCTATTACATCTGGCTTCACCTTGAATTTGTTAAGGAGCACGAAAGGGAGCTGATGGCTGAACAGAGAATTAAAATTATGATGAGTCAGATTCAGCCGCATTTTCTTTATAATACGCTTACAACCGTGCAGTCATTGTGCCTTATTGATCCGCAAAAGGCGGCTGAGGTAACGGGTAAATTCGGTTCGTATCTGCGAAATAATCTCGATTCTCTCGAGCAGGAGAGCCTGATACCGATTAGTAAGGAGCTTGAGCATACAAAGCTCTATGCCGATATCGAAATGCTGCGTTTTCCGGAAATCAGCGTTAAATATGATATTGACGGGGAGGACTTTTTAGTTCCTGCGCTGACTATCCAGCCGCTCGTTGAAAACGCAATCCGTCACGGTGTTCGTGAGATTGAGCAGGGATTGGTTGAGGTTTCGACCAAATCGACTGCCGACAGCTACATAATCACTATCAGTGATAACGGCGTTGGCTTTGATACAAATGAGCCATTGTCAACCGACAAAGACCATATTGGAATCAAAAATGTAAGCAAAAGAATTGAGTCTATGTGCTCAGGTACGCTGACTATTGACAGTCATATAGGCGAAGGAACTACAATTACTATTACAATACCGAGGAGTTCAGAATGAAAATAATTTGCGTTGACGATGAAAAGTTCGTCTTACAGCTTGTCGCTCATTTATGTGAGCAGTTGCCGCAGATAAGCGAGGTTGTGAGCTTTTCAAGCTCACCCGAAGCGCTTGAATACCTAAAGAATAACAGTGCAGACCTTGCCCTTTTGGATATCGAAATGCCCAAAATGAACGGCATAACTCTTGCGGTTAAAATCAAAGAGCTTCATCCAGATATGTCCGTTATTTTCCTTACGGGCTATTCAAACTATGCTATTGAGGCATTTAAGATTCACGCTAACGGGTACTTAATGAAACCTATAGAAAAGGAAAAGCTCGAAGCTGAAATAAACTATTCACTTTCTTCAAAGGAAACGGAAAAATATCCCTATATCTTTGCAAAGACTTTCGGCGAATTTGACTTTTTAATTGACGGAAAGCCCTTGCATTTTACAAGGTCAAAAGCAAAAGAACTGCTTGCATTTCTTATTGATAAGCAGGGGGCAGGCGTGAAACGAGCAGTTGCCTTTGCCGCTTTATATGAGGATACTTTATATGACCGTAAAATGCAGAAAAGCTTTAATGTCATAGTTCATAACCTTAAAACGACGCTCGCCGAAAACGGAGTGGGGGAAATATTTGAGATGAATTCGGGCGAACTTCGTGTAAATCCTCACTTGTTGGACTGTGATTTGTACCGTTTGCTTAAGGGCGATATTCAGGCTATTAACTCCTACAGGGGCGAGTATATGACGAATTATTGCTGGGCGAATATGACGGAAGCCTTCATTGATAAAGCCATGAGAAATAAATAGATAAACAGATACAAAACACCTTCGGTATTAAAGCTGCCGAAGGTGTTTTTTTGCAAATAAATCAAAAACCCGTCTCTTTTGTTATACATTTGTTATACATGAGGTATTACAATATTATGCGAATTATTATAAGAAATCGATTTTTTGAATCTTTACTCAAAGGAGATAAGACTATGAAAGCTTTGAAAAAGGCGCTTGCAGTATTACTGTCGCTGATAATGGTAATCGGAATTATGCCGATATCTGTCATCACGGCTTTTGCTTCGACGGAAGATGTATACTACTATGATAAAAACGGAACTTATCACAATGTTACTGCCGTTGTTCTAACCGGTTCTGAAACTGAGTTGACCGAGGGTTGGTACTTAGTAAATAGCAATATTGTGTATTCTTCGGATTTGGCAATTTCAGGCGAGGTAAATATTATTCTTTTATGCAAAATAGAATATTATCAAACCCATACAGGAATGTCATCGAGATTAATAAAGAATACATTAAGTTTTACAGGTGCGCACGGTATAGTCAAGGCTGAAGAGAATACACAAGCAAATTTAAACCTTTATACAAATCATCAATATGAAACGGCTGGTCCCCTGTATGCAAACTGTATCTGCGTTGATAATTTTGACGTAGTCCATGTAGTCGTTAATGTATTGGATACAATATCCGCTGACAGCATCACTGTCTATAAAAATGGCAACGTCAAAACCAATATACTGTCCGCCAAGTCAGTTAACACCAACGGAAATAACGGTAAACCTAGCGCGAAGGCAGAGTGTTTTACAGGTGAATTTGACACAGTTGACATTTGCGGCAATTTCAGTTGTACCGATATGAGCGCATTAACTGCCGACAAACTTGAGCTTGGTTATAATATACTCAATGACAGAATCTATATTGGCTCTTTCGGCTCAGGCATAAGTCAAATCAGTATTAAAAACGGTCAGACCTTAACCGACGAAGAGAATATCTATTCTGGAGACGTTAATGCTTCGGATATTGAAGGCAAAACGCTCAGGGCGGCACAAAGCGCCATCACCTATGAGGAAAACGAGCACGGCACGGTATCGGGCGTATCGGAAGCGATGAAGGATGAAGAGGTAACTGTAACGGTTACACCCAACGACGGTTATCAGCTTTATAGCCTTGTTTATGAAGAGGTAAACGGGAATCAGGTTGACATAAAAGATAATAAGTTCAAAATGCCGAGTGGCGACATTACGGTTAAAGCAGTTTTTATTGATAATAACGCGGAAGAATTTTTGACGGAACATATCAATAAAGTAACGATAGATATAGATTTCGATAAAAGTTCAGAATTTCCTTTTCCTTATTTAAGCGCTTGGAATTCTGCGGCTGTCTATTACTATAACTTCAAAAACGTCAGCGATTATTATAATGACCGTGATAAATATGAACAGACTAAAGAGACTAATATACAAAGCTATTTATGTCAATATAACGACGGTAATTATTATAAAGGTTACCAAAAATCTACTACGACAAAGGATTATTTCAATAATGTAAAGCTTTACGTTGATTTCGGCGGTGGTCTAACACATTACGATTGGGGGGCAAAGGTAACTATTGAGATTAACGGTGTTACGGTAAAAGAGCAGGACATCGAAGCGTCTTCCAGTTGGCTCAGCAGTTCCGATAAATCGTTCACTATTAGTATTCCCAAAGAACACCAGTATGTTCCGAGCAAGATAAAATATCATGTAAAGAGCGCAGACAGCGAGGAAATCAGTTATGATAAAACGCTGTATCAGAGCGCAGCAAAAACCGATGGAACCATTACCGGCAGGGTGTATATTGCCGCGGCGGACCAGTACGGCGTTTACTGGAACGATTGGAGCGGCTCTCTTGTCAGCACCACGCATCCCGATACAGATACAGCAACCTTTATCGGCACCGACGGTAATTACAGTATATGGGAGGTTACAAGCACATCCCCAGAGGACCATCACGGCGAATGGCAGCTTGAGCTTACCCAGAGTAACGGTAATAAAGTATTTTATGACAAAACCTTTGACCTTGATTTGAACTTTGTTCATCACTCAGGTATTACTTACGGTAATTTCACAAACGGAAAAGTAACAGGCGTCAAAAAGGCGAATCACGGTAAGGAGGTTGCGCTCACGGTAACGCCTGATAATGGTTATGAGCTTGAAACACTCCGTGTTGTTGATTCACAGGGTAATGATATTCCTGTATCCGATGACTACAAGTTCACAATGCCCATGACAAGCGTTACCGTTTCAGCAACATTTAAGGAATGTCCCCATTACTATGACGGAACTACTCAGTGTACATGGCTCTTTGTCAACGAAGTACCTGCCGCGGCAACCTTCTATTTTACATGTACCAATCCTTTCTGTCAGGATAGTATGGCTGTCAGAGGCACGATAACCGAACAGGATACAAGAGAAAAAGTTCTTTACATTGCAACGGCTGAATTTTTGGGCGAAACCTATACCGATACGAGGGTAAAGAGAAATAAAGCATTTTCATCTGTAAATATAAGCGCAACGGATAACGGAACGGTAACCTCTGATCTGAGCGGAGCCTATGAGGATGAGACCGTAACGCTGTCATTTACACCCGACGACGGCTACAGGCTAAGAAATGTTACCGTAACCGATGAAAACGGTAACAGTATCGACTTGGTTGACGGCAAGTTCACAATGCCTGCAAGCGATGTTACGGTTACGGCTGAATTTGCAAAGATTTATACTATTACTTATCTTACGCTCAGTCACGGCAGTATCAGCGGTGTAACAAACGCAATAAGCGGCGAAATGATAACTGTTATTTCAACTCCCGAGGACGGCTATGCTCTCGAACAGGTTTCTATTCAGGACCCGCAGGGCAACACATATCCTCTTGAATACAAGACCTTTGTAATGCCCGAAAGCAACGTTTATGTCCTTGCGAATTTCACGCAGGGTACTGCTATTAACTATGTCGCCGAAAACGGAAAGGTGTTAGGCTTACGATATGCACATCAGGGCGACGAGATTGAGCTGACGATAACACCCGACGAAAATTACAGATTTGTTTCAGTAAGCGCAGTTGACGATAACGGTAACAGCTTAACAATAACTAATAACAAATTCATTATGCCTTCGGTTCCCGTAACGGTAACTGCCGTTTTTGAACCGATACCGAGATATACAGTTGAATGGTCGGTAAGAGGTACGGTTGTTGAAACGGATAACGATCTTTTGGAAGGTACTGTACCCGAATATAACGGTGAAACACCCTCGGCATATTTTGACGAAAACGGGACTGAGTATGTTTTTGCGGGTTGGTCACCTGCTGTTTCAGCCGTAACTGCCAATACTGTTTATTCTGCAACATATGTTCAAAGCGGAAGAATTGTTACTTCTTATATTGACCGAAACGGCGAATTGCAAAGCCTTGTTGCAACCCGTATAACCTCCAACACAACCGAAATGACCGACGGCTGGTATGTTGTAAATGAAAATGTTACCGACAACAACCGTATAAGCGTCAGCGGAAGTGTAAATCTTATTCTCGCTGACGGCGCAAAGCTCACCGCGCCGAACGGTATCGGAGTTATCGGTGAAAACAGCCTGACAATCTGGGAACAGCTGAATAAAACGGGTGAGCTGCAAATCAGCGTCAGCGATTATTATAAAGCCGGCATCGGCGGAGAGAACAATATAAACACCGGAACGATCATTATTAACGGCGGTATTATTAACTCAACAGGCGGACCGGGAGCTGCAGGTATTGGCGGCGGTTATTCGGCAGGCGGAATAGTCACGATTAACGGCGGAACCGTAACGGCAACGGGAGGCGACAGCGCAGCGGCAATCGGCGGAGGCTGTCGCGGAAGTAATATAACTGTCACAATTAACGGCGGTACAGTTACCGCAACCGCTTCAAGAGACGGAGCAGGTATCGGCAGCGGCTATTACGGAAATAATGTATCCGTCACCATTAACGGCGGCACGGTTGTTGCGTTCGGCAAGGGCAACGCAGCAGGAATCGGCGGCGGTGAAAACAGCCCTGCAAACGTTACCGTTACAGGCGGTGATATTCAGGCGCTTTCTGGTAACGTGAATGTCGGTATCGGCGGAGGCTACGGCAGCATAGAATCTGACAGCAATATCTCCGTTACCTATACAGACGATATAAGCATACGTGCCGCTGCTTACTACGGCAATTTAACTCTTGAAAAGGCTTTGACCGACAGCGGACATAGTTTCGTTGTATCGGCAGGCGTTATTACGGATAAAAGTCAGCTTGCAGGCAATACGATGGTGCCGTATGCTCCGAACAGTATTACCTATGTAAGTGAAGGAAACGGCACGGTAACAGGTCCTTCCTCGGCATACTATGGTGAGGAAATAGCGCCTACCTTCAAGGCTGATAAGTATTATAAATTCCAGAGTTATATTGCACAGCCTGACGGCGGTACAACGCTTGATATATATAACAATAAATTCACTATGCCTGCAAAGAACGTGACGGTTACGGCTCGCTTTGTTGACTCGTCTTACAATGTAAAATATCTTGATGAAAACGGCATTGAACAGACTGTCAAGGCATATCCGCTTGACCCTAATTATACGGAATATGACGGCGGCTGGTATATTGTTGATAAAAATATTACATATACCGAAGATCTGAAATTCAACGGCACGGCGAATCTTATTTTAGCAAACGGCGTAACGCTATCGGTGACCGGCTCATCTGCAGAAATTGTAGCCAACACATTAAACATTTACTGGCAGAATCATAAAAACGGCGCTCTGAATGCACAGATGGTCGCATTTAATTTGAATATATATGGCGGTGTTATTTACCCGAAAAACATTTATGCCGGCTATAATCTGAACATCTACGACGGTAACATAGATGTTGATAAGATATCCTGTTCGTTTGGTGCTGCAACTGTTTACGGCGGCAACCTGAACATTACCAAAGAATTCTATTCACGCGGCATCACACTTGGCTATTCAAAGGCAAGCGACAGCATTTATTCAGAAGCATATTCGCTGTATAAGGGCGACCTGAAGATAGCAGAAGGACAAATATTTACCGACGGAACAAACACTTATTCGGGCACGGTTACAAGTTTGCAGATTGAACAAATAACGCTCACTCCCTATAAACCGCAGGCTATAACCTATGCAGCTTCTGAGCACGGCTTGGTAACGGGCTTGGCAATGGCATCTGCAGGGGCAGAGGTAACGCTTACAATCGCTCCCGAAATCGGCTATGCTCTCGACACGCTTACCGTTAAGGACGAAAACAACAATTATATAACCGTTACAAACGGAAAGTTCACTATGCCCGAGGCGGACATTACCGTCACCGCCACCTTCAAAAAGGCTGACTTGTATATCGGCTATAATTATTCGGAAGGCGGAACAGTAGTTGGACCGACCACTGCAAATATCGGTGACGAGATTACTTTAACCGTTAATACCGATGCAGGCTATGAGCTTGACACGCTTATCGTTAAGGACAGCAACAACAACGAAATCACAGTTACCGACGGCACTTTCACGATGCCCGGTACCGATGTTACCGTCACAGCCTCCTTCAATCATCTTGCATATACGGTTACCTGGGTAGTTGACGGCTCTGTTGTAGAAACAGATGAGAATGTTCCCTACGGCGATACGCCCTCATTTGACGGTATAATAGAACTTTACTATTTCGATAAATACGGCGTTGGATACATCTTCGCAGGATGGTCGCCCGAAATTGACGCAGTAACGGGTGATATCACCTATACTGCTGTCTATTCAAACAGCGGAGAAATCACCACCCAATACATCGATTCTAACGGCGAGGTACAAACAGTTATTGCCAGAGTCCTCACGGGCGAAGAAGACGAGCTTACGGACGGTTGGTATATAGTCAGCAGTGATATTGAGTACAACAGCGATCTTCTTTTATCGGGTAATGTTAATATTATCCTCGGCGGATTTGCAACGATGTCCTCAAACTCGGGCTTTGAATGCAATTCTCAGAGCAATCTTAATATTTACCGTCAGTATGCTATGCCGGGAACAATGGATATGACTGTTGGTAACGATGTATTCACAAGTCTTAATGTTTACGGCGGAACCGTTAAGCTCGGTAATGTTACTGCGGATAATATAGGTGTTCACGGCGGAGTATTCAGCGCTCAGTCGTTAAGTGTCACAAACAACGGCGAAATCACACTCGGATGCAATACCTCGACAAGTAATATTACGGTCGGTTCTTTCAGCGGTACAGTAGTAATTGCCGACGGTCAAACGCTTGCCGATGCAGACCGTAACACCTTCAGCGGTAATGTTATAGATAATTCGGCTATTGCAGGCAAAACTCTTGCGTTGTATGTTATGCTCTACGACATCAATGAGGACGGCTTTGAGGATATAAACGACATAGCTTTCATTATTGCCGCTTCCGTAGGTGAAATAAAAATGACCGCAACTCAAGAAGTTAAAGCCGACCTCAACGGCGACAGAGTTGTTGATGCATTTGATGCAGCTTATCTTGACAAATTTTTATATTAATCGCGAATTAAAGTGTTATAAAATTGTTCTTAAAAATAAATGATTAAATATGGAGGAAAAATTATGAACAAACTAATCAGCATTATTCTTTCAATCGCAGTAGTCGTAGGCGGTATTGCCTTCGCAATTGTAGGTGTCGTACAGCTTGTAAACAAGGATAAGTACGATTCAACAGTTAAGGCTACTATCGTTGACATTGAAGAGGAGTGGCAAACTGCAACAGATCCCGACGACATAGACAGACTCGTCAAGACCGCTTACATTGACTATGAGGTCAACGGAGTCAAGTATGAGCACGTTGTTTCTCCTGTTCAGGACGATAATTATGAGGTCGGCGATACGGTTGATATTCTTTATCAGTCACAGAATCCCGAGAAAATTTCAGGTCAGAACATAACTTCGGCTTCAATTGCTTTCATCGGTCTCGGCTTGTTGGCTGCTGTTATCGGTTGTGTTATGTCAATTAAGTCACTTAAGGCAAGATAATAAACTTTTTCATTTCTTCCTCTTAACTACCGGTAATCAAAGATGGTTATCGGTAGCATTAAGAGAATAATTTGAGGTAAAACAAATGGAAAATAAGAAAAATATTTGGAAGCCGATAGCCATAATTTCGTTGTGCTTACTTTTAATTGTCAGCACGCTTTACGGACTTGGTGTTGGCTATAAAACGGGCAAGGACAACACTCCCGAAAAAACAGATGCACAGCCCGTTGCGACAGATGTTCTTAATCTTTGGAACGACGACGCGACCGCTAAAAAGGAACTCATTTCTTACATAGAAGCGGTAACCAAGGAAGGCTCTGCAGACTTCATTCCCGTTGAGAACAGAATTGCGGTTTTTGATCTTGACGGCACGCTTGCATGTGAGACTGATCCCGTTTACTTTGATCACTGTGTATTAAAGTACAGAGTCCTGGACGATCCCGATTATAAGGATAAGGCATCCGATTTTGAAAAAGAGGTTGCCGCAGATATCGTTGAGTGGATAGACACGGGCGTTTCACCTTCAGACCTTATGCAAAGACACGGTAAGGCGGTTGCTTCTGCTTTCTCGGGCTTGACTCCCGAAGAGTTTGTTGACTACTGCGCAGAATTTGCAAAGACAGAGGCTCCGGGCTACAATAATATGACAAGAGCCGAGGCGTTCTATAAGCCTATGCTTCAGGTTATCGACCTGCTTGAACAAAACGACTTTACCGTTTATGTAGTAAGTGGTACTGACAGATTTATCGTTAGAGGTCTTGTAAAGGCTTCTCCGCTTGACCTTCCTGCAAGTCAGATTATCGGCTCCGATGACAGCCTTGTGGCTACCGATCAGGGTGATACAGACGGCTTTGAGTATGTTTTTGACGATGATGACCAGCTTGTTATGGGCGGCGAATTCCTTGTTAAAAACCTCGATATGAACAAGGTTACCGTTATTCAGCAGGAAATCGGCGTTCAGCCAGTACTCGCTTTCGGTAACAGCGGCAGCGACTTCAGCATGGCGCAGTATGCTCTTAACGATAATCCGTATAAGGCTATGGCGTTTATGCTCTGCTGTGACGATACTGTTCGTGAGAACGGCAATCCCGAAAAAGCTGAAAAGATGGTTAAAAACTGTCAGGATAACGGTTATGTTGCCGTTTCAATGAAAAATGACTGGAAAACCATCTACGGCGATAATGTAACAAGGAAATAATTATTATAAAGGAGAAATAATAATGAAAAAAGTAATTTCTTTAACACTTGCGCTTTTACTTGTCCTCACAGTATTCGCAGGCTGTTCAAAGGATAACTCCGGTAATAAAACACCTTCAAGCGGTAGTTTGGATGTATCGTCTTTAAAGACGATCGGTGATGTTCTTAATCTTGAACTTGCTGATAGACAGAACGCAACTTATAATTCAAAATATGTTTTAGTTTTCAATTTTGACGATATTTATTACCGTGCAATAGCAAGCGTTGACGAACAGACAAGTCAGGCGCTCTTTGACCTTGATTATTCCGATCCCGACCACGATCAGAAGGAAAAGGAGCTCGTTTCATCTCTTGAAATTGAAAAACTTGAAAACTTGAGCGAAAACATTCTTCCTCAGG
>CAKZZS010000001.1 GCA_937884975.1 uncultured Clostridia bacterium | reverse complement strand
CCTCTATGGCGGCTCCTTTTGTCGCCGCGGCTTGCGCGCTTTTACTGTCAGAGGATACGACAAGAACAACAGAGGATATGTTAAATATTCTTGAAGCGAATAAGCTGACGAATTGGACAAAGCCGAAATACGGTTCAAATTGGGCGACATACGCTTCTCTTTGCAACGCCTTCGCTTTACATTTGGGCACTAATGAGTCCGAATTAAGCCAGCAGAGAACGGCAAAACCGATTGTCAGTGTTGCTTCGGGCGAATACAACGATTTAATTACGGTTGAAATTACCTGTCCCGATGAAGATGCGACAATATATTACAATACAAGATACGGCAATGAAGTAACTCTTACTAACGGCACTGTATATATAATGCCGTTGGAATTTGACGCTACTACAGAGCTTTATGTTATGGCAGTAGCAGACGGAAAACTGCCGAGTTATATGGTTTACCGTTATTATATTTCAAATTATACGGTTGTCACATATACCGAAGGCGATTTTGAGATAACAAATACCGGAAAAATAACTGCTTATAACGGCTCGGACACGCAAATTGTTGTTCCCGACACGGTCAGCGGTATAACCGTAAAAGCTATCGGTAAAGATGTTTTTAAACAAAAATCAATTACAAGTATTCAGTTGCCTTCTACAGTTACTTCCATAGGAGAGTCAGCCTTTTCAGGTTGCACAAGCTTAACAAGTGTTACGGGCGGAAATATAATGTTTGTCGGAAATTACGGCTTTGACAGCTGCACAAAGCTTACTCAATTTGATTTCAGCACCTTAAGAATAATTTCCGAGCAATCCTTCAGAGCTTGTAAAAAGATTACATCGGTTTCAAATAATTATTTAATAACGATACCGACTAACGCCTTTTATGAGTGTTCACTTTTGAAATCGATAGATCTTCCGAATGTAAAATACATAAATAATTATGCATTCGGTTATAATACAAAGCTTGATACTCTATATTTACCGAAAGTACAGACTATCGGAAATTACGCTTTCAGTAATTGCACGTCAATACAAACCCTTGAATTACCGAGTGTAAAAAGCTTTAGTTCAGGCGGAGGTCAGTTTTTCAGGTGTACCGCTCTTAAAACGGTTAAGCTTGTAAATCTCGACGGAAATATTAGCAGTAATACCTTCGGCGAGTGTAATATCAGTAAAATTATTCTTCCGAAAATATCCAGTATCGTTGGTAATTCGGTAATAAATCTCAGCTCGCTTAATATGCTTTATATTCCCAATGTATCAAATATTGCTACACCTTTTTATGCAAACGAGTCGAATTCTCAAACTACTACTATATTTGCTCCGAAATTGAAAAATATAAATGAAATTCCTTCAAAGAATATAAAGCTTTATTGCACAGAAACACTTACATATTTGGCTAATATAACCTCCGGCAGCTCATATTCAGTCTCGATTATTGCACCGTCAGGCTGTTATGCAAATGAATGGGCAACTGCAAACAATTTCAGCTTTACCGACAGCAACAATATGACTAATATAGGAACAGTAAGCGCTTCATACGCCTTTAACGGCGTCAGGTTTAATTTTAACCTTTCAAACACCTTTGAACTGCTCGGGTATGCTGACAGTGTTCTGCACGCAGCAGAATATAATTGCGGCGAGGATGATTATTATTTCGAGGTGGAAAATATTAGCAATATATCCGGTAACGGTTACAGAAGCTTCAGCATTTTTGTTGAAAACTATCCCGGCACAGGTACCTTAAATGTAAAAGGCGTTTATACTATTGACGGAATGACATTTAAAACAAGCGCCGTTTCGGCAGGTTCAGCCGGATCCGGATTTAATTACACTTTATACAGTAAATATGATGTTAATTTTGACGGTATTGTTAATGAGGAAGATGTAAAATATATTACGAACGTGGCTGTCGGACTAATCGATTCGTCTACCTTGTATTCGTCTGTATTTAATTTATGCGACGTTGACGGAAACTCAATTATTGACGCATTCGACGCAAGCGCATTTGACAACAAAATGAGTATCAACGGTTATTATATTACTTCGACCGACAATGTTGTATCGTATGTGAGAGAGTAAACTAAAAAAAATAAAACAGCGCAGGAAGTATTTTCTGCGCTGTTTTTATTTACATAACCGAACATTTGTGTTATAATAAAACGAATAAATTAAATGAAACGGAGAAGAAATGGATAAGTTCGTTTTACACAGTGAATTCAAGCCTACCGGCGACCAGCCCGAAGCAATATCTCATCTTGTTGACGGTATTAAAAACGGATATATGGAACAGACTCTGCTCGGCGTTACGGGAAGCGGAAAGACATTTACCATGGCAAATGTTATTGAACAGTGTAACCGACCGACTCTTATCCTCGCTCATAACAAAACACTTGCCGCCCAGTTGTGTTCGGAATTTAAGGAATTTTTTCCTGAAAATGCGGTTGAATACTTCGTTTCATATTACGATTATTATCAACCCGAGGCGTATATTCCGTCCACTGATACCTATATTGAAAAGGATTCAGCAATAAATGACGAAATCGACAAGCTTCGCCATTCCGCAACCTCCGCATTGTCCGAAAGACGCGACGTTATTATTGTTGCGTCCGTTTCCTGCATATACACTCTCGGCGACCCGATAGATTACAGAAATATGGTTATTTCCCTTCGTGAGGGAATGACGAAAAACCGTGACGAGCTAATTGAAAAGCTTGTTTCAATTCAGTATGAAAGAAACGATATAAACTTTATAAGAAATAAATTCAGGGTCAGGGGAGATACCGTAGAGGTTTTCCCCGTATATTCAAATGATACTGCCGTAAGAATTGAATTTTTCGGTGATGAAATTGACCGTATTTCCGAGTTTAATCCTTTGACAGGTGAAATCAAAAATACGGTTAAGCACGTTGCGATTTACCCTGCATCTCACTATGTTGTTTCTCACGAAAAGCTTGAAAAAAGCTGCGAAGAATTGAGAAAAGAAATGGAAGAACGGGTAAAGTTCTTTGAAAGCGAAGGCAAGCTGCTTGAAGCTCAACGAATTAAGCAAAGAACTGAATACGATATTGAAATGCTCCTTGAAACCGGCTTCTGTAAAGGCATTGAAAACTATTCAAGAGTTATGTCGGGAAGACCTGCAGGCTCTGCTCCGTTTACATTGCTTGATTATTTTCCCGACGATTTTCTGCTTTTTGTTGACGAGTCGCATGTCACTCTGCCTCAGGTGAGAGGAATGTACGGCGGCGACCGTTCAAGAAAGGAAAACCTTGTTGAGTTCGGCTTTCGTCTTCCGTCAGCGTTTGATAACCGACCGCTTATGTTTGACGAGTTTTATAAAAAGGTAGGTCAAAAGGTATTTGTCAGCGCGACTCCCGGTGATTTTGAAAAGCAGAAAAGCAAACAAATTGTTGAACAGGTTATCAGACCGACGGGACTGCTTGACCCCGAAATAACCGTTAAAGGCACTGAAGGACAAATTGACGACTTACTTTCCGAAATCAACATAAGAGTTGAAAAGAAAGAACGCGTACTTGTCACAACTCTTACAAAGAAAATGGCAGAGGACCTTACGGATTATCTTTCCGACAGGGGAATTAAGGTAAGGTATATGCACTACGATATTGACACTATCGAGCGAATGGAAATCATCCGCGACCTGCGTCTGGGTGAATTTGACGTACTCGTCGGCATAAATCTTCTTCGTGAAGGACTTGACATTCCCGAGGTTTCACTTGTTGCAATTCTTGACGCGGATAAGGAAGGCTTCTTACGAAGCGAGCAGTCGCTTATCCAGACGGTCGGACGTGCGGCGAGGAACGCAAACGGTCAGGTAATTATGTACGCGGATTCGGTTACTCCTTCAATGGAAAGAGCGCTTACAGAAACTTATCGCAGACGTGATAAGCAGATGAAATATAATGAAGAGCATAATATAACTCCCACCACTATCAATAAAGGCGTAAGGGAGATACTTGAAATCAGCACTCATAAGGACAAGAACCTCAAGCATCTTAAACCGCAGGAAAAGGAAAAGCTTATAAAAGAGCTTACTGCTGAAATGAAAGCTGCCGCAAAGCTTCTTGAATTTGAGCACGCTGCATATTTACGCGACAGAATTAACGAATTGAGAAAGGGCAAATAATGGCAAATAAAGATATTGTAATTAAAGGCGCAAGAGAAAATAATCTTAAAAATATTGATTTAACAATACCCCGTGACAGGCTTGTTGTCTTTACGGGTCTTTCGGGCTCGGGAAAATCATCTCTTGCATTTGACACGATTTACGCAGAAGGGCAGAGGAGGTACGTTGAATCTCTTTCCTCATACGCAAGAATGTTTCTCGGTCAGATGGACAAGCCGCACGTCGACTCAATTGACGGTCTTTCTCCTGCGATTTCCATTGACCAGAAAACAACGTCAAAAAATCCGCGTTCAACTGTCGGAACTGTAACGGAGATTTACGACTATTACAGACTTTTATTTGCCCGTATAGGCATACCGCACTGTCCCGTCTGCGGAAGAGTTATTTCAAAACAAACTGTCGATATGATAGTTGATTCCGTAATGAAGCTTGAAGAGGGAACTAAAATTCAGGTTATGGCTCCAATTGCGAGAGGCAAAAAGGGCGAATATGCAAAGGAGCTTTCTTCCGCTTCAAAATCGGGCTTTGTAAGAGCAAGAATAGACGGGATTATTTATGACCTTTCCGAGGTTACAAAGCTTGAGAAAAATAAAAAGCATAATATTGAAATTATTATTGACCGCCTTGTTGTAAACGAAAACATACGCTCACGCCTTGCAGATTCAATTGAGACGGCTTCAAAGCTTACGGGAGGGTTAATCCTTGTTGACGTCATAAACGTCGAGGAAATGCTTTTCTCGCAGAATTTCTCGTGTCCAGAACACAATATTTCAATTGATGAATTAAGTCCGAGACTGTTTTCGTTTAATAATCCCTTCGGCGCCTGTCCTAAATGCTCGGGATTGAGCGTATTTATGAGGGTTGACGAAAACCTTGTTATCCCGAATAAAAAGCTTTCAATAAATCAGGGCGCAATTAAAGCAAGCGGCTGGTCAAAGGCAGAGGGCGGAACAATTGCACAGATGTACTATGAGGCTTTGGGTGAAAAGTACGGCTTTACTCTTGATACCCCAATTGAAAAGATTTCAAAGCAGGGATTAAGAGCAATTCTTTACGGTTCAAACGGTGAAAAGCTCACAATGCACCGCACCAATGTCTATGGCACGGGTACTTATAACGTTGAGTTTGAGGGTATTATAAATAATCTTGAACGCCGATATAGTGAAACCACAAGCGACTGGTCAAAATATGAAATAGAGCAGGTTATGACCGAGCAGAAATGTGAAGAATGCTCCGGTAAAAGGCTTAATCCAATTGCTCTTGCAGTAACCGTTGGCGGTAAAAATATTGACGATGTTGTTAATATGTCCGTAGTTAAAGAGCTTGACTTTATAAATAAACTTAAGCTAACGAAGCGTGAAAGTATAATTGCGGATTTAATAATCAAGGAAATTAAATCAAGACTTAAATTCCTTGACAGCGTAGGCCTTGGCTACCTTACGCTTTCCCGTCAGGCAGGCACGCTTTCGGGAGGAGAAAGTCAAAGAATAAGACTTGCTACTCAAATCGGCTCTTCGCTTATGGGAGTGCTTTATATTCTTGATGAACCAAGCATCGGTCTTCACCAGAGAGATAACGATAAGCTTCTCGAAACACTCAAAAACCTCCGTGACCTCGGAAATACTCTTATAGTCGTAGAACACGATGAGGATACAATTCGTTCTGCAGATTTCGTTGTCGATATCGGTCCCGGTGCCGGCATTCACGGCGGCGAGGTTGTCGCGGCAGGCTCGGTTGAAGATATTATCAAATGCAAAAATTCAATTACGGGTCAGTATTTAAGCGGTGCAAAGAAGGTTGAAATTCCCGAAAAGAGAAGGAAAGGGAACGGCAAAACACTTAAAATAATCGGAGCCGAGGAAAATAATCTTAAAAAGATAGATGTTGAGCTGCCCTTGGGTGAATTTGTTTGCGTTACAGGCGTTTCGGGTTCGGGTAAATCCTCGCTTATTAACGAAATAGTTTATAAGCGACTTGCAAATGAGCTTAATCTCGCCAAAAAGGTTGTAGGAAAGCATAAGGATATAAAAGGAATTGAAAATCTTGATAAGGTCATTGATATTGACCAGTCTCCTATAGGAAGAACTCCGCGGTCTAACCCTGCAACATATACAGGCGTTTTTAACGATATAAGAGAATTGTTTGCGTCTACTCAAGACTCAAAAATCCGTGGTTATAATGCAAGCCGATTTTCCTTTAACGTAAAAGGCGGAAGGTGTGAAAGCTGTCAGGGTGACGGAATTGTCAAAATCGAAATGCATTTTCTTTCCGATGTTTATGTTCCGTGCGAGGTATGTAAGGGAAAGAGATATAACCGTGAAACGCTCGAGGTAAAATACAAGGGTAAAAATATATATGAGGTCCTTGAAATGACGGTTGAAGAGGCATTGTATTTCTTTGAAAACCAACCGAAAATTAAAAGAAAGCTCCAGACGCTTTATGACGTTGGGCTTGGTTACATTAAAATCGGTCAGCCTGCAACAAGTCTTTCAGGCGGTGAAGCCCAAAGAGTTAAGCTTGCAACAGAGCTTTCAAAGCGTTCAACCGGAAAAACAATATATATTCTTGACGAGCCTACGACGGGACTTCATACTGCCGACGTCCATAAGCTCATTGAGGTGCTCCAAAAGCTTGTTGACTCAGGAAATACGGTTCTTGTTATTGAACATAATCTTGACGTTATAAAGTGCGCGGATTATATAATCGACCTTGGACCCGAAGGCGGAGACGAGGGCGGAAACGTAGTCGCAACGGGAACGCCCGAACAGGTTGCAAAAATTAAAGAATCATATACGGGACAGTATCTTAAAAAAGTGCTTTAAAAAAAGAAAAGGGGAGTCGCAAAAGCAACTCCTCTTTTTTTACATATCGTCAAAATCGTCAAAAACTGTTGTTTCGATTAACCTGAAACCACTGTCAGCCTGCGCTTTACGTGCTAAAAGCTCTTTTTCATAAGCCTCGTTATCAAAGCCCCACCAGTTATCGGTAACAACGGAGGATATTTTATCATTCTTTTTAACAAGAATAATAATAATTATAAACAAAGCTACGGAACAAAGCGTTACAGCAGCTCCGATAAGCAGTCCTTTAGGCATAAACTTAAATTCAACGGTGTGCTCGCCCTTTGTCAAATCGAATGCGAGGAAAGCTTCGGAAATTGCGTAATATTCCGTCTTTTTACCGTCAACGTAAACAGTCCAACCTTCATCAAAGGGAATGGAAGTAAAGACAACGCCGTCTTTATTCATATTTATTTTACCTTTAATATCGGTTTCGTTAAAATCAATATCTGTTAAAACGCTCTGGCTGAGTATTTCATAACCTTGAATGAATTTTTTCATATCAAGTCCTGCGGCAAAGAACTGGACCGTTTCATCGCCTTTATCCTCGGGAACGTTAACCTCAATAAAAATATTTTCTCCTGCATAGTGGAAGCCGAGATCGATTATATTGAAATTATTGTCCATATTCTGGCTCTTTTCAAGAAAATCTCCCGATATTGTAATCGATTTAGCGTTTCTCGATTTTAAATAAATATATACGTTTTCATCCTCAGGAACAACTATTTCTATTATATAAGAAGCCGCGTCCTCGCTGTGCTCCTTATTAACATTCAAGGAACCCGATTCAATTTCGCCGGGGAAGAACTCAATAACATTACTGTAGCTTACATATTCAATAGGAATATTCTTGAAAACGTTTTCAACTCCCGAAGCGGATGCAAACCATTCTTCTTGAAGAGTAAAGGGACTTGTTACGGAGTTTGTTTTCCATTCCTTTGTCTGACTGTTTACTCCGAATGCTAACGGAAGAACATATTTGTTTTTATATGCAAAATATGTGTCATTTCCGCAAACATCCTCGTAAATAAGACTGTTATTTATCGAATTATCGTTATCAAGAATATATTTAATATCAAACATTGCGTTAAAAACTGCAGTTTGCGGATGATAGGTAAAGCTGTTAATATAGTTACCCATAAGTCCGAGATCTCTCATTGCGTTTGAGAGTCGCTCATTTGCAAGTGAAGAGAATACGGATGAGCCGTTATAATAATACCAGCTGTTATCCATTCTTGTAAGAAGGTTGCTTTGTTCGAGCCTGAAGAATGAATCGTCCTGTTTTTTAATGCTGTTATATATATTTTCAAAATCGTTATAGTTGTTCAGGTAATTCGTGTGCGACTGGCCCATACTGTAGTTGTTCGTATTGGCAACCGCTATTTCCGAGCCGCAGGTACAAAGCAGTAACAGAGCAACAATAGTATAGCTGTAATTCTTATTTTTGAACAGAGTGATGATAAGAGTATATACGCCCGTAAATGCTATTGAAATCCAGAAAGCAAGCTCGGTAACATTTAACGATTCAATTTTCTGGGTCAAAACAATAAAGCCCATTACGGCAATTCCGGTTGCAAGAAACTGCTTTGCGGAGTAATCCTTAATATCCTTGAAGGCTTTGAATGCCATAATCAGCAAAACAAAGGAATACATAAACGAAAATCTGTAAGGCAAATCATTGGGAAAATGGAACCCGTGCCAGACGAAATTCGCATAGTTAATATTCATACTCAGCAGAAAAACAAGAAGCAGGCCTATGTGCATTGCTTTTTCTTTTATGCTGATTTTTTTATTGAAAAGATAAAGGGGAATAAGCATAACCGTCAATATACCGCAGTATACATTAGGCAAAACAATTTCTCCGCTGCTTCTAATTGTCGGGTCGACTCCTGCAAGGTGATTTGCAAGAAAATCAAAGACCGTAAAATACGATTTGTAATCAACGGGGAATGAACCCGAGGTTGCCGAACACGCCTTTAAGGCAAAATATAACGGTACGAGTGAAACAGCCGTCAGCATTGCCGCAAAGACCGAGAAGAAAGCAAATCTTAATCCGCTTCTTAAAAATCTTGAATTATTAAGTCTTGTTTTAATTCCCTTAACCTTTTCGTCCTTATATCTTTTTACGAAACAGTCCGTAAAAGAATAATTTGAAAAGTAATAAACTATAAAATAAAGAACGGAGAAAATGCAAATCATATAACCCATATAATAATTTGCATAAAGGCATACAGCAAGAGAAATGCAGTAAAGCCAAGGCTTACCCATATTTATAATATTCTCAATTCCAAGAACAACCAATGGGAAAATAGCCAGTGCGTCAACCCACATTATATTCCAATAGTAAGCAACAAACCAGCCGCAGAAAACGTACAACAGACCGAATCCTGCAGTAGCAAAATCATGCTTATTAAAGGCTTTTTTAAGATAATAGGTAAATGAACCTGCGCCGAACATTGCCTTTATCAAAAGCATTGCGGCAATTGCCTGGGGAATTCTTTTATGACCGAACAGAAGAATTATAGGAGTAATGGGACTTGAAAGATAATTAAAATAATTTCCCAAAAAGTTTCCGCCAAGACCGGATTTCCAAGAATAAAGCAATGAGTCAAGGTTTTTAAGTCTTTCAAATAATTCGCCGAAAAGCGGTCCGTACTGGTGATACAAATCCATCCTTAGTATTGTCATATCGCCGAACGGACTTACGTCATAGCAAAAATAGACAAGCAACATTATTACCGCCGCGCAACCGCTTGACAGTAAAACGTACCTATTATCCTTTAAAATCTTAAATAATCTGTTGTTTTTCACTCTGTTCATAACACGCCTCTGCTATTATCTTTCTAACTTTATAAATATATCATATTTCTTCCTTTCTTTCAATAATTTTTGCATATTTTGGGACAAGTCACCATAAGCATTATTGAGGTGAATAAAAATGCCTTTAAACGAAAGAAGTATATTTGAACAGGCAGTCAATGTAATATCCACAAGAATTAAACTTATTTTACTTCAAATAGACGCCGGCCAGCTTGGGATTATTCAGGAAATACGGTTAAGAGTAAACAAGCCGGTTGTTATAGTAACCGACAGCGGCTGCTGCTTTATAACCGATAAAGGAAAGCTTACGAAGCTATATAATGAAAAATGTATTTCACTGACAAACCAGGAATTAAATGATACGGTGAACCGGATATGTAACTATTCCGTACACTCCTGTCAAAAAAATATAAATAACGGATTTGTAACCCTAAACGGTGGTCACAGGGCAGGACTTTGCGGTACCGCTTATTATACAGGAGAAAACGAATTCAACGTAAGAGATATAAACTCCGTTAATATAAGAATTGCGCGTCAGATTTTCGGCGCTTCTCAGTTTATAACAAGCGCTCTTTTTAAAAATGAATTGCCGAGTATTATAATTGCCGGTCCTCCATCAAGCGGCAAAACTACGGTTTTAAAAGATCTTGCATACAGACTTTCAAGCGGTTATACGGTTGTTTCGTATAAAGTCTCCGTAATGGATGAAAGGGGAGAATTTTCCGCTTCATATTCGGGAATTCCTCAAAATGACCTTGGACTTAATACGGATATACTTATCGGATACAAAAAAAGTAATGCAATTGAAATTGCTCTTCGTTCCCTTTCTCCCGATTATATTATTTTTGACGAGGTCACCTCAAAAGAGGATATTCAAGCAATATTTAAAGGCTTAAACTCGGGTGTAAAATTTGCAGTCAGCGTTCACTGCGGTAATGAAGAGGATTTTAAAAGAAAAGAAATCCTGAAGGAACTTTTAAAAACAAATTCATTTGATTATATTGTATTTCTTTCAAAGAACAGAAATAAGAAAATTTATAAATTGAACTGTACAGAAAATGAAATTACTTGGAATGATTTTAATAATGTTTTGCGCGCTGATGACGGGAATATACATCCGCTCCTTGCTCAATGACAGAATTACTTATCTTGAAAAGCTTATTGAAATGGTTGAAATAATAAGGTCGCAGTTGAATTATTCAGCCTCTAATATACATTCGCTTTTAGAATTATTGACAAATCAGAAAAGCTTTAAACAGATGTATTTTTTAAATACCTGTTTAAATGAATTAAATAATGGAACAGACTTTGTTTCATCATGGGAATATTCTCTTTCTTCATTTAAATCACCTTTGAATAAAGAGGATAAAGAAATTATTGTTTCCTTCGGTTTTCAGCTTGGTAAAAGTGATTTGGAAGGGCAGTTAAGTAATTGCGATTTATATAAAGACAGGCTGAGGCTTCAGCTTGATAATGCAAGAAAAAACAAAGAAAAAAATGGGGATATGTATATGAGATTATCCGTGCTTTCCGGTGTTCTTATTGTAATACTTCTCCTTTGACGGTGAAAAAATGGATATAGTGTTTTTATTAAAAATAGCCGCTATCGGTCTTATAGTTGCCGTACTTTATCAGGTGCTTGCAAAATCGGGTAGGGAGGAATACGCAATGTTGACGGCTTTAACGGGAATTATAGTAATTCTTGCAATGATACTTCCCCATATTCTTGACCTGTTAAACTCGGTTGAATCGATTTTTAACCTATGATTAAAATAATTGCCGTATCGGTTATATCGGTGGTTCTAATTCAAATTTTAAAGCAGTATAAAAGCGATTATGTAATTCTTTTAAAGCTTGCCGTAATTGCAGTATTGACTTTTTTGTTACTCAACACATTTTCACTTTCCGAAATAAAGTTTTCTTTTCTTTCAGAGCTTGATTCGCAGACGCCGTCATATTTTCCGATAATTCTTAAAACACTCGGAATTGTGATAATTACTCAACTGGCTTCCTCTGTCTGCAAGGACAGCGGTGAAGAGACTCTGTCGCTTATAACTGAATTAGTCGGAAAAATATCAATACTTATTACGTCAATTCCCTTAATCGAAACGCTTTATTCAATTCTGAAAGGTTATCTGGAAATATAAAATGAAAAGAATTTTAACCGTATTATTATTGTTTGTTCTTTTTTCGCTATTGACTGTTTCTTCTTATGCGCTTGACGGGGAAACAGAAGAATACATATCCGACAGCGGAGTATACGAGGTTTTCAATTCTCTTGACAATGAAACAAAGGAGTCGCTCTCTGACCTTGGCATTGACGAATTCAGTACCGAACAGATATTTAAAATCAGTCCTCAAAAAATAATTACTCAAATAATAAATACGGTAAGCGGTAAAATTGTATCTCCGCTTAAACTCTTTATTACACTTTCAATTATTCTTGTTTTTGAATCTGCCGCTCAGTCGGTTACAAATGAAGATAACAAGTCGCTTTCTGGAATTGTGTTTGTTCTTTTACTCGTTACGGTATCTTCAACTTATGCCGTCAACGCCTTTACACTCGCAAGTTCGCATCTTATGACGGTAGGAAATTTTATGATTTCGTTTGTACCGGTATATGCTGTATTGCTTTCTTCATCGGGCTCATTTACCCAGGCATTAAATTTTAATACATTGCTTTTTACAGCTTCGCAGTTTATTGCTTCTTTTTCAGAAAATTATCTAATGCCATTTGGCGGTATTCTGATGAGTTTAAGCATTTGTTCTTCATTAAATCCGGTAATTTCACTTGAGAAAGCGGTAAATTCGGTAAAAAAGATTTTGACGGTTACAATAACTTTTATTTCTACTCTTTTTGTCGGTTTTCTGTCTTTGAAGGGCAGTGTTGCTTCTTCCGTTGATGCTTTGACCGTAAAGAGCATACGAACGGTTTCAGGTTCTGTAATACCGTTTATAGGATCAACTCTTGCCGACGCTTACTCATCCGTTCTCGGCTCTTTAAAGCTGATAAATAACTGTTTCGGGTTTCTCGGAATAATTACTCTTGCTGCAATAAATTTTCCCGTAATAATTGAATTATTGCTTTACTATTTCGCCTTTCATTTTGCTTCTGTAATCGGAGATATGATAAACAGCGAATCTTCAAAAATACTTGAAAATATTGCAAGTATTATTTCGATTTTTAATATAATTGTTATTTTTACAACGGTTGTTTTCACGGTTTCAACGGGAATTATGCTAAAAGCAGGAGGAATGTGATGAACGAATTGTTCTCCTTTGCAGCCGCATTTACTGCGTGTTCATTTGCAGTTCTGATTATTTATTACCTGACTCCGAACGGAAACCTTAAAAGAATAACGTCACTGGTACTTGTGCTTTTTACTCTCATTTCAGTTATCAAGCCTTTAAAAAATATAAAAACAAATAAAATTCAAACGGATATTTCTTTACCGTCTGAGGATATAACAGATAATACCGCTTCTGTTATTAAAACAAAAATAAGACAACTGACCAACGAAGCCTTAAAAGCTAACGGAATTGATAATTATGAGCTTATTTTGGATATTTCAATTGAAGAAAATGAAATAGTTATTAACGAATATAACATAAGAATCGACGATATAAATAAAAGTGAAGAAATAAAAAATGCAGTTAAAGAAAAAGTCGGCTTTGAGCCGGAAATAAATGAACTTGATTAGGTATTATTATGTTTGAAGATGTAATAAAAAAAATAAAAGAAGTACTTTTAGCCGATAAAAAAATAACCGTTATAGTAATCCTCGGTATTTGCGGAATATTACTGATTTCTTTTTCGGAATTTGGTAAAAAGAAAAATGAAGAAACAGTGACTGCAGTTTCGCAGGAAAATGAAACAGATAATACTGACTATACGGCTGAACTTGAAAAAAAGCTTACGGATATAATTTCTTCAATTGAAAATGCCGGAGAGGTTAAGGTTATGCTTACGCTCAAAGGCTCAAAGGAAAATGTTTATGCAGTAAATGAAAATATAAAAAATGACGAAAACAGCAATAATTATTCAAATACATACGTCATTATAGATAACAAAAACACAAAGGAGGGTATTAAAATTAAAATACTTGAGCCCGAGGTGCAGGGCGTGGCGGTTGTATGCTCGGGCGGTGATATACCCTATGTAAGAGAACAGATAATAAATGCAGTAACAACCGTTCTCGGCATAGGAACAAACAAGGTATCGGTTTCAAAAATGAAATAAGGGAGAAAAATATGAAAACATTTATACTTAAAAGAAAACAAATAATAATATTTATTCTTACGCTGACACTTTGCGCAGCAATTGTAATTAACTGGTATTACACGGGCAGGGGAAACGTTCCGTCTACACCCGAAAAGGAAATACAGCAGAATCTCGGTGAAGCAAAACAGGTTTCAACCGATGAAAGCGCTGTTTCTGCTTCTGCCGCTCAGACTTATTTTACAAATGCAAAGCTAAAGCGTGACGCCGAATGTGACGAATCGAAGGATATGCTCAAGGATATTATTGAAAGCAAGGATTCGGGTGAAGCATCCGTAAAGGACGCGCAGGAGAAACTTAATAAGATAATCGATAATTCAAAGCTTCAGGTTGATGCAGAAAATATTATTACGGCAAAGCTTAACTGCGAAAGCCTTGTAATTATCAATAGTGATTCTTCCGAAATTCTAATTCCAGAAAAGTCCTTAAATGATAACGCTGCAATACAAATTAAAGAGGTAATTCTTTCAAAAACCGGACTTCCTGCAGAAAAAATATCAATTATCGGCGTAAAAAATGTTGTAGAAAATTAAAAATATGCTATAATGTAGGTAATAATAATTATTAAGTCGTTATACACCGACTCTTTGTACCTACTGAATTTAAGCTTACTTAACCTTCGCTTTATTCATTAGGGCGAGGGTTTATTTTTGGGGAGTTATTTATGACACGAAAAGAAGAAAGAATTCAGGCGTTCACTTTAATTTTTGAAAGAATATTCAACTCTGAAAGTACAGTTGAACAGTTAATAGAGAACGCGTGCGAAGCCAATGAAATAGAGGTAAGCACCTTTGCAAAAATGGTTGCAAGTACCGTTTTTGAGAATCAGGAAACAATTGATTCGCTTATAAAAGAGTTTTTAACTAACTGGAAAATTGAGCGTATACCCAAGGTCTCTCTTGCAATAATGAGACTTGCAATTTGTGAAATGCTTTATGTTGAAAGCATACCTGTAAGCGTTTCAATAAATGAAGCAGTTGAGCTTGCAAAAACCTTTGCGACAAGTGACGACGCTTCGTATATTAACGGTATTTTAGGCTCAGTTGCAAGGGAAATAGAAGGCTGATATGATTTCTCTCGGAATTGATACAAGCAATTATACAACTTCTGTAACTGTATTTAACAGCGAAAACGGAGAAATTATCAGCAAGAAAAAGCTTTTACCCGTTAAACAAGGGGATAAAGGCTTAAGACAAAGTGACGCTGTTTTCCATCATACGGTTCAGTTGCCTGATCTTATAGAAGAGCTTTTTAATAATTATGAGAAAAAAATAGAATGTATCGGCGTTTCCTCAAAGCCGCGTGACGATGAAAAATCCTATATGCCTTGCTTTTTAACCGGAGTTGCATCTGCAAAGACGCTTTCAAGCGTTATGAAAATTCCGTTACATATGTTTTCTCATCAGCAGGGACATATCGCTGCAGTTTTACAGTCTGCAAACCGTATCGATTTATTTAAAAAGGAATTTATTGCTTTTCACGTCTCGGGCGGTACTACCGAAGCGGTATATGTTACTCCCGACAGTGATAAGATAATTAAAACCGAAATGATTTTTTCTTCTTCCGATTTAAAAGCAGGACAGGCTGTTGACCGTGTTGCGCTTTCTTTAGGCATTCCTTTTCCGGGAGGCGCTAAACTTGATATTCTTTCACGAAAAAGTGATAAAGAATACAAAATAAAGCCGTCGCTTAAGGAAAATACCTTCAGTCTTTCCGGTGTGGAAAACAAGTGTAATAAAATGCTTTCAGACGGAGAAAGAAAACAGGATATTGCAAAGTACTGTATTGATTATATTTCTTTTTCGCTTAAAGAAGCCGTATATTATCTTTTAAAAAAATACGGGAATATTCCTCTCGTCTTTTCGGGCGGAGTAATGTCTAATTCTCTTATCCGCGAGCGCTTCACCGAGGAATTTAACGCAGTTTTTACAAAGCCCGAATTTTCTTCTGACAACGCGCTTGGAATAGCTGTACTTGCCGCTTTAAAGGAGTTAAACAATGGTTGAACAGTCCGTTATAACCGTTTCACAACTTAACAGATATATTAAAGCAATTGTTGAAGAAAACACTGTTCTCAACAATGTCTTTGTCATCGGTGAAATATCCAATTTCAAAAATCATTATTCAAGCGGTCATTATTATATGACGCTTAAGGATGAAAATGCAGCTGTCAATGCAGTTATTTACAGAGCAAACGCTCAAAAAATCCGCTATGATTTATATGACGGACTGAATGTACTTGTCAGGGGAAGAATATCCCTTTACGAAAAAACAGGTCAGTATCAAATTATAATTAACGATATTCAACCGCAAGGAATCGGCGAACTGGCTCTTGCTTTTGAACAGTTAAAGCAGAAGTTAAACGCAAAGGGAATGTTTAATCAATCTCATAAAAAACCGATTCCCGAATATCCGATGAGAATCGGCGTTGTAACTTCTGCAACGGGAGCTGCAGTAAGAGATATTACAAATATTCTTTCAAGACGCTTTCCTATTGCCGAAATGATTCTTTGTCCAGTTGAGGTTCAGGGTATAAACGCGGCTCCTTCAATTGAAAAGGCCATTAAAGAGTTTAACCGCCAAAATGCGGCAGACGTTCTTATTGTCGGCAGAGGCGGTGGCTCAATTGAGGATTTATGGGCGTTTAATGAGGAACGTGTTGCTATCGCGGTATACGAATCAGAAATTCCCGTTATTTCCGCCGTCGGTCATGAAACCGATTTTACCATTTGCGATTTTGTAGCGGATGTAAGAGCCGAAACTCCCTCGGCTGCTGCGGAGCTTTGCGTTCCCGATAAAGAAAATGAGCTAAAAAATATTTTTGCATTGAAAAATAACGCCGAAAGATATCTTAAATATAAATTAGACAGCGAAAAGAGACTTCTTTCGGAAATATACGAAAAAGACATTCTCGACAGTTTCTTTGATACTTATAATACAATAAGAATGTTCCTTGATTTAAAAACGGATGAAATAAACGATGCATATAATTCGTATTTAAACAGTAAAAAGAACGAGCTTTCAACTATTCTTAAAAAGCTTGAAGCGCTAAATCCGATAAGCGTTATAAACAGAGGCTTTGCTTATGTTCAAAAGGACGGAAAGCTTATAAAAAAAGTCAGCGATGTAACCAGCGGTGATTTAATAAAACTGACTGTATCGGACGGAACTATAGACTGTGAGGTAAAATAATGGATAATCTTACATACGAAAAGGCAATAAAACGGCTCCAGGAAATTGTTTCTCTTCTTGAAAACGGAGAGGTTACTCTTGAAGAGTCGATTACACTTTATGAAGAAAGCGCGAAATTAAGCAAATACTGTTCGGAGCTTCTGAATAAAGCCGAGTTGAAGATTAAGCAGTTAACCGAAAGTCAAAACGGTGAAGAAGATGAATAACGAAAAGTATTCTTTTTATCTCAATTTAATAAATGAAAATCTTTCTTCTTACGTTCCAGAATCTTTAAATAATCAGGATGTAATAAGCGAAGCCATGCTCTATTCTCTGAACATCGGCGGAAAACGCATTCGTCCCGTGCTCACACTTGAATTCTGCAATCTGGTTTGCGGTGATTATAAAAAGGCGCTTCCCTTTGCATGCGCAATTGAAATGATTCATACCTATTCGCTTATCCATGACGATTTGCCGTGTATGGATAATGACGATATGAGAAGAGGACAGCCTTCAAATCATAAAAAATTCGGAGAGGCTAACGCTTTACTTGCCGGTGACGCGCTTCTTACACACGCTTTCTCCGCGGTGTCTTCTGCAAACGATGTTTCACCTCAAAGCATTATTAAAGCAGTTAGTATTCTTTCAGAGTGTTCGGGTGTAAACGGTATGATAGGCGGTCAGGTTCTTGACCTTAAAAATGAGGGAAAGACAGTTTCTTCCGATGAATTACTTACAACCCATACTCTTAAAACCGGCGCGCTTATAAAAGCAGCCTGTGTGCTTGGCTGTCTTGCCGGAGAAGCCGATAAAAGGCAAATTGAGTCTGCCGGACTGTATGCGCTTAATCTCGGAATGGCTTTTCAGGTTGTTGACGATATTCTTGACGTTACGGGTGACGAAAAAACGCTCGGAAAACCGATAGGAAGCGACAGCGAAAACGAAAAAACAACCTTTATTTCTCTTTACGGAATTGATAAATCATATAAAATAGCAAAAGAATACACCCTTCGCGCAGTTGACAGCTTGAGTGTATTTGATAATGATATTACGTTTTTAAAGGATTTGGCTTTTCAACTTATTGAAAGAAAAAGTTAGGTGTTAGGATAATGGATACGCATTATTTGAAGGATATCTCATCACCTTCGTTTGTAAAACAACTTGATGATAAACAGTTAAATGACCTCGCTAAAGAAATAAGAGAGGTCCTTATTTCCACTGTCTCTCAAAACGGCGGTCATCTTGCTTCAAACCTCGGCGTGGTTGAATTGACAATTGCGCTTCATAAGGTGTTTAATTCTCCAAAGGATAAAATCATCTGGGATGTCGGTCATCAGGTTTATACTCATAAGCTTCTTACGGGTCGTTTTGACAGCTTTGATACCTTGAGAAAAGAAAACGGTATTTCGGGCTTTTCAAGACCTACGGAAAGCGAGCATGATATCTTCTTCAGCGGCCATTCGAGTACGTCCATTTCCTCCGCACTCGGCATTGCGACTGCCGAAAAGATTTCAGGTTCAAAGAATTATACAGTAGCCGTTATAGGCGACGGCGCTTTAACAGGCGGTCTTGCTTATGAAGCTTTAAACAATGCCGGAAGAAGAAAATGCCGCCTTATAGTTATTCTTAACGATAATGAAATGTCCATTTCAAAAAATGTCGGCGGCGTTGCAAGGTATCTTGCAGTTATTCGCAGTAAACCGTCGTATTTTATGTTTAAGGCTCGAACGGAAAAGCTTATTAAAAGAATACCGCTCATAGGAAAAAAGCTTACAAAGCTTCTTTTCAGGTCTAAAACAAGGGTTAAAAATCTTCTTTATAAGAGTACATTCTTCGAAGATCTCGGCTTTCAGTATATGGGACCTATTGACGGTCACAATATTGAACAGATTACAAATGCGCTTGAGGGCGCAAAGCTTGTAAATAAGCCTGTTTTGCTTCATATAAATACAATAAAAGGCAAGGGATATGACTTTGCCGAAAAGGACCCGAGTCAGTTCCACGGCGTCTCGAAATTCAATATTTTTACAGGCGAGCCGAATTATTCAACCGATTCGTTTTCCGATATAGCGGGAAAATTCATTTTCAACGCTGCGGCAAAGGATAAACGAGTTTGCGCAATAACTGCGGCGATGTCTCTCGGCACAGGACTGTCTGATTTTTCAAAACAGTACCCGGAGCGCTTTTTTGACGTAGGTATAGCAGAGGAGCACGCAGTAACATTTGCTTCGGGTCTTTCAAAGGACGGTATGCTTCCCGTTTTTGCGGTCTATTCAACTTTTCTTCAGAGAACCTATGACCAGTTAATTCACGACTGCGCTCTTCAGGACGAACACATTGTTTTTGCAGTTGACAGAGCCGGATTTGTCGGCGAAGACGGTGAAACGCATCAGGGTTTATTCGATGTTGCATTTTTCAACAGTATTCCCGGTATTACCGTTTACTCTCCGTCCTGTTATTCGGAATTGAACAAGGCTCTTCATAACGCGTTTTATAAAGATAAAAAGGTTGTTGCAGTGCGTTATCCGAGAGGAACCGAGGATGAGTCTTTAAAGCTTTGGCAGGCAAGCTCAAACAGTTTTGACGTAATAGGAGAAGAAAATTCGGATTTTGCAATTATTACATACGGAAGAATATTTGCAAATGCATTAAAGACTTACGAAAAACTTAAAAACAAAGGCAAGAATATTAAAATTATAAAGCTTAATTGCATTAAGCCTATTGATGAGAACGCTGTTAAAAGCGCGTTAAACTGTAAAAAGGTATTCTTTTTTGAAGAAAGTCTTGAAAGCGGCTCTGTCGGCGAAAGATTTGCTTATCTTCTTTCGAAGAATTCCTTTAACGGGAAATTTATCCATACTGCCGTTGATGACGGTTTTGTTAAGCAGGCTTCCGTTTCAAGTCTTATAAAAAAATATAAGCTTGACAGTGAAGGAATGTACGAGGTAATCAGCAATGAGTGAGAAAAAAAGACTTGACGTTGCTATTACCGACTACGGACTGGTTGAAAGCCGAGAAAAAGGCAAAGCGCTTATAATGGCAGGCAAGGTCTATGTAAACGGACAGAAAGCTCTTAAGGCAGGTATTACAGTCAGTCCCGATGACAAAATCGAAATAAAGGGCGATAAAATACCCTTTGTCAGCAGGGGAGGACTTAAGCTTGACAAGGCAATAAAAACCTTTGGAATTGACCTTAAGGATAAAATTTGTATGGATATCGGCGCCTCTACAGGTGGCTTTACCGACTGTATGCTTCAGAACGGAGCAAAAAAGGTTTATTCGGTTGACGTCGGCTACGGTCAACTGGCATGGAAGCTGCGTACGGACGAAAGGGTTATAAATATGGAAAGAACAAATTTCCGTTATTTAAAGCCCGAAGAAATAGAAGATAAGCTTGATTTTGCAAGCGTGGATGTTTCTTTTATTTCACTTGATAAGATTTTGCCTGTTATGTATCCATTGCTAAAAGAAAACGCATATTCGGTATGTCTTATCAAACCTCAGTTTGAAGCAGGGCGTGAAAAGGTCGGTAAAAAAGGCGTTGTCAGAGAAGCTTCAACACATATTGAGGTTATTAAAAAGATAATTGAACTTGTCAAAAGTCTTGAATTTACCGTTTGCGGACTTGATTATTCACCGATACGCGGTCCCGAGGGTAATATTGAATATCTTTTGTTTATAAAAAAAGCAAATGAAAAAGACACCGAATACGATATTAAAAAAACGGTTGAGCTTTCTCATAACGATTTAACGGGTGAATAAAATGAAGTTTTTACTTATGCCGAATAATACGCGTGATAATTCTCACGCCGTTACCGAAAATACAATTAAAAAGCTAAAGGAACTCGGAATTGAATATCATTTTGCTCCGTCCTGTTTTAAAGAAGATTTTGAAGAAACAATTAAATTCAACGATGACAGTGAAGCTATAAATTATTCCGATATTGTTATTGCTATAGGCGGAGACGGCTCTATTATTCACGCTGCAAAAAAAGCGGCTGTTAAAAATAAGCCCATACTCGGAATAAACGCAGGCAACCTCGCTTTTATGGCAGGCATTGAAAACAACGAGCTTCATCTTCTTAAGAACATAATTGACGATAATTATTATGTTGATGACAGAATGATGCTTTCAGCCGATGTTTATAACAGTGAAGAAAGAATTGTTTATTCAAACGTTTGTCTTAACGATGTTGTAATTGCAAGAGGCGAACAAATTGAAATGATTAACCTTTCGGTTGAATGCGACGGTAAAAAAATCAACAGCTATTCTTCGGACGGTATTATTGTTTCAACATCAACCGGTTCAACCGCTTATTCGCTTTCTGCCGGCGGACCCGTTATGGATCCGACAATTGAAAGTATTCTTTTGACGCCGATTTGTACTCATTCTTTATTCTCGCGTTCGCTGATATTTAATCCGAATTCGGTTATCAGCGTACATAATGAGGATAAAAAGAACAACTGCGCAATATCGTTTGACGGTGAAAAAGCAATACCCGTTCCGCTTAACGGAAAAGTGATTATTAAAAAATCGGGAATTAACGCAAGATTTATCAGGATAAAATCCGATAATTTTATTGAAGTACTTAACAGCAAGCTTATCGGGAGGAGAATGTAAAATGAAAAAGAAAAGACAGCAGGCAATACTTGAGCTTATTAACAATAACGTTATTACAACGCAGGAAGATTTACAGGAGCTTCTGAAAAATCGCGGATTTGACGTTACCCAAGCAACCGTATCGCGTGATATAAAGGAGCTTATGCTTATAAAAAAGCTCAATTCAAAGGGCGAATACAGCTATTCTCTCCCGAGCCGCGAAAAGGACGATCAGGCTAAGCTTAAATCTATTTTTACTCAATCTGTTCTCGATGTCGACTTTGCCGGAAACATTGTTGTCGTTAAATGTTTTCCCGGTTCTGCAAACGCAGCTTGCGCAGCAATAGATTCCGATACAAATAAAAACAAGTCCATCGTCGGTACAATTGCAGGCGACGACAGCTTTTTCATTCTTTGCAGAACGGAAGAAAGCGCCTTTGAAATAATGAATATGATTAAAAACATCATCAAGGAATGATTTGATTTGCTTTATAATCTTTCAATAAATGATATAGCAATAATTAAACAGGCTGAAATCACATTTGATAACGGCTTTAATGTCCTTACGGGTGAAACTGGCGCAGGTAAGTCTATCATTATCGACTCAATTAACGCCATTCTCGGCGGAAGGACAAGCAAGGAGCTTATCAGAACGGGAGCCTTGAAAGCAAACGTCTTTGCGTCCTTTTATGATGTTGGAAAAAATATCATTGAACTTCTAAAAAACGAAAACATAGAAATTGAGGATAACTGCGTTGAGCTTCAAAGAATTATAAACTCTGACGGTAGAACTGTTTGCAAAATCAATTCAACAACCGTTTCAGGCTCTTTTATGAAGGAAATCGGCAAAAGACTTATTACTATTCACGGTCAACTTGATAATCAGGCTTTGCTAAATCCTGAACTGCACTGTTCATTTATTGATAAAATAGCCGACAATGAAGATATTTTATCTTCTTATCAGTCTGAATATCACAGATACTGCTCGCTTTTGGCAAAGATAAAAAGTCTTGATATTGACGAACAGGAAAAGCAGAGAAAAATCGAAATGCTTTCTTTCCAGATAGACGAAATTGAAAAGTCGGATATTAAGATAGGGGAGACAGAGCAGTTAAAATCAAAAAGAGATGTTATAAAAAATTCCGAAAAAATACTCTCCTCTCTTAATAACGCTTATATGGCACTTAGCGGAAATGACGATTTCAGCGGCGCCGAGCTTCTTACAAGAGAAGCCGCAAATGAAATCGGGCAGGCTTCAAGATTTTTAATGGAAGCGCAAAGTATTTCCGAGGAAATAAACGATATTTCCTATAGGCTTTCCGACGTTACTCAAAATATTAACTCGCTTGTAAATTCTGTAGATTACGACCCGGATATGCTTGAACAAATTGAGGAACGGCTTGACCTTATTTATAACCTGACAAAGAAATACGGTTCTGATGAAGGTGAAATTCTCGATTATCTTGAAAAGGCGAGAGAAGAACTTAATTCAATTGTGATTTCAGATGAAGAAAAATTGCGTTTAAAAGTCGATTTAGATGCGTGTAAGGCAGAATTAAGGAAAAGAGCCGCTGCTCTTACAAAAAGCCGTACAGACGCTTCAAACGCATTTTCCGAACAGGTAGCGGAAGTTTTAAAATTCCTTGAAATGCCTTCTGTTTTATTCAGCGTTAAAATGAGTGAATGCGAGTATAACGAAAACGGTAAAGACGAGGTTGATTTTTTACTTTCCGCAAATAAAGGCGAAGAGCTTAAACCGCTTTCAAAAATTGCATCTGGCGGCGAGCTTTCAAGAATTATGCTTGCAATAAAAAGCGTGCTTGCGGATAAGGACGATATCGACACTCTTATATTTGATGAAATTGACACGGGTGTTTCAGGCAGAGCTGCCCAAAAGGTTGCTTTGAAAATGAAAGAGGTATCGCTTAACCGTCAGGTTATCTGTGTCACTCATCTTGCTTCCATTGCCTCACTTGCTGACAGTCATTTTCTTATTGAAAAATATGAAAAAGACGACAAAACCTTCACAAAGGTGACAAAACTCGACTATGACGGTAGGGTGAATGAGCTTTCGCGCATACTCGGCGGAATCAACATAACCGACGAGACTTTAACTCTTGCAAAACAGATGTTAAACGGTTGACAAAATAAAAATTTTAATATATAATTCGTTTCAATGACAGTGACGGGAAGAAGTAATACTTTTACTTAATCAAAGAGAGTCCTTGTTCGGTGTAAAAGGACATTAAGAAAGTATGAAATACATCTCCGAGTCGGTTTTCTGAAATAAGCAGTAGGAAAACCCGTTTTGTATGCGTTAAATACAAGAGTGAATTTCACTCGCAAAGGCAGTTATTGTGAGATAACTGTAAATTGAGGTGGTAACACGGTTTTTTCGTCCTCTGCTTTTAGCAGGGGATTTATTTTTTTGGAGGAATTAAAATGCAGATCTATGAAGAACTTAAGGCAAGAGGACTTATTGCCCAGGTTACAAATGAAGAAGAAATAAGAGAAATGGTCAACGCAGGAAAAGCAAAGTTCTATATCGGCTTTGACTGCACTGCCGACAGCCTTACTGCAGGTCATTTTATGGCGCTTACCCTTATGAAACGTTTGCAGATGGCGGGAAATCAGCCTATTGCCCTTATCGGCGGCGGAACAACAATGATAGGCGACCCGTCAGGCAGAAGCGATATGAGAAAAATGCTTACTCGTGAGGATATTGACCATAACGCCGAAGGCTTCAGAAAACAGATGGAACGTTTTATTGAATTCGGTGAAGGCAAGGCGCAGATGGTTAATAATGCGGACTGGCTTCTCGGACTTAATTATGTTGAGCTTCTGCGTGAGGTAGGCACTTGCTTCTCTGTAAACAATATGTTAAGAGCCGAATGCTACAAGCAGAGAATGGAAAAGGGTCTTTCCTTCTTTGAGTTTAACTATATGATAATGCAAAGCTACGACTTCTACTATCTTTTCCAGCATTACGGCTGTAATATGCAGTTCGGCGGTGATGACCAGTGGAGCAACATGCTCGGCGGTACAGAGCTTATCAGAAAGAAGCTCGGCAAGGACGCTCACGCAATGACTATTACTCTTCTTACCGATTCACAGGGAAAGAAAATGGGTAAAACGGCAGGTAATGCTGTATGGCTTGACCCAAATAAAACAAGTCCGTTTGAGTTCTATCAGTACTGGCGCAACGTTGCAGATTCCGATGTTCTTAAATGTATCAGAATGCTTACTTTCCTTCCTCTTGAAGAAATTGACAAAATGGACTCTTGGGAAGGCAGTCAGTTAAATACTGCAAAAGAAATTCTCGCTTTTGAACTTACAAAGCTTGTTCACGGTGAACAGGAAGCCGAGAAAGCGCAGAAAGCGGCAAGAGATTTATTTTCAGGAGCCGGCAACAGTGACAATATGCCTACCGTTAGTTTAACTGATGCTGATTTCACAGACGGCGCAGTTCAGGTTCTTGACGTTCTTATCAAAGCTGATATTACAAAGTCAAAAGGCGAGGGCAGGAGACTTGTTCAGCAGGGCGGTATTTCCGTAAATGACGAAAAGATTACAGACCCGTTTGCAGTAATAAAAAAGGACGATATCATATCTTCCGATGTAATTATCAAAAAAGGCAAAAAGGTTTTTTATAAAATCATCTGTGAATAACATTTTTATAATGGGCGGTTTTCCGTCCATTATTTTTTTTGTAAAAAAACTAACCGCTCAGTTGTATATATAGTGAAAGGTCCTTTCAACGGTGGTAAAAATGGAAAAACAAATCTTTGAAAACGCTGTAAAGCGAAATAGTCACAGACTGTTTTTAATTGCTTTAACATTTACAAAAAATCACTACGATTCCGAAGATATAGTACAAAATGTCTTTATGAAGCTTTGGAAAAGTAAAAATGATTTTGAAGGTGAAGAGCACATTGATAACTGGCTGACCGCTGTTTGTGTAAACGAAAGCAAAAACTGTATAAAATCATATTTTCGTAAAAACACAACAGATTTAGAAAGCATCAACGAGCTTTATTCGTTTGACAGTAAAAGCGATATCGATTTATTTTCTTCAATTATGAAGCTACCGAAAAACGAACGCGCGGTAATACATCTTTTCTATTATGAGGATATGTCAATTAAAGATATTGCAAAGCTCCTCGGTATTAAAGAATCAGCAGTCGGCACAAGACTGTTTCGCGCAAGAAATAATCTTAAAAAGATGTTAGGAGATGAATGGATAAATGAATAACAAATATAAAAAGGCGTTTTCCGGGGTCCGTCCATCCAATGAATTTAATGAAAGGATAATCAATATGACAGAGAAAAAAAGTAATGTAAGCTTCAAAAGAGTGCTTGTTTTAACTGCGGCGATAATTATGCTTCTTGTAATTGCAAGTATTTCGGTAAATGCTGCAACCAACGGCGAATTCTTCAATAAAATTGAGGTTTATTTCAATGATGTAATTCTTCATCCCGACAAAGTCAATACCTATGTTAAAGAAAACGGTAACAAAGTTGAAGAAAACATTTACAATCTCGGAGAGGGCAGCGAGTTTATCGTAAGGCAGGAAGAAAGAATCGATGACGGTGCGACCTATAATGAGATGGAAATAAATATGGAAATAACAGGGGACACTGACGAAACAAATGAGATAACAGCCGAAATAGAAAACTAAAACAAAAAACCAAAAAAGAGCTTATCCGAAACGGATAAGCTCTTTAAATTATTCTTTTATGAATTTATTAAATCCTTCATTGTGTAAATTTTCGGTTCTTTACCGACCAAGAATTTTGAAGCATTTAAAGCGCCGTTTGCAAATAAAGCCTTTGAATAAGCGGAATGTGAAAGTTTAATAACCTCGTCCGTCCCGGCAAAAATGACCTCATGCTCGCCGACAATTGTACCGCCTCTGACGGAAGCAAAGCCAATTTCGTTTTTGCTTCTTTTTTCACGCTTGGAGTGACGGTCAAATTCATATTCGGGTTTTTCGGGTAATAAAGCTGAAATTGAATCTGCAAGCATTAAAGCAGTTCCGCTTGGAGCGTCAACCTTTTGATTATGGTGCATTTCAACGATTTCAATATCGTATGAATTACCCAGCACCTTCGCCGCGATAGAAGAAAGCTCCGATAAAAGATTAACGCCTAATGACATATTTGCAGAATAGAATATTGCAATTTCTTTTGAAGCGTCAAATATTTTTTCCTTTTGCTCTTCGGAAAAACCTGTGGTACAGATTACTACTGGCTTTTTATTTTTTAAAGCAAAGTTCAATAAATCGTCCAAAGCTTCGGAATTTGAAAAATCAACAATAACGTCATATTCAACATTTACGTCGTCGATATTTTCAAAGGTCGGGAAGGGAGTAGGGGTTTTATATTTATCAACGCCGCCCATAATAAAAATATCTTCAAATTTTTCGGAACAGGAAACAACATTTTTACCCATTGTTCCGCTGTAGCCGTTAAGTAAAATTCCTGTCATTTGAAATTCCTCAAATCAGATAAGATTATATTTCTTAAGAACGCGCGTCATATTTGCTTTGCCTTCTTCAGTCATTTCATAAAGGGGAAGTCTGCAAGGACCGACATTCCAACCCATCTGATTCATAGCTTCCTTAACGGGAATAGGATTAACATCGGAGAAAAGCGCGTTACAAAGCTCAAGGTATTCAAGCTGTAACTCACGGCTCTTAATATAATCTCCGTCAAGATAGGTCTGGCAAATATCGTGAGCAACCTGGGGACAAACATTTGAAAGAACGGAAATAACGCCCTTGCCGCCGAGCGACATAATAGCCGTAATCTCATCGTCATTACCCGAATAAATTGCAAAGTCAGGCTCTACGAGAGAAGCTGTTTTGGCAATTGCGGAAATGTTTGCATTGGCTTCCTTAATACCGTAAATCATATTGTGCTTTGAAAGCTCAGCATACGTTTCCGGCTGAATGCTTACGCCTGTTCTTGAGGGAACGTTATAAACAATAATCGGAGTTGAAACTCTGTCACCGATATATGTGAAATGCTTTACAAGACCTCTTTGGGAAGTCTTATTGTAATAAGGAGCAACACAAAGAAGACCGTCAACGCCGATTTTTTCAGCGTCATTCGAGATTCTTACGGAATATTCCGTATCATTGCTTCCCGTACCTGCAATAACGGGAACTCTTTTATTGACTGTTTCGACACAATGTCTTACAACATCAAGATGCTCCGCATAAGAAAGCGTGGAACGTTCGCCCGTAGTACCACAGACAACAATTGCGTCCGTGTTGTTTTTTATCTGGTCCTCAATTATTCTGTCAAAGCATTCGTAGTTGACAGACATATCCTCATTAAACGGCGTAACAATAGCAACGCCTGCACCGGTGAAAATCGGCTTTTTCATATAAATAACCTCCTTAAATTCAGTCCATATAGCCTTCGGCGCAAAGAAGCTCGGCAAGTAATACCGCGCCGCCTGCAGCGCCTCTTAACGTGTTATGCGAAAGGCAGACAAATTTATAGTCGTACTGTGTGTCTTCGCGAAGTCTGCCTATAGAAATAGCCATTCCGCCTTCAAGGTCTCTGTCGAGCTTTGTCTGCGGACGGTTATCCTCTTCAAAATAATTCAAAAACTGCTTCGGAGCGCTCGGGAGAGAGAGTATCTGCGGTCTGCCCTTGTAATTCTTCCAGGTTTCAAGCATTTCCTCTTTAGTAGGTTTTTTCTCAAAACGTGCAAAAACTGCGCCCATATGACCGTTAGAAACGGGAACTCTCAAGCATTGAGCGGTAAATTTAGGACTTTCGGCGTCAACAATAACGTCGCCTTCGATTTTACCCCAAATTTTAAGCGGCTCTTTTTCGCTTTTTTCTTCCTCACCGCCGATAAACGGAATAACGTTATCAATCATTTCAGGCCATGTATCAAAGGTCTTTCCGGCTCCGGAAATAGCCTGATAAGTACATACAAGAACGTCTTTAACGCCGTATTTCTCATCAAGAGGGAAGAGGGCAGGGACATAACCCTGAAGAGAACAGTTCGGTTTAACTGCAATAAAACCTCTTTTTGTTCCGAGTCTTTTTCTTTGAGAAGGAATAATTTCAATATGCTCGGGATTCAATTCCGGCAATACCATCGGAACGTCGGGCGTATGTCTGTGAGCGGAGTTATTGGAAACTACAGGACATTCGTGACGCGCATATTCTTCTTCAAGCGCTTTGATTTCTTCCTTTTTCATATCAACTGCGCAGAATACAAAATCAACCTGTTTTGAAATTATTTCAATATCATCGGTTGCATTGTATACAACAAGGTCCTTAATATTATCGGGTATAGGTTTTTCCATACACCATTTATTTCCGACCGCCTCATAATAAGGTTTTCCGGCTGAACGGGGACTTGCCGCAAGGAGGACTACGTCAAACCAGGGATGATTACAAAGCAGAAGAATAAACCTCTGACCGACCATTCCCGTTGCACCGATAATTCCGACTTTATACTTTTTCACTTGAATTTACCTCCAAAAAGTGATATTGTATTATAGCACGTCTGCTATGAATTAAAAATGTATAATCTTTCATTTTATAATACCACTATATATAGTTTAAGTCAATTATTTTAATACAATTTTTTGGAGCTTTTTAATGAAAAAAGAGGATTTTTATTATTATTTACCCGAAAACTTAATAGCCCAGACGCCTATTGAGCCGAGAGACACGTCGCGTATGATGGTAGTTGAACGTAAAAGCGGTAAAATCAGCCATAAGCACTTCTACGATTTTGTTGATTATCTCGACGAGGGCGACTGTCTTGTGCTTAACGATACAAGAGTAATGCCTGCAAGAATATACGGAATAAAAGAGGGTACGGGTGCATTAGTTGAATTTTTACTCTTAACTCAAAAGGAAAATGATGTCTGGGAGGTTATTGCAGGACCCGGTAAAAAGGCGCGCGAGGGTTCACAATTTAGTTTTAATGACGGTATTCTTAAATGCAAGGTAATTGACGTGCTTGAAAACGGAAACCGCATTGTAAAATTCAGCTATGACGCTTCTAATATTTTTGAGGTTCTTGATAAAATAGGCGAAATGCCCTTACCTCATTATATTAAAGAAAAGCTCGAAGACAAAGAAAGATACCAGACCGTTTATTCAAAACAGCTCGGCTCTGCTGCAGCGCCTACTGCAGGACTTCATTTTACAGACGAAATACTTGAAAAAATAAGAAAAAAGGGCGTTAAAATTGCGTTTGTCACTTTGCACGTCGGAATTGGTACCTTCAGACCCGTTAAGACGGAAAATATTGAAGATCATGTTATGCACAGTGAATATTATACACTTTCGAAGGAAACTGCCGATATAATCAACGAGACGAAAAGAAACGGGAAAAGGGTTATTGCAGTCGGAACAACAAGCTGCCGAACTCTTGAAAGCGTTGCAACTTATTGCGGTGAAATTAAACCCGACAACAGATGGACAAGCATTTTTATTTATCCGGGTTACGAATTTAAATGCGTTGACGCGCTTCTTACAAATTTTCATTTACCCGAAAGCACTCTTATAATGCTCGTATCTGCGTTTTATACGAGAGAAAAGGTTCTTGAAGCGTACGAGGAAGCTGTTAAGGAAAAATACAGATTTTTCTCATTCGGCGACTGTTCATTTTTCATTTAGAAAGGTTTATTATGTATAGAATTTTAAAAAACAACGTCGTTGCAAGACGCGGTGAATTTGAAACAGTCCACGGAACCGTCCAAACTCCTGCGTTTATGAATGTTGCAACCTGCGGCGCAATAAAAGGCGCTGTTTCCGCTTACGATTTAAAAGAATTGAAATGTCAGGTTCAGCTTTGTAATACATATCATCTTCATTTAAGACCTACTGATAAGGTAGTTAAGGGACTCGGCGGAGTCCACAAATTTACCGGCTGGGACGGTCCTGTCCTTACCGACAGCGGCGGTTTTCAGGTATTTTCTCTTGCAAAGCTTCGCAACATAAAAGAAGAAGGCGTTACATTTGCATCCCATATTGACGGCCACAGAATTTTTATGGGACCCGAAGAAAGTATGCTTATTCAGTCCAATTTAGGCTCGACAATTGCAATGGCTTTCGATGAATGCGTTGAAAACCCTGCAAGCTACGACTATGCAAAAAAGAGCTGTGAAAGAACCTACCGTTGGCTCGTTCGCTGTAAAAAAGAAATGGAAAGGCTCAATTCACTTCCCGATACAATAAACAAAAATCAACTGCTTTTCGGCATAAATCAGGGTTGCACCTATGAGGACTTGAGAATTGAACATATGAAACAAATTGCCGAGCTTGACCTTGACGGATACGCTATAGGCGGTCTTGCCGTAGGTGAACCGAAAGAGGATATGTACAGAATTATTTCGGCGGTTGAACCGTATATGCCGAAGGACAAAATTCGTTATCTGATGGGCGTCGGAACGCCGGGAAATATACTTGAAGGAGTCAGAAGGGGAGTCGACCTTTTTGACTGCGTAATGCCTACAAGAAACGGAAGACACGGCCACCTTTTTACAAGCGAAGGAATTATAAATATCAATAATTCAAAATATGAAAAGGATTTGTCTCCCATTGACGAAAAATGCAACTGTCCTGTCTGTCAGAAGCATTCGAGAGCATATATAAGACATCTTTTCAAAGCCGGCGAAATGCTCGGAATGCGTCTTGCCGTAATGCATAATCTCTATTTTTATAATACTCTTATGGAAAAAATCCGTGACTCACTTGACGAGGGTACGTTTGAATATTTTTATAAAGAAAATGTTGATAAACTGGATACTCGTATTTAATATTATTTTTCTCTTGCATTTACTCGATTTATCATTTATAATGTAAAAAGTTAAATTTTTAGGAGGACAAGATATGTTTTCAATATTACTTGCTGCATCTACACAGGCTACGGGCAGTAACTGGTCAATTTTTATACTTATGCCATTACTTTTTGTTGTAATGTATTTTACAATGATAAGACCCCAGAAAAAACAGCAGAAAAAAGAGCAGGAAATCCGTGAAAGCACCCAGATAGGTGATGAAATAACAACTATCGGCGGAATTATCGGTCGTGTTGTTACAGTTAAAGAGGACAGCCTTATAATCGAAACCGGTGCTGACAGAAATAAGATGAAGATTACCCGTTGGGCTATCCAGACAAATAACACTGCTAACGAAAAAATCCAAGCTGAGCGTGAAGCTGCAAGAGCTGCAAAAGAAGCCGAAGCCAAGGAAAAGAAAGAAAAGAAGAATAAAGACGACGAATAATAATCGTTTTTGTAACTGAATATTTAATTAAACCCCTTCATATTTATTTAGTAATATGAGGGGGTTTAATTATGCCTAAAAAGAATATAAAAAGCGAAAAACCGATTAAAAAATATATTTTAAGCGTTCTGATAGGATTACTTGTGTTTCTTATATGCGTATCTGTTTTTTCTTTACTCGCCTTAAAAACTCCGTATCCTAAAGAAAACACGTTGTTTCAGGCTCTTGTTTCAGTTGCTGTCGCGTCATTTGCTTCTTCATTTTTCTTTGTAATAAAGCAAAGAGCAAAGGGTCTTGTTTCCGGCTTGATAATAGGCTTTATTTTGCTTGTATTGCTCTTTTTGATATTTATAACATCTTCTTCCTTTAAATTAAACGAAAGCTCATTATTGCTTATTCCAGCTTGCCTGCTTCCGTCGGCATTTGCAGGTATATTTGCAGTAAACGTCAAAAGAAGATAAGGAGAAAAAATGAAGTACAAAATCAATTCTTTGAGCAGGGATTTGGGACAGACTATTATTTCAATGAAATCATCCTGGAGAATAATTCTTCTTTCAAGTTTTTTTCTTTGCGGCCTAATAATCGGCGCGTATGTTGTAAAAAACAATAACAGCCTTTTAAGTAATCAGTTAAGCGATATTATAAGTTCTGCAATTAAGAATAAATCCAATTCCGATTTTTTAAAAACATTTACCGAAACATTTATAACGGATTCTGTTTTTCTCATTATTTCTTTTATTCTCGGCTTATGTGCTGTTGGAATACCGTTAATCAGTCTTATTCCGTTTATTAAAGGCTTCGGAATAGGTATAACCGGAGCTTATGTTTATTCTGTTTATTCTATAAAAGGCGTTTGCTACTGCCTTTTTGTTTTCTTTCCGGCGCAGGTGCTAATAAGCGCAATTCTAATATTTGCCTGCAATGAAAGCTTTTATATGTCAGAGGATATTTTTTCCACTCTAAACAGCGGTTCGATCAAAGAAAAGAACCTTGTCAGGCTATATCTGACAAGGTTCGGGTTGCTTTTATTATTTACTTGTTTTACGGCGCTTCTGGACGCTTTGCTTTCAACTGTTTTTTCTTCAGTCTTCAGTCTTTTCTGATTTTTTTTGCCTTACGGAGCTTAACGGATTTGACTTTGCCGCATCGGCGAGCTGCTGGTCAACTATATGAGTATAAATCTCGGTTGTCGAAATGTTTTCGTGTCCTAAAATCTCTTTTAAAACAAGAACGTCAACATCACCGTACTGATACATAAGAGTAGCCGCCGTATGACGAAGCTTATGTACCGAATAACCCTTATTTCCAAGTCCGCTTTTATCAAGATATGAATAGACAATATGCTGAACCGTTTTAGGGCTTATTCTCTGGTTTCGGCTGCTTAAAAACAAAGCGTATCTGTTTTTACCGGTGACGCCGTCAACAGGCCTTACTGCCATATAATTCTTATATGCTTCCATACACGCGTCATTAAGGTAAATTGTGCGCTGTTTATTACCTTTACCGGTTACTATCATTGTATTGTTATCTCGAATATCGCTATAATTTAGTCCTACAAGCTCCGAAAGACGCATTCCGCAGTTTAGTAGAAATACGAGAATACAGTAATCTCTTTCTTTAAACTTTCCGTCGACGCTGTCAAGTAATTTAATGCTTTCCTCAAGCGTTAAATACTTCGGCAGCGCTTTCTGTTTTTTAGGTCTGTCAAGCTCCTGAACCGGATTATTTTCAAGTAGCTTTTGATTAACTGTAAGGTATTTAAAAAAATCCTTTATACAGGAAACCTTTCTCGAACGTGCCGCAGCGTCATTTTCACGTTCTTCCTTACAATATGAAAGAAAAGCATAAGTATCGCTTAACGTAATTCCCTTTATAAAGTCAAGATCAATATCCTTAATATAAATTTCCTCAAACGGAACCGAAGAGGGGACAAGCCCCTTATAAAGCTTCATAAACCTAAAAAATACCCTTAAATCAAGAGCATATTCTTCAATAGTCTTTGGGGATTTATTCTTAATAACATCATAGTAATTAAGAAAATCCATTACCAGTGGCGGTAAAACCGAAGGATCACGGTATTTCATAAATCATCCTCCCAACAGTGTGAAACTGTTTCACAAACAAAATTGTTTAACAAATATAATATAGAATAAAGCCATATTCAGAATATAAAATCAAAATGATGAATCATCAGGGTAGTAGATAAATAAGTTATCAATAATAAAAAGATATATCAAAGTAAAACAATTATACAATAAAAAGTTTAAAATGACAAACATTACGGTTTGGAACCAAAAATAAAATTCAATAGAAATTTTTTAAATGATGAAATGTTCAACGAAAACATTTCCATTAAATTTAAAAAATGAAAAAAATTAGTTCAACAGAAAAAATAAGAAAGATTAAAGAAAATAATATGTAATTTACATAAGAAAAAAGATGGAAGAATAATGACGTAGAAATATAAAAATAAATAAAAGTAAAAGAAAAGATATATATAAAAACAAATTAAAACAACAAATACAAAAGACTTAAAACCGGAGCAGATAAAAAGACAAAAAATCCCATTTAAAGCCATAAAAGCCCTTATTTTTATCGATTTCAGTCCCCTTTTTGATACAAAATTTATCTTTTGTATAATTGCTAATAAAAATTATACACCCTCTCCTTTTAAATGTCAATAAAAAATAGCCTGTCATTTTTAGTTCTGACAGGCTTTTGTTTTATTAAGTTATTCGTGCTGTGTTTCCTCTTCTGTCTTTTCAAGAAGAACATCAACATCATTCTTTTTATCAAAATACTTTTCCGCCATATCAAGTCCCTTTGACGCGTAATTCATTATTTTGTCAAAAGAAATATTTATCTTATTTAACGGCTGACCGTATTTCTTTGCTTTTTTCTTTGATGAAGCATAAACTGCTCCGACAGTTGTTGCCGCAAGCATTCCTGCAAGCACTTTTGAATTTTTTGACACTCTGCTCTCCCCTGTTCATTGAATAATCGGAATTATTGAACCGACATCAGTCAATTCAAAATCCGAATAGCTTCTTATTCTTATACCTTTTTTTGACGTGAAATCTCTAATTCTTTCATAATCGGGATGATTTTCAACTTTTCCGATAAATGCGAGCGTATCCTTATCCGTTTTAAAAGAAGCACCGCCTATAAAGCCGTAATCATATCCGTCGAGCCTTACAAAGCCCTTTCTTATAAATAATACATCAAATCCGTGCTTTTCACAAGTATTTTTTACGGACTCGTCCTCCGTAATAATTGAATTATCGTCTACAATACATACGGAGCACTTTGAATAACCCTGATTTACATTTATTACATTAAGCTTATTATCTACAATATATTTTTTTAGTTTTTCTTCGAGAATATCAAATTTACAAATAACTTTATTCCCGATAAACGCTGCATTTACACAGCAGTCAAAAGGATGCTCACCTTTTTTAATTTCAAATAAGTCAACATTAAAGCCAAGGTTTTCAAGCTCTATTTTTAAATCCGTTTGATTTTTGTTCAATAGTATTCTTTCGTTTTTAAGATGAATACACTGTAAATCCGCGTGAAAAGAAACAGGAGTTGAAAGAACGCTTTCGGATATTATTTCAAGAACTTCAATTCCGTCCTTATTAAATAATTCTTTAGTATATTCCGGCAGATTTCCAGCTATAACCGTTCTGACTTTTTTATCGGGAAGATTAGCTTTATTTATAAAACTCTTCATAACTATTCAGTTGCCGCCTCAAAAGCCTGACGGATATTCTTTACTCCGATTACCTCTATGCCCTTTTTAGAGCCCGGAGAGAGCTTTTTAAGGTTATGGTAAGGAATAACACATCTTTTAAACCCAAGCCTTTTAGCCTCATTTACGCGCTGTTCAGCGCAGGTTACGGAACGTATTTCGCCGCCGAGTCCGATTTCGCCAAAGGCAATAACGTCATTTCTAATGACCGTGTCTTTTAAGCTTGAAATAACAGAAAGCGCAACCGATAAATCGGAAGCAGGCTCGTCCACCTTTAATCCGCCGACAATATTAACATAGCAGTCCATATTTCCGACAAAATAACCTGCCCTCTTTTCAATAACAGCGAGGAGCATTGACATTCTGTTATAATCGAAACCGTTTGACATTCTTCTCGGATTACCGAAGCCCGATGCAGAAACAAGCCCCTGAACCTCCGCAAGAATCGGACGGCTTCCCTCCATAACGCAGGCAATACACGAGCCCGACGTGTTTTCAGGTCTGCCGGAAATCAGCATCATAGACGGATTCTCAACCTCTGAAAGTCCCTTGTCAAGCATTTCAAATACACCGATTTCGTTTGTTGAACCGAATCTGTTTTTTGCAGCTCTTAAAATCCTGTATGAAAGGTTCCTCTCCCCCTCAAAATAAAGAACAGTATCAACAATATGTTCCAGCACCCTTGGACCCGCCAAAGTCCCGTCCTTAGTCACATGACCAACGATAAAGGTCGCTATACCACTTGTTTTGGCCACACGAAGAACCTCTACTGCACACTCTCTGACCTGGCTGACACTGCCGGGAGCACTCTGTATGTCCGGCCGAAATACAGTTTGTATCGAGTCTATGACCATTATCTCCGGCTTTAAATCCAAAACGTGTTTTTCAATGGTTTCCAGATTTGTTTCGCTGACCACCATCAGGGACTTGTCTATGGCATCAATCCGGTCTGCCCTCATTCTTACCTGCTGTACACTTTCCTCACCGGTGACATAAAGCACCCGTCGACCAAGGCGGGCTTCATTGGCACACACCTTTAGTGTCAGGCTGGATTTGCCAATGCCCGGATCACCAACAATCAATACCATTGAGCCAGGGATAAGCCCACCGCCAAGCACCCGATCCAGCTCTGATGAGCCTGTACTCATGCGAGGCATTTCCTCCAGCACCACTTCATCTATCGGACACGGCTTAGTTTGGGTAGACAGACCTAAATTCAGCCCCCGTCCCTGTCCGGGATCCTTTTTAATTGTTTCCTCAACCATTGTATTCCATTGTCCGCAGCCTGGGCACTTCCCCAACCACTTAGGGGTATCATAGCCACATTCCTGACAGACAAAGACTGTTCCCTTTTTTGCCATTACTGGTATTCCCTTTCACCCTATAACATCACCATGCTTTAATATCTTCACTTGTCAGGAAAATTCCGCCAGAGTAATAAACAATGACTTTAGCATTTTCACCCGCTCATTGTCCTGCATACCGGCAAAAGCACAGTTGGCGGCCTGAATGACAAGCCCACCCTCGCGGGAGCTTATCATCTGATGCTGAATCAGATACCTTACCATGGCCTTTATTTCAGTAAAATCTGTATCTGCATCAATCTTACTTACCATTTCTTCATAAATAATATTTTGCAACGGTACCCGAACAATACGGATAAACCCACCCAACCCACGACGAGACTCAACTGCAAAGCCCTTATCCTGGGTAAATCGGGTATTAAGCACATAGCTTATCTGGGAAGGTGCACATGATATTTCGTCAGCAATATCTGTTCGTCTTAATTCCACCTGCCCGGTCTGCTGCTCAGCCAGCCTCCGCAAAATGTATTCCTCTATTAAATCCGCAATATTACTCATAATACCACCTGCTTTTAAAAAATTCGACTATTTGACTTTATTATATCGCACTCACATCAAATTTTCCACATGGAAATTATGTAATACCATAAACTTCCCACATAGAAATATTGATGAAAGCTAATGCAAATATTCCCATTTCATATGTGGAAAGTTTTAGTTTTTAACAAATAAAAAAAGATGTGAAAACGAATCCTCATTCCCACATCTAAAAAATACACAAAAATCACTGCTGATCATTGAGCTGGCCTTTTGCCTGCTGCACAGCCTGCAAAGCCTCGCCCACACTTTCAATCACATGATTAAACACCTGATTGGCATAAGAGTCAGCACTGGTACGAAGCTGCTCCGCATACTGTTCAGTCTCCGTCTTTAGCTTGTTGGCTGCCGCCATCGTCTGGTCCATAATCTGTCTTTCCTGCTCACGGGCCTGCAAAACTATTTCATTTTCCTCCACAGCCTTCTGAGCGTATGCCTTGGCCTGCTCAATTGTCTGATTGGCTTCACGCTTGGCACCATCCACCAGACGGTCAGCTTCCGTCTGGGCTGCCTGAATAATGGCATCCCGACGCTTTACTATATCACGGGCATCCTGTATCTCTCGTGGCAGCTCGCTGCGCAAAACATCCATCAGGCGAAAAAGCTCCACATCATCAATCATTACCTTGTCCAAAAAAGGCACCCGATTGGAGGATGCTACCAAATTCTCTATTTCCTCTAGTATATTCTCTATTTCCATGTTATCTATTTCCATCACAAAATCTTACCTTCCCCAGCATAAAATCTAAAGATATAAAACCACCTAATAAATATATCATTTATTAGTAAAATAATCAATAGCTGTTATGACTGATTTAGGCACCATAGGGGCAATATCACCGCCAAAATGATGAATTTCCCTGACCACAGATGAGCTTACACAGGCATATTCCGGCTTGGTCAACAAA